>CANSKZ010000026.1 GCA_947647595.1 uncultured Clostridium sp. | reverse complement strand
ATCATAGCATGGTTAGAAAGCCAATTCAATTTGGTATAGCCCGTTATACCAAAATGAATTTTGGACGGGCTCGCCGAGGGGTCTTGCAGACGGCTATTCGGCTCTTTTGAGCCGAGTATCAGCGCACCCTTATGGTGCAATTAGCTGATACCATTTGAGGTTTTTGTGGTCTCCAAAATTGTCGCCTACAAAAACTCAAAATAACAAAAGCCCCCTTCGACTTTCGTCAGGGGGCTTTTATTTTTATATAAATCTACCTAGATAGTCTTTAGCAGCTTCTTTAAAATAGCCAACAGGGTGCTTATAGTGTTGTTTCGCAACATATGAGATATGCTTTTCGACAGTGTCTAGGGTCGCTCTATCAGCAAGCTGTTGGTATGACGGATAAACCTCTAGTTTAAACTGTTCAATCAATTCATGGTCATACGTTGATAGCACCCCATAATTGATTAACCATTCAGTGAATTTATCCTCGTATTTTGGCGCATATTCTTGTGGCTGCTCGTCATATTTATTTTCTAACCAAGGTTCAGTGTGTTCAGGTTGCCAAGTAAATAAATAGCCAGTAACGGGTGTTCCCCGTGTATTGCGTTTTAACTTCTTAACTTTTAAACTTTTAAAAAATATCGGTAATTCTTTCATTATGGGCTTCAAAATATTTTTATCAATATGGCTAGGTGTGTAGTAATCTGGTGTATCTAATAATTGTTTAAAATCTTCAATTTTTAATTCTAATTTCCCTACAGTTCTCCATTGTTTTAGAAGACGATACATAGATTTTGCATAAGTAGATTTAATACGTGTAAATTCTTGTAATTCATAACTGGTAAATTCAGCATTAATCTTATTAAGTATATAACTATAATTTTCAGTAACTCCCACTCTTACATTTAAATCAGACATATCATCATTCCACTTAACTTCAAAAATACTAAATAAATTCATGATTTTAAAAGAATGGCTAGTACGTTCTTTATACTTTATTGATGTTATATGATCCCCTAAATTTTCCATTGTATTTACAAAACGTGGTAAATTCCAATCATTATATTCAGCTAATTCTTTGAGCTCATTACCCGTAAAATTAACTAAATCTGTCCCTTTATTTCTCATTTTAGATAAGATTGCAAAGAAAAAATTCATTTCTTCCGAAGTCCAATTTCGCATAGGCACTGTATTTAAATCGTTATGATGTTTAACAATTTCATTTGTCATAAAAAAACCTCTCTCTATATTTATTTTTATTTTAGAATAAAAAGTTTATAAAAACAATTATAAGTTTTTATAACTCACAAAATGTTTTTTTAAAACTCACAAAATGTTTTTTTAAACTCACAAAATGTTTTTTTAAACTCACAAAATGTTTTTTTAAAGAGCCCTCTTACTTACTCTCCCAAGGGCTAAAAATCGTCTAAACATATATCTAAACATTATCTAAACATAGATAAATTAAACATTTATCTATTTATCGTATTCTTTTTAAACAGAATATTGATAAAAAACTATAAAAAAAAGAGAAAAGAAAAATAAAAAAAGAAGTCTTGCTGACGCAAGCCATTAAAAAAAGGGGCAAAGCCCCTTAAACCCTTTATTTTCAAGAAAAAAGGGGAGTTGTTGTATGAGAATGTTTGAAAATCTAAGTAATTTCGCGTAAATTTCTGCATTTACTAGCATGCTAACGCATGGTCAAGGGTTAACACCCTTAACAATCCCTGAATGGTCTCTAAAAGAAAATTAAGGGGCTTATAAGGAGTTTAACAGCTCATTTAGTATATTTATATGCAAATCGTTTTAAAACGTCTTAGAACGCAAATATGAGCTTCTAACGACCTCTTTCGAAGTCATCTTTATTTCTCTCTTGTACTTTTTCTTGCTGATGTGTTTTAAATTGCTCAAAAATATCAATGCCTAGTGTTTTCTGCACAAAGTCACTCACATAGCTGGCAAACTGCTTTAATACGCTTAATTCTCGCTTAGTCGTTTTCAAATCTTTCGCTGTTTCTTGATATTTCGTCATGTATTTTAAGCGTTCTTGATGTTCTCCGTTTGCTTTCCTTTCCGCTGCTTTTAGTTCCTTTTTCGCCACTGGCATGTACTGATAGGCCTCTTTCAACGTCTCAAAGTCCTCTTTCGCCACTTTCACGTAACCTGTATCGACTTCTTCTCGCTTCAGGAAGCCGACTTTCTCTTTGATCGGTTTGCTATTAATACGTGTGGTATCGACTTTTTGCTTTACGCTCTCGTACTGCTCATAGTCCTGCTTTAACGTAGCGGTTTGACTAGTCAGCATCTCTTTACGGTCGTTCAATTCTTTAAGTTCTTGTTTAAGCTCTTTTTCACGCCCTTGTAGCTGTTTTAACTCCTCGACCGTCTCAACACCCACAGTTTGTCCGTTAACGACACCACGCTCATATATTTGCGGTATTTCGGCTTTCAAATGCTTATCTAAGTCATCATGAAAACTTTGTAAGTGATTGCGATTTAATACAATTTTTGCCGATACTTTTTCACGCTCTTTTTTCTCGTCATAAACAACTGGTATAAACGCATAATGCATATGTGGCGTCGTTTCGTCCATATGCACATTCGCTGAGATATTATTTTCTTCGCCATACTGCTTATCTAAAAAATCTTTCGTTGCTTGAA
>CANSKZ010000025.1 GCA_947647595.1 uncultured Clostridium sp. | reverse complement strand
TCACTGTAATTTACTCCATCACTGTAATTTACTCCATCACTGTAATTTACTCCATAACTGTCATTTACTCCATTACTGTAATATCTTTCTTTATTATATTTTTTTAAAACTTCAATAAATTCATTAAACGTATATGTTTCAACTATCTCAATTACTTGCGCAACTGTTTTTTCTTTATCTTCAGCATCAATAATTTTTTCATAAGCCCTTACTTTTGCAAACTCATTCCATTGCACGCATTCGTAAAAATTAAAACAATTAAACGGATTTTTGCTAAAATGTAATCCCCAACTACATTCTTCTATATCTCCATCTACTTTATGAAAACTTCCAACTACTTCTCCATTTTTATCAGCATAACAATAATTTCTTGCTTTAAAGCCTTGGTTAAATATTTTATAACCTTCTGCTAAAACTTTTTCATTTTTTAAATCTTCTTTTTTAATTCTATATGTATTCATTTCTCCTCCTAAAATTTTATTTCCACATAATTTTCCTTCTCAACTATTTGTAATTTAATCATTCTATTCAATTCTCGATTCAGCTCTCTTATTATCATTCTTATTTTTTCTCTTTTACTTTTCCTGTCGTTTAGATAACTATACTCTTTTATTAATTCACTCATCTTGCATTTGCAATTATAATGAATCAATATATTTAATATTTCTTTTTTATCATTCTTTGTTATTAAAAACATTTATCTGTTCTCCTCTTATCCAGTAAAGCTCTTTTTTATATGTCTCACATAACAATTTTAATTTATCTATGTCATACAAAAGTCCTTCACAACCTATACAATCTTTTTCAAACACTTCACATTTTCCTTGCACATTCAGCCTCCTAATCTATTCTCGGAATATGAACCATATTCTCTAACTCCATTTTTTCTTGTTCTGTCATTTTTCTATAAACCGCTACCTGCTTATGTGTCAAATAATCCTCTCGCATTTCACATTCAAATAACTCATGATATTGTACTAATTCCGTTAAACGTGGTCTCACATGGTTCATATCAAAATACTTTGAATATCCTTTTTTATTCATCTCTGTTTCTATCTCTCTCGCTGTCATTTCTTTATCATCAATTATCTCTAATATCTGCATATATCTTGTTAGACGCTTCGGTTTAATATCCTCAAAACTTAATTGTCTTGTTTCTTGCGTTATCATTCATTACCTCCTTAAACTACAACTTTTACCTCATCAATTATCGGTATACTCTTACCTAATTTTGTTCCATTTGTACATTTACATTTTGCCACATAAAAATATTCAATTCCTTCATCTTTATTTAATTTTGTATAGCTTACAAATCCAGTATTCCCACATATTTTACAATTTTCTTTTTCTCTGTAATCTCGTTTTTGCAATCGTGGTACGCTCTTATTGTAATCAATTATATCCGCTAATTTCGGCATAAATTTATTGTTTCTATAGCATTCTCTTGCCAGTTGTCTAAATCTCTCTTTGCTTATTTCTTTGAGTTCTTCATGCCATTTCTTAGATTCAAAATCAGTTAACTCTTTTCCAAAAAACTTTTCTATTTCACTTAATACTTCAACAAATTCAGTTATTGTCACGCTTAATCGCCTCCTCTAATTCTTTCGTCTTTCGAGCTATTTTTTCTTCTTCTGTTTCCTGCTTCGGTGCATCTTTATTCTTAAACTCAATATCATTTGCCTCAATCTTCTTTAGCGTATCTAATCCATCTCGTATCCAATTATTTAGTGTCCCTCTTGCATAATCCCATTTTTTTTGTTTTCTAGCTGTTCTTAGTAAAGCTTCATGTATAACATCAATCGGTAAATTATCTAAATAACTATATGCCTCTAAAATAACTGTTGAATTACTATTTCCAATGGTTTCTAATAAATATTTCTGAATTTTTTCTAAATTTTCATCATACGTACTACTTACTAAGTTAGTATGTAAATCTTCTTCTGTATCTATATCTTGTTCTATTTCTTTTTCTATATCTATATCGGCTTTTTTTGAAACCGTTTGCTTTTCATTAAAACCGTTCGGTTTTTTTCGCTTTTTCTTTTTGCGTTTGCTTTTTAGGACGTCCACCTTTTGCACCATTTTGCTTATTCTTTTCACATTTACTTTTATATTTTTCTCTATCTTTATCTAATCTAGTTTTAATAAAAGAGAAAGCCATTTTTAACATTCCATCTAATTGAGGTTCTTTCCCAGTCTTTTCGTAACTCATAATTGCTCTCATTAATTGTCCTAACTGCTCATCACTCAATAGATTAAATTGTTCTTCATATTCTAAATAAATCAAGAAACTAACTTTGTCCACTTACCTTCTCCTTTCTCTAGTATCCTAAAAATTTCTTCCAAATTCTTTTAAGAATAAATCTGCACTATGTCTCATAATAAACTTACTTCGTGCGAATCCTTCTAACTTTTTCTTTATTTCTTCATTGTCTGTTACTTTTCTGTGACATATTACGCATAAATAATATACTAAGCCCCATTCCATGCTCTTTTGTCTATTACAACCTCCAAAAGCTTCATGTTTTGTCAAATTTTCTTTGCAATTACATATAAAACATCTTTTTTCATTTTGCAAAATACTCAATCGTCTTCTTTCCTTTTTTGCTAACTTACTACTTTTCTGTCTTATCTGTCCGCTTCCGTCCTATTCTCTGTTTCTTTTGTGGTTTTGGATAAGGATTAAAGCTATCTTTTAA
>CANSKZ010000024.1 GCA_947647595.1 uncultured Clostridium sp. | reverse complement strand
GTTTTTTAAAAAGATAGATACTCTGATCACTCTCCAGCAACGAAAATTGGAACAACTTAAACAGTTAAAAAAGGCGATGTTGCAACAGTTATTTGTTGATAAAAATAATAAACAGCCTACTTTGAGGTTTAAAAATTTTAAGGGTGATTGGAAGCAACATAGGTTGGGAGAAATTTCTACTAAAGTAACAACTAAAAATCAATCTAATGCATCTCTTCCAGTCTTTACTAATTCAGCAAAGGATGGGATTGTTAATCAAGAAAAGTTCTTTGACAAGCAAATTGCTAACAATACATCTAACTATTATGTAGTTAATAATAACGATTTTGTTTATAATCCCAGAATATCAAAAAATGCTCCTTTTGGTCCTATACGTAGAAATACTTTGAACAAAACAGGTATAATGTCACCCTTGTATTATATATTTTCGCTTAGTCACAATACCGATGAAAATTTTCTTTCATTTTATTTTCTTTCGTCTAAATGGTATAAATTTATGTATGAGAATGGTGATAGCGGAGCTAGATCAGATAGATTTGCAATTAAGGATAAAGTATTCCAGCAAATGCCTATTAAACTTCCGTTGATAATTGAACAAACTGAGATCGGTAAGTTCTTAAATTATGTAAATATACTTATTTCTCTCCAACAAACCAAACTTACTCAACTAACTACCCTCAAAAAATACCTTCTCCAAAAAATGTTTATATAAAATGTAAATAATATATCTTCTTTACATATACATGCAATAAGGATATAATCATAGAAAACTAGAGAGAAATATCATGATATTAAGTTTTGCAGATAAAGAAACAGAAAAAATATTTGAACAAAAGTTTTCTAAAAAATTGCCTCAATCGATTCAACGTATTGCATTACGAAAATTAATTATGATTGATAATGCTGAAAATATAAATGATCTTAGAATTCCACCAGCAAATCATTTAGAGCAACTATCCGGAGACCGAGAAGGACAATATAGTATAAGGATTAACAGTCAATTTAGAATTTGTTTTACTGTTCATGGACAAAATAATATTAAGAATGTCGAAATTGTAGATTATCATTAAAAAGGAGTGATTTTAATGAATACTATTCCTACACCAACAATTGGTGAAATTTTAAGAGAAGAGTTCATGGAGCCATTTAACCTTTCGGCATATCGTGTTGCAAAAGAAATAGGTGTCCCTACTTCACGTATTCAAGACATTCTTCACAATCGTCGGCAAATTACCGTTGACACATCTATTCGTTTAGGTAGATTGTTTGGGATATCAGACCGTTATTTCTTAAATTTGCAAAATGATATTGATATTCGTAATGCAGAAACTGAGAACAGTAATGATTTTAATCAAATTAAACCAATCGCAATTAACTAGTATTGAAAAGCATCTGTCACAAGGTGCTTTTTCTTTTTTAGTTGAATTTTTTCTAAAACTGCAGAAAATCTCATCACTCACCAGTAAAACAAGCTTACTCAACTAACTACCTTAAAAAGGTATCTCTTACAAAAGCTTTTCATCTAAACAAAAAGTGGTATCAGCATTTAGTTTACTGGTACCACTTTTTGTTTAGTTCAGTTGAGATAGATGATGTAAGACTTTATCATTATCTTTATTTTCGAGTTCCTCAATAATATGAATATAGGTTTCTTGGGTCGTTGTGGTGTTGGCATGACCTAGTCTTTTGGCAACACTAGCAACTGATACTCCTTCATAAAGTAATAATGAGGCATGGGTATGGCGTAAACCATGCACCGAAATAGTTGGTATATCTAATTTATAGCAATATTTTTCTAACAAGCCATTAACAGTTGAATTAAATACTCTTTTATTGTGTGGCACAAAAATTGGCCAGTCACTTTCTTTATTTCGAATAAGTGACTTAAATTGATTCATAAGGTGCCAATCAACCATGACAGCGCGGTTTGAAGATTCATTCTTAGTTTTTTGAAAATTACCAATTGGCGTTTTATAATTCCAAGATTTATTAACGATAATTTGTTGCCTTTCAAAATCAAAATCTTCTGGAGTTAAGGCTAATGCTTCCGCAAATCGTAAGCCAGTCTTTGATACTAATAAGATAAACCAATCCCAGTTTAATTCATCACCTAGATCAAGATGACGGAGTAGCTTTTGCAATTCATAAAGGTTCAAAAACTTATTCTTTTTATTGCTAGGATCAACTCCCTTTATAATTGCTCGCCGTGTGGGGTCATGTTCCAATAATCCTTCGTCTAGTGCATCAACTAAGGCTGCTTTTAGGTGATGATGAAAATCAAGAGTAGTTTGTTTTTCGTGAGTAGCAGCATAGTTATTTAACAATTTTTGATATGATTGGCGAGTAAGTTCATTCATATGCAACTCTGGTGCAAGCTCTTTAATTTTTCGGTGCGTTAAATAATATTTATCCAACGTTACTTTTCGAACTGCTTTTTCCTTATAAAGTTTAATCCAATCCATATAGTATTTATAAAATAGCTTTGTACTGTAGTGTTTCCGAGACATAATAAAACCTCCAATAAATAATTTAGTGTCAAAAACACAAATGTATTATTTATTGGAGGTTACGCTTCATGCAATAAATTAGATAAAGAGCTTTTGGAGAAGGTATTTTTTAAGATTAACTAAATCATCTATTTTAGATTGTTGGAGTTTAATCAAACTATCAATTTTCATTATCGTAATGCTTATTAGTTTTTCTTCTTCAATTTTAGGTAAACTTAACTTCAAATGTTTTACTATTTTAGCAGATAAGTTCCCTTGTCCACCTTGAAGGTAGGTTGAAATAATTTTTCTTTTGTTCTTAATTAACCAAGTTTTTATAAAATACACGTTGTCTTTTTTTAAGTTAATTGCCATTACAGCTTGATTAATGGCTCCATCAATTTGAGCTATTCCAACCTCTCCACTAGTTGCTCCATAAAGAGCATATAAAAGTGTCCCTTTTTTTATAAATTTAGCAGATGAATTTTTTAATCCATCTGGTGTTAAATGTAGCTGAGTGGTATTTTTATTAATTTCTGCAGACCTAATGAATGGGATGTTACCGCCATAGTAATCCTTATTAGAAATAGCCGGAGTTCCTCCAGAAAAAGTATTTGCTATATCATTAAATTTATGAGGCAACCAATTATCATTAAAGTTTTTAAACCTTAAAATTGGTTGTTTACAATCTTTATCAATAAACATTCGCTGTAATGTAAAAATCTTAAGTTGCCTTAATTGTTCCAATTTTCGTTGCTGGAGAGT
>CANSKZ010000023.1 GCA_947647595.1 uncultured Clostridium sp. | reverse complement strand
TCAGAGGCATGATCAAACGCATTGCGTTTGTCAGGTGTGGGCGGAAGCCCACGGTCTTATTGTTTTAGAAATTGGGAAATAAACTGGGGGGAGATTTTGAAAAAATCGACCAACTTCTGGGGGGTACTACGACCCCCCTTTTAAGTGCCGAGTGCCAAATTAAAATTTTACAGGGTCTTATTCTTACTCTCTCAAGGGTTAAACCCTTGCGACATTTGAGCGACATTTTGGCGACATTTTTGGCGACAAGTGTATAAAAAGTATACTTTTTTAAGAAAATAGTTGCAATTTTATAACATTTTACAGTATGATTTATTTATCAATTCTTGAAGGGGTGTTGTCAATGAGTGCAGAAGGAAAAAGTCGTGTAACTGTTGCTTTGGCAAATGAACTGAATGAAAAGTTAAGAAGAGAAGCTAAAGAAAGAGGTTTATCAATTACAACGATTGTTACATTGGCTCTTGAAGATTACTTTAAAAAATAAAAAAAGCCTTGCTAGAAAAGTAAGCAAGGCACAAAGGTTTGATTGATTTAAATTCGCAAATTAATTCTATCAAATCTCGCATTGCTTTTCTAGTATGAGCTAGGAAAGGACAATGATTATGGCAAAAGATAAAGCAAGATATTTTACATTTTTACTGTACCCAGAGAGTGTTCCAGAAGGTTGGCAAGAGAAATTAGCAGAAATTGGACAACCAATGGCGATTAGTCCATTGCATGACAAAGATGTTAAGCCTGATGGGACTTTAAAAAAGGCACATTGGCATATAATTTATATTGCTTCTAACCCTGTAACTACGGATAGTGTCAGAAAAAAAATCCAACGAAACCTAGGTAGTCAAAGCGTGGCTTTAGTGCAGATTATTTCAACAACTGTTGAGAATACATTTTTATATTTTACTCATGAAACACAAGATGCAATTAATAAACATAAAGCCTTGTATAGTGCAAAAGATATTAAACTTCTAAATAACTTTGATATTGACCGCTATATAGTCCTTGATGTTGAAGATAAAGATGATATTTTGAATGACGTTTGTGATTTGATTGATGAGCAAGGACTGGCAAATATACGAGAATTGAGACGGTTTGTTAAAAACCATGGTACTGAATATAATTTGCCGTCTATGAAAATACTGAATTCAGTTTTACGCTCGCATACAGGCTTATTAAGATTATATTTTGATGCTGTCTATCAAGAGAGAAGATATGGCAGGTTAGATTATGATAAAGAAACTGGAGAAATAAAGGGCATGGGTGACGAAAACGGAATGGGATAATTTAATTTATCTTGAATGAGGGGATCGTATGAATAAAAAAATAGTTTTTCATATTTTATTGTTAATAGCTTTTGTAGTTTCTGCTTATATTGTTTTAGATTATTTAGAACTTAACACTCCCGGTATATTAGCTGTTTCTTTTATTTTTGCTTTTGTTAGTCGTAAAATAATTTCTTTTATCGTTTATAGAAATTTTAAAGAAAAACCATAATAGAAAAATATAATTAATAAGTTACTTTTGATAATAATTAAAAGAACTTCTTAGAAGTTAGCTCAACAGAGTTAACTTCTTTTTTTGTATCAGCTAATTGCACCATAAGGGTGCGCTGATACTCGGCTCGAAAGAGCCGAGTAGCTGTCTGCAAGACCCCTCGGCGAGCCCACCTTTACGGAGTAAAGTATAGTGGGTTATACTTTACATGGAAGCTGTACCGAAGTTAGGAGTGTTTATATGTCATTTGTAGTGGCGAGAATGCAGAAGGTAAAATCAGGAAATTTAGTTGGGGTAGGTAATCATAATCAGAGAAATACAGACAATCATTCCAACAAAGATATTGATGTTGAACGGTCGCATTTAAATTATGATTTGGTCAATCGGACAGAAAATTATAAACGAGATATTGAGCAATTTATCAACGAAAATAAATCGAGTAGTCGTGCTGTCAGAAAAGATGCTGTATTAATAAACGAATGGATCATAACTTCTGACAACCAATTTTTTAAAGATAAAGACGATAAAGAAATTAAAGACTTTTTCGAACAATCGAAAGATTACTTCTCTGAAAAATTTGGTGATGAGAATATCCGCTACGCTCAAGTTCACTTAGACGAAACAACACCGCATATGCACTTAGGTATTGTGCCTTTCAATGCGGAAAAAAGGTTATCAGCCAAGACTCTTTTTAATCGTCAAGCCTTACAGGCGGTACAAGACGAATTACCAAAGTATTTAAATGAGCGTGGTTTTGAGCTTGAACGTGGCGAAAAAGGGTCAGAGCGTAAAAATTTAACGGTGCCTGAATATAAAAAGGCAAAGGACGAGTTGAAAGAGATGACTACCGCGCTGGAACAGCGGAAGTCAGAAGTTTTAGCGTTATCGAACGATAAAACACCAACAATCAAGAAAGAAAGTTTAGATTTAAAAGACGAAACGAAAACGGTCAAAGTACCAAGTGGCGAAACCATTGGTATTGGTAAGTTGCGACATGAATTTATGAAAAATGAAGAACGAAAAACAGGAAATATGATTATCCCTGAAGATAAATTAAATGCCTTAATACAAGGCTATGAAGATTTATATAAATCGAATGAGAAACTAAAGAAATATGCGGAAACTGATTTACCTAAACGGGTTAAATATGTAACAGAAAAATACAAGGAAGTAGTGCGTGATTTCAATGATTTAGCAGATAGATATAATAATAATCTAGAGAAAATTGATTCGTTGGAGAAAGAGAATGAATCGCTTAAAAACGAAATTAAGGGCATTTACAAAGGGTTTAAAGAGTACTTTAAAAGTTCTAATCAAGTTACAACTGAACAGGTTAAAACGCTTGTTAGTGGCGTTGTAGACAAAGTAAAAGAATTTGTAAAAGGTGGAGAGTTTGAAAAAATTCATAGAAATGAAACTCGAACACGAGATAGAGATGAATTAAGTCGTTAGAAGCTCATATTTGCGTTCTAAGACGTTTTAAATCAATTCGAGTATATTTATACCTGTTAGGTCTTTTCGTCGGCATAAGCGTTAAAAATGGCAATAGAAAAAGCAGCAAGGGCGAACGTAGTGAGTGCATTTACCCTTGCAGCTTTTTTTGTTGTCATTTAGCTTTTGTAAACCGACAGAAAAGCCAACAGGTATGACTGTTTACTCACTTTTCAGAGGCATGATCAAACGCATTGCGTTTGTCAGGTGTGGGCGGAAGCCCACGGTCTTATTGTTTTAGAAATTGGGAAATAAACTGGGGGGAGATTTTGAAAAAATCGACCAACTTCTGGGGGGTACTACGACCCCCCT
>CANSKZ010000022.1 GCA_947647595.1 uncultured Clostridium sp. | reverse complement strand
TTTGGTCATATAAAATACCCCCAGAGTTGGAAATCAACTCTGGGGGTACACGTCACTTTCGGTAGCTCATGCCCCTGATTTTTTCAATTCGTACTGTTATTGACTGCTTACTCTTGACTGCTTACTCTTGTCTCATATAAATTCCTCCAGATTTAATATGAAACAAGTATAAAAAAATGTTGGAAAACCGACAATTTTAAATCGGTGTTTTCCAACATTTTATAACCGGTGTGGACACTTTTGAAGCTATTACTAATTTAACCAAAGGAAATCAAACCTTACATCATAATATGAACTATGTCTTAAATAGCACTAAATTTAACTACTCTAATGGTTCTTTAGAAGGTATTAATCGCAAAATCCAAACTCTAAAACGAACTTATTATGGTTTTGCCAATCAAAAATTTATCTTTTTAAGAATTAATTATATTTTTTCGTAATCTCCCTACATTTTATAGGAAGTATTTTGCGTCTACCATACCAGTTGACAGATATCCATAAATAGCTCATGCTCCATTCAAAAGGACACGGGCTGTTTGGTAAAATTATTCTATTTTCTCACAGATACTTCTTAATGAAAAAACAAGAAAATTCTGTAGTTAAGTTGCATTGAACTATTTTACAAGATAGAAGTCTACCTACACTATTTTTAAGATTTAAAATCATATCTATTTTCTCGTTTTTTAAACGCATTTTTCCCACCTTCTAGAATCTCGCAAATTCTATTTTTCACCTCTTCTTTTTCCAGTGGTCCCCCTTCATAATAAAATTTTTCTTTTTGTAAATTATCCTCGTCTTTTTCAGATGCAATAATTACTTGCTCACTGTCTGCACCAATAACAATATTAGCATTATGAGTAACTAAAATAATTTGTCTATATTTCTTTTGGCTTCTAAGCAACTTTACTAGGTCATTGACTATTGATTTATTATCCAGTTCGTCCTCTGGCTGGTCAATTAATAACGGCATATCATTTTTCTCAAGTTTTAATTTAAGCAGTAATAGAACAAATGCTTTTTTACCTTCAGACATTTTATTAAAATCTTTATTTTTATAGAAGATAGTATAATTATAATTAAAAAGTTTCGTATTCTTTAACTCATCTAACAAAGTGTATACATTCTTTTTTACTTTAAAAGCATCAAAAGTAGCATCTTGATTTACTATATTAATGAGTGTACTGCAAAAGTCATCTACTGCTTTTTCTAAATCAATATCTGCGTTTTCATCATCTAGTTCATTCATTATACCAACAGCCTCCGACTTATAAAGATTTCTTGACGTTTTTAAATTACTGCTAAAAATTTCTTTAACTTTATCTATATCAAAGTTTAACTTGTACCTAAAACTAAGGTTATCAGTACTTAATATTTCCTTTTGAGAATCAGATATCCTTAATAAATTACGTAATTCACCCAATGAATCATTAAAATTAGCTTTTAACTTGTCCAATATTTCTTTCTGTTTTCTGAGTTCATTCAATTCTTTTCTTTCCTTAGTTAAAGCATCGTTGAAACGATTTAATTGAGGAGTTTTATTTATTGATTCTTGAAACATTTTAAAATCTTCATCATTCTTAATATTAAAAATTTCTTGTTCTATATACCTAATCTCATCATTGTTTTTATTAACTTCTTTGTCTACGTTCTCTCTGATTTCTAATCTGAATTTTTTAACTAATTTTTCTAAAGTTATACGAAATGGATTACTTAATAATTCCTTTGGAACATCATTAATTAATTTTTCTGGAAGCTGAATTAGTAACCCATTTGTGTTATTTAATTCTCTCTTTTTTTCTTCTATTTCTCTTATTTTTTTATTTAAATCGTCAACTTTGTTTTTATCGTATTTAACTTCTAGTGAGCTTATTTTTTTCTCTAATTCCCTTATATTCTCTTTAATTTTTTCTTCTTGCTGAAATCTTATGATTTGGTTCTGAATTTCATTTAATTGTCGCTTTTCATCCTCTAAGTCATCATACACATTATTTAGACTATTGCGGTTGTTTTTCAATTTATCATCAAGTTCAGTCTTCTCTAAAATATTTTGTCCCGTTAAAATATTATTAACAAATTCATTTATTTTTTCCTGACTCATTGCAATAGATTGAAGTTGATTTTGGTAAATTAAATCTACGCTTCTAGTATTAGTATTTGCAGCTTGATGGTCATAATAATATGTTTCGGTATCATTACTATAGTTATTTACCATATCTTGATATTCTTCATTATTTTCTTTTATTTTTTTATTATATCCCATTGTTTGAGCTAATATTGATAGTAATAAGGATTTACCACTTGACCGACTTCCAATTATCGAAACAAGATCTTTGTTAAAGAAAACTTTTTGCTTTTGAAAACTCTTCTCTGGCAATTGAATTTCTCTTACTTGTTTTGAAGAAATTTTATTTTCTGGATTTTCATTTTGCACTATTACTCGACTCTCAGGTTCAAATAATATTGAACGTAATCCTTCAAAAGATAAGGTTGACTTTATCCAAGTATGTTTTCCTTTTTTGAGTTCATCTAATTTATTAAAATCATGTGCATCTGATCCTGCTACACAAGGAAAAAGTTTGTTAAAAGGGTTATTATTATGTTTTTTTAAATAGAACTCTCTATCATGTGGATTCGGAGATTGAAATATATCTACATAATCGTTTATAAATGTAAAATCATCTTGATCACCAGTTCCAATATCCGTTGCGATCCCATCACCATTATTAGATACCATTATTAAATAATCATCACTATTGTTTCCGAAAACATATTTAAGAGCCATCATTACCTCTTTGTAACTTGGAATATAGTTAAACTGTTGTTTAGAAACTATTTTAGTGTAATCATTTTTAAAGTCCAATTTAGTTTCATTAGGGCCATTTACCTGAATCTTTTCTAAAAGCTTATATAAGTTAAGATCTGAAACTTTGTCTGAAAATAGAATATGTATATTAACCTTAGAATGATTGCTCTTTCCATCTTTTGACATTTTAGGCGTTATCCCACTAACTCTTAATTCTAAATTTGGAAAAATATAAATATCTTTGTTTAATTTATAACTATCTCTGTTCTTTTTTAATTTAAGATAGTTCTCAAAACTTCCGTAGTCAGTTATTCCAAAAGCATTTATTTGACTATTATTAAGCTGTGAACAGTAATCTTGCCATATTTCATCAACCGTTTTTCCAGATTTTTTATATTGATTATTAATCCTTGTCTCTGGTGTATGAATGTGCATATCCCATTTATGCCATACTGATCCGATTTCTGAACTCTCCATACTAACTCCTCCAATTTATATCTCTAAGATTTTGATAATGCTATACGTAATTATATGTATATTTATTTGAACATACAAAAAACAGCTTCCAAGTCGGTTCTCGCTCTATTCCTCAATCTCCTCTATAAACTCACCCAACGCAGTCTGCCAATCAATAATCTCAAAGTCAGTATCTTCTGCCTTCTTCAAGCTCATAACTGAATGACGAGGGCGGTAAGCTTTGGCCGGATATGCTGAAGAATCAACAGGAGCGACTTCAACATCTTCATCCTTTAAGATCTCGATGGCGAATTCGTACCAGGAACAACTATTTTCATTAGATAGCTGGTAGGTACCGAATGGCTGATCATGATCGACTAAGTACGTCATAAATTCGGCTAGGGTTCTAGTCCATGTTGGGCGGCCAAATTGATCGTTGACGACGGTGAGCTGATCATGGTCTTTGGCAAGACGGAGCATTGTATAGACAAAAT
>CANSKZ010000021.1 GCA_947647595.1 uncultured Clostridium sp. | reverse complement strand
CTGAAGTATGACGACAAATCTAACTTTTGTCGTCAATGGCGCCCGCTTTTGTCGTCAATGATGATAAACTACAGCGACAAATTTCAGATTTGTCGTCAAGGAAGACACTTTGTCTATTGAGAAATCACGAGAAATTTACGTATCTTATATTAAATTTTTTAGTGAAATAATGAACCTTTTATATATATATCGTAAATACTTTATCTTTTATACCTTTTGGATAAAAACAAACCCAATGATATCAAGGGATACAGCGATTAAATGACGAGAAAAAACTGGAAATTTATGCACATAAGACGAGAAAAAACTGGATTTAGAACGAATTCCATTTGTTTTTTTCGTCCTTTGGTGTATACCAAAAAATAGAGAAATCTTCCCCCCCCGTCCGAATACCCATTTTATAAAGAGCATACTCTATACGCTTATTTTTTTCAAGAACTCAAAAAAGCGGAAAATCCCAGATTTAAAAATCTGAGTTTCCGCTTTTGTCATTTCAAGGATGGACTATTGTCTCACCTCTTCTAATTTATTCTTAAGATATTTTTACTTTCTCTGCAGGTGCTGATACTTCTTTTTGTTCTTTTCGACCTTTCAACTGATACTTCATTAATCTCATGCCATTGAAAATTACCACCAAGATACTACCTTCATGAACCAACATTCCGATAGACATATTCATCCATTCGCTGAAGAAGACGCTGGTCAACAAGACCAACACTACGCCAATTGCAATCACGATATTTTGTTTCATATTATTTGCGGTGGCTTTTACTAATCCTAATGCGTGAGGCAAGTTGCTGAAGTTCGAGTTCATTAAAACGACATCGGATGTTTCAATCGCTACGTCCGTTCCGCTTCCCATTGCGATGCCAATGTCTGCTAAAGCTAAGGACGGACTATCGTTAACGCCATCTCCAACAAAGGCTACAATTTGACCACGTTGTTGAAGTTTTCCGATATAAGCCGATTTGTCTTCCGGCAACATGTGGCCGTGAGCTTCGGTCAAACCAAGTTCGCCGGCGACCACATCAACGGTTCCTTGGTTATCTCCTGAAAGAACAACTAGATTTTTCACGCCCAAGTCTTTTAATTCCTGCAAATTAGCTTTCACACCCGGACGGACCTGATCGCGAATGCCCATCAGTACTTTTAATTCACCGTCGACCGCTGTCAAAACGAGAGAGTTCCCTTGTTGTTCAAACCGTTTGACATCTTTTTGCGCTTTTTTGCTGAGAGTGACATTTTCTTTTTCCATCAAGGCCACATTCCCAACAGCCACTCTATGTCCAGCTACACTTGAAACGATTCCGCCGCCTTTCACGACTTCGGTTTCTTCAACAGGATAAAAGCTTGTTTCTCCAATTTGATTTAAGACCGCTTTTGCTAATGGATGATCTGATTCCCGTTCCACACTGGCCAGATAGCCAAGCGTTTCAGTAGAATCTTTTTCATACAGTTCAGTCGCTGCAACGGTTGGGTTTCCGACAGTTAAAGTACCTGTCTTATCAAATACAATTGTATCCACATTGCTGAAGTCTTGAATGACTTCACTCCCTTTTAAAAGAACACCGTTACGCGCACCATTCCCAATACCGGCAACGTTTGAGACAGGCACTCCGATAACTAATGCGCCTGGGCAACCTAGAACCAAGATGGTGATTGCTAACTCAATATTTTTACTGAACGCCCATACAACAATTGCCAGAACCAAGACAGCTGGTGTGTAGTATTTAGAAAAGCGATCAATGAACCGTTCCGCTTCGGATTTAGAATCTTGTGCTTCTTCCACGAGTTCAATAATTTTTCCAAATGTGGTGTCCTCACCAACTCGGTCAGCTCTAATTTGAATCGTTCCGTTTTCTAAAATGGTTCCTGCAAAAACTTCTGCATCAGCTTGCTTGTTGACCGGAACAGCTTCACCTGTAATGCTAGCTTCATTGATATGCCCTTCACCCGTAAGGACTATGCCATCTACTGGCACTTTCGCACCCGTTTTAACGAGCAAGATATCCCCTTCATCTATGTCATCCACGTCTACTTCTTCAAATTCGCCATTATCCATTTGTTTCAAGGCGCTTTCGGGTGCCATTTCAGTCAATCCTTTGATAGCAGATCGCGTTTGGTTCAATGTTCGTTGTTCCAAGTAGTGTCCGAATAAGAATAAGAACGTGACAATAGCCGATTCTTCATAATTTTGAATAAAAAGCGCACCAATCGCTGCAATACTGACTAAGACATCAATACTGATGACTTTGACTTTCATTGCTTGAAACGCTTGAATGGCAATTGGCGTAATCCCAAAGACAGAGGCGATGATCAAAGACCACTCTGAAAGTCCTACGTTTTCTAAAACAAAGTGACTGAAGAAACCGAGTACGATGAACAATCCACTGATGACGGTGATAACATTTTTCTTGCTTAATATATATTGTTGCATGCTTTTTCCCTCCAAATTTAATTTCTCTTTTATTGATAAACATAATATAAGATAATTACCTAAGTAATTAATTGATTGACATCAAGTTTAGAAAGTTCTTTTTTATCGTTTCTAAGCACCTCGAATCGGATTGCAACAAAAAAAGCAATCCTGAAAAAATAGCTTTTCTTCCAGAATTGCCTAGTTCATTTAATCTGTTAAGCGGCCTTGACTTTTGTTTTAAGGACCGGATAGCCTACGTTTTCGATAGCTTTTTGAATCTCTTCAATCGAAGTGACAGCTGAATCAAAATTGGTTTTGACTTTGCTGGAGTTGAATAATACTTTAAGGCTGTCTTTATCAACACCGTTAACTGATTTCACGGCACCTTCAATTTTTTGCATACAACTTGGACAAGACAACGTTTCTAATTGCAATATAGCTTTTTCCATAATTCCTATCTCCTTTATGTGTTTTTATTTTATCGGCAGCAGATTAATGAACACTGCCTTTTCCTCTTTACAACTATAATATAGCTCACTTTTAGCAAACGAAAATTGACGCATATCAAGTTCGGCACTTCTTTTTATCTTTTTGCTCAATTCACCATCTTAATAGTCTTTTTCTGCCCCTTTTTGTCATCAGAATAATAAGAAATTGGTGGATAATCTTGTCTGCGTATAAACCATACTACAATCGCGCCAATAAACAGGGGCAGAGACAAGGCTTGCGAAACGCGGATCCACTCGCCAATCCATAAACTATTCGTTCGCATACCTTCAATGATGAACCGACCCACTGAGTACCACAAAACGTAATTCAAAGCGACTTCTTCTTGACGCAAAAGCACTGAGTTCTGTCCCATTGTTAATGAAGAGCGACAGAACACCAACGTGTAGAAAAAAGTGTGTCCGATTATTCGCTGTAAAGCAATAAATCATCTAAATCCTGAATCTTAATCCTTTTCCCAGACAGCTGTTGAATCAATCCCTCGTTCTCCAATTCTCCAAATTTGCGACTGATGGTCTCAGGTGTCGTTCCTAAATAGGAAGCAATGTCCTTTTTTGCCATCGGCAGGGTGATGGTGGAAGAGTTGCCCATTTCAGGTTCCACATTTTCTGCCAAAAACAAAACTAAACGGGTAATGACACTCTCCACGGCTACTTGTGCGGTTTGACGTGCGGATCTTTCTAACCGCTGCGACATCTCTCCTAGCAGTTTTAACGAAATTGCAGGATACTCTTTTAGAAACTCTTGTACATCATGTTGTTGAATCATGCAGACAGACGTATCTCGAGTAGCTTCTGCGTATTCCTCGTGCACAACATCAGGATTGAACAACGTCCATTCTCCCGTAAAGTCACCCGGATTCAAAATACGCACTAGTTGCTCTTTACCAGAATCAGACAAGCGATAGATGCGGACTTTTCCGCGATTCACAATATACAAGGCATCATCTTTTTCTTGCGAGCGAAACAGAAACGCCCCTTTTTGATAGTGCTTCGTGTGAGCTTTTCCAGCGATGCGATCCATCGCGCTTTCCTCCAAATGATTGAATATCGGGACTAAGCGGATACAAGCTGAGTGGTCTCCTGCTGCATGTGGTTGGGTATATTGAGTCAATTCGTTCTTCCCCTTTATCAGTTTACTGTCCTTTTTTTTAACTTTCCTATATTTAGTATAAAGGCCCCTAGCTCAAAAAAATTGACGTGCATCAAGAAAAGTATTTCTTTATAGACGCCAGGCTTCTCTATTAAATTCAACTGAAATAATCAAAGGAATGAAGTCGTTCCCTCCAAACAAAAATTTCATTAAAGTAGGGCCTAAAAAAAGAATAGCAACTATACTTTGTCAAGAAACCTGACTGCTATTTTTTTGCTTGTTATTCTTCAATTACCAAATGTCTTGCCTTGCAGTATATTTAAGAGATATGATTCAAAAAACGGGTGGCGCAATAAAGTTAAGATTTAGTCCAGAGTCTTCAAAAAAAGGCAAAAGCGGTTCTTATCGGATCATTTATTTCATTGCGTTAGGCAATATGTATGCCTTTTTAGATGTATACCCTAAAAGTGAAAAAGAGTCTTTGACAGATAAAGACAAAAAAGAAATCAAACAATTTATCACTGATTTTAAAAAAAAAGTTAAAAAAAGGGGCTAATTAATATGCGTGATACACTGGTTAAATAAAGATATTATATTTGTTTTATTATATTTTATTTATTATAATTTTCTTAGATATAGCGCTTACAAAGGATGAAATTTTTTTGGCGGTTTTATTATGAAAATTAAAAAAGTAGCTGTAATTTTATCAACTGCATTAACGTTATCTTCTGTTGCTGTTCCTCTTGCTGTTGTAATCTCTCCGAATAATATTGAAGCTGCAATAATTACAAAACCTGTAAAGTATAATCAATGGAAAACTATTAGAAAACAAAAATTATCTGTAGCTGATACTAAAAAATTAGCTAATAATGTTTTAAAAGGCCGAGCTACTGGTAACTTTTTAGTTTTAGCTGGTCCATTCTTTATAAAATTCCTGCGTTAGTGGGTTCTGCTTCTGCTTTAGGAACGTTAATGCAAAATAGTGGAGGGACTATTATTAAGGCTGCTGAACAAAATAGAAGTGTAACGTTAACATATCAACAGAAAGTGAATTGGGATGGCTATAGTCCAAAAACACGTTTAGGTGTTTCAATAAATTAAGGAGCTTTTATATGAAAAAGAAGATTATATATTATGCTTTATTATTAACGGTATTTTGTGTATATATGTTTTTTGCTATGCAGTATCTAGTTGGTTATGATTGGTTTATTATGACTAGTATTTCTTTAATAGTTGCTGTTATGAGTAATAAAATTATTTCTTTAATTGTTTATGGTAAAGCTAATAATATTTCGAGATGATAGATTAAATATTATATTTTTAAATAAAAACTCCCTTCGACTTTATAGTGGACCCAAAAAGTTAGACTAAATTTTATCAGAGTTGACCGATTGGTCAGCTCTTTTTTAATACATGCAATTTGGCTTAATTCCTGTTGTCGACAATACTTCTCATAAATTTCAATCTGTCAAGAGTAGTAGCGGAGCGACTCTTGATAGATTGAAACTTTATGTGAAACTATGAAAAGACAATGGAATTAGTATATTGGCTGCGATACTGGACGGGGCTTAGCCACCATAGTTCCCCAGATAATGTTTTACAATTTAAATTCTAGTGAATATTTTGCCATAAAAATAAACCCCCAAAAGTTAGATTTTTGGTCTAACTTTTGGGGGCCTCTACACATTTTGTCTAAGTTTTTTTATTAACTAAAAGGGTTTTCGCCAAGCATTAGTAGTAAATAATGTTTCAAATCCACTTTTTGCACCTTTTCGATGTGCAACTTTTTCTATTTCTTTTAATAATTTATATTCTTGATTTGTAAATTGTAACTGTTCGAATAAAAAAATACTTGATAAAGTTTGATATAAAGCTCGTGATTCAGCTTCTGGAGTTTCTTTCCCCTTTTCAATTCTATCTTTTGAAGTATTTAATAACTTTATTGCCTGTTTTACACCTGCATTATTTTGATTTCTTTTATTAATTTCAAAAATTAAATCAGAAATTAAAATTAAAATATCTTTATCATTAGCATTTTGCAATTGTAGCACCTGCCCAACTAGCTACTGAAATATTTCCAATACAATTAACCGTTTTTCCCCAATTAACTGTACATTTATTAGTGGCTATATTATAAGTTACACCATTTCCATAATATACACTTATTAAAGATTTTATTCAATATTCAAAATATTCAAATTAAGGGGCACTCATAACGTTTTAGATATATTTGTATATAAAAATACCCTAGAATAGTTTTAAAACATCTATAACCTTCCTTAATTCCGATTTAAAAGGTAGTTAGAATGATTTAAATCATATCATATAAATTATAACTAAATAAACAAATCATATTACCTACCCCCCTCTAATTTGCTTCTGAACGTATTTCAGGGGTTTGTTAAGGGTGTTACCCCTGACCATGCGCTAGTATGCTTGTAAACGCAGCGATTTACGCAAAATTGCTTAGATTTTCAAACAATCTCATACAACAATTCCCCCTTTTCTTGAAAATAAGGGGGTTTAAGGGGCTTTGCCCCTTTTTTTAATGGCTTGCGTCAGCAAGGCTTTCTTCATACCAACATCTTGCTGATAGAGCGACCCTAGATACTGTCGAAAAGCATATCTCATATGTTTCTAAGCAAAATTATACGCACCCTATTGGCTACTTTAAGAAAGCTGCCAAAGACTATCTAGGTAGATTTGTATAGTAAAATTCTCCTGACTGAGTTCTGATAAATAGCTTATAAAAGTACACTATTGGAAAACGCTTTCTAACTATGATAACTTATAAGTGTAGAGAAATTACTTATACTTGGTAGGTGTTTAAAATGATAATGAGTTTTGTATTTACTATTACTTTAGTTATCTTTTTTGTCTGGTTAGTTAAATATTTAAGAAAAGTTATCGATAAAATTAATAATCCTTAATAATAAAAAGCCCCCTGACTGAAAAAGTCGAAGGGGCTTTTATTATTTAAAGGATGTTGTAATGTTTTATTCATAACTTATTCTCTTTTCAATTATCGATACTAATATCCGGGGCTGTAGTGATGTGTTCATCGTAATATGGTGTATTTATAAATTCTTTAATTTCATCGACTGTAATATTCTCACTATCAATATCAATATCTTCAATTTCACTATGATAGATTTGTCCTTCAAAGTAATGAAGAGCTGGAACCGTATCAATGCTATATTTAGAAGTGAAATCCGATACTGATTCGTCATCTTCATTGGTTAGATCTAGGTAATAAATTTTGCCTTCAACATTTGTTTCTGAATCAGAAGATGTGTTGTCGAATATTGATGAAGCTTCTTCAAGTTTTGGTGCAAATTCTCGGCAGTATGGGCAAGTTTCTTTTCCAACAAATAAATAAAAAGCATCGCCATTATTTATTTTATTTGTAATATCTTTTGCGGAAATTGATGTAAAATTTTGGACAATGTTGCGGTAAGATTCTATTTCTTTTTCTTCGTCTTGATTATTCTGTTCTGAATTTATAGTAGTATTATCAGAATTATTACTTGTATCTTGTTCATTTACTTGTCCAGCGCAGCCTAAAAGTAAAGATGATAAACTAGCTAGTAATATGATATTTTTCATTTGAAGACTCCTTTTAATGATAAACTGTTCATTTCATTTTAAAGTATAAGTTATAACAGTGCAAGATTTCCTAATTTAAATTTAATGTTTTTGCATCAAGAATATAACGGTAAATAAAAGTCTCTGACGAAAGTCGAAGGGGGCTTTTTAGCGCGCGATTTCGTTAGAAATATACAAGATTGAAAATCGTGTATAAGTGCGCCCTTTTTTTATTTTTGTGAAAATAAAAAATCGAACAACGTGACAAAAAAGGTTGAAGAAAGTAGATATTGAGGTTTGCGGCCGCAAACCCGTTGCCTGCCAAGAAAAGGTTTTAGTTTACATAGCAAAGATATTTTTTAATTATAGAACGTTCTCTTAAAATTATTACTTATTTTTATTCGGTTGGTTCATTTTCTTTCCAGCAAAATAAAACAATCCAGTTAATGTACTTGATCCACCAAAAATAAAACAAAAGCTGATAATGAATCTTGAGCTTTCTGGAAAGATTGTCCCTATTAATCCTACAACAAGAAAAAGAGTGCCATAGATTAATGTCATTTTAGATTGTTCTTTTCTTATAGTCTCCTTCATTTTACTATCATTCCTTTCATTTGTTCTTATGAGTTGAAATAAAGACTTTAATAATATCTTACCACTCACTAAAGAATCCTAGTGCTTTATTTGAACGTCTCTTACCTAGAATCACCTAAATCTCAATTTATTTCCGCTACAATTTTTTCTGTTTTTGAATTTTCTTTTTTTTTTTTGATTTTTTTCAAATGAGTGTAACGAATTTTTAAAATTGCGGAGCGATTTTTCACACATTTCTTTAGCACAAACACGATATTTTTTTAAAATGATGTATAAGTGCGCCCTTTGTTTTGAACTGAGCACTTATACACCAATTTTTTAAAATGGTGTATAAGTGCGCCCTTTTTCTAAATCGCGTTCGCTCTGCTTATTTGTTCATTTTAGTGAAATACTTATATAATTATTTATATAGAATATATCATAGATAAAATACGCAAATTAAGGGAGGTATTATTTTTGATTTCTAATAAGATTGTAGATTTAACACAAAAGATTGGTAAATTTCTAAATTTTCTTTTTTTATTTTTAATCATTGCAAATATAATAATGGATTTATATTTTGTTGGAAAAATCGATTATGGAAATATCGTATGGATGATAATTGTGATGCTTTTTATAAATATAATAAAATAATTGAAGTAATATAATATAAATTTTCCCTAGCTTTTTTAGTATGAAGAAGCGAATTTTTATATGAAAAGGGGTTGGGATTTTCCCAAAGTAATTTAAAAAATAAGCAAAAATTTTCGATAGAGAATTTGCTATTTTTTGTCAAAGGTATATACCTTGACTGTGCTTGCTGTTACTTTAAATTTATCTTTAAGTTATTGAATTTGTTATAATTTTTTTGGTAAAGGGGTGATTATTTTTGAAAGCAAAATCTAAAATTAATGTTGGTTTAATTATGTCGAGTTTATTAAATATTTTTTTCTTAGTTGGGTTTAATTCTATTTCTCAAACAGAAAACTTTTATTTAGCTATGTTTTATTTTTCTTTGATGATTATAAACGGAATTTATTTAATCATTTCTTCAGGAAGAGTCGTAGCTAGAAGACGAAAAAATAATAATTAGATTGTAGAGGAAAAGATATGCAAATTACAGGAAAAAAAGTATTTAAAACAGTTTATATTACTAGTCTGATTTTCCATACTTTTTTTATTATATATCAGTTAAGCCAATCAAATACTCTCGATAGAACATACCTAATACTAACCGCATCTAGTATTTCAGCAATGACTTTAATTTTGATGTCACTAAAAAAAGATAAGGGAGATAGTATATGAATAAACTTGAAGTAATTAATAATTTAAATGAAAAGTATGTATCACTTTCTGAGGAAGAACAGATGAAATAGGTTATTAGAAGCTCATATTTGCGTTCTAAGACGTTTTAAATCAATTCGAGTATATTTACACGTGATTATTACTTTTCGTCGGCATAAGCGTTTAAAATGGCTATAAATAATAAAGATAAGGGCGAACAACGTGAGCAACGTTTACCCTTGTCTTTTTATTTTAGGCATTTAGCTTTTGTTGAGCGACGAAAAGTAATTACGTGATAAAGCTACTTTTCAGAGGCATGATCAAACGCATTGCGTTTGTGGGTGTGGGCAACGCCCACGGTTTTGTTAGTTTAAAAATTGCAAACTGAGCTGGGGGGGAGATTTTTGAAAAAAATCGACCATAGGGGGGTACTACGACAAATTTCAAATTTGGAGTTAAGTAAGACACTTTGTCTATTGAGAAATCACGAGAAATTTACGTATCGTATATTAAATTTTTTTAGTGAAATAATGAAGACTTTTATATATCGTAAATGCTTTATCTTTTAAATCTCTTTGGAAAAAATAGAAAATCACGACAAGAAATTACTAGAATTAGAACAAGTTCCAATAGAAAAAGGAGGTATATTTAGCCGCATTTTCAAAAAGAAAGCTGAATAAAATATTGTATATTTTTAGGTTTTTTCAGAAATAGCAAGTTTGTAAATTGTCCAAAAGCTTGATTTAAAGCGATTGGATAAAAAAGTGCATATTCTTCACAAGTGAGCAAGCGGAAAACCCCGTCACTACAAGGGTGGCGGGGCTACTTGGTTTAATCGTGATTATATCAACTAAATTTTGTTGCAAAAGATAATGGTTTAATCTGAACAGGTCTTACTATAAATTATATTACTTATCCTCTAGTTCTAAGCGTTCTTCAGTTTCGTCAATCCAATTTTGAATAGATTCACGCCACTTTCCGCCATGACCACTGTAAGTTTCGTAATATATACCCGGCATTAAATCTTTCAGCTTTTTTGACACACTAAATATCATTACGTTCGATCCATTATGAATGGAAATAGCTATTTTTTCATTTCTTTCGTTCAAAACTACCACTCCTTCTCTTTTAAAAAGGTACCTAATGGAGCTTCATTAGCCAGAACATAACAGTTCGCTCCTTTTTAATCGCTGTAATATTAATCTATTTTGAATGCACTTCGAGCCATGAAGAAATAGCTTCCCATGTAAGGTCTTTATCTGTAGCAATCGCTACCGTATAGTCTTCTATTTCTTTATTGCTAACGTTTAACGTCACACCGTTTAAACGTAAAAATGTATGAACCGCAACCAATGCGGTCCGCTTATTGGCATTGTGAAAACAGTGTTTCTGAACTAGTTTTTGGTACAATATAGCTGCTTTATCAAACAGAGTCGGATAAAGTTCTTTATCAAATACATCCTGTTTCGGTAAAGCGACACACATATTCAAAGCGGTTGGCTCCTTTACGCCGATCTGCTCCTCAGGGCTGTAGCGTTGAATCTGCAGCGTATTAATCATAACTAATTCCCGTTCAGTTAAATAACGGATCATCGGCTAACGAGTCCTTCTAGTGCAATAGTGTAGTCATCCATCACTGCGTTAACCGTTGCTAAAAAATCGTCTTCTTTTTCGGCAGCTTTACGGATTTCAACGTGACCACCTTTGATAACATATTCAATGGAATCACCCACGTTTAAGTTGAGTTGCTGTAAGACATCGGGTGGGAGTGTCGTAATCACGCTGTGTCCCGATTTACGTGTACTTCTTTGAATCATTTTCATATTTATCACCTCATACATATAGTATATACGTATGTATTAAATGGTTCAAGTATATACGTATGTATTTTAATACCTTAATTCTGTTTGACTGGTTCTCTCACGCGTCTCTTTCATAAAATGATTAAATGGCTGTGCTTCTCCCGCTATCATTTTTTCAAGTGTCGCTATATTTTCTTGCGGCGAGGTGATTCCAGGATGTTTCTCAACAAATGCGGTAAGGGCATGCTCCTTTAACCAGTCGGTGCCACTTTTTTCTCCCGCCCATGTGTGTGCAATTTCATTAGGTTTTTTTGTCGTGAGAATCCGATACTTCTGTGGTCCCGTTGTTTTTGAATGCAGCTTTAAATCATAAACGGTTCTGTTGCAAAGTTTTAAATCTACTATCAAATAAGATAGAATAATAGAAAA
>CANSKZ010000020.1 GCA_947647595.1 uncultured Clostridium sp. | reverse complement strand
CTGTTTTCGAATTGTGGCTGATGAAGGAAAAATTATACGATTAAAAGCAATGCATGATGATGAAGAAATGGGGCAAGGGGTTGTAGATATACGAGGAGAAGTAATCTATCTTGGAAAGAATGACAGAGTGGAGAATTATGAGGAAGTGGAGAAGGAGGAAGAAGTTTAATGATTGATTTCATAAAAACATATTGGGTGCAGATAGTATTTGTTTGTACTTGTTTTGTTGGATTTTTAAAATATACAAAAGCAATGATAGAAGCGACGAAATGTAGTTTAAGAAACGATATATTAAGCATTTACGACAGATGCAAAGATAGTAAGAAAATTACAAAATATCAACTTGAAAGTATTGAATATAGTTACGAGCAATACAGAGCATTGAGAGGCAATTCTTTTGTTGAAAATTTAGTTGAAAAAATAGAAAAATTTGAAGTAGTGGATTAGGAGGAATTTATTATGAAAAAGAAAATTTTAATATGTTTAGCTTGTTTGCTATCTGTTGTGTTGTGTTTATGCAAATTATATGACATAAATAACAATACAGCAGATATAATCGGACAAGTACAAAATACAGTAATTGATGAAATAAAGGCAATTGATGAGGATGTAATTGTTGAAGATGTAACAGAAAACGAAGAATCGACAACGGAAGTAATGGAAGATGTTACGCTTGAAGATGAACAAGAACTCGAATATCAAGAGACAGAAAATGAAGCATTTGAAATTCAAGGAGAAATTGCTTACGAAGGGGATAGAGCACGAAGCTGGGGCGTAGAACTGGGAGAGTACAAGGGACTTACGTACTATTCACAGATTGACCCACGTTGGAAAAATATCATGTATTCAAGTACAAATAATGCAAGTCAGACGATTGGCTCTAGTGCGTGTGGTCCGACATCGGCGGCAATGGTTGTGTCAAGTATAAAAGGGACAATAACTCCAGATACGATGTCAGCGTTATTCGTAAAATATGGCTATCGTTCAGCGAATAATGGAACATATTGGTCAGCATACAGAGCGGTAGCTGACGAATTTAACATTGGATATACTGAAACATCGGATATTCAAAAAGCAATTGAATTATTAAGAAATAACCATTATGTAATTTGTTCAGTTGGGAATGGACTATTTACAACTGGTGGGCATTATATTGTTTTAGTTGGAATTGACGGAGATACATTAAAGATATTTGACCCTTACCTGTACAACGGAAAATTTAACACAAGCACAAGACGAGGAAAAGTAGAAGTTTCAGGAAATACTGTTTATTGTAGTGTAAGTAATTTTAAAGCTTATGCGAATTATAAACAGTTTTTTTGTTATGAAAATGACAAAGTGTCTAATGATGCTCAAAACTCCTCAAATGTAGTAAACTATATAAGATACGTAAATACAAGTTCTAAAAATTTGAATGTTAGAAATGTACCATCTGGAAAAGTGATTGGAAGTTTGACAAGAGGAACAAAAGTTACAGTATATGAACAAAACGGAAGTTGGAGTAAAATTGGTGACGGAAGATGGGTAAGTTCTATTTATCTAGCATCATCTACAATAACAAATACTATAAATACAAGCTCTAAAAAATACATGACTGGAAGTTATAAAGTAACATCAAACCTTCATGTAAGAAGTAGGGCAGGGACAAATTATAAAGCTAAAGTATCAAGTCAATTAACTGCTAATGCTAGAAAACAGAATGCAAGATTGGGTGGAAACTATAATGGATACAGAAAAGGTGTTGTCTGTACAGTAACTAGAATAAATGATAATTGGGGATTGACTGCTAGTGGATGGATTTGTTTGACCTATTGCACTAAACAATAAAATAAAAAACTTCCAATTTCTGGAATGAAACTCAAGAAATTGGAAATTATAAGGAAGAGAGGTTAGATTTTATCTTGTAAATCGAGAAGACGTTTAGCGGTATCAAGTAGAAATTCTTGAAGAGGAACGTCTAGCTGATTAAAAATATTGATAAAATCGTCGTGAATAGGGTTAAAATCGGAAAACATGTCACCGACGCCAGATTCGAGCCAATCACGGTTAACGTGAAAAGTTTGGCAAATAAGGATTTTGTTGCTTTCTGTTAAAGGGCTATAATTTCTTTCAATATCAGAAATTGTTGAATGTTTTAAGCCAATTTTTTCACCAAATTCAAGTTGAGTAAGATGCAATGTTTTTCTTATAGTAATAATTCGTAAAGAAATCATAAGTTTAATACCTCCAAGAATATTTGACTTTTCTAAGTCTTTAATATACAATATAAAGGATGAATTGACTAATAAGTCCTTTCATCTAAATCTTTTAAGATTGACTTTGTGACTTCAACGTTATGTTGTTGTCTTAAAAGTTTCTTGTGAGCTAGTCGATGTGTTTTGCAGGCTTTGACTAGCTTTTTAATTATTTTTCTAAACATGTTATCACCCCCCCTTTTCGATTATTATACATATAAAAATATAGCTTGTCAATGTTGTGGAACGAAAATAGACTATATTTTAAAAACTATAAGTGGAGTTGGGACATAATTTAATATATAAAAAAATAATATATCTAGGATATATTATTTAAAAAATATTATTGACAAGTGTAGGCAATTGAGATATAATAAATATGCTATTATAAATTGTCAGGGGGCAATTTTAGATACGGAACATGTCGGGGGATATGTTCTTTTTTATTGCAAATTTTCTTTATTGATTATATTTATAAGTAAATCAATTAATTGACTAAGCTCTAAAGCTTCTTTTGAATTGATTCCATATTGTTCAACAACTATATTTAGTTTTTCTTTTAAATCATTAATATCAAATTCAGTATAAAATAAATCTTTAATATTAACATTAAGAGCGGTAGCGATTTTTTCTAGTGTTTGTGTATTACAGTTGTAAAGATTATTCCTTTCAAGTTTAGATAAGTAAGACTTCGATATATGAGTTAGATGAGACAGTTCAGTTAGTGATAAATTCTTACTTTTCCTTAAATTTCTTATTGTGAAAATTAACATGTTTTTTTACCTCTCGTCTTTAGTATTTCCAAAAAAATTTTAAAAAATTAAAAATTTTTTCGACACAAAAGTTTCATGGGAGGAAACTTTTTGCATGAAAATGATATCATATTTCCCTTGCTTTGTCGAAATATGTCGTAAACTACAAAATATTGATGAAAAATGTCGAAAAAATATGCTTTACAAACTTAAATCATCGCATTATAATGAGCGTGAAAGTAAGAGAATTTTCTTGAGAAAATCAACTTTGGAGAAAAATGGATGTTATAATTACAAATATAAGACATAAAAGGAGAGTAATGAATGAAGAAAAGAATTGTAGTGGAGGATGCAGAAAAAAATGTAATGGAGGAATATACAGAATTTTTAAAAAAATATTTGGGAGAACGCAGAGATATTTCAAAGAGAGTATTTAAAATAGTGGCAAAAATATATAAATCAATTAAAAATGGAGCCAAAGAAGAACAAATAATGAATTATATTAATATATTAAAGAAAGGTAAGTAATAGTTATATATATTTTTATTGTTGTCAAAATGCGTTGTCAAAAATGATAATTACACAATAAAACACCATAAAAATAAAGACATATAACAAAATTGATATTTAGATTTGTAATCAGTAGGTCGTCCGTTCAAGTCGGACAAGTGGCTCCAAAAGCATTGATAACACTAGATTTCGTTTTCACAAAATCTAGTGTTATTTTTAAATTTCCCGACTTTTTCCCGACTTGGTTTTTAAAGAGAAACAAAATCACGGATAAGATTTGCTGTTTTAGATTTATCTTCAGGGAATACAAAGATATAATATTTTTCTGTAATTTGAATACTGCTATGACCAAGCATTGATTTGACGTCATGAAGTTTAGCGCCACGTCTGACAAGGGTGGTTGCATATAAATCTCTAATGGAGTGGGGTTTTTTGTAAGGAATCTCAATTCTTTTTAAAAATCTTCTCCAAGCTCTGTTAAAATTGGCAGAGTCAATTGGTTTGCAATTTTGGGTGGTAAATATAAGGGAATCGTCGTTGAATGTTAGGTTATTTTTTTTCCATTTTTTTTCTTGTTCTTTGAAATATAATTGTAGAATGGAGTAAAAGTTTTCTGGGTAATTAACAGTTCGAATACTTGTTTTTGATTTCGGTCTGATTAATTTTAACTCTCGGTGGTATGTATCAGCGGTGTCATAAACTTTTGCTTTTTTTAAAGTATTTCTTACTTTTACGATGCTGTTTGTAATAAATTTCTTTTTTAATCCTAATAGTTCACCGATTCGTAAGCCTGTAATGAAACCTAGTTGAATCATGATGTTGAAGGTGTTGTTTTGGTTTTCGATGTATTTTAGGTTATTTTTAATTATGTTTAATTCTTGCTCGTTAAAAACTTGAATGTCGTTGCCTTCGTCTGTTTCATCTTCTTCACCGTCAGCATTGCCAGGAATTTCTATTTTACTTAATAGGCATGGATTGTCGAGGGTATAGTGTTCTTTTACGCAGTAGGAGAAAAATGCTCGTAGGGTTTTGTTTAAGTCGAAGATTTTGTTGCTAGTGACGCTAACGTGCTTTTTTTCTTTATTGGTTGAGTTGAATAGATAGATTCCGTTTTTATATAAATCGTTATAGTATCGTTGAAAGGGTAAAGAGATTGCATTTTGAATTTTAATGTAACCGATTTCTCGATTTTTGATGTAGTGTCTGTAATTGCATTCGTGTTTTTCGAATGAGGCAGATTTGATGTTTTTTGAATGGAGTAATACATCAAAGAGCCAGATATGCATTCCTTGTTCGATGGTTAGATTTTCTATGCTTATATTTAAACCGCTTTTTATTTTGTCCATATATTCTTCGATTTGTCTATCACAATCTTTTTCGCCATCTCCATAAAATTCTTTTTTGACGGGGGTTCCGTCGGATTTGTGACCGATTGTTTTGGTTTTTCTGAAGTAGGGAATGCCATTTTTTTCACAATTATATTTTTTTGCCATGAAAAAGTCCTCCAAAAATTTGTTTGATTTATTGTTTGAAATATAAACTGCATATTTCAGCAGTTTTCTTTAGTAAATAAATCCATAATTTGATTTATAAAAGTCTATTGAATTTTTTATATAGTCATATGTAACTTCAAAATAATTTGCTAATTGATATTTCATTCATTCCGTTTTAAAATAGCTGATTTTAAATCCTCGAAAGGAACAAGCACAATGTAAGACCATTTCTTTGCTCTATATTCTTGTTTGTCTATATAGTTTAGAGCAGCACATAATGAATAAGATGCGTCCATATAATAATGTCATAATTCTTCAGCTAATGTGCATTTTTCTTCTACATATGTACCTAGTTTATTATAATTAAGAGCAATAGCATTTATTTTATCATAGTTTAAATAAATGCCATTATAATCTTCGATATACCAATCATATATTTTTATATGTTCGTTTTCTGCTATGTTATACAATCTATTTAATTCCATAATCAACTTTTTAAAGAATGAAAAAAGATAACTCTTACGAGCTATCTTTTTTTTGTCTTAATTTTCATGTCACAGTCAACATAAAGTTGCTTGACCTTGTAAATTAATTATAATATATAATATGCTCGTTGTCAAGAAAAATATACAATTTTTTTTAATATTTATATTAATTTTTTAGTTTTTTATAAATAATTGTTTCATTTTTTCATTTAGTAAATCTAAACTTTTATCAGAAATACGTACTCCAGATAATAAATCGCTTGTTTTTTGTGGGTCATAAATCTTTTGTTTACTTATCGTAGTAATCTGACTTATTAAAGCAATACTACCATTTTTCATTTTAGACATTTTAGAATACATTTTTTTTAGAAAATTCAAATCTGCTAATGCTGTAGATATTTCTTTTTCAGTCGAATCTTCATTAAAAGAGTTTAGTTTTTTTGATAATTCTGATATCAATGTATCATGTTTTTGTTTAAAACTAGAGTATACTTCATTTCCAATAGATACTTCAGAAAAATTTAAAGGTTTTCCTTTATCAGATGTTAAAGGAATAACTGTTACTACACCAGATTTTTTTGAATTGTGCTTATCTATTACAACACAATAATGAAGTCCACCTTCCTCATTTCCAATATTATATCCTAAATTAGCTTGAATAATATCTCCTCTATTGTACTTTTTTAAATAATGAGGGTCAAAAGTTTCTTCTATTTTTAGTAAATTTGAAAAATCTTCAATCCAATACGAAAGTTTGTCAGCTTTTAGCATTGTATTAGGATCATTTATATAATTTGATAGTAAAGAATCTAATTTTTTTAATGCACTATCTTTATGTATTGTTATGTCAGCAGATGTTTTTTGCTTTGCTCCATTTTTACTCATTATATTTCTCCTTCCAATTCAATATTTTCTACAAATGTAAATATTTAGGTTAAAAAATTACTTTTTTTGTTGATAGGGAGTATATTTTTGATAAATTCATCTAAATCGTCATATATAGTTTCTTGTTTTTTAATGTCATATATTTTTAGATTGTAGTCTTTTCCATATTCATTTTTAATAAATTTTTTTAAAGTGCCAATATTATTTCGTAGAACATGTTTTGTAAAGTCACTAATACTTTCAAATTCAATAGTAACATAATTATTAGTTTGAATCAAAAAAGCATTTACTAGAGATGTGTATAAAATAATTTGTCTATCTTCTTTTATTTTGGTTAAGATATTTTGCCAATGTGAGTAATCATAATTTAGATAAATGAAGTTATCAATGAATTTCCTAAATAATTTAGTAGTATCTGTTTCATAAAAGTAATTTACTCCCATGTCATTTCCTCTTGTAAAGAAATTGAAAATATTATCAGATGCTTCAGCCGATAAATCACATAGATTCATAATTTGTTGTGGTGAAATGGGGTCAGTAATACATGTTAGTACGTTTAATGGTGCTAATAATTCTCTGGCAAAAGCATTTGCTTCTTGTTCATATATTTTATATTCTTCTGTGTGAATTGTGTTTTTTCCGAGAATTGCTTGATTGCATATTTCATTATGTTTAAGTAAATAATGCCCTAATTCATGGGCTAAAGTCCAACGGATATGACCAGAACTTTCAATGAGGTTATTGTATAGTATAAGATATTGATTTTTTTCTGATAAGAAATAACAACAACCACTATTGCTATTTAAATATTGAATTGTTTTTTCGAGGCTTATGTTGTGAAGGTTTGCAAACCAAGAGTATGTTTTAATTTTTAAGTTTTCAAATTGATTGATGAAAGATAAATCAATTGGTAATTCATGTTTGCATAATGATTGATGTACATGAAATACTAAATCACTGACTAATTTATAGTCTGGTGAAGTTCTTTTTTGGAATAGCTTATTTTCTAATTCATTAGTTATTAGAGTCTTCATTGAAAGCCTCCTCAAAAGCAACCATAATCATGTTTACCATCTTTTCTCTATCCTTTTGGCTCATTTTTTTTGCGCCTCTTTCAAGTTTTCTGATTTCTGGTATTTCGCTTTCTTTTTCTGGGTTTCGTATGTTGGATTTGCCAAGAAGATAGTCTGTTGAAACTTGGAATAAGTTAGCAAAATCTTTAATTAATTCTAAAGATTTTGGTTCATACATACTCGTTTCATATCTGGATAAAGCACCAGGTGAAATATTTAATTTTTCGCAAACATATTCTTGGGTCCATTTTTTTTCTGTTCTTAATTCTTTTATTCTATTTCCAAAACTCATAATAACCAACCTTTCTGTAGTAATTATACTTTCATTTTATGAAAAAGTCAACATAATTTCAGAAAATGAAAAAAAATAAAAAATTTTTAAAAAAGTACTTGACAAATTTCAGTAAATGAAATATTATATATTCAGAAACTGAAAGGAGGTATAAATATGTATGAAAGATTAAAAGAAATCAGGGAAACTAAAGGTTATTCTATTGAGGATATGGCAAATGTAATAGGTAAATCTCCTTGTAATTATTTTAAAAAAGAATGTGGCAATGTAAAATTTTCAGTAAGTGAAGCCCTGAAAATTTCTAAATTTTTAAAGACGAAAGTTGAGAGAATTTTTTTTGAAACCGAGCTTTCAGAAAATGAAATACAATAAAATAAGAAGGGAGAGTAAAAATAAGTGAATAATGGATTGGTATTTGAGAAAAAAGGACAAGTATTTACAGATAGTATGATAATTGCTAGACAATCAGAAAATCAACATGAATCAGTGGTTAGAATGATAAGTAATAATTGTCAAGACCTTGAAGAGTATGGAAAAATTGAATTTACCGATTTGAAATCGGGAAAAAGAGGAAGACCAACGAGAATTTATTTGCTTAATGAAAGACAGTCAACGTTGTTGCTAACTTATTTGGATAATACGGAACCTGTAAAATGCTTTAAAAAAGATTTGGTAAGAGCATTTTTCAAAATGCAAGATTTTATTCAGTCATTACAAACAGCAAAATTAGAATTTCCAGAATTTACAAATGCAATTATGAATGCTCATGAAGAACCAAAACATTATCATTTTAGCAATGAAATAAACATGATAAACAAAATTGTTTTGGGTATGACAGCAAAAGAATTTAAAGAACAAAATGGAATTGATAAATTAGTAAATTCAATTAGACCGTATTTAAGCAATGAGCAAATAAGAAATATAGAGATATTACAAAGATTTGATATAGGGTTAATTACGATGGAGTATGACTATCAGAAACGAAAAGAGATGTTGACCAATTACTTTATGAAGTTAAATGAAAGAAGGTTGGTGGCATAGAAAACTAATCAAGAAAGGAGAGTAAACAAATGAGTGACTTAATAAAAATTGAAATGAATGAAAAGCAAGAACCGATTGTAAATGGGAGGGAATTGCACGAAACTTTAGGAGTAAAGACAGATTATAAAAAATGGTTTGACAGAATGTGTGAGTATGGATTTGCTGAAAATATTGATTATTGTACGTTAGTCAAAAATGTCCAATTTCAAATGGAGGGTATCAGGAGAGATTTGAACATGTTATTAAATTAGATATGGCAAAAAAATTGCAATGATATTTGTTTAGAGAAAATGGAATTGTGCCAGCGATAGAAAAATAAATTAAAAAATTTAATCTAAAACCTTGACAACTAAAAACTTCGTTTTTAGCAACTAAAAAAATTATAGGTACAATAAAAACAAGTTACGACAAAATGCAACAAAATTTGACAAGGAAGGAGGGATTGTATGCAAAATGTTAATGTGAATCATAAATGGATTTCAGCGACGGAATATGCAAAGCAAACGGGTTTGGGACCTGAAAAGGTAAAACAGTTTATAAGGGCTGGAAAATTAGAGGGAGAACAGACAGAGGATGGCTATTGGAAGGTAAAGGTTTATAAAGATGATGCAGTATCGAGAAAGGTTTATGAAGAGGAACATAACAAGAGGATTGAAGCGGAAACGATAATAAAACTTTTGCAAAATATTTTATGGGAAAGGGGGAAGTAAAATGAAACAAAAGAATCGTATATCTAAAAGGCTACATGAAGTGTATTGGCAGGGGGTGACAGATGTAATTTGTTGTATTAGTTTAAGTACAACATTCGCAATTATGTTTGTGTATGGATTTTTTAGATAAAAAAGAAGGGAGGAAAGAAAATGCAAATAGTATTTTGGATAATGTTTATAGTTATATTAGCGATAGCAATATTTTATTGGACAAAGTATGAAAAAGAATGTGAACATAGTTATGAATTAGACGATAAATTGTGTGAAATAAAATATAGAAATATGAAAAACAGAGCAAATCTTTTAAAATTAAAAGATTTAGTTGATGATTATAAGCATGGAAAAAATGTTTTTCAAGTTATAAGAGATATTTCAGACACAATAATAAAAATAGAATTAGATACCGACCAAAGCAACTAATTCTATTAATAATTATAAAAATAATATTATGTATTTTTATTTTAACATTATTAAATAAAAAAGTCAAATTGTACATTGAAAATTGAATAGTTTATCGGATGAAATGCAGTAAAAATACTTGTCAAATATATTGACAAATTATCTCATTATGATAAAATAAAACTACATAAAGTTATATAAAACTATTTAAAGATATTTTATAGTTGAAATTTACATAACTTTATGATATAATACATATGATAAGTATAAATGTAAAGGAGTGATTGTTATGTATAAAGCACAAGAAATTGCAAAATGGTTTTTATATAAAAACTATGCAGAACAAAAAGAAAAAGTGGCATCGAATGATGACTATGAAGTATACGATGGAATAACACACTTAAAATTACAGAAGTTATTATATAATGCACAAGGAGTATATTTAGCAATAAGAGGAGAAGAAATATTTGGTGATGATTTAGAAGCTTGGGAACACGGACCAGTTGTAAGAGAAGTATATGACACATATTGTGTATTTGGTAAAAGTCCAATAATAATTCCCTCAACTCCTGAGAATGATGAAATAGTTAGAAAGATAGAAAGTGATGCAAAAGTAAAAGAAATATTAGATATGGTATATGATAATTTTTCAATTTATACAGCATGGCAATTAAGGGAAATGTCACATGTAAAAGGTGGTCCTTGGGATAAAACAAAAAGAAATGAAGCAATTGACATAGATTTGATAAAACAATATTTTGAAAATGAAGTTGTGGAAAATTAAATGAGTAAAATCAAGAAGAATACTCAAAAAGTAAAAATAAGTTGTACAAATTGTTTTAAAAGTAATCATATAGTATTTAGTTTTGCATATATAACATATGATGATGATTTTGATGATTATGCTAAGCAAACATTAATTGATAGAATGCAAGAAGTATCTAGTGTAAATTATTTAGAAATTATGAGATGGGATAAGTACAAAGGATTTGAAAAAGAAAAAGTGAAGATAGCCAAAGAAATACCAAACGGATTTAATAATGATATAGAAAAATTTGATGGTAAATATAGCATAATGCGATTGTATAAAAATAATGAACCAACGCCACGGTAGAATAATAGGAAAATTAGTCAATAAAGTATTTTATATATTTTATATAGATACAAAAGGAATTTTATATAAGCATTAATTAAATAAAGTACCTGATGAACCTTGAAAAAACAAGGTTTATTTTATTGGAAAAAATTTTTTAAATATTTGAAAAAAGTATTGACATACATGGTAACGTTATGATAATATATAATCATCGAAGGGAGGTGATAGACATGATAAGGTTAATTAAAGCAATAAAAAAAGCTTTTGCAGACCGCCAAGCCCAGCAAAAGCAAATTGCTAAAGATAACCATAATTGGGAACAAGCCCAGCTAATGGTTAAAGCCTTAGAAGAAAGGGATTATTAATCCCTTACTCCTTCTTGATAAATTGTATCATTATTGTAACGATTTGTCAAGAAGGGAGGCTCTATATTATGGAGGAAAGAAAATTGAAAATAATATTTAATAAAAGTGGCAGTGGGTCGATTACTCCAAAAATGAATATTCCTATGAGTTGGGTAAAAGATATGGGAGTAACACCAGAGGATAGAGAAGTTAATGTTGTTTATGATAAGGAAACTAAATCATTTACAGCGAAGAAATTAAGTAAATAATATAAAATAAAAACTACTAAAACTGCAATGGTCTGGTAAACTAGACAGTTTTAGTAGCCACAATAGCTATAATAGACATAGCCTATTAAGCGTATCTATATTTTACGCTAAAAATAGCCTTTTGTCAATAGCTTGTGTGGGTATTGATAGGAGGTTATTTTTTATGGAAGAAATAAAGAATGTATTATTTGAAAAGTTAATAGAAATATTTGAAGTAGGTATGATTACAGGAATAATTCCAGCATTGACTATAGGATTAATTTATAAGGTATTAGGAATATAGGAGGTTATTTTTTATGAATGAAAATGAAATAAAAGAATTAAAAGAACAATTGAAAAAAGAATTGTTAGCAGAAATGAATATAGGAAAAAGAAAAGATTCAGCATGGGATATGGTAAGAAAGGAATATGAGGAAGAAATCAAAAGATTGAATAAAATTCCAAGTGATAATCATTCATTGGAGGATGCAATAAGAACATTGATAAGAGCAAAATATGGAGTTAGAAATGTGGTTAATGTTGAAGCAGATTATCAAGAATTGAAAGATATAGTTGAGAAAATATTGAATATATTGAAAGAAAAGGTGTAAAGGGAGGAAAGGATGAAGGTATATAAGTTTAATGGAACGAATGAGGAGTTTGAGTGTGAGGAAGAGGCAATGGATTATTTGAAAAGGCTGATTGGATTTGAGTTTGATGATACGGTGGATAGTGGGCAGTTGGAGATGCAGGCAGAGATGAGGAGTGTGTTGCTGGAGACTTATTTTTATGAGGATGTAAGGGAAGATGTGAAAGAGTCTGCTTATGATTATTATTTTGATGAGGGATTTCATAGGGATGTTTTGGAAAGAAAGGAAATTTAAGTATGGAATTTGAAGAATTAAAAAAAGTTAATAAAAAGTTAAAAAAAACAGATATAAAGGGAAAATATTATGTAGAAGTTAATCAAAGAATTTTAGGATTTAGAGAGTTATTTACAAATGGGACAATAGAAACGGAAGTAATTGATAATCAACAAGGAGTTGTAACTATAAAAGCAATTGTGAAAGATTGTGAAGGAAAAATTTTAGCAACTGGACATGCTCAAGAAAAAGAAAATAGTTCTTTTATAAATAAAGCAAGTTATATTGAAAATTGCGAAACGTCAGCAGTAGGAAGGGCATTAGGTATATTAGGAATTGGTGCAGATACAAGTGTGAGAAGTTTTGATGAAATGGAAAATAAAGAGTTTCAGGTTACATCAAATTCAAAAATTAATAAGGAGAAACAAGATGCTTTGAAATTGAGTATTCAAAATAATAATATATCAGATGTAAATGTACAAGGAATTTTGGATAAATTTGGATTTGAAGATATTTCAGACATTACATTAAAAGAATATGCAAATGTAATTGAAGCTTTTCAAAAGATTATTGATAAGAGGTAGATAATATGCAAAGTACAGGAGTAATAACAGATTTGTCATTAGATATAACGACTAAAAAAGCAAAAATAAGTCTTGTTTTAGATACAAATGAGATAGATGTTGTTGAAC
>CANSKZ010000019.1 GCA_947647595.1 uncultured Clostridium sp. | reverse complement strand
AGCAACTGGCTGTTAACCAGTGGGTCGTAAGTTCGAGTCTTACAGGAGGAGCCAAAAAGAGAAGAGAACTCTAGGAGTCAAGAGAGAATGGCTTTCGAGAGTTTTTTTTGAATAAAAAATAAAAGTTAGGAGAAAGAAATGCAAACCAAAATAGTGAATGATATAGCAATTGTAAAAAGTGAAGAGATTGTAATAAAAGATGTCCAGTCAGCAATAGATTTTGTGATGACAATAAAATACGAAACAAATTGTAATAAGATTGTATTGAATAAAGAAGCGATTGTAGAAGAGTTTTTTATTTTGAGTACAGGATTGGCGGGAGAAATTTTACAAAAATTTATCAATTATCAGGTTAAGTTTGCTGTATGTGGAGATTATTCAAAGTATACAAGTAAGCCGTTGAGAGATTTTATATATGAAAGTAATAATGGGAGAGATATATTTTTTACTGAAAATGAAGATGAGGCAATAAGAATGTTGACTAAATAAAAAAGTGAAAATTCTGAAGAAATAGTGAAGTAGACAAATTGTACATTTATCATATACTATAATAGAGGTGAGAAAATTGACTTGTTATGAAAGAAAATGTAGTATAGGTACTTTAAGTATTAGTATAATTTCAATTCTTATATTGTTAATTTGGAATTTGATTTTGACTTTTACTGTTTCCAATAATACTCCTGCGCATATAAATAGTTTTAATTATGCGCCAGAAAATTTAGCAAATGGGGGATATATTACTTTTGATACCAATAGATTGATAGAGAAAACAGATATAACGCATTTGGAGGGAACCTCTGATTTTGTGATTAATCAGGATGGAAATTATTATGTTCAATTTAATACAACGATTTATGAGCCACCATCAACAGGAAGAGAAGCAACATTGTCGCTATATTTAGAGCATAATAATGCTACAGTATATGGGACTACAGTTGGTGAAACAGTTACGAATGCTTATCAAACTGTTAATTTGAATTTTGCTGTAATTATTAGAGCAAGTAGTGGTGATATTTTGAGAGTAAAAAATAATTCTGGAACAGTGGTTGAGTTATTACAACCTAATTTGGATATTATAAGAATAAAATAGTAGAAATTTTTAGAAGAAAAGAGACGGAGGAATCTTATGATTTCTCCGTTTTATATTAGGGTAAGAAAAAAGAATTTCCGTAATTTTCTTGTAAAAATTAAATTTTAATGATATAATACAAACTGTAAAATTATGTGAAAAAGGAAATAAAAATGAAAAAGATAGAATTATTAGCTCCAGCTGGTTCGTTTGAGAAAGCAAAAGTGGCGTTTCAATATGGAGCAGATGCAGTATATTTGGGAACGCCTAAATTGTCATTACGTTCTCGTTCTCAGACAAATGATGATGATTTAGTAAAGACAATTGAATATGCAAAAGAACATGATAAAAAAGTGTATGTTGCGATTAATATTTTTGCTTGGGATGAAACCTATGAAGAAATAAAAGCACAGGCAAAGATTTTAAATGATTTAAAAGTAGATGGTGTAATTGTTTCAGATGGAGGTGTTGTAGATACAATAAAAGAAGTGGCACCAGATATAGAAATTCATATTAGTACACAAGCCAATACGGTAAGTTATCATACTTGTAATTTTTGGTATAAAAATGGAGCGAAAAGAATTGTTTTAGGAAGAGAGTTGAGCAAAAATCAAATTCGTGAAATTATGCAAAATAAGCCAAAGGATTTAGAAATTGAGATGTTTGGGCATGGAGCTTTATGCTTTGGATATTCGGGTAGATGTTTTTTGAGCGAGTTTTTGGCAAATCGTTCTGGAAATTTGGGCGATTGTGCACAATCATGTCGATGGGCTTATAATTTGTATGCGGAAGATCGAAATCACTTGGGAGAATTGATGCCATTGGAGGAAGATGAAAAAGGAACCTATATTTTTTCTTCAAAAGATTTATGTTTGATTCGAGAATTACCAGAAATTATTAAAATGGGAATTGATAGTTTAAAAATCGAAGGGAGATTGAAAACAGAATATTATGTGGCAAGTGTGGTGAATAGCTATCGAAATGCGATTGATGCTATTTATGAAAATTCGGATTCTTATGATTATACAAAATATTTAGAGGAAATCGAAAAAACAAAGACACGTGGACTTACGACCTTTTATTTTAATTGTCGAGATAATCAAGATTTTCAAGATTATTCAGGTCGTCAATATAATAGCGAGTACGAGTTTGGCGGAAAAGTAATTGAGCAAATGCAGGATAAAGTTTTGATTGAAATTCGAAATAAATTAACAGTTGGTGATATTTTAGAATTGATTATTCCAAATCAAATTGAGCCAATAAGATTTACGATAGAAAATTTATGGGATGATGAAACTGGAGAAGAAATTAATACCGTAAACCCGGGAAAAGCAGAACAAAAAGTGCTTTTGCGTATTCCGTGTGAAGTAGAAAAAGGATGGATTTTAAGGAGAAAAAAATATTAGAATTTTGTATTGAACAAAAAATATTTATATGATATAAGAATAAGGAGAGATTTTGAAAAAAAATATACGAAATTATGATTGGAATGATTTAAAACAGGAAATGATAGAATTAGGGGAAAAGCCTTTTCGAGCAGAGCAGATTTTTAAATGGCTATATCAAGAAAAAGCGGTTACCTTTCAAGAAATGACAAATTTATCACTTGATTTAAGAAAAAAATTAGAGAAGCATTATGATATTAGAACTTTTCAAATCGAGCATAAATTGGTATCAAAGGATGGAACTAAAAAATATTTATTTAATTTATGTGATGACGAAAAAAATCTAATTGAAGCAGTTTTGATGCAATATCATCATGGTTTTACAATTTGTATTTCTTCTCAGATTGGTTGTAAAATGGGGTGTAAATTTTGTGCTTCAACAGGAATTCCCTTTGTTCGAAATTTGGAGGCAGGAGAAATTGTAGAACAAATTTTGGCTGTCGAAAGAGAAGAAAAGATTCGCATTTCAAATATTGTGTTTATGGGAATTGGAGAACCATTTGATAATTTTGAAAATGTTATGAAAGCCATTGAGATTATCAATCACCCAAAAGGATTGAATATTGGCGCAAGACATATTTCTATTTCTACGAGTGGAGTCGTTCCTAAAATATACGAATTGGCAGATAGACAAATGCAATGTACTTTGTCCATTTCTTTACATAGTAGTAATAACCAGACAAGAACTTCTATGATGCCAGTTAATCAAGTGTATCCAATTGAGGAATTGATGAAAGCATGTGAGTATTATATTCAGAAAACGAATAAAAGAATATCTTTTGAATATGCTTTAGCAAAGGGGAATAATGACCATCATGAAGATGCCAAAGAATTGGTCAAATTACTAAAAGGAAAGTTAGCACATGTTAATTTAATTCCAATTAATCCAATTGAAGAAGGAAATTATCAAAAAAGTACCAATGAAAATATTATAAAATTCAGAGATTATTTGAATGAACATGGGATTGTAGCAACGATTCGAAGAGAATTAGGAGCAGATATTAATGCAGCATGTGGACAATTGAGAAGACAAAATTTACGTAAAGAATAAGAGGTGATAGGAAATTTGAGAATTTTAGCAAAATCAGATATCGGTAAAGCACGCGAGATGAATCAAGATAGTTTTTATGCCGCCAAGGAAGAAGATGAAATTAAATTATGCATATTAGCGGATGGAATGGGTGGTTATAAAGGTGGAGAAATTGCTAGTTCGGTAGCAGTTTATAGTGCCCAAAATTATATTTGTAACAACTTTCAAAAAACACCCAAAGAACGAGCGGATATTTTAAAATTAATTTCCGATAGTATGGAATATGCTAATTTAATGGTGTACGAGCGTTCGAAAGAAGAGGAAGAATTAAAAAATATGGGAACCACTTTGGATGTTTGTCTCATCTATAATAATAAGGCATTTATTGGTCATGTTGGAGACAGTCGAATTTATCGAATTCGAAAAAATATTATTCGAAAATTAACGACAGACCACAGTTATGTTCAAAAATTGATTAAAGATGGAAAAATCACCAAAGAAGAAGCCGATACGCATCCGAAGAAAAATATGCTGGTCAAAGCAATTGGCTGTAATTCATTAGTAGAACCAGATTTGATGTGTAAAGGATTTTTAGAAGATGATATTATTCTTATGTGTTCAGACGGACTAACCAACATGTTAAAAGACGACCAAATTTATAAAGTGTTATTAGAAAATTCCGAAAACCCTGTTGCAGCTTTAATTAATGCAGCTAACCGAGAAGGACGGAGTTGATAATATTACAGCAGTTATAATAGATAATATATAACCAATATAGATACCTTATTTAGGAAGGAAGAAATAAAATGAATCTTATAGGAAAAATGTTAGATAATCGATATGAAATTTTAGAGAAAATCGGAAATGGTGGAATGGCAACAGTTTATAAAGCCAAATGTCATGTTTTAAATCGTTATGTTGCGATTAAAATTTTAAAAGATGAGTTTACTACAGATACGGATTTCATCAAACGTTTTAACTCAGAGGCACAATCGGCTGCCAGTTTAACACACCCAAACATTGTATCGATATATGATGTAGGAAATGAAGAAAATTTATATTACATTGTGATGGAATTAATTCAAGGAAAAACGTTAAAAGAAATTATTGTAGAAGATGGAATTTTGTCTTGGAAATGGTCTGTTAATATTGCGATTCAAATTGCTTCTGCGTTGGAAGTAGCGCATAAGAATAATATCATACATAGAGATATTAAGCCACATAATATTATCATTACAGAAGATGGAATTGCGAAAGTAACCGATTTTGGAATTGCCAAAGCAGTTTCTAATTCAACAATTACTGCATTTGGAACCACGATTGGTTCAGTTCACTATTTTTCACCAGAGCATGCTAAAGGTGGATTTACCGATGCTAAATCAGATTTATATTCGCTTGGGATTGTTTTATACGAAATGCTAACAGCACGTGTTCCATTTGATGCAGATACTCCTGTTTCAGTTGCTTTAAAACAACTACAAGAAGAACCAGTAGAACCTATTGAATATAATGATAAAATCCCAGTTAGTGTTAATATGATTATTTTAAAGGCGATGCAAAAAGATCCTAATTCTCGTTATCAAAATGCAACTGAAATGCTAGAGGATTTAAGCAGAAGCTTAAAAGAACCAGATGAAAATTTTGTTGTGATGCAAAAAACAAGTGCAAATTCGCCAACACAAAAAATTCCAACGATTTATAATTTGGATAAAAACACAGATAGAAAAGAAAAGAAATCAGATACGAATCCAAAAGAAGAAAAAAAGAAAAAAGGAAAATTGGGAGAATTCTTTTCAAAACATAAAATTTTACGTGCATTTGTGATTTTACTGATTTGCATTGGATTGTTTTTAGGAGCGATGTTTGCAACATTATCTATATTTTCAAGACCTTCGCAAATTCAAATTCCAAATCTTGTTGTAAACGAAACGGGAAATCCAATGACAGAGGAAGAAGCAATTGCATTGCTAGAACAATTGGGATTGAAGAATTACAAAATAGAATATGAAAATAGTGATACAGTAGAAAAAGGAAATATCATTCGTCAAAAACCAGAATATCAAGAAAATTATATGATAAATGAGAGTGAAGAAATTCAATTAATCGTGAGTCAAGGAAGTTTAGATGAAGCCTTAGCTGAAAAATTAAAGAACACAAAAGTAAAACTTCCAAAGAAAATGATTGGCAAGAAAAAAGATGATTTAATCAAAGAATTAGAAGCTTTAACTGAAAATTTAGAGGACGAAGATTTAAAAGTACAATATGAAATTGTTGAAGAATTCAATGAAGAAGTAGAAGCAGGCATTGTAACAGAAGTGGACCATGATGGTGGAGAAGAAATCACATTGGATACCATTTTGAAAATTACGGTTAGCAAAGGAAGTCAATATAAAGATGTAACGGTTGTAAGTGTTCTGAATAAATCAGAAGCAGAAGCCAAAAAAGCACTCGAAGGATTAGGCTTGGTAGTCGATGTAATCTATGAAGAAAATACGAATAAGAGTGACGGAATTGTTCTTTCACAAAGTGTTACTGCCAATAAAACTGTGAAAGAAGGCTCTAGTATTACCATAACAGTTAATAAACTACCTACTAAATCAAAAGTAACCGTAAATGTAAATCTAAAATCGCTAATGAAATATACCGAACCAGATACAACACCAGATGCAACAGCAAACGAAACAACAAAACCAGCGGAAGCAAAATCGGTCAAAGTTGTTATCAAAGTTGGTGATGACAATATTTATTCCGAAACCAAAAAATTAACCACAACCGATATTACAGCAAGCTATACAACATCTGGCGTAAAAGAAGTAAAAGTGTATGTAGATGATGTTGTAAAATATAATAAATCAGTCGATTTTTCAAGTGGCGACCAAACGATAACTGTAGAATAAAGAAAGGAAAAAAACTATGTCAGAAATATCCGTATCACTCTTATCCGTCGAAAAAGAAAATGCAGTTCCAGCACTATTTTATAATCTGGAAACGGCTAAAGTAAATTATTTTCACATTGATGTCATGGATGGGAAATTTGTCGAAAAAAATACAGTAGAATTCATGAAACAAAATGCATTAACCATTTCACATATTACAAATGTTGGTTTAGATGTTCATTTAATGGTAGAAAATATTGAAGAATTTTTGGAGGAATATATTCCACTACAGCCTAAAATTATTACATTCCATTATGAAGCGGTTTCCGAAAAAGATAGGACCATGAATCTTATCAAAGAAATCAAAGAAAATGGAATTCAAGTGGGAATGGCAATTAATCCAGAAACACCAATCGAGGTAATAAAGGAATTTTTGCCTTATCTTCACCAAGTATTGATTATGACAGTGATTCCTGGAAAAGGCGGACAAAAGTTAATTCCAGAAACGCTATCAAAAATTAAGAAATTAAAACAATATATTTTGGAGAATCATTTTGAAAATATTGCAATTGAGGCAGATGGAGGTATCAACGAAACAACTGTGCAAAGCGTAAGCGAGGCTGGATGTGATATTTTAGTTGCAGGAAGTTATATCACTAATTCAGAAAATTTTAATGATTCTGTCAAAAAATTAAAGGGGGAAATCAAATGAAAAAAATAATCGGAGTTTTATTTGTAATTATAATTTTATTATCAACAATTTGTTTTGCAACAGAGCAAAAAATACCACAACCACGAACAGTAGAAACACCACAAGAAGAAATAAACCAAGACGAAACCTCAGAAATACCACAAGTAACAGACGAGGAACCAGAAAATTATGATGATTTAATTGACTTAATTTCAGCAACGAATTATGATTTAGATATCATAGAAGATGATGTATACGAAATGAAAGAAAATGTTATAATTAATGAGGATGTTGACGGAAATGTGCATGCCATGGGAAGAAAAGTAAGAATCGAAGACGCTATCATTTATGGAAATGTGTTTGTCATGGCACAAGAAATTGAAATTGTAGATTGTGAAATATCTGGTACCATTTATGCAATGGGAGAAAAAATATTTTTTTCCGGAAATACAAATGATATCTGTGCTATGGGAAGACGAGTTTCCTTTGAAGAAGAATCGGTTGTTTCAAGAAATGCTAATGTAGTTGCGAAAGATTTAACGATAAGGGGAAATATTGAAAGAAATTTGAATGCTTCCATTGAACAAATCAATATTATGGATACTGCTGTGATTGAAGGCAATTTAAATTATTTTTCAAATAGTAAAGGAACCATTTCAGAAAATGCAGAAATCGAAGACATTCATTTTATGAAAATTCATGAAGAACCAGAGCAAGAAAAAGAAATAACGGATTATGTTTTAGAAGTAGTAACAGTAGCGCTAAAAACATCCATAATCGCATTCTTTATTTTATCTTTAACTAATAAATTTAAATTGATGAAAAGAGGAAATCTTATATTGGATTTACTAAAATCAACAGGAAAAGGAATGATTGCTTTTGTATTAACACCAGCTATCGCAATTTTATTAATGCTTTCTATTATTGGAACAGCTTTAGGTGTTTCGCTTCTAGCAATTTATGGTGTATTGCTATATGTTGCAACAGCAATTGTAGCGATTGAAATTGCTTATCGAATAGCGTCTAATAAAGAGCAAATCAGCAATGTTAAGGTAGTTGGAATTGCCATTCTAATTTCGATTATTTTATGGGCGGTTAAATTTATACCAGTTGTTAATGGATGGATTCAATTTATTTTAATCTTAATAGGACTTGGTATTTTATCGAATGTAATATTTCAAAAAATAAAAGAAGAAACAAATAATGGAGAAATCAATGAAAACTAAAAAAGAAGCAATTAAAATTATTGAAACCTTAAAAGAATATTATCCAGACTGTCAGTGCAGTCTGGATTTTAGCAGTCCATTTGAAATGATGATTGCTGTCATGCTTTCTGCGCAATGTACAGATGAAAGAGTCAACAAAACAACGCCTGCTTTATTTGCTAAATATAATACGCCAGAAGCTATTTCAAAAATGGACTTAAAAGAATTAGAGAGAATTATTCATCCATGTGGTTTTTATAAAAATAAAGCAAAAAATATCAAGGCATGTAGTCAAAAATTATTGGATGACTTTGGGCGGAATTGTGCCAAATGATATGGAAAAATTGCAAAGTTTGCCTGGTGTTGGTCGAAAAAGTGCCAATGTTATTATGCTTGAAGCTTTTCAGAATCCAGTTGGAATTGCTGTGGATACACATGCTAAGAGAATTTCCAATAAAGTTGGATTTTCAAACCAAGAAGAACCAGTTAAAATTGAGCAAGATTTGCTAGAAGTAATTCCCAAAAAATATTATTTTGATGTCAATCATTTGCTTGTATGGCATGGAAGAAATATTTGTGTAGCCAGAAAACCAAATTGTGAAAAATGTCCAATAAATATCTATTGCAATTTTTATCAAAATCAGGTATAATAATAATTAGCCCAAATAAAATTCGGGGGTGTATTTGGTTTCGACAATAACATAGCAGCATAAATAGCGAGTAGTGGAGATGCCTGGCCACTATAAAAGGCATACGAAAAAATAAACGCTGATAATAATGAATTAGCATACGCTGCCTAAGTGCAGTGTCATCTATCTTTAGTTACCTGCGACTAGGGAATAGGTGTTAAACGAGCAGGAAACGAAGCGAATTGTTGTCTTTGCAATTTGTGGGATTTTTAAAAGACTACTAAAAATCAATTTTGTTTGTTCAAGTGATTTTTGGGAATTTTAAGAACAAACTGCACTCGGAGAAGTTTATGTGAAAGTGTTGTTGGACGCGAGTTCGACTCTCGCCACCTCCACCATTTGAAATTCAAGCGAACAACTTCTTGTATTTTTCAGGGGGGTTCGCTTTACGTATATATTTAAAATAAGAATAAAAAAGGTATAAAGATTCTTATATGAATAACTTTAAGACACAATTGAACAGATGTCGAAAAAACGGTATATTTATGTTATAATTATTAATGAGAGGTAGTGGATAGGATGGCGAATGTGACAAAGTTAAAAAGAGAAAAAATGATTTCTTTTATTAATGAATTAAAAAAGACTCATACAGATGATGAATCTATTATTGCATTAAATGAAATTGAGAATCATATTACAGAGAAAAAGTTTGGTATAGTTTTTGAGGAACATGAAGAACAAGTAGATGAAATGTTGGTTGACAATATTCCAGTATTTCGTGAAGATAAAGAAAAAAGATTATGTTTTGATGAAACTAAACCATATAATTTTTTGATTGAAGGAGATAATCTGCAAGCCTTATATTTATTAGAAAAAACACATAAAAATAAGGTTGACTGTATTTACATCGACCCTCCATATAATACAGGTGCTAAAAACTGGAAATATAATAATGACTATGTTGATTCTAAAGATGTATATAGACACAGCAAATGGTTATCTATGATGAGTAAAAGATTAAGAATTGCTAAAAATTTGTTAGAGGATGACGGAGTATTAATTTGTGCAATAGACGAAAATGAATTAGCAACTTTAAAATTGTTATTAGAGGATATATTTGATGTTGCATATCAAGTTGATGTTATATCTATTATTCAAAATCCTCGTGGTATTCAAGGAGATAATTTCTCATATACTAATGAATATGCTTTATTTGTTTATAAGAAACATTATAAAGTAATTTGTGCTAAAGAAGTTGAAGAGGAAGAGGTTGACTGGACTCCACTTCGTAACTGGGGAAGCGAATCGCTAAGAAGTGATGCGAAGAATTGTTTTTATGGAATTAGAATTAAAGACGGAAAAATTGTTGGATTTGACGAAGTGTTAGAAGATGAAATTCATCCAAATAAAAATGAAGTTAACGATGATGGTGAAATAGTAATATATCCAATAGATAATGGTAATATAGAGAGAAAATGGAGATATGCTCGAAAAACTGTTGAATCTATTATTAATATTCTTCGTGCAGAAGAAAAAAATGGCATATGGGATATATTTATTGGAAAACCATATGCACCCTATAAAACAGTTTGGACAGATAAAAAATATGATGCCAATGAATATGGTACACAATTGATTAATAGTATGGTACCAAATAATGATTTTGATTTTCCAAAATCATTATGGAATGTTTATGACTGTTTATATGCTACTACAAAAGAAAAAGAAGATGCTGTTGTTGTTGATTTTTTTGCTGGCTCGGGAACAACGGGACATGCAGTAGAAATGCTAAATAAACTTTGTGGCGGTAATAGGAAATATATATTAGTTACAAATAATGCTGTTGGAGAAAAAAAGGAAAAAGAGTTTAAAAGAAATGTAGGAAATATTGAAGATAATTTGGAAGAATTTTCTAAATATGAAAAACAATATGGAATTTGTTCATCAATTACTTATCCAAGATTGATTGCTGTTGCAAAAGGATATACTCATTCAAAAGATGTTAAAGAAATATTATATGAAAAGAAATTTAATAATCAATTCTTAAATAAAATAGAAGATGAAAAAATAAAAATGTCAACTATTACTTCTGAAAACGAATCAAAATATGATTCAATTAAAAATGTGTATGAAGATAATTCAATTAAAATTATAGGTATAAACAAAAAAGGTGAAAAAGTTGAAGGAATTCCTCACAATATTAAATATTTCGTATGTGATAAAACTCCCAGAAAACCAGAAGATTATTTATTAAGTAATGTATTATTGATGCATGTTAAAGAAATGATTGAATTAGAGAATGCTATTGAAATTGACAATGAGAAAAATGTTGTAATTTTTAATAAAGATGATTATACAAATTATATTTTAAATAATGATACTTTTGATAACATTGAAAATGTATGGGTAAACCAAAATATTATTTTTGATACTACTGAATTAAAAACATTAAAGGGCAAAAACTTTAAATACATACCTCGTGAATATTTTGGTCAAGAATTAAAGGAGGTTGCTGAGTAATGTTTAAAATTGATTTATTTAAATTTCAAGATACACATGAAAAAAAAATATTAAGTAAATGTGCTGATTTTAATGAAATGATTTTAGATGCTCCTACGGGGTCTGGTAAAACTGTTTTAGCTTGTAAATTTATAGATGATTATTTAGATGAAAATCCTAATACAGTATTTTTATGGCTATGTCCTGGAGCAGGTGGATTACAAAGTCAATCACAAGATGTTTTTGATAATGTTATTACTGGAATTTCATCTGGAGATGTTTATGAATTTATATCTGAAACTAATCCAGAAGGGAAAGTGTTCTTTATAAATTGGGATAAAATTAACAGAGCATCTAATGTTGTTCTTCAAGAAGGAGAACATAATGATTTAATGGCTAAAATTCTATTCTGTCATAAAAATAATATTGATATATTTATGATTATCGATGAAGAACACAAATATAAGGATACTGCCAATGAATATATTGGTAAAATCCAACCACTACATGTTTTAAGAGTATCTGCTACTCCAATAACTGGTGGTGGAGACGAAGTTGAAAAAATTGAAGATAATGAAGTAATATCTGCTGGGCTAATAGCAAGTGGAATATCAATTAATAATGGTGTTTCTCGAGCAATAGAAGATTCAGATAATTTAGATAATGATTTATTATTGTTACATTTAGCAGATGAAAAAAGAAAACAAATCCAAGAAGAATACGATAATCTTGGATTAAAAATTAGACCATTAGTTTTAATTCAATTTCCAAATGCACACCAAGAATGGATTGAAAGAGTTAAAAATGAATTAGCTACTATGGGGTACTCAGAAAATTCTGGTTTAGTTACTTCTTGGTTTAGTGGAGAACATCCAGATGATGTTGATGGAATAAAGCGATTAGATGGACAATACGGATTCTTGTTGTTTAAACAAGCTATAGCTACTGGATGGAATTGTCCAAGAGCAAAAATCCTTGTTAAACTTCGCGAAGGTGGAACGGAAGCTTTTAAAATACAAACAGTCGGTAGAATACGTAGAATGCCAGAAGGAAAACATTATGGCAATGAATTATTGGACAATTGTTATGTATACACACTAGATAGTCAATTTAAAGAAGGTTTAACAAATAGTCTTGCTGATTCTTTCTATCAATATCAATATAAAAGAAGTTTAGGTTTTACTTCAAATTGGACTTTAACAAAAGAATGTCTAAATGGTAGCGATAAATATGCTGTAAATCCTCGAGCTGTTGTTGAAACTATAAAGAAAACAATGCTTGAAGAATGTGATTTAAATAGTGATAATGAATTAGATAAACATGAATTAAAAGTTACAAAAGGATTTATTTTTGATACTAAGCTTAAAACACAAGCTTTTGAAGGTGTAGCTAGAACAACACATGATATTATGAAGTTAAATAGAATATTTGGCGGAGAACATGAAATCGATAACCATTCTGATGGTTTTATTATTAGAGATGCCAAAAGAAAGATTGCATCTGCAATAGGTATTGATGAACATATTTCAAATAATGCTTTGAAAATATTATTTGGGCCACAAGATACTTTCTTATCTTTATTGTCACAAGATGAGATTGATTTTGAGTCTAGTAATAAATTAATAAAGGGTTTAACTTTGAAAGAATATAATGCATTCTTAGTAAACAATAGAGATAAGCTTGTTGAAATATTTAGTAAAGTTGATGAAGAAGAATTTGCCGAAATTGAAGAAACAGATATTTTAAAAACACAATGGTGTATTCCTATAACACAGTATTATAGACATCATAAAAAAATGGAATCTACAAATACTATGTTTAAAAATGTATTCACTGATTATGGAAACAATATCCTTATATATCCAAATAGAACATTAACAGAAAAGGAATTTGAAGTATGGTGTGAACAAGATTATAATCCTGTAAAATGGATTTATAAAAATGGAGATAAAGGGTCTGATTATTTTAGTATAGTATATAGAGTGGCTTTTAGAAGATATAACTTTTATCCAGATTATATAATTGAATTAGAAAATGGAGATATTTGGATAATTGAGGCTAAAGGTGGCTTAAGTGCTGATGGGTCATCAAATAATATTGATCATCATGCTAAACACAAATTTGAAGCTCTAAAAGAATATTCAACAAGATTTCCTAATATTAAATGGGGATTTGTTAGAGCAGTTGGTAGCCAATTATATATGTCAAATACTGAATGGGATGAAAATGTTACTAATCGAAGAATATGGAAGCCAATAGAATTGTTTATTCATAAATAAAAGATTGAGAATAAAACTGAGATTATCGCAAAGTTTATGTAAACTTAACAGGATTTAAGGATTTTTAAAGAAAGGCGATTCTATTTATTACATAGAACCGTCTTTTTAAAATTATTGAATAATATTACTTATTTTTGAAATGATTTACCTAAATTACGAATCACATTAATCAACTGAATCTTCTCAGCTGCTTTCACTTTTTCAGCCACATCATCTGCGGTGTCGTTTGGCAAAACATCAATTTTCGTTTGCGAAATAATATTGCCTTCATCATAATTTTGATTGACATAGTGAACCGTCGCACCACTAATTTTTTCGCCAGCGTTTACAACGGCTTCATGGACTTTCATACCATACATTCCTTTTCCACAAAACTTGGGAATCAGGGAAGGGTGGGTATTAATAATTGTATATTTTTCAACCAATCTTGGACCGATTTTTTTCAAATAGCCAGCTAAAACAATTAAATCGATTTCATGATTCTTTAAAATTTGTTCTAATTCTAAATCCATTTCATCTGATTTTTTATTTTGAATCACGTAGGTTTCGATTCCAGCATTTTTGGCACGTTCTAAAGCATAAGCATCCGGCGAGTTGGATATGACTAGATTAATTTTGCAGTCTAATTCTTTATTGGCAATGGCATCAATAATGGCTTGCAAAGTTGTACCTCCACCAGAGGCAAAAATTACTAAATTGTACATATTTTATCCCTCAAATTTCTTTCCTGTAATTAATTCAAAGCTTTCGGTGTATTTATTAACAGTTGTTTGAATGACCTCTTCTGGAATAGAAGCGCCACTTTCTGGATTGTAGCCAGTTGATTTCATCCAATCACGTAAGTATTGTTTATCAAAACTTTTTTGCGAACGACCGACTTGATAATCGCTAGCTGGCCAGAATCGACTGGAATCTGGTGTTAAAACTTCGTCAGCCAAAACTAGGTTGCCATTTTCATCTAAACCAAATTCAAATTTTGTATCGGCAATTATTACACCTTTGGTAGCAGCATATTCACTACATTTTTTATAAACTTCAAGCGTTTTATCACGCAATTTTGTGGCTAATTCTAATCCTAACATTTCGACTACTTTTTCAAAGGAAATATTTTCATCGTGTTCTCCAATTTCTGCTTTGGTAGAAGGTGTAAAAATGGCTTCAGGCAATTTTTCAGATTCTTGCAAACCTTCTGGCAAAGTAATTCCACAAACGGTTCCATTTTCTTGGTAGCTTTTCCAGCCAGAACCAGTAATATAACCTCTTACAATACATTCAACAGGAAGCATTTTTAATTTTTT
>CANSKZ010000018.1 GCA_947647595.1 uncultured Clostridium sp. | reverse complement strand
TATGAAGGGTTTTGTGGAATGATGAAAGGGGCTGTTTGGGGTGAAAATTAATCAGACTGGGAAGGAAAATTTGATTATTTAAGGGAATATTGTGAAGTTATTTATTTATCTCGTACGAAAGGAATATCTAGTTCTGATTTGAGAACAGAAAGCAGAAGAATAAAGTTGGGTTTGGTGGGAGAAAGTGTTTATTTTGAAAAAGTTGCTAGAGAAAGTAATTTTGTAAATGGAATAGAAGTGGTAGCAGTTTGCACGAATGAAGAGAAACCAAAAGTGGATGTATTAGAGCATAAAGTATTTTATACCAATTATTATGAGGAAATTTTAGAGAGAGTGGATGCTGTATATTTAATTTCTCAACCTTCAAGTCATTATACTCAAATTCAAAAAGCTTTATTAAAGCATAAGCATGTTTTGTGTGAATCTCCAATTACATTATCAAAAGAGCAAACTTCGACTTTATTTGATTTAGCTGTACAAAATAATTGTGTCCTAATGGAAGGGATAAAAACAGCCTATTCAACAGCTTATTTAAGGCTATTATTATTACTGAAAGGTGGAATAATAGGGAATATTATTTCAGTAGATAGTACCTGTACGAGTTTAAAGAAGTTGAACAAAGAAAATGAAGAAAGATTAGAAAAGACATGGAATAGTATTTGTGCTTGGGGACCAACTGCAATGCTTCCAATTTTTCAGATATTAGGTTCTAATTATAAGGAGAAACAAATCATTTCAAATTTTGCAGATGCACAAAAATCATTTGACTTATTTACTAAAATAGATTTCATTTATGAAAATGCAGTTGCTTCTATAAAAGTAGGAAAAGGTGTAAAATCTGAAGGAAATCTGATTATAACAGGGACAAAGGGATATGTATATATTCCAGCCCCATGGTGGAAAATGGATTATTTTGAAGTCAGGTATGAAGACCAAAATGAAAATAAACGATATTTTTATCCATTAGAGGGAGAGGGAATTCGCCATGAATTAGTAGAATTTACTCGTTCGATTGAGGAGAATAGGATAAATACTCATATTAGTAAAGATATTTCGTTGGCAATAAGTAAAATTCTTGAGGATTTTGAAAATAAAAATAATGTGATTGAAATCTAGTTTTATAGCTTGGTTTTGATTTTTAAAGGAGCTTAAAATGAAAAAAAGAAATTACGGAATTGATTTATTGCGTATCATTTCCATGTTTTTTGTTGTAATTATTCATATTTTAGGACAAGGTGGAGTGGTTGAATCAGTAAAAAATGATGAAGCAAAATTGGGAATCGTATGGTTTCTGTATATAGTTGTGTATTGTGCAGTAAATTGTTATGCTTTAATTAGTGGCTTTGTTTGCTTTTCAGAAGAAGATAAACCACATAAATTTTCTAATTATATTGTTTTATGGTTACAAGTAGAGTTTTATAGTGTTTTAATTACTTTTCTATTTTGGAAATACAACCCAAGTTTAGTTGGTACAAATCAATTATTGGCTTCATTTTTGCCAGTAACAGCAAGAAATTATTGGTATTTTACAGCATATACAGGTGTGTTTTTAGTAATACCTTGGTTAAATAAAATTGTACAAAAATTAAAAATAGAAAATTTAAGGTCTTTTATGATTGGTATTTTTTCTTTTTCATTGTATGTTACAATTGCAAATTTAATTGGCAAAGATTTGTTTTATTTAGAATCAGGATTGAGTGCTTTATGGCTTGGAATTATGTATATTGTAGGAGCCTATATTAAAAAATGTGAATTACATAAGAAAGTTAAGATAAAAAATATGGGATTAATTGGAATAGTATTAGTGATTTTAACTTGGGGATGGAAAATTGGAATTGGAAAACTAAGTCAGTTTATAGTGGGCAAAGAAATAGGAGAGGACTTTTTATTTTCCTTTGTATCACCAACTATTTTGGGAATATCTATCATTATGTTGCTGATTTTTTCTAGCTTGGAAATAAAAAGAGTAGGGCAAAAGATGATACAATTTTTAAGTCCAGCGGTTTTTGGAGTATATTTATTTCATGTACATCCTGTGATTAATTCTTATGTTATAACAGATCGATATGCAGATATAGGAAATTTATCGATATTTCAAATTCCAATTGCAATAGTTGGTTCAGCTGTAATTATATTTATGATAGGAATTTTGATTGATAAAATACGTATTTTGTTGTTTAAAATATTAAAGATAGATAGTTTAGCGACGAATATGGAAAAAAGTATAAGGAAAATGTTGAAAGTATAGAAGAAAAAGGAGGAATTATAAACATGGGCAAAGAAAAAAAGTTACATATTGGAATTATTATAATAGGTACAATCATTTTTATCATGACATGTTTTCATACCAATGTACATAATGATCAAGCTTATACAATGGGAGTGAATAATTTATCAATTAGAGAAGAAATTTCTGCTTTAATAGAGGATGTACATCCAATTTTATATTATATGATGTTAAGAGCATTTACAGCCATTTTCGGAAATACTGTAATATGGTGCAGAATATTTTCTTTGTTTCCAATTGTGATTTTAGGAATTATACGGATATACTCATATTAGAAAAGATTTTGGAGAAAAAATAGGAAAACTTTTTACTTTTTTAGTTTTTTTCTTACCTGTTATGTTGGAAGAAGCAAATAATATAAGAATGTATTCTTGGTCTGCATTATTTGTATCGTTATCAGCAATTTATGCTTATAGAGTGTATAACCAAAATAAAATAAGTTCGCATGTATGCTTTGTGGTATTCAGTTTATTGGCTGCTTATTCGCATTATTTTGCAACTTTTACAATTGTGTTAATTAATATTGTATTATTTATAAACCAAATAAAAAACAAAGAAGTTACAAGAATAAAGAGATATTTAATAAGTGGTATAATTGAAATAATATTATTTATTCCTGGAATCATTATATTTATTTATCAATTTACAAGAGTAACACAAAGTTATTGGATTGAGATGCATTATCCATGGATATTAATTAATACAGTATTTTTTTATTTTAATCTTGTAAAAGGCAGTAGGATATTAAATATAATGATTGTTTTAGTAGGAATATTAATAGGAATTTGTTCATTAAAAGTATTGTATAAGAATCGTAAAGATAAAAATGCCAAATTGGCAATGATAGCAATATTAATTTATGCTATTATTATTGTAGTTTCATTAATTGTTTCTATTGTAAAACCAATATTTGTACCAAGATACTCTTTTCCAATGGTTGCGTTAGTGATATTTGCAATATCCTATGTTTTAGCTAATATAGAAAATCAGAAAATTTATAGCATCATGATGTTGTGTTTAATTTTTATTTCAGTAGCCAATATAGGTAAATTTTATAATAAGATATATTCAAGAGAAAATCAAGAGGTTTTTCAAATAGTAGAAGAAAATTTGAAAGATACAGATGTTCTTCTATATAATAACACAGATTTTGCAAGTATCTATGCCAATAGATTTGGGACAAATAAAAATATAGTATATCATTTAGGCGCAAACTGGAATTTGAAAAAGGTATTAGAAGTAGATGGAGTTGAGTTAATAGAAAATCTTGAAAATGTTAATCGAAGTAATAGGATATGGTTATTAGAAGATGAAGAAAGATTAATAACGAAAGAAATGGGAGTTGAAGAGGAGAAGATAATTTTACAAGAAGAATATTTTTATTCTTATATAAATTCTAAGATATATATTACTTTGATAGATAATCAATCATTATAGAAATAGTAGGAGGACGACATGTACTACATCTACATCTTGAGATGCGAAGATAACTCGCTCTACACTGGCATTACGACTGACTTAAAGCGTCGCATGCAAGAACATTTTTTACGGACGGCGAAAAGTGTGCAAAATATACATTACGTCACAAACCCCAGAAATTAGAAATGGTATGGAAATCGGAGAATCGAGTATTAGCGTCGAAATTAGAATATCATATTAAAAAAAATTTGACTAAAAGGCAAAAAGAAGAATTGATTAAAGAACCAAGAAAATTAGAGAAATTTTTGGGTGAGAAATTGAAATGTAATTTTTATGAAAATGTAAGATTTGCCCAATTAAAAGATAAGAAAATATTGCTTTAAATTTGGAGGAAGAATGAAAAAGATATTATATGTTGGTTATACACCTAATATGGGAGGAATTGAAAGATTTTTATTAAATATATGTAAAAATATTGATAGAAGAAAGTTTGAAATTAGTTTTTTGATTTTTAAAGATGAAAAAGTATATAACCAAGACGAGTTAGAAAAAATGGGTTGTAATTTTTTTGAAATAACTAAAAGAAAGAAAAACTATATACAATATTGTAAAGATTTAAAAGATGTATATAATGAAAATGAATTTGATATTATTCATTTTAATTTGATGACTTTTTGTGCATTTGAAATGATAGTTTTAGCTCAGAAATATTCTACTGCAAGACTAATAATTCACTCACATACTGGAGGTTTAAACAAAAAATATAAAAGAACAATTATTTTTGATAAAATAGGTAGGTTTTTTGTAAGGAATATTCCGTATGAAAGAATTGCATGTGGTCGAAAAGCGGGGAAATGGCTTTTTAGAGATAAAGATTTTACGGTTTTAAATAATGGGATGGAGATAGAAAAATTTGGTTTTAATCTTCAAAACAGAATAGAAATTAGGAATAAATTAAAGGTTAATGAGAATACAAAAGTTTTTGGACATGTAGGAGCAATGTTTTTCGTTAAAAATCACAAATTTTTAATCAATGTATTTTATGAGTATCAAAAAATGGAAAGGAATAGTAAATTAATTCTAATAGGTGATGGATTTCTAAAAAGTAATTTAGAAAAGCAAATTCAGAAATTGAAAATTCAAGATAAGGTTGTATTTTTGGGGATACGAGATGACGTTGAAAAAATTTATTCAGCGATGGATATTTTTGTGATGCCATCGTTATTCGAAGGGTTTAGTATTGCGCTTATGGAAGCACAGATTAATGGTTTAAAATGTTATACAAGTAATAACATTTCTGAAGAATGTGATGTTACTGGAAATACGTTTTTTTTGCCATTAGAAAGAAATAGTAAATATTGGGCAGAAAAGATTTATAAAACAGGTAATTCAAGAGATAAGAATGCCATGAATAAGATACCAAATCAGTTTAAAATCGAAAAGATGGTGGATGCTTTAATGAAAATTTATGAGGAGAATTAAATGAATGATTTAATTAGTATAATAGTACCAATTTATAATGTAGAAAAATATTTAAAAAAGTGCCTTGAAAGTATCATTAATCAAACCTATGAAAATTTAGAAATTATATTAGTGAATGATGGATCGACAGATCGATGTGGAGAAATTTGTGAGGAATTTACTAAAAAAGATAAAAGAATAAAAGTAATTCACAAAGAAAATGGTGGATTATCAGATGCGAGGAATGTTGGAATAAAAAATGCAATGGGAAGTTTTATTGGATTTGTAGATAGCGATGATTATATTCATGAAACAATGTATGAAATGTTATATCACGATTTGAAGAAATATGATGGAGATATTGCAATTTGTGAGTTTCAAGATGTGGATGAGAATGGAAAAGGATTAGAAGTCTTCAAAAAAAGTAATTCTACAGAAGGTGTTGAAATATTAAATAAAATAGATGCATTACATTTATTAATAGAAGGTAGATGTATACAATCAGCTGCATGGAATAAATTATATAAGATTGAATTATTTAAAAATATTGAGTTTCCAAAGGGAAGAGTAATAGAAGATCGTGCTACGATGTATAAGATATTTGATAAAGTGAATAAAATTATAAATAATAAAAAGGTTTGTTATTATTATGTACAGAGAAAAAATAGCATAATGCATACTATTAATTGTAAACTAATTATGGATTCTATAATTACAATGAACGAAAGGTATAACGATTTAATCAAATATATAGAATTAAAGGACATTTTAGTGATAGATAAATTATCATATATTGCAGATTGTGCTAAGATTTTTTATGAAATAAGATTAAAAGATAAAGAATTAGAAGAAATATTAAACAAAGAATACATTTTTTATAAAAGATATTATAAGGAATACCAAAAGAAGTTAGGAATACATATAAAAAACAATATAGAAAAAAGAAAACAGCGAAGATTGCAATTTGAGGCATGGCTTTTATATTTAAGTAAAAGAATTTTTAAAATTTATAGCATTATTATTAGTTATTTTAAAGGGATTTTCAGAAAGTAATATAGAGGTAAAATAATGGGTCATTTAATAAGTGTAATTGTACCAATATATAATACAGAGAAATACTTAGAAATGTGTATTGAAAGTATTAGAAATCAAACTTATAAGAATTTAGAAATTATTCTTGTTGATGATGGGTCCACGGATAAAAGTGGTCAAATTTGTGATCAATATGTACAAAAAGATAGGCGCATAAAAGTGATACATAAACCAAATGGTGGGCAATCAGATGCAAGAAATGTTGGAATAAAAAATGCGACTGGAAATTTTATTGGGTTTGTAGATAGTGATGATTATATTAATCAAAATATGTTTAAAAGATTATATGGGAATTTAATGAAATACAATGCAGATATAGCAATTTGTAATTATGAAGATGTGGATGAGAATGGGAATCACATGAGATATTCTAAGAAAATAAAAAAATTAGAAGTTAGGGTACTTGATAAAAGACAAGCTTTATATTTGTTAATAGAGGGGAAAAATATCATAACCACTCCTTGGGATAAATTATATAAAATTGAACTATTTTCTGATGTTGAGTTTCCCAAAGAGAGGGTGATGGAAGATTTAGCTACAATATATAAATTGTTTAATAAAGCGATTAAAATTGTAGATGATTATAGGATTGGGTATTATTATGTTCAGAGAAGTAGAAGTACATTTCATAGAGTAACAGTTTCACTTATTACAAATTGGATAGAAGCAATGCATGAAAGATATAATGATTTGATTACATGTGTAGAATTAAAAGATATTTTAATTCTTGATAGGTTGTATTGGACTTTAAATATATATAAACTTTTTTATGCTTTACAAGAAAAAAATCAAAAGTTGGAGAAGATGTTGAATGAAGAATATAAATTTTACAAAAAGCATTATAAAGTTTATGGTAAACGATTGAATAGAAATACTAGACTCAAGGTAGAAGCACGAATTTTATATTGGAATTCTAAAATGTTTAAATATTATTGTTTTTTGCTTAATATAATAAAAAGTATTTTCAAAACATAAAATATTGTAATCTGTGAAACTGTATGATATAGTAATTAAAAGGAGATTTCTAAAATGCCAATATCCATCCAAGAATACAAACAAATCATTGCAAACCAAACAAATTTCAAATCTAAAAATCCAAACCGTCAGCGACAAGGAAAAATCAATCGTGAACTAGGTCAAAATTTTGAACAGCAAGTTGAAACGATTGCCGAAATGTATCGTTTACAAAAACTAGCCATTATTGAAAAAACGCCAGAACCAATGAAAATTCTAAAACATATCGAAAATGGACGTTTTGAAGCTGTTTTCTTAAAATCTGCACAACCAGATTTCAAAGGGATTCTCAAAGGTGGAAGAACGGTTGTATTTGATGCCAAATTTACGGAATCAGACAAAATAGCCTATCAGGCATTAAGTGAACATCAGAAAGAAGTTTTGATGCAATATGACCAATTAGGCGCAATGGCTTTTGTTTTAGTTGGTTTTTCCAATGGCAGAATCTATAAAGTTGATATTAAAACTTGGGTCAATATGAAGGAAATTTTTGGTCATAAACATATCAAACAAACTGAATTAGAAGAAAAACATTTTCGTGCACCACAAACCAAAAATGGAATGATTGACTTTTTAGGAATCATGTAAAAAAGGAGAAAATTTATGAATAAAATCAAAAACTTAGTCGAAAAAATGTCAGGCGAAGTTAAAGAATTGGTTAAAAAATTTCCAGTTACAATGGTGATTATTGCATTTGTAACAATTCTATTTACGATTACTATGGAGCAGAATTTCTCGAAAAATACAAGAGAAATGCTAGAAAAAATTTATTTATTTTGTACTATTTGGACATTTGGAACAATTTTTACAGAAATTTATTTTTCCCAAAAGACAAAACGAATTATTAGTTATGGTTTAACAGCTGGCATCAGTTTAATATTTACTCAAATCTTAACATCAGACAAAATCCAAGATTCTGAAAATATAGGAACCATTCTAAGATTTTTGGCAAGCTATATTTTAATTCTAATTTTAATCAGTATTTATCAATCCATTCAAAAAGCAGAAATGACGTTTCAAGAATATATCTTAAAATTATTCCGCGATTTATTTAACATGACTGTAACTTATGGCATCTTAAATATTGGTATTATGTTTGTAACAACCATTTTTGTACAATTGATTCTAGATGGAGAATACGGAATACTTCTACTGAGATTATTGACATTAACCTTTGGATTATTTTATGTTCCATCTATGCTATACAGCTTTTCAGGCATCTCTCAAAAACAAGTCAATTCCTTTATCAAAGGACTAATTTTATATGTACTATTACCATTAACCACGATTGCTATGGCAATTATTTATTTATACATTGCCAAAATTATCTTATTGCGAGATATGCCTAAAAATATGATTTATCGAATTTTAGCTGGAATTTTTATAGTGGCTTTTCCTGTTTGGAATATGGCGATCAATTATGCAGAAGATAAAAAATTTGCTGGAAAAATCGCTAGAAGATTACCGTATTTTTATGCGCCATTTATTTTATTAGAAATCTATTCCATCGGAACTAGAATCAGTGGTTTTGGTGTAACGCCAATGCGTTATGTTTCATGCGTATTCATTGTGTTTCAAATAATAGCGTTAGGACTTACCTTTTATCGAAAAGGCGAAAAACTTTCTACAATTTGGGTTGTCGCAAGTGTGCTTGTGCTGTTGATGTTTGTTTCACCAATCCATTATCAAAACGTTTCAAATTGGAGTCAAAAGAGAATTTTTGAAAAGAAAATGCCAGTCAATGTAAATTTTGCAGAGTTGTCAAAAGAAGATAAAAATCGTGTAAAAGGGGTATATCGATATTTGAAATACGCAGAAAATGGCGAAAAATATATTCCAGAGTATTTATCAGAAGAAAATGAAAAAGCAATCAAGGAATATGGAAAATCTTATGAGCGAGAAGATGAATATCCAGAATATATTTCATTAAACTGTGAATTAGAATTAAACATCGAAAAATATGCAAAAATTACTTATGTAGAAGGCGAAATAGAGGACAATAAAAATACTATTGTAAAATTAGGAAACATGGAAAAAACAATAGATTTAAAGGATGCAGTCCAAGAAATTATGCGTAAAAATCAAACTCCAAACATAGATTTAGACGAAGACTTTAAACAAAACAATATCCTAAAAATCAGTGATACCGAAGATTTTTATCTTTCTAGAATTTCTTTCCGTTATTATGAAACTAGCGAAACATTTAATTATTTGATGGTAGAAGGATATGTACTAGAAAAATAACTTATAATTTTAAAATACAAAACGCAGGCTATCTGAAATTTCATAGATGGCCTGCGTTTGCTTTTGAAGTTATAGATTATTCGTGATACCGAAGTACAATCGAAAATCTAGGTTTGTTTTTATCTTGCTTAAAGGAATTTCTCGAAATTGCAAAAATTTCTGTTGCATTTTCAATTGCTTGATAATTTTCTGCACGAGTGGAAATTCCATTTTCCACTTTAAAAACATGATAATGATAAAAATTTGTTTTCAAAAAGTGGCGTTTCTCTAAATGAATATAACGTTGTTTGAAAGGAATAGGAACATAGCGAAAGACTTGTATTGATTTTTGTCTTGGAATAAAAACAAGTGCCTCATCAAATGGGTTGATTTGATAGTAGGCTGGCATACGGATATCAGCATCGTGTAGCCAATTGCCTTGAACAATAAAAGTAGCCCATTTAGGTTTCTGACAAAGCTGATAATAATTGAGCAATTTAATTCTGCCAGCTTTGCATTTTTTGTGACACCAATTTTTCTTTTCCAAATCGGACAATACTACATCGGCTAAATCCGACTCTTTCAGGTATTCCCGAACGATTTCAGAAATGGTTTTCTTTTTCAAGATAAAATTCATTGATGTGTTTCCTCCTTAAAAGTTTTAGAACAAGTGCTCCTTTGTAAAATACTAACTCCTTTCTTTTTTGATTTAACAATTATAGTACATTTTGGGTAAAATTTCAACCCTAAATCAAATCTTAATAAATTCTTTATTTTTTTTAGCTAAGTTTTGTGATATAATGAAGAAAACAATAAATCAAGAGGAGAAAAAAGATGTATAACATTTTAGTGTGTGATGATGATAAAGAAATTGTAGCTGCCATTGAAATTTATTTAAGCGAAAAAGGTTACAACATTTTAAAAGCCTATGATGGCAAGCAAGCCTTAAAAATATTGAAAGAAAATACAGTGCATTTGGTAATACTCGATATCATGATGCCTCAGATGGATGGCATGGAGACATTAAGCGAAATTAGAAAAAGTCAAGCGATTCCAGTTATCATGCTTTCTGCAAAATCGGAAGATGAAGATAAAATCATTGGACTTGATTTAGGGGCAGACGATTATGTAACAAAGCCATTTAATCCACTTGAACTAATTGCTAGAGTAAATTCTTGTCTTCGAAGATATACAAAACTTGGTATGATAAATGAGGAAGCATCCGAAAATACTTATCGCACAGGGGAACTTATCATGGAAGACACGTTAAAAAAAGTAACCGTCGATGAACAAGAAATCAAATTGACGCCAACGGAATATAACATTTTAAAATTTCTAATGCAAAATAAAGGAAAAGTATATTCCATTGAACAGATTTATCAAAATGTGTGGAACGAAGAATGTTATGGGGCAGAAAATATTATTGCGGTTCATATTAGACATATTCGTGAGAAAATCGAAATTAATCCCAAAGAACCGAAATATTTAAAAGTAATTTGGGGAATTGGTTATAAAATTGAAAGTTTATGAAAGGAGAAAAAAGATGAAACGAAGTAAAGTTTTAAGAATGATTGCTTATTGCATGATTCCAATTTTGGTATTTGCAATGATTACTTCATTGTTGGTCAAAGAAGTACAAAAAGATGAAATCATTAGTCAAAAGGGAAATGAATATTTTCAAACTGACCAATTTGTAAGAAAATATATGAGTACAGTAGCCAATTATGCCAACCGTCTAATTTATGAAAATGAAGAATTACCAACTTTTTATGATGGAGAAACACAAATTTGTTATATTGATAACAATTTTAATTCCATTATGGTAGAAGATTTTTATATCTTAATCCAATACAAAAACAAAGCCATCACCAATCTTGACATGAATTCAGATACTAATACGATTGAAAAAATCAAGGCTTTCATTTCTCAAAATCAAAATGCCAAAAAAGTCAACATTTCAGCTGGAAATATCGAATCCGATTCAGAGGTGATTGAGAAAAAAGGAATGAAGTATTCTCGTGATTTTGAAAATACATATTATACGAGAACAGAGGAAAAAGGGCAGTTTAATGAAATCGTAGAATCAGTCATAGGTAGCCAGATAGAGGAAAATGAAACAACAGGTGTAAAATATATTACCACCCAAATAGAAGATTTTGAAATTACAAGTTCGTATCAAGAAATTTTACAAATTACTTCAGAAGAAGCACTCATGAAGGAATTTTTGAATCGCTATGAAACGTTGGGCGAAAAGGCACCAGTTATTTTGCCAGTGTGTTTAAGTGCTGTGTTGTTGTTGGGGATTTATTTAATTCTTAGTATTGGTCGTACCAAAGGAAAAGACGAAATTGAATTAAACGATTTGGACCGTATTCCTTATGAAATTCTTGCGGTTATTGGATACCTTATTTTGGGAGTAGAATGTTTGATTTTAGCAAATATAGGTTATGGAGGAATAGTACAGGACATAAATTTATATATAAGTATTTATACAACTTTATATTTAGTGGCTTATATTATCTGTGCTGTTTTATTTAATACAACGGTTAAAAGAATCAAAGCTAAAACTATTTTTCAAAATACGATTACGTATCAGACTTGGAAATTACTTGTGAAAATTGTCAAAAAGACAAGTGCGAAGGTGCTGGAAATTTGGAATCAATTTACGGAATCAACGGGATTGGTAAGTAAATTATTAATGGTAATTGTTGGCTATGTTGTGATAGCGATTATTTTATTATCGAGTTTTGGTGGATTTGGAATTTTGTTTGATATCGGTTTGGCTATCTTTATTTTTTATAAAATAGTGCAAAGAATCAATGGTTTTACGAAAATCGAAAAACATTTGAAAGCCATGTATGAAGGCGATAACGCCACAAAATTAAAAATTGCGGATTTTACAAACGAGTTTGAAAAAATGGTCATGTATATTAATGATATCTCCAATGGATTTGAAAACGCCATTCAAGATGGAATCAAAAGTGAAAAACTAAAAACAGAACTGATAACCAATGTTTCACACGATATTAAAACACCATTAACTTCGATTATTAATTATGTTGATTTATTGAAAAAAGAGAAAATCGAAAACGAAAAAGTAAAAGAATATATTGAAATTTTAGACAATAAATCACAACGCTTAAAAAAGTTAACAGAAGATTTAATTGAAGCTTCTAAAGCATCTTCTGGAAATGTAAAGTTAAACCTTGAAACAATTAATGTATCCGAACTTTTGAAACAAGCAACCGGTGAATTTGAAGATAAATTCAAAGAAAAAAATCTGGAATTAGTGATGAATTTGCCAGAGGAAAAAGTGTTAATTAAGGCGGATAATCGCTATATGTATCGAATCATTGAAAATATTTTTAGCAATGTTTCAAAATACAGCATGGAGTATTCGCGATTGTATATCGACATGATTGAGAATGAACAGACAGTGCAGATTGAAGTAAAAAATATTTCAAAAGATGTTTTAAATATTTCGGAAGAAGAATTAATGAGACGCTTTGTGCGTGGCGATAAATCAAGAACAACAGAAGGAAGCGGACTTCGGAATTTCGATTTCGAAAAGTTTGACAGAACTTCAAAATGGAACATTTGCTATCAAAATTGATGGTGATTTATTCAAAGTGAAATTAACGTTTCATACTCTATAAAATTAGGAAAAAGTGATGAGAAGAAAAATAATTATTTTATTAATATTAGGAATTTTATTAACAATTGGAATCATAGGAATAAATCATAGAAAAGTAACCGTTTGTCTTGATGCAGGACATGGTGGAAAAGATGTAGGGGCTATTGCAGAAAATGGCAAAAGACAGGAAAAAGAGGATAATTTAAAACTGGTTTTAAAGGTAAAAGAATATTTGGAAAAACAAGGGATAAAGGTTATTTTAACAAGAAAAGAGGATACGTATGTTAGTTTGAATAAACGTTGTCAAATTGCCAATTTTAGAAGGGCGGATATATTTGTTTCCATGCATCGAAATAGTGCCAAAAATGGCAATGGAGTGGAGATTTGGAGAAGTCAGGAAGAGGGCGAGGTTTCTGAAAAGCTAGCAAAAGATATATTAGAAAATCTAGAAAAAGTAGGCATACAAAATAATCGAGGTGTCAAAGAAGGAACAAGTGAAGATGCTAATATAGATTATTTTGTCAATCGAAATACAAAAATGCCAAGTTGCCTAGTAGAACTCGGTTTTATTACCAATGAAAAAGACAATCAATTATTCGATGAAAAACTGGGTCAATATGCAGAAGCAATTGCGAAAGGAATTTTGCAAAATTTAGAAAAAAAGAAAAAATAAATAAAGGGTCGTATTCTAGTTTAAGAATATGACTCTTTTTCAATGGATTAAGAAAAGATTAAAAAATACGTTTTTTTTAAACTTGATTTTAAAGTCAAAATGTGATATAAAAAATAGATGTATTATAATAATTTTTTTGATAGTAGTCCAAAAATATTTTGAGGAGGAAAAAAGATGAAAAAATTAGAGCGGTTTGATAGAGAAATTATGAAGCATGGAACTTATTATGAAGTGTTAGATTATGTTGCAGATTATGTGCAGAGATTTTTGGAATTGGTACTAGATGAAGAAATTCAAATTCCTGTTTCAGTAGATCGTTTACTGGAGAAATTGGAAATCTCAGTAGAATTGTCATCTTTACATAACGACAAAAGCTTGGCTTCTATTCATTTTAATGGTGAGCCTTATATTTTAATATCAAAAACAGTGAACAATTTAGCTTCCAATCAGGCAAATTGGCTGAAACTAAAGTGTATTGCAAAATACATTATAAATATTGATAATATAATGAAGGGGAATAGAAGTTTTGCATTTCCAGAACATGTATTATCATTAACAAGGGAAACATTGCCAGAAATATTGGCTTATGAACTAATGTTACCTTGCAAACAGTCAATTAGATATTTCTTAGAAGGTGATTTTTTTGAGAAACTAAATGAGAGATATTTATGGGAGAAGTATGGTAATGTTGCTATAGGAGAATGTATAGCAATGAAGTATCCAGTAGATAGAAAGATGTTTGCTTATTATCATTTTATGCAAACTCTTGAAGCAAAAGTTTTTTTAGAAAAGGTTGATACTAATCAATTTGAAGAATTTCAAGAAGTATTATGGGATTTTAGTGAAAAATCTTTTGAAGAACCACAAATTCAAGAAATTCAAGAATTTATAGGAATTGACTTTTGTAGCCTAGAGCCCATGACGGCTGCTATAACGGCTGGAAAAATAGTTGCAGCAATGGAGGATCCGTTTGATTTTTGATGATAAAAAATTGAAATAAGAAAGAAACAATTGTAAGATTAATATTGTTTCTTTTTTATTGTTTAAATGGATAAAAGATGAAAAAATCCATTTTTCTTTCTAAAAATAATTGATTTAAAATTAAAAATATGATATACTATTGACAAATTATGAGTTTAAAGGGGGAGGAAATAGATTGAAAAAGATTCAAAATGATGAACTAGAACAAAATCTTGAATTTTTAGGTTTAAATTTGGACAAATTACCAAAGTTTATCAAAGATGCTACAATTCCAATTTTTAATCCATCAAGACTCAATAATGACAAAGATTTAAAAGTCTATAAATTTGTTCCCATCAACGAAATCGAAATTTTACTAACTCCCTGTTTAAGAAGTGATGATATTAAGAAAAAATGTACAGAAAGTATGCCACTTAAATTTTTCTTAAATCTAGATGGTGACGAAGATGAAGTTGCTTTATTCAAAACGTTTTCAAAAATTTTACGAAATACACCAAAAGAAGAAATTGAAAAAGTAAAAACCTTACAAGAAAGTTTTGATGGTAAAGAACCGTTCAAAGTAAAATATAACCGTGACCATTTATGGCAAATTTATTATTCGGAAGAATCCGAAAAATATTTTATGCTTGTTTGCACCAAAGAGCAAACTTTTGCAGAATTTTTATATTTATTAAAAGCACAAATCGAATTCAGTAAAAAAAGAAGTAAAAATGCACCCAAAATTTATGTGCCAATCAACTATGTTGGTTATAGTGAGCAAATTTTGAAAAAGAATGAAATTGCGGATATTGAAAATTATTTATGGTTATTTACCAAAAATTGGCCACTTATTTTTGAAGTATACAATGATAAAAATGAAATTTCTTTACAAGTTATAGGAGAGACATTTGTTTATCGAAATATCAAAAGTCACTATAAAGTAGTATTAACTTCTACAGAAGAAGCCATTAAATTTTATAAATTATTAAAAGCCTTGTTTATTTTGCAAACAGAAATTAAAGGACAATATACATTTGACACAAAAGTAGACAGTAGCAATGGATTAAGTATGTATTTATCCAAAGTAGAAATTACATTTAATACATTAACTAATTTCATCAAAAATGAATTTTTGCTAGCAGATTATGAAATCAAAAATCAAAATAAAGAAATTTTAGAGATTGAAAAAAAATTAAAAGAACTAAAAAGTAATGTTAAGAAAAAAGAAGAAGAATATTTGCAAAAACAAAAAGAAATTTCGACCTATCTAGAATGTAAAAAAACCTTTATTGGAAAAATGAAGTATTTTTTCAAACCAAGCAAAAAAACAAAAAAAATAAAAGAAGAGCAAGAAATTAAAAAAACAAAAGAAACGCAAAATTTAGATATTGATACAACACCAATTAAAACATTACTCGAAGAAAAAGAATATTACACCATTGAAGATTTGGTAACTATTTATGCATTGCATGAACGAGGAGAAAGAAATTATAAAAATCTAAAACAAGATTTAAAAGCATTAGAATTGAAATTAGAAAACTTAATTTCTAAAGTAAGAAATGCGAATCAATACATAGAAGAGATTGACAAGCATAAACGAAGCATATTTGATTTTTGGAAATTTGCCAATAAAGATGAAAAGTTAGCCTTGGAAATGGCAGAAGATGACGAAGAAGAAAAAGAATCAACTGCACCTAAAAAATCCTTTGATTTTGAGATGGATTTTGAAAAAATGGGAGAAGAAATTGACCAAATTCAAAGAAAGAAATTATCCAACGAAGAAAATGACAGCATCTTTATTGCCCAAACAGAATTGCTATATTTTCTGAATAAAGTCCGTTTAAACAAAATGGTAAAATATGATTTAGAAGATATTTTAGCAGAATTAAAAGAAGAATTCAATGAAGACAGATTAGTTATTGAAAGTGAAACCTTTGATATTTTTGGCAATATTGCTGAAAACAATAATCAAGTCAAATATATTGGCAGTCGAAGTCATCGTGAAAATGAAAAAAGTAAATTCAAAATTATGAATATCAATAAAAAAATAGATGTTTTTGATTTTACTGAAAAAATGCAAAGTATCCTGAATTTTCTTGATGGTGCAATGCCTAAAATAACCTGTACATACGATATGCCATTATACAAATTATTACCGATTTCAAAAACCATTGAACCAGAAGAATTCGGCTTATACAATATCAATATTGAAAACGAATTAGAAGAATACGAAGAAAATGGTGAAGGTGCGTACAACCTAATTTGTCTTAACTACAAAGAAGGAATGCCACTACTTTTTTACACCAATAGCATATTTTACGATAACACGAATAAAACGTTACCATTAGGGATGAATCTATCTTCCCAAGTGTTGATTGACCATAAACGATTAGAATTTGTATTAGTCAATAAGACAAAATTCAGGACGAATTCTTATTTCAACAGCAAAGAAACAAGCAGTCAACCAAAATCAAAAGATATTTTTGTTTATGAATACGATGTATTTTTAAAAGACGAAATGGGAAGTGTCAAAAATGAATTAATGGCATCAACAGAAACGCATGTCTCTCATTTTCAATTAGAAGACGATAATCTAACCGATTATGAAGAAGACACCATTCCAGAAATAATTTATGAAACCGAAGAAGTTATCGAACCAACCGAAGACCCAATCCTACCAGAAAATCCAGAACCAATCATGGAAGAACCAGAAGAACAGATTAATTTACCAAAAGAGCCAGAAGAAAATCTAGAATCAACACCACTGCATCAATCCAAAAAGCTCTTAAAAATACAACAAAAACTAGAAAAAGAACTCGAAAAACAAAAAAAGAAAGAAGAAAAAGCAAGAGAAAAATTAGCCAAGAAAAATAAAAAGAAATAGTAATTATAAATAAGGAAGGGATAACATGATTTCACAAACCAAAATAACAGTTAGGTACGCTGAAACAGACCAAATGGGAATTGTTCATCATTCCGTTTATCCAATTTGGTATGAAGCAGCAAGAACAGAAGCCATCAAAAAAATAGGCATGACCTATTCGACCTTAGAAAAAAATGGAATTATGACACCATTGGTAGAATTAAATTCCAGATACATTCTTCCCGCAGAATATGAAGATGTTTTAACAATTAATGTTGATATTTCAAAATTAACTCCTGCTAGAATTGTATTTGATTATCAAATTTTTAAAATAGGAATTGAAAAACCAATTAACACAGGAAGTACAATCCATGCTTGGGTTGGAAAAGATTTGAAACCAATCAACTTGAAAAAACAATATCCAGATATTTTTGAAAAAATGATGAAATTAGCCAATAACCAATAAAAAGAAAAAATCAAAAGAAGGACGTAGAAATGAATAAAATAGTATTAATCATAGGAGTGATTGCAATTGCGATTCGGCGTAAAAATGGTTTATGATGCCAGACCAATCGTAAAAGCCTACTTTAATTTTGGCGAAGAAAACGAAGCAGTTGCACGGAATAAAAATAGTAGGATTTATTTTTGCTATACTAGGAGGCATCTTATTATATTTTAACTTTAAATAGTAAAAATCACGCAAAAGAAAGGAAATACAGATGAAAATTATTTTTGAAAATCAAGAATACGAAATACCAGAAAATAAAACGATAAAAGAAGCATTTGGCCATAAAATTAAGGCAGATGATATCATAGCAGCAAGATATAATAATATCATTGCATCTTTAAATCATCCCATACGAAAAAATGGGCAAATCAGTTTGATTTCGAGAACTGAAAAAGAAGGCAGAAATATTTATATCAGAGGGTTGCTTTATATCATGAGTAAAGCGTTTTATGAACTTTATCCAGAAAGTTATTTAACAATCAATTATCAATTAAGCAACGCCATGTTTTGTGAAATTGAAAACATGAAAATTACGGATGAAATTATTGACCGTGTCAAACAAAAAATGCAAAAAATTATTTCACAAGATTTACCAATTCGTAAAGTAGAAATGTCACCAGAAGAAGCCAAAGCGTTTTATGCTAAGGAAGAATCGTTAAGAGGAAGGCTTCAGACGGATATCAACAAAGAAAAAGTTTCACTTTATTATTGTGAAGACTATTATAATTATTTTTATGGCACCATGCCAATTTCCACGGGATTTGCCAAAATATTTGACCTTCGCAAATTTAGAAATGGATTTTTAGTTGAATATCCAAGTCTAACCGAAGCCAATTTATTGCACCAAAATGAAGAATCATTAAAGCTTATTTCCACGATGGAAGAATATGATGAATTATATAAATTAATGAAAATCAATACTGTATATCGTTTAAATAAAAAAATTCAAGAAGGAAAAATCAAAGAACTTATTTTATTTTCAGAAGCAATTCACGAAAAGAAAATTGCTGAAATTGCAAGTAAAATCAAAGCCAAAAATAATGTCAGAATGATTTTAATTGCAGGACCAACTTCCTCTGGTAAAACAACATTTGCAGGAAAACTTGGCATGGCACTTCGTGTGCAAGGAATCAAGCCAGTGACCATTTCTGTCGATAATTATTTTGTAGAAAGAGAACAAAATCCAGTAGACGAAAATGGAAATTACGATTTTGAATGTCTAGAAGCTGTTGATGTTAATTTATTTAATACGCAATTGCTAGCTTTACTTGCTGGTCAAGAAGTTGAACTTCCGACTTTTGACTTTACCACAGGACACAAACAATATTTAGGAAATAAATTAAAACTGCAAGAAGACGAAATCTTGATCATTGAAGGAATTCATTGTCTTAACGACGAATTAACCAATCAAATTCCAAAAGAAAATAAATTCAAAGTGTATATTAGTGATTTAACGGTTTTAAATATTGATTATTATAATCGAATTTCTACAACGGACACTAGATTAATTCGAAGAATTTCACGTGATTACAAATTCCGAAATTATTCTGCTTTGCACACGTTAAAAATGTGGAGCTCAGTCAACAAAGGCGAGCAAAAATATATTTTTCCTTACCAAGAAGAAGCAGATTGCATGTTCAACTCCTCAATTTTGTATGAAATTGCAGTACTCAAAGATTTTGTTTTACCGTTACTAGAAGAAATTGACGATACTCATCCAGAATACAGTGAAGCTAAACGATTAATCGAAATGCTAAGATATTTTGAATCGGTAAAAAATATTGATTTAATTCCCAATAATTCACTCTTACGCGAATTCATTGGTGGCAGTATTTATGAAGCATAAAAGGAGTTTTAAATATGAGAAAATTTACCGTAATTGATGAAGAATTTGTTTGTGAAAATTGTGGAAAACAAGTGTCAAAACTAGGTTATTCTTGTAGAAATCATTGTCCTTATTGTTTATATTCGAAACATGTGGACATCAATCCAGGAGACCGAAGTGAATTGTGTCATGGCTTACTAAAACCAATTGGACTTGAAATCGATTCTAAAAAAGGATATGTTATTTTATTTCAATGCCAAAAATGCGGAAAAATTACCAAAAACAAATCCGCTGAAGACGATGATATGAACCAAATTATAACCTTATCCACAAAACATCTATAAAGCTAAGTATTAGCCGATTGCTCAAAATACAAAATCAAAAAATAATTCATAATAAAGAAAGGAAAAATATGAAAAAGAAAACAGTTCTAAGAATCATTCTTCTTGCATTAATAATAATATGGATGCTAATGATTTTTCAACTTTCCAATCAAAATGGAGATGATTCTAGCAATTTAAGCAAAGAAGTAGCCAGTTTTTTTGTTACAGGTGATAAAATTGCTATTTTAGAGCCATATATTCGAAAAATAGCACATATTTCTGAATATACCATTGGTGGAATGCTATTTTTTTCGTTTTTCTTAACGTATCATTTAACAAACAAAAAAAGAATTTTCTTTTCATTATTAATTGGAATTGAGTATGCGACACTAGATGAAATTCATCAATTGTTTATTGACGGAAGAGCTGGACAATTTAAAGATGTTGTAATCGACACCATTGGCATCACATTAGGGATTTGTATTATGATGCTGTGTTATAAAATCAGAATCAAAATGACAAAGCCAGGAAAGGACGGCGTTTCGCATAAACAAGAATAAAATTATACGAACATTTTTAGGAATTAGTTTTATAACATGGTTTTCGATTGTTTTTATGTTTTCTAGTCAAACAGGGAAAGAGTCAACCCAAATAAGCAACCAAGTTACCCGAGAACTATTAAAAATGAAAGACCGCGTATGTGTTATCCTAGAACATTATCAAGAAACAAATGAAATGATGTTAAAACGGAATTGAAATCAATCCAATTACCAATGAAAGAATAGAGCGTTGGAAAATTTCTGTTCGTAAAATGGCACACTATGTACTATTTACATTAGGTGGTGTCATGATTTATTTGATTGTAGAAGAATTACAAATCAAACATAAAATGATAATTGCCATATTCTTCGGAATGCTATTTGCCTGTTTGGATGAATATCATCAATTCTATTCCAAAGGCAGAGGACCAAGTGTATTAGATGTTGGATTAGATACATTAGGTATTATTTCAGGAGTTATTATAGCTATTATCGGATTAAAAATAATAAAACCATTAAAAAAGGGGAAAAAAGTGTATGATAAATTTCAAAAAAATAATTGCGGAAAAAATTGCAAAAGTAGTTGATTTAAAAACAGAAGAAATTCAAGAATATATAGAAATACCACCCAATTCAGAAATGGGAGATTACAGTTTTCCATGTTTTAAATTAGCAAAAACCTTAAAAAAATCACCACCAGAAATCGCCAACCAAATCCAACCAAAAATCGATTGTGGAAATGAAATTACTCAAATAAAAATTGTCGGAGGTTACTTAAATTTTTATATTAATTCTACCATTCTAGTCCAAACGGTATTAACCGAAATTGACCAAAAACAAGAAAAGTATGGCTCATCTGATGAAGGAAACGGAAAAAATATCATTGTAGAATATTCTTCACCCAATATTGCTAAACCATTTCACATTGGGCATTTGAGAAATACGATTATTGGTAGTAGTTTATATAAAATTTATCAATTTTTAGGTTATCATACCATTGGAATCAACCATTTAGGAGATTATGGAACGCAATTTGCCAAACTGATTGAAGGCTATAAAAGATGGGGAACAGAATATCCGTTAGAAGAAAATCCAATGGAAGCTTTAACACAAATATATGTCAGAATTAGTGATTTATGCAAAGAAGATGAAACTGTTTTAGAAATTTGCCGAGAAAATTTCAAAAAATTAGAAGAAGGCGATTCTTATTGCATGGATTTATGGACAAAGTTTCGTGAACTGAGTTTAAAAGAATTCCAAAAAATATATGACATTTTAGAAGTAAGCTTTGATTCTTGGAAGGGAGAATCGTTTTATATTGACAAAATACCAGAAATGGAAAAACGATTAGAAAAAGCAGGTGTTATCACTAAATCAGAAGGCGCTAAAATTGTAGATTTAGAAGACAAAAATCTTGGCGTATGTATGATACGCAAGGCAGATGGCACAACGATTTATGCAACCAGAGATTTAGCTGCCATTTTATATCGAGCAGAAGAATATGATTTTGATAAATGCTTATATGTAGTGGCTTACGAACAAAATTTGCATTTTAAGCAGATTTTTGAAGTAGCTAATTATTTAGGAATACCAGAAAAATGTGTTAAAGGCTTGGAACATGTGCGTTATGGCATGACAAGATTAAGCACAGGGAAGATGTCAACGCGTGAAGGAACAGCTATAAAAGTAGATGATTTATTAAAAGAATCCATTAGTCGAGTAAAAGAAATTATCGAAGAGAAAAATCCAGCGATGTTAAACAAAGAAGAAGAAGCCACGAAAATTGGAATTGGAGCCATTATTTTCAATAATTTATGCTCTAATATTATTAAAGACCAAATCTTTGATTGGGATACAGTGCTTAATTTTAATGGAGAAACAGGACCTTACATCCAATATGTTTATGTCCGTACAAACAGTGTGTTAGAAAAAGCTGGTTATGAACCAAGCATTAATGATGTGGACTTTTCATTATTGACAGATTCAGAAAGTTTAAAAGTTATTTTTAGTTTATATGATTTTCAAAACACTTTAAAAGCTGTAGTAGAAAAAAATGAACCATCCATTTTAGCACGCTATTTGATTAGTTTAAGCCAAAGCTATAGTAATTTTTACAATCAAAATAAAATGATAACAGACAATAAAGAAATTACCAATGCTAGGTTATACTTAAATAAAGCAGTTGGAAATGTCTTGAAAACAGGTTGTCATTTGTTAGGAATTAAGATGCCTCATAAAATGTAAGAATAAATATTTAAAAAATTATGTAAATTTCAAAAAACCTCTTGCAATTTATAGAAAAATATGGTAAAATAATAAAAAGAAATAAAAAACAAAAGAGAATGGGGGGATTTATTTTTGGATGAAAATGAAGTAGTGCTTCCATTTAATATATCAGATGTCAAACCAATGCCAGAAAATAGCTTTCATACAAAATTCAAAAAATGTATCATTGCTATGACCAGCCGAGTGATTGATATATTAGGGGGATTAGTAGGATGTATGTGTGTAATACCAATTACACTAGCAGTTATTGTTAATAATATAAAAGATAAAGATTTTGGACCAATTTTCTTTTCACAAGAAAGAATTGGAAAAAATGGACAAATATTCAAAATGTACAAGTTTAGAACAATGGTCAAAAATGCAGATCAAAAGCTAGATGAGTTATTAGAAAAAGATGAAAATGCAAGAAATGAATACCGAAAATATAAAAAATTAAAAGATGACCCAAGAGTCACAAGATTTGGAAAATTTTTAAGAAAAACCAGTTTGGACGAGTTCCCACAATTTTTCAATGTATTAAAAGGAGACATGACTTTAGTCGGTCCGCGTCCATACCTTCCAAGAGAAAAAGAAGATATGGGAGAATATTATTCTTACATCATAAAACAAAAACCAGGCGTAACAGGTTATTGGCAAATTGCAGGAAGAAATGATATTACATTTGAAGATAGAGTAGATATTGATTTTAGGTATCAGTATAAAAAATCGCTAACCAATGATATAAAAATTTTATTAATCACAGTTTTAATTACAGTTAAAAGAAAAGGTGCGATGTAATAAAAAAATAGAAAATTAGAAAAACCATTTGAAGCATAATTCGGATGGCTCTTTTTTTGTTTAATATTACAATTGTATTACATTTTTCAAACCTCTTGCTAAAATTCAAAATATAAATTATAATACAAGCGAAGGAGAACAAAAGATGAAAAGAACAAATTTTATAAAAGTCGCTAAAACCGTTGGCGCTGTACACACACACACACACACAC
>CANSKZ010000017.1 GCA_947647595.1 uncultured Clostridium sp. | reverse complement strand
ATTTCTTATCCTCTTCTTTATTCCAACTATGCTCAAAAGAATAAACAGTCACATCCTCATACACAGCACCATCACTCGTCACAACTTTGCTCGCATTCATTCGATTAATCGTAGAAACATCCTCATCATCCATCAACAAACAGACAATCTTTCCCCTGTAATTCTCTGTATCATTCTCCAAAATTGAATCAATATCAAACCAATCCTCATGTGGTCTCCAATCACCTGACCCTTGTGGAATACTCGCAATTGTTTCAGCTAAATTCTCACTATTTTGTAAAACTGGCAAAGTTGCTCCTTTTTTGTCTGCTTCTATATAAGCGTTATCTATGTTTGTTTCAATTTTGGCATGATTTTCTTCTATTCTCTTTACATTACTTTCTATCATTATATCGCCTCGCTTTCATCAGCAAGTTTCGATAGCACAGTGTCAATATCTCCAACTAACCCATTAACATATTCTGTAGTTGCCAATCCTTCCGTGCTTGGAATTTCTGGCTTATTCTCTAAATCGTTATAATCTCCGCTAAATAACTCTGTCTTTTTCGCATACTCTCCTAAAGACTGATGTTCTTTCAAAAAACCTTCGTCATTTTCTAAATCACTAAGCTTTGTCGGAATATTTAACTCTTTCACTACAACATTAAACTGTTCAATCGCTTCTTCCAACTCTTGCATTCTAATCTTTACCCAAGAACCAAAATCCAAATAATCATCTTCCAAGCTTTCAACTGCATTAATTGCTTCTACAACTGTCATTTTAAACGTTAAAGATTTCCATACGGCTGTTTTTTGTATAATCTTTAATTGCATATCAATCACTCCAGCATGTTTTAATAAGCTATTTTTAACAGTTAAACTATAACAACTATTCTCTTCATTTTTATCAAGCTTAATCGCATTTTTCTGACCGATTCGGAAACTCTAATTCTAAAAAACATGCTCCATCAACAAATTCATCCTCAAAAGAAAAAACGAGCATTTCCTGCTCATTTTCTCCACTTATTCCTAAAATTTTGCTGACATAACTCTTTAATTCTTTTCTTTCAAAAACTAATTTATTCTCCATTCTCCTTCCCTCCTTCGTCTATGTTTTTATTCAACTTTTTATTATATTCATCTTTCTCTTTTTGAACTGAATTATTGAAAATAATACAAACTTCATTATATATTTCAAAAATTGTCTGTTTAACGATTACTGCTGGCAAATTGCAATTATTTATTAAATTCACAATTTCATTTTTAAAATCATTGCTTTTTAAATTTATCCCTTTTTCAACCATTACTTACTCTCCAATCTTATTAATTTTTCATATATAATCTGCATTCCTTTAATCAAATATGGCACCAATTTCGAATAATCCACACCGTCTGGAACTACTTTACCATCAATTTCTCTGCTACTCACACAATTTGGAATCACCTTAACAATCTCTTCTGCAATTACTCCAGTAACTCCAATTCCTCTCATTCTGCTGTCTGATTTATAATCAAACGTTTTAACCGCTACTTCAAGAATCTTTAAGCACTCTTCTTCTGTCATATCAACAATATTTTCTTTGTATCTTCTTGATGAACTTGTCACAAAATTACTCGAAATAATCGGCATATAAGCAGAATTATTCTTATTCACAACACTCACATTCGAACCACAAGAAAGCAACAACTCATGTCCACTCGTCCAAATACGGCAATCAGTTCCATTAATATATAAACTTTCCGCTTGAATTGATTCATATGTAGAATTTGAAATGTTAACAAAACTAAATGACTTATTCCCCGCAAACAAAAATTGTGAACCATAGTCGATCAATCTTGTTGTAACAGTATTAGAATTAGCATAAAAATCAAAAAATGACGGATTACCTTTTATACACAATCCATGCCCCTCCGAAAAATTACCTTCAATTACCATGTTAGTAGCATGTACCGCTCCATTTTGATACACCTTAAACCCTGCTCCAGCTATATTACCCGCATTCGCTCCCGCGTGAAAAATGATATAACTTCCATCACTTGAATGAACCCCATTCTTCCATAATCCAAACCCATCGTTACTAGCTGCACCCGAATAAAACAAACCTGTGTTGCCAATATTAATCCCAGCTATTCTTCCAGCAGTTGCTTCCATAGAACCATCCAAATTAATCTTAAAATAATTATTTGCTGTAACCACACCATTTAAATTAATATTTGTAGCATTTATCTTCGCTGTACTTGTTCCATCTCGATTATTAATCAGTCCAATTACAGCTGAACTTGTAAATTTGCTACTATCTAACTTAAGCTGAATACTGCTTGTATTTTGTGATATTCTAGATGATAACTTCCCTGATTCTTCAACAACGCTCTGAATATTATTCGAATTAAGTTCAATTGCTGTATTAATTTTATTTAAATTATCTGTAAGTCCTTTAATTCTTGCAACATTCATTTGACCTGTCGTAATGAAATTAGCGTTAATCTGTCCATCCATCGTCATCGCAGTCTCGAACGGTCCTTCGTATCCATTCGAACTAAATCCTAGTCCGCCCGAAGTCCAAATCTCCAAACATTTTTTGCTTCTTCACGTGGCAATTTATCTAAAATCAATATTTCATTATCATCAATATAAACCAATCCATTTTTATTCATCGAATTAATTAAATTCGTCTGTTCTGCAATCACCCTTTCCTGTGTTGTTATTCTTTCTGTCACCTTATTAATACTTTCTTTTATTGTATTAAACTTTGTTTTCACATCTCTTGAATAATTTCCGACAGTTATACGTTTTGTTTTCTCTGAAATAACATTATATTCATATTCTAAAACTTCCGCTAAAATATCGCAGAGTGGATGTTTAATATGTATTGTGTCGCCTATTTCCAATCTTTCATTTACATTGACTGTTACTGTATAAGAAATCTTCGGAACTTTGTTTTCTTCTAGATATGCTTGTGCATTTAATCTTAATTCATTTATTAAATTTTCTGTTGTTTGTTCCTCCTTCTCTAAACTCGTTGAAAAATCTACCGTCCCCGTGTATGGTTGCTCATACTGAACATCACTCTCCAAAAATTTTTCTGGAAGTAACAATCCATCATATCCGAACTGGATATAACTTGGTAACAACATTCGACCAATCTTCAAATACTTCAATTCCTTGCAAATTCTTACCATACCTAATCGTTTCGCCATTATCATTTCCGAGCTTTGTTAGAAATCGAATATTCCAGTTATCCGCATCAAAAACTCCATCCCATCTTTCTTCCATCGTCGCCCATGCTTCCAACATATTTTTTCTAACAAAATATGCTGTATTCTGAACAGTAACATTTGAAAAAACAGTAAACGGACTTTTCTTATCTGTTCTTTCGTTGATGTAACTTAAAGCGTTTTGCCCATTCTGGCTGGTCGGTCTAACATCCAATAAAAAATAGTCCTCCGCGTCAAACATAACATGTCTGGCTTGAAAAACTATTTTTCTTTGTCTCTTCTCAATATTCTTAATTCGAAACGCCTGTGGATTTAGTTTTGATTTTGTTTTTACAACGCAAAGTATATCTTGTTCAACGTAATCTTTGTACCTGATTGGAATTTCAACATCAATATACCATCCATTCAATGATTTTTTTCTTGTTTCAATACACTTTGTTGGATGAATGATTATATTTCCAGCTGTGCTAAAATCTCTGTCGTCTGAATTAAATATTTTAATCATAACCATCTATCCTTTCTTTTTACTTTTATTATACAATCTCCGCTATGTACTGTAATTGCATTATTTCCAATTTCCAGTTTTGGAAATTTATATCCAATTTCAATTTGTCTATTTCTTCTTAAATTATTGTACAATACTGACATTTCTTCGCAATCGATTTCCACATAACTTTCTCCATTAAAATGATACTTAAATCTTACGCCACCAATCGTCAATTCAGCATCATTAATATTTCCTTTTTCTAATCGAACTATTGGTCTACTTGCTATATTTCCTTCGTTAGTTATCGTATTTGAAACTGTAACATAATTATCTACTTTCTTGTACCAAAATGGGCTTCTTATAAATCTTGTATCAATTATTTTAATACAAGCATTCCTCTCTGGTTCCAATTCATTATAAAATCTAGCAATTGTTTTTCTATCCTTATATTCAAATTCGCCCTCTCCATTTAACCATGCTAAAATATCATCTAACTTAGAAACATCTAAAATCTGAACTTTTATCGGTCGTTCTACATCTGAATAACCCAATTCATCATAAATTGCACCATCTTTCCCTTCAATTTCCGTTACCTCAGTCCTTTGTGCTGCTTTTGCCAAAAAGTGTTCTTCTTCTTCAATAACAACTTTCATATCATTGCTTGATATTCCTTTGAATTTAAACATATTCTCACCTCTTTTTTGTGTTTTATTATATAAAAAAAGAAAAGAATACCTTTAAAGTATTCCTTTCTTTCTCTCCTCTTTTAAGGAAAATAAATGCGTTTTTCTTATTTATATTATACTCCAAAAATCAAATTTAGTCAATACCCAACTTTGATTTTAAAGCCTCTTGCAAAACTTGAGAAAAATTAATATTGTTCTTTTCCGACAAAGTATTCAACCACATAGGAATGCTTAGTGTTTTTTTGACCGCTTTATGGTTAAAATTTCTTCTGTACTCATCCATATCAATGCTAACAAAAGAAATAAATTGATTCTGTTCCAAAGTAATTTTGGAAATATCCACTGTTGGTTCTGGAAAATCTACAAAATCATCCAAGTATAATCCCATTGCATCTTGTGCCATATAAAAAGCTTCCTGTATGCTTTCGCCTTCTGTTGAACACCCTTTTAAATCAATAAACTCAACAACATAATACTCGCCATCATCGTCATATTTCGTAAATATGGCAGGGTATACAGTTAACTTTTTTTTCATACTAACCTCCAAAATATATACTTGAAAAGAAGAAATATGCGCTTTAAATTAAGTTAATCGGAAGGGCTTTATTTAAGCCCTGTCCTTTTTAAGATTTTATTCACAAGTCCGATTTTCATATCCTTGTTATGTACAGGAATGATTTCTGTTTGGTTTCCGTTTTCTCATTTTTACATGAGAACCGTTTTGTGAAATCTTCTGCCAACCAGCTTGCTCTAACAATCTGATTAACTCTTTTGAACGCATTTATTTTCCTCCTTTCTGTAATCTATTTTAACACGTATTTTTACGTATGTCAAGAGGTTTTTGGAAATTTCATAAATTATTTTTCAGTAAAAAAACACCTACTTAAAGTAAGTGTTTTTATAATTTTATTATTTTTCCAACATTATATATTTTGCAGAAATAAATGGTAATGTTACAGTCGCACCCAATGTAGTCGTATAAGAATAATCTCCTTGTGCTGTTCCATAAATAGTAATTATATCATCTTCCAATATTTTATCTTCTCCTTCTCCTGGAACATAATTAACATATATCGTATCTGTATAATAAGTTGAATAGGTGCCTTCTTTTGTAATATTTACTCTAAAACTATTTGAATATAAGCCTTCTATAACTTGCACAACTTCACCAGTTAATTTTACATTCGTGCCTTTGAAATTATCTGGATTTCTTGCCATCTGTTCAAACGTATAAGTTTGACAACTTTCCTTAAATTCTCGTTCTTCTTGTTCTTTTCTTGATAATTCCTCAGCTTCTTTTTTTATTCTTTCCTCTTCTAATACTTGTAAAAAAACTTCTTCCATATCTCGCGACTTATCTACATATACTAAACTTAATTCTTTATTTGAACAGCTCGATAAATCAAATTCACTTTTTAATTCACAAGAAAAATCTTTACCAACTGGATTGCACTTATACAATATCTTACTATCATTCAATAAAAAATAAAAGTTAGAATTGTCATTCTCATTTAATCCACAAAAACCATCATAAATTCTTGTACTTTCAGACATGGATTTACTACTCCATAAATATTTAGCTCTGCAAATTCCATTTTCAAAACTTATAACCCCCTCTGATGTAAAGGTATATCCCGAGCCATTATCGCTTTTTAATATAAATTTATAAACTCCATCATATTCATTTGTAATCTTATAGGGGTTTGTTAAAACTTTTTCCTTGGTTGTACTATTGATTGTTTCATTATTATCATTTGTGCTACCTGTTATTACGTCTTCTGAATTATTACTATCACCTAATGTACTAACCACTATAATTATAAATATGATTACAACTGCTATTAGTATCCAAATTAAATTATGATTAATTTTTCGTTTTTTATCCCTTTTTTCTTCCATTTTCACTCCTCTTGCAATCATTCTACATTCTTTAACAAAATATTGCAAACAAAATCGTTCGACATAATTCGACAATTTAGTTTTTATACTACTTTATATAACTCATCTTTTACTATCCTTGCAAAACCATCTTCATCTAAAGTCAATTTGCATTTGTTTAATGCAGTTAAAAAAGCATTCGCTATTTTATTGTAATCAATATTAACAACATTTGTATTATTTGAATTTGAACTAAATTCTAAATTACTTTTCTTTGAACTTTTTTGTGCCTCTTCTAAAGATTTATTCTCTTTCGCTGTAAGAACTCTCTCTCCTTTGTGTAATCTTGCCACATAATCGTCATATGGCACATAATCTAGTCCTGATTTATGCCCTGGCAATGATGAGGTTTTTCTGTTTATATTAGCCTTTATGCTCAATAGTCCAGATAAACTTGAAGCAATGCCTCTGGCTGTATCCCATAGATTCTTTTTCCATCTAGCATCTCCTAATCCAGTATGTAGGCTTTTTAATATATTTACGCCTTCATTCTCCGCCAGGTTTCCTTTTCTTATTCCTTTTAACACTTCTTCAACATCTTCAACGCCTGCATTTTCTAATAGTTCTCTTAACTCATTATCTTCTAAACCATTTAGCATTCCTTGCAAATTCTTTATTGCCTCTTGTCTAAATTCCGAATTTTGTTCTATTTGCGCTAAAACTTGTTCACTCATTCTTTGCGTTTCAGCTACCAATTCTGGTGTCTTTTCTGCTGTTACTCCCGTCATTTGTTCTATTTTCTTTCTCAATTCCTCATCTAGTGGTGATATTGTATCATAATATGTGCTGTATGATGTTGTAGCTAATGTTTGCCATGCTTTAATTTCGTCTTCTCCCAGTTCTCCTATTGTAGAAGTTCTTTGAACTAATTCGTTTGCCAAAGCTTGCAAATTTTGCTGTGCTCGTTCCATTGCTTTTCTCGCAACTTCATCGCCTGTTCTCTCGTAAATTTCTTTATATGCACTCAATTCTTGTTTTTGATTTTCGATTGAAGTGCGAATTTCGCTAAGAGAACTTTCGCTCCATGACTTTGTTGAGCCAATTATTGTTTGTCCTATTTCGTTGTATTTTCCCTCTGCAAATTTAGCATAATCATCTTCATAGCTTTTGATGTTATTATTGCACTCTTTAACTGTAGACTCTGCTGTTTCATAAGCTTTTATTCTTTCTTTTAAAGCTTCCAATTCCTGCTTGTATTGTCTTGAAAGTTCACTCACTTTTTCTGTATCTTTTTCGGATACAGCATTATTCATAGATGTTTTCCAGTTCTCTATTTTCTGTTTGCTTTCTTCATAAGACATTCCTAAATCATCATGTGCCTGTTTTAAATCTTCGACTGCCTTTGTTTGAGTTTTTATAGCATTTTTATACTTCTCTTCTCCTGCACTTAGTAAAACTTCAGCCCTTTTCTTCTCAATCGTTTTGTCTATTTCTTCCCTTAAGTTTTTGTAACTATCAATAACATCTCCATTTAGCTCATATTCTGTTCCTAATGCTTGGTTCATTTCATTTAATATGAACGAAACTCTGCCTTCATATCCTTTTTTAACTTTTCCATTTTCGTCAACTAACTGTATTAATTCATCTTTTAATTTGCTAACATACTCAATATGACCTATTTCAGCATTTATTGAATCATCAATGCTTTTATTATAGTCATCTAATGCTTGTTTTGAATCAGTTACTTTTTGTGTAAATTCTTCAGCTTCTTTTTTAGCAGCATTTTGATTTTCTGCATACTTGTAAGCCGCCGCGCTTAATGCTGTTATTCCTGTTGCTGCAATTAAAGTAATTGGATTTATTGTTTTAAATACTGTTACTAGCCCATTTACCGCAGTTGAAGTCGTTGTTATCGTCCCTCTCATCACACCTACTGCTTGATTTACTACACCAATTGTTTTTATTCCACTACCTAATAACGATGTTATTTTTCCAACAATCGTCAAAAGTGGTCCTGCTGCCGCCACAATTCCCGCTATTTTTAGAACTGTTTTCGTTTGTTCATCATTCAAATTCGAAAACTTTGTTGCCAAATCACTAATCTTCTTCACACAATCCTTCACATACGGCATCAACTTATTTCCCAGCTTAATTGCAATTGCTTCTAGTTGTGATTTTACTAATGTTAATTGCCCTTTTAAACTGCTGTTCATAGTATCTGCCATATCTTGTGCAGCACCATTACTATTTGAAATTTCTTTTTTCAAATTTGCAAATTCTTCACCAGAACCTTTAATCAATGCATTAACTGCCGAAATATCTGTCTTATTAAAGATTTGTGAAATAATATTTGTTTTCTTTTCGTCACTCATACCTGCTAATTTCTTGTTAAAATCAGCCATGATGTCATTCATGTCTCGAATATTTCCGCTACTATCTGTCACTTTAATTCCAAGATTTTTCAAAGCTTTCGCTGCCACGTCAGTCGGAGAAGTAAGCGATAAAATGATATTCCTTAAATGTGTTCCACCTTCTGCCCCTTTAATACCATTGTTTGCTAAAATTCCAAGTTCTGCATTCATTGTCTCCAAACTCATATTTGCCAACTTAACCGTTCCAGCACAAGTAAGTGTCGCTTCACCTAGCTGTCCAACGCTCGTATTCGACTTTTGAGACGTTTTCGCCATTTCATCAATATATTTATCTAAATCTTTTGTTTCCATACCTAAAGCTGCCATCGCATCTGTTACCATATCAGAAGCAGTTGCTAAATCCAAATTTCCAGCAGTAGCCAAATTTAGAATTTTGGGTAAAACTTCAGCCGATTTTTTTGCATCATATCCAGCCAGCGCCAAATAATTCAATGCTTCCGCTGCCTCACTTGCCGAATACTTCGTATTTTCTCCACATTGTTTTGCAGCATCTTCCAGTATTTTATACGATTCGCTACCATTTTCAATCTCATCAGCAGTAATTCCCATTGTTGCCGCAACCTGTCGCATAGCATCCTCAAAATTAGCTGCCGTTGCAATCGCCCCTGTTCCTAATGCAGTAATCCCTGTTGTCACCCCCAACATCTTTTTCCCTGCATTTTGTATATTTGTTCCAAACTTTTCTAGTTTCTTTCCATTCTCCTCCCATGCTTTTCCAGAATTATTTAATTGGCTTGTTACATCTTTCAATTGATTTTCATAATTTTTCAGTTTAATCTCTGCATTCGTCAGTTCATTTTGTTTTTTCTTAATCGCTGTTATATCTTTATTTTCAGCATTCTCTAATTCTTCCAACTGTCTTCGTAAAACTTTTACTTTATCCCCTTGTATCTCAATCGTATTTCCCAAATACTCCTGCTGCGCCTTTAGTTTTTCTGTAGACTTTGTTGACTTGTCCCATTGCGATTGTGTTAATTTGAATTGATTATAGTTTTTATTCATTTCAATATTCACTTCTTGCAACGTCTTTCTAAAATCAACTGCACCCTCTTCCTTAAAAACCAAACCAACACGTTTTAAATCATCTGACATTTTGCACCTTCTTTCCTATTCTACATAACAAAAAAAACACCAGAAAATCTGATGTCCTTCTTTTATAATCTCAAAAAATTATCTCCTATGTTTTATCTTATATGACTTATTAAAACTTTCATTCGATTCTGGAAGTTCCTCGTTAATAAATCGAATCACTTTCGCAATATCTTCTACCTTCACAAGTCGCACCGCTTCGCCATAACTTAATTCTTCCTTATAATTAGAAGCAACTATCGCATATAATAAATGATTTGTTACACACGCATTAGCTATTTCATTACAACTATTTGCATCTATTTGCAATTGTTCAATTCCACCTTCATAATCTTCCGCATACTCAAAAAAAAGTGGTGTAACCTCTAAAACTAGACTTTCTCCATTTCTCAACTCAATTTCTAATTGTTTCATAATTTCTTCTCCTTTCATTAAAATAAGGCCCTAAATTAAATTTAGAGCCTCTGCTTATTTACGCCCCTTGTACTTCTGTATTAGGATTTAAAGTTGCTAGTATCTTTTCTATATCCTCATCACAAGTTACTACATTTTCGAAGAACAATTCTTCCGTAATTCCTTCAGGAAAGTTACTCATTTCACTATTAATACTATAAGACTTATCCCCTTTATCATTATATGAATATGCCTTAATAGTTAAAGTATCATTTTGCTCTGAAAATGATTCTTCTGATGTTTCAATATCGTCGGTATTTTCCGCCAATTGACATTTTGGATACCATTTGTATTCAACTGCTCCTCCCACTTTTTTCACAACTTTACCAAATGCAAAAAATGGTCTTTGAGATGACGCTCCACTTGTTACTCCGTATTTTGTAACTCTATCTCCTCTCATTCTAGCTGTATCATCTGGTGGGAATGCTAATACCTCAAGAGTATTTTCCACACTTGATGTTTGAGATGCACTCATATAATCTTGTCCACTTCCTCTTACAACAGTATTTTCAGTGTTTTCAGTAGTACTCACTTTTTTACCGTAATTTCCTTTAATAGTTTCTTCATACTTAGTTAAATCAAAATCTTTTCCGTCTTCTGGTGCATTAAATGCATGATATATTGATCCAACTGTTTCCTTAATCATCGGTCTTTTTGTTTTCATAATTAAAATTCCTCCTAAAATTAAATTTTACCAAGTTTGCAATCCTAATTTGGTAATCATCTTTTTATAATATTTTTCTTTATTTCTATTCCAGCAAGGTTTCAAATGCTCCCTTGCTGACATTTTTTTGTATCCTTTTTTTGTTTTTTTCTTATAACCATTTTCTATCATTGGCCCATAGTATTTACCCCATCCAACTACTGTTTCATTGCCATGCGATTCATAGGTGAATGAATCAATCAAATGCGTATATCCTGTTTTTCTAATTTTAGAAATCGGTTTGGGTAACTTTTTCAAATCTTTTACAAATTCATCTGCTCCAACTTCTAAAACCTCAGTTACATTTTCTGCACCATCAATATATTTTTCAACAATATCTGCTAAGGCTTGAAATCCTTCATAACCTTCTGTTACGTTTTCAAATTGACTATTCTTTTGTCTAGTCAAATTGTGTAATGATTTACGTGACATTCTCTAACACCTCAATTCCAAAATAAGAATGAAAATACCTTTCCTCCTGCACATATTCATGTTCCACAGCAGGTTTTATTCCATTTTCATGCAGCTTCCTTAACAATTCTAGTAATTTGGGGTGTCTTGGAATATCCGAAAAAAATGATACTTGGTAGGTTACTTTTGTATTATAAACTTCACCACTAGCAGGTATTGGCTCCCAATAATACTCCCAAAACACAATTCTCGGATATTGATTCACATTCGTATCATTCTGTATTCCTTCGTTAAAAGCAATTCCAAGACTCTCCAATACTTTAATTAATTCATTTTTTTCCACAGCTCTTCCTCCAATCTTGGGTTAGAATAATTTTCAAGCGTCAAATCCGTCTGTTTAAATCCTTCATTATTCGTAAAATGGTAACTATTAAAAACTTTGTGATATTCGCTACCTATCTTCACAACATTCATAGAAGTTATTTCTTTCGTCTGTGGAATACGAACCTTCAAACTTATATTCTTATCCCTTTGTTCTGCTTCAAATCGTAATCTATCTGTCACAGATAATTCTTCAAAATACAACTTCTTTCCAGTCGAATGAATATAATCAAGTGGGCAAGTATCTTTTGTTTGCCTAATTTCAAAAATCTCTAAAATGCCGTCATTATACGTCGGCAGGTTTGTAATATTTTGCTTGAAGTTCAGCATATTCCCCTCCATATAATTCTTTAAATTCAGCCAATCTTTTAAAATCAGCATATAAAACATAATTTTTCAGCAAACTTCTTGCCTTCAAATCTTTGTCGTAATCAATCTTTGCGCCACATTTTTCATTAATGTCATAGATTGCTTCTTTTACATATCCCACAAATTCCTCATTCTCTCGAAACGGAGAAATATGTTGTTCTGACCTTATTTCTTTAATTAAAGTCATAATAAGACCTATATCGCTCATAACAACACCTCTATTCTTCAGAAGTTTCTTCTGTTTCCTTATTGTTAGAATCTTTCGTAATTTCTTCTACTTTAACAATTAGTGATTCACCAATTTTGTTTTTCGTAGACAACAATTCTTCAATTCTTTTCTTACTTGGTTTCAAGCCTTCTCGTGGGTAAATATCGCCTTCTTTGTAAATATAATCATTGTCTTTCAAATCTTTAAAAGCTTTATATACTACCATATATTTTTCGTCCATTTTGATTTCCTCCTATATTAAATTAGGAGCCCTTTAGGCTCCTTGCACTGCTTCTTCTTTTACAACTCTTACAGTTGGAACATATTCCTCTAATTTAGTTACATCAAATACGTAAGCAATGTTATCGTCTGACGCTCTACCGTTAGCATAGCCTTTTCCAATAATTACGTCTGCATCATCTAGCGCCATTGTTTGGTCGTATTCTTTAAATCCTAGACCAGTCAAGCCCATTGTGTATTTGTTAGGAATAAAGATTAAAGCCTTTCCTTGTGGGTTATTTGCGCAGGTCTTTACTTCCAAATTTTTATAAGAAGCAACTAATCTGCCTTCATCATCATAAATAGCAGGTGCCACATAATCAGCTTCATCGTTTGGATGACAAACCAATACCAATTTATCAATTGTTCTCATGCCATTTTTCGTCAAGTATTTTTTCATCCCTGCTAAAGCCTTTGGTTTAAATGAAGTTAAGTCTGTATTAACAGTTTTATCTTTATGCGTTCCATCTTCATTGTTTGATGCAATTTGTTTATACATTCCAACTGGTTCGTTTTTACCTGTTCCTTGCAACGCTCCGTATTCTAAACCATCATTTAATTGTTCTTTTAAGATTTCCCTGCAATACTTGTCCACAAAAGGTAATGCCAAATCTCTAATCGACTTTGGAATAATCATATAAACCGTCAATTTTGATACTTCCATATTAAGTACCGCAAAACTAGCCGTCAATTCTCCTTTGATTTTTTCAGTCAATGCCCCCCAAGAATACGCTCCTGTTTTAGACGCCGTTATCCATTTTTTCACATTAGCTGGTGCAAAATTAATATAACTCAAAATACCACTTTCTTTTTTGATATCTTCTAATGTAATATCAATAATCGTATTCGGCATAATATCGATTTGTTTTCCTGTTATTGCTTGTTTTGGGTCATTTTTTAATGCCTCATAAAATGTTTTTTCTTCTTTCGATAATACCCTTAAGCCTAAAGTTTTAGCATACGCCGTATCACTTTCTGCTTTTACCGCTTGTTCTTCCATTTCTGTAATCAAATCTGCATATTGTACTTCATTAATTTTCTCCATAGCATCTATAATTGCTTGGGATTTATCCTCTCGCTCTTGAAGAATTTTTAAAGCCTCTTCTTGAGCCTGTTTCATTTTTGTTTCATTAATTTTCATATTTTTTTACCTCTTTTCCTTATTTTTTTGTATTAAAAAAAGACGTCCAAGCGTCCTCTCTAATCTTGTTTAAATTTTTATTTTGCATTTCATCAATTAGATTTTCTGCTTGATTATCAAGCAAACTATTTGTCTTTTCTGTAATTTGAGTTTTTAGATTTTCAATTAACTTATCTTTTTCTTTATTTTTCATAACCAAATTATAAACATAATCAGCCTCTAAAGACTGCATCGTTGTATCTCTTTTGATTTGACTTGTAGAAAATCCCCACTCAAAAGCTTCCTGCGATGTTATCCATTCTTCTTTATCCATCTTTTCTTTCACTTCTTCTTCTGACAAATTGGTTTTACTGACATAAATATCAACAGATGGTTGGGTTACTTTTTCTAGTTTTTCTGCCACTTTTTTCATTTCGTTGGAATCGCCTCTAGCCTCAGTCCAGGCATTATGTATCATAAGTAAACCATTCTCAGGCACAACTCTTTCCTTGCCAGCCATAAAGACAACACTCGCAGCACTACAAGCAAAGCCATCCACAATCGTCTTTACATGTCCCTTAAAATCAGACAATAAACTATAAATCGCCAATCCTTCTGAAACAGAACCACCATACGAATTAATTCTAACCGTCAAATTCGGAGTATCCACAACATTCAACGCATCTTTCAAAGAAAAGCTATCGGTTACATCTTCTCCCGTTCCAAACCAAGAATCAATCCAATCCTTTTTGCGAATATCTCCATAGATGTACAATTCCGTTTCTGATTCATTTACTTTTTGAAAATTCAAAAACTTATCCATCCTCTTTCTCACCTCCTCCCACATCGCCATAATTCTTCGTCACACTATGTTCATTCGCCCAATCCTCATCAATTACTGGCAATTTCAATAATTTATTTATTTCATTTCTACTAAAGCGATTCGCTGTCAATTTATCAATTCCAGTTCCACAATCCAAAACATCCTTATGCGCTATATTGCTTCTGTTAAATGCAACATATTCCCCTTTCAAGAAGTCTTCTTTGCCTACCAAACCAATATTCAATCCAGCTGCAATTATTTCGAAATATATATCCACCGCAAAAGTAATAAAATCCTCTGTCCCTTTCGACTTTTCTGTCTTGCTTCCAAAAAACACATCCAACGGAATATTCCACTTCTGTGCCACAGAACTTCCAATTTGTTTTATACACCTCTCAAAATCCGTCAAATCCTTCTTATTATCAGTATTCAAATTAATCAAATCAAACATCTCAGACAACATAACAACTGCCTCATCCTCTTGAAACACACCTTCCGTTATTTTTTCCTTATATTTTTCATAACTAATTGGCTGCTTTGTCTCCATATCCAACATCGTAGGTTGCCCACCTGGAATCTTTAATCTCCACTTTGCTGTATTTGCTCTAATAAAACTCTTCTGTGTTGCTTTCAAAACTTTTGCCATATTTGTTTTAAAGCTTTCACTCGCTATCGCCAATTTTTCATTCTTTAAAGAGAAATAAATTGAATTATTTTGATTATATATTTTTTCCAACTTCAATGAATTTCCTTCATCGTCAGAAATCTCAACATTTGTAAATGTTTTTCCGTGTAAAAGTCCATTCGACGCATTGTAATTATCTGCAACATACAATAAATTACTTTTTGATTTTTCATGAATAATCACCAAAGCTGTTTTGTCCGTCAAAAGTTTTGTCACTAATTTATATAAAAACTTTGTTCCATTTTCATTGTAATTCGGTTGTAAATTCAAAGTCCAATACAAATCACCCTTCGTCTCCTGTATTTTTCCATCTTTTCTTTCAAACGTCTGTATCTCGCATTTTGCAATCGTTCTTGCAATTAAATCAATCGCATGCGCCTCCGCCAACGTATAAATATAATTTGTCAATTCATCTTTTCCAAAAAACACATCCAATATATTTACAAACTCACCATCCGAATTTTTAAACAACTTATCAAATATCATCTCCCCACCTCCTATACATAAATTACTTGTTCATCTAACAACTCATTTCCACTAAAAGCCGCTAAAAATGCCATAAAAGTATCATTTTTTCGTAATTTGGGTTCTATTTTTACATACCTCTTATTACCATCCTTTCCTGTTATCAATTTTGTATTATTAACCGCCCATCGCATTATTGCACTATTCCCAATATTAATTCTTTTTTCCTCAAATTCCACCTCTATTTTAGGCGCATATATTGCTGCTATGCTCGCTGGATATCGAATCATCTCGAGTGTTCCAGTTGGGTTTTTCTTTTCGTTATACTCTGTTATTCCATATTTTTCAAAAGTTTTTTTGTACAACTTAAATTGATACGTGTCCATTTTAATCCTGCACAATCTATATTTACACATTTCATTAACTACCCAACCAATCACTTCATCTTCTGATATTGTACTTGTATTCACAACCTCAAAATCTCTATATCCATATTCTCCTGCCAAATGAAACGGAAATTTTATATCTTTATAAAACCTTCCATTTGAACAAATCCATGTCTTATGAATCCATATGTACTCTTCCCCCTCTTTAAACAAAAATCCAGCACTTGCAAAATCATTCAAACTTGCCATATCAATTCCTGCAACAGTCAATCGTCCTTCAAGTTTTGGTTTATCTCTCTCAATTTTCTTCTCAACATCCTTATAAGAAGCAAGTAAAAGGTTATCCCAACTTGTAACAACTTCATCTTTCTTCTGCTGTGGTATATTCATTCTTTTCGTCATAAATTCTGGCTTTTTGCTTGGAAACTTTTGCATCTCCAAATAATCAATCATCATGTTATCCTTCAACGTTTGCATATACTCTAAACTTGGATTTGCTTTATGCCACATATCTGGATTATCCACTTCTTTTGCATCATCTAATTTGCATAAAAAAGGAAAGTAACGTAACTCATTACTTTCACCATTCAAAACCCCATCACAAACACTTAGCAATTCATCTAAAGGTCCTTCTCTTATATCTCCCTGTGTCGTAATAATGAAAATTCTCGGATGCTTTACTTTTCCTAATCCACTCTGAAATACCTTTATTTGTGCATCTGTTTCATATCCATGATATTCATTATAAACTACTGCACCATCTTTCTTTCCATCTTTTGTTTTTGCATTAGATGTATTGTATTTTATTCTTGACTTTGTTGCCTTGCTAATCGAATATTCTTTATTCCAGTAAAATGATTTTATAAACTTATCTTTGTTCTCATCCAAAACATCATATAAAACATTATAGGTATCTTGTGCCTGTTCTTCTGCTGTTGCAACAATGTCAATATTATATCCCTTTACACCATAATACTTTGTCGTCAGAAATGTTACAAGTGGCATAATCATACCATCTTTTCCGTTTCCTCTTCCCATTTCAATAATGAATGTTCTAAAAATTGGAATATCATTTTTATCATACATAAAAACAAAAGCGTATATAAATTTTTGATATGGAAACAATTCATAAAACCACTTTTCACAAAATTTTATACAGTTTCGGTAAGTTTCTTCATCAAATAGTATGTCATCTCGTTTTAACAAAGGTTTTACAATATTTTCAATCAAAAGTTTTCTTTCTTTATTAAAATGAACTTTTTCTTTTTCGTATTTCTTTATATACTCGTCTATTTCCTTACAGTAAATCATCTCCATCACCACCTTCATCAGGTGCCTTCAAATCCAAATCCTGCAATATCTTCAACATTTGAGCATTCACCTTCAAAAGATTCTGAACACTCTCATTCGGCTTAGACGTAAGATAACCATTCCCCGTCATAGAATCATACCTCAATCCCTTCAAAGAAATATCACTTTGTAAATCTTCCTTAAGCTTCACCAAAAAAATATAATCCTCAATCAAATCATCAAACTGCTTTCCAAATTTATTTTGCATAATCAACTGACTCTTTAAATCATCTCTAATCGCAACAATCTTCCCTTCCATCTGTTTCATTCTTTTTTCATTTTCTGCTTTCTCTTTCTTGTTCTGTTCTTCTATTTCTTTAGCAACCTTTACTGTTTTTTCAAGATTTTCTATTTGATTTTCAACTTCCCTTTCTTTATCCATTTTTGCTTTTCTATCTTTTTTCATTACATACCCCCTTTCACGTGAGAAATAAAAATTTTTATTTAGTCTTAACCCCACACCCGCTCCCATTAAGAACTTTTTGCATTGAGATTTTGGACGGGGTGTCTGTTTCTTGTTGTTTTTCTTTGTATGTATATTTAATAATCGTTTGTCTTAATTTTCCATCTGCATATACATTAGTTTCTTCTTGAATGTGCTCACTAATTACTTCTGCATTGCATTGTTCTTTTTTCTAATACACTCTTCTAAGTATTTTATTTTGTCTCTATATTGTTCAATTTCTTTTGCTAAATATTCTATTATTTCTTTATCGCTCATACTAAAGTGATTATTAAATCTTGTTAATCTCTTTCTAGTATCTTCATATCTGCTTTCTTCTTTACAATATTTTTTCATTACCATCTCTCCTTTCTTAATACTTTTTCTTTTTTTATAAAATAGAATCTTGTTCTATCTTCTATAATTTCATGTGCTTCAAACGACAAACTAATCATGTTATTAATATCTAAAGCCAAGTCAGGTCTTTCTTTTATTGATATAATATGATGAACCATTGTTGCTCTTACAAGTTTGTATTTGTTTGGCTTATGTTTTCCGTCATCCCATTTTCCTAAAAAAAATTGACAAGTATTTTTATCTCTTTCCAAAACTTTTTCTCTAACAATATCCCAGTCGGTTGAGTGGTAAAATTTATCTGTATTTCCTTTTGCAATTTCACTTTCCCAATTCACATATTTTCTTCTAGTTCTTCTCTTCTTCATATTGTTCACTCTCTATTTTTCAAATACTTAACAGAACACTCTCTTAATGTTCTATTTTTAGTGCATCTATCTTCATAAAATTTACAATCTTTACACATTCTTTCAATCATCAACAAATCTTCTTTACTATAAGTTTCATATTGAAGTTCTCTTTTCTCTTTATTATTCATTTGTAATCACCTCTTTGGTTGCGATTGTGAGAGTCGAACTCACTACCTTCTGCTTATGAGACAGACGAGATAACCGTTTCTCTAAAATCGCAATATTAAAAGCATAAGTCACTAGAAAACTTATGCTCTGCTCTCTACTTCTCTCTTCTTTTTTACGAAAGGAGGTAATCTATTTATATTAACTTATCTAGTATCATTAATATGTATAATAAAAAGAGCTTATCTTGTGATAAACTCTTAAAAAATTTTCTTGTCGTATTTTGTCTTGTTTTGTCGAATTTATTGATTGTTCTTTATGTCTGGATTATAATATTCTTGTCTCCGTCATAACCCCCTTTAATTATCCCAGAAAGGAGGTACATATGAAGAATTTATCACGTATCATCGCTTTAATCATGATATACTTAATTCTTAAGTTATTTAATGATTAATAGCAAAAAGACTAGAGCTGGAACTCTAGTCTTTTTTTGTCTCCCATTTTATCACGTATCATCTTTCATATGAAAGGAGGTAGGTAAGATATGAGTATTTTTTCTCTTACTACCTTAATTATATTATACTAGAGTCGTTCACAAAAGTCAACAATTTCACATCGACATTTTTCGACATTTCTCTAGTATCTACTTTTATTATACCATATTATGTAAAATTTGTCAAATTTTCTTGCAAAATTTATATTGCAGTCTCGGGATTGCCCACTTATCAATGAGCGACTGCATCAAGATTTAATAAAATTGAATTTTTTATCTATTATAATTATAGCACAATGGTTTTGACTAAAACAATGTCATAATTCAGACATTTTCAAGACATTTTTCAGACATTTTATAATTTTAATAATTTTTCAGTTATTTCATCAATTTTTCTAGCTACTGTTCTTTCACTTCTTGTCTGATTTATTATTCTCCAATATGTCTCTATTCCTATTGTTTTGTAATCCATTTCATTTATGTAATAATCTGTTATTATTTCTTTTTCTAATCGTTTCAAACTGCCTAATCGTATATTAACTTGACTCAAAACATAATTTAATTCTTTTACCTCTTCTTCTATCTTATTAATTTCTTCTTGTATTTCAATTATTTTATTATCTTTTTTTACTATCATATTTTCTACTTTACTTGATACTTCATTGCTTTTACTTCCTTCTTGATATACTGATGTTATTTTTACATTATAGTTAGTTTCTATTTTCTGTATATCTCTTTTTAATTTCTCAATTTCATTTAATTTTAAATCTCTTTTAGCTGTTGTATATTTATGTGTTTTTAACAATTCAATTAATTCATCTTTGTTCATTCGTACCTCCTTACTTCTTCTAAAATTACTTTTTCTACATAACTCAAAGCTTCATACTTCGTCATAAATCTTTCGTGTCTGTGTCTCATGTCATATCGTATTATTTTTATTTTTTGATTATAATCTCTTCTATATATTTCTGCTACTTGATATTTACTTAATCCACTTTTCCATAATTTTATTATTTCTGAATCTCTCATATCGTTATTATTTACAGTTTTTCTTTTTATAGCACTTTTCTATTTCATATTAGCTCTTGATATTTGTTTTTTCTTAGAATCACTTCTCTAAAATAAATTCTGTTTTATTATTTATCATTTTTACAATACTTTTTGTTATATCTTTAATTATCTCGCTTTGTTTGTTATGATTACTTGCATATTGTACAATATTTTGTTTATCGTATTTAATATCAATAGCATCTAAAAAATTCGCTATTAATATTTGCGTATCTGCTGAATTTAATGTTTTTACTTCGTGAATTATTGAAAATCTTCGTGTTAATGCTTCATCTATCATATCTTTTCTATTTGTAGCACCTATTACTATTACATCATTTTCTAATAAATCAAATGACTGCATAAGTCCTATCACAATTCTTGACATTTCCCCCAAATCTTCTTTGCCTCTTTTTATTCCTATCGCATCTACTTCATCTAGCATTAGTACGCATTTTTGTTTTGCTATGTAATCAAATACTTTCTCTATGTTTTTACTTGTAGCACCTAAATAGCTACTTATACATTGTGAAAAGTTCAAATAAGCAAATGGTAATCCTAATTTATATGCTACATATTTTCCAAATGTTGTTTTTCCTGTTCCACTTTCACCATGCAATAAAGTTGAATTTAAGTATCTTATTCCCATTTCAGTTAATTTTTTATTAGTATTATTAGCCATTTTTATTTGTTCATATATCTTTTTTTCTCTGTCTGTTAAATAATATCTATTTTCATTAAATGAAGTAGATACATCTTCCATTTTTAAAATGCCTTTTATGTCGTGTGGTAATTCTATAAAATTATGCTGTGTTTCTAATTTTGTTTTTATTGTTTTACAAAAATACTGATTACTCATTGCAGTTTCATTTGATACTATTATATTTACATACGACTTTGCTTTTTGTAAATCATTATCTACTACGCTTGTTATTAAGTTCTTTATATTTTTATTTAACCCCATATTTTCACCTCGTTTTTTTATTTTTAAATTTACTTTTACACAATAAAATCTTTATATTTATTTTCATAACTTACTTTATAATATACTATCTCTTTCGTTAATCTTAATATCATAAACTTAACAAAACTATCTGTTCGCACTATTTCACTACGTTTCTTTTTAAAATCATAATATTTTATTTCATATTTTTCTTCCATCATGTCTCTCCTTTCAAGTCTTTTTCATTTAGTTTTCCTCACTTTCTTTGTAATATTCTTTTTCTTGTATTTTATTTACTACTCTTATGATTTCATTTATTTTGTTTGTTTGTGCGTTACAGTAATTACGAAAAGTATCTTTGCTGTGAGAATCTGATAAGAAACTTGTAAATTCTTCTATCTCTTGTATATCTATTTCTTCATCTTCTAGTATTTCTACTTCCGTATTTAATACCATATCTGTTCTAAGACCTTCTAAGAATGCCTTTTCTGGTATATTATCAGTATCAAAATGTAAATAACCACATTCATCCCATTCGTATATAACATTTTCGTATTTTATTTTTTTCGGCAACTCTTCTTTATTTGCTATTTTATTTAATAAATCTATTACTTTTATTTTCATTTTCTATCTCCTATCTTACTAAGATTTCTTTTTCTTCTTCTAAAAAGTTTGTATCCAGTATTTTTATTCCATATTCTTTTGCTATTTGTCTTTCTATTCTACAACCCCTTGCCATTTGCCAATCTTTTGTAAAAAATACTGCATCAACTTCACTCATTACTTGTATAGATTTTGCCATATAATATAATCCCGCATTTATATCGTTTGGTGCTTCTTCATCAAAAAATGAATTAACCACTTCTATGTGTAATTTTTCTAACTTGTCTACAATTTTTTGTTTTTCTCTTTTTATTTCTTCATCAGTCTTTCCTTGCATTGGTTGACTTATCATTACTTTCATTTTCTATACCTCTTCTTTCTTAAAATATTCTATTAACTCATTTTGGTTGTGTATACTTAAGTCATTCATATATGTTAAATAAAATTCATTCCATAATTCATCTGCCATTCTGTTTATAATCCTATCTTTCTTCTTTGTTTCTTGTTTATGTTTATAATCATCATCTATTAATGCTTTTTCTAATTCGTTTATTCTTTTGTCTTGCTTTTCTATTAGATTTAAAGCTTCATCTATTGCTTTTTTAAATGTATTACATGTATGTATTTCGTAACTTTCTCTTACTTGTTTTAAATTAAATTTTATTGCTTTCTTTTCTTTATCTGTCATTGCTTGTCCTCCTTTTTTTCAAAAGCTTTACTTGCATCAGCTTTTATGATTTTCTCTTTTTTCATTTCAGAATGATACTTTCTAAAAAACTTTCTAAACGTATCAAATCCAATAAAACTTTGATAGAAATAAACTATTACATTTAATATTACTGCAATTAAACCTAATAAGCTTATTATTGAGATAATAAATCCACAAGCATATAAATATATTTCAAACACTTTTTCCATTCTACTCACCTAACCTTCTTCCAATAATTTTCTCCCGACACATCGGACAATACTGATTTGGTATTTTTATATACGTTTCTCCTGTCGTATCTTCTAATTCTTGTCTCAATTCTTCTATATGTGTCAGTGGTGCTAATAAACTTTTCACTATTTTTCGTGTTTTCACATAAACTTCTGCTTTACAATATTCGCACATTTCTTCCTCCTATATTTTTTCTACTATTCCTGCTCTATCCAAAATCAAGTCCATTTCTGATTAGTTGTTCTAAAAGTTGCTCCTCTGAAATACTTTCCAACAACTCATCTATCTTCTTTTCAAACTCTTTTATTTCTAAATCAAATATATCCATATTATCTACACTCGCATTCATCAACTAATCCGTTTTGATTTATAAAATCTTCCAACATCCTACATCGATTTATATGCACTTCTTTTTCTTCTGCTTGTTCTATATTATTTTGTTTTAGTTGCTTTATTTGTTCTTCTTTTTGATTAATTTCCTTATTCGCATAAATTAGCGTACTTGCTCCTATTAACATTGCTATTATCATAAATATGTAGATACATCTTTTTACTTTAATTTCTTTTTTCATATTACTTCTCTCCTTTCCTTAACAATCTCTTCGCCTCTTCTATTTCTTTATTCATCATCTATCAACTTCTTTAAATTTCTAATATCTTTTGTATAATCATAATTTAAAACTGATACTAATGTATTTCTTCTTTCTAACAATACATTCAGATAATTTTGATGTACTTTTTTGTATTTTCCAGCTTGTTTGTATTGACTACTCTTTTTATATTCTTCTTTTAGTCTTTCTCTTTTTTTATCTATTTCTTCTACAATCGCTTCAATGACTTCCTTATCTTCTTTACTCATCTTTTATCTCCTTATTTGTTATTTGTTTTTCTTCGTTTTGAGTGTCATATATATGTTTCATTTCTTTTATTTTTAAATCTATGTACTCCGTATCAGATATACCAATTTTTAAAAATTCATCAAATATTTGTTGATAATGATAGTCTGTAACTTTACATTCTTTCATTTCTTTTAAATGATAATCTTCATTTTCTAAAAGTTTCTTAATAAATAAATTTTCATATATTCTATTTCTTTCGTTTTCTTTTCTATCAATGATATCTAATTCTCTTATAACTTCCTCTTTGTTTTTAATATCTTCAATCATTTCTTTATATTCTTCAGTAGTTATTACTGCATATCCAATATTATTCATTATTCTTTTTCTCCTTTTCAATTTTTACGATTCTAGTATTTTTCTGTATATTTTCTTTTCTCTTTTTTTACTCTCCTCTAACTTATATAAAGTAACATTGTAATTATTAAATATTTCTTCTATTATCTCGTAAACTGTGTTCCAATCACCTTTTGCAATTCCGACATCCTATTCCGATAAGGTATTGCTATTGTTCTATTATTGTTACTTGCCCACTTTTTTATATAATTTAGTGCAATTTTCATAGCTTCATAATCTGTCTCAAAATTTGGAAATTGACTAAACATATTAGCAATTATCTTGTTTCCACTTCCATAAAATAAAACTGTTCCATTTAGAAATTCATAAGAATTATTCAGATATTCACAATGTTTTGCATAAAATTTCTCTAAGTCTTGAAATCGGTCAGCAAGTTGCTTAGCAACTCCACCCCCCATTATTCCATCTACATTTACTTGATGTACGATTATGTTCTCTTTTGCTTCTAGTAAATTTCCATTTTTTATATTAATCATTTTATAAATCTCCCGTTATTTTATTGAATATTTTTTCATTATACTCTTCTAAACTTTGTATATATTTTTTCATCTCGATTGGCATAGTAGACCACGCTGTTTTATTATCTATCTCAAATACGTTTGGAATATTGGCTTTATACCATTCTTGTTTTTCTTTTTTCATTTTGAATAGATTGTTAAAGATTGGATTCCAACCAAAACTTTTTATATTGTTAAAAACTTCTTCAAATCTTTCTTTTGTTATATTTTTATTAAATAGCTTCAATTTTCCACTTTTTGCATAACAAAACAATGATCTTGAAACTCCTTCACATTTTATTACTCCATAACTGTCATTTACTCCATTACTGCCATTTACTCCATAACTGTCATTTACTCCATTACTGCCATTTACTCCATTACTGTAATTTACTCCATTACTGCGATTTACTCCATTACTGTAATTTACTCCATCACTGTAA
>CANSKZ010000016.1 GCA_947647595.1 uncultured Clostridium sp. | reverse complement strand
ACTGCACGATTGGTTAATTCTTCTAATAAATAAGATTGTAATTTTAAGCTTTTTTTCCTTATAAATACTGACAATAAGACATTTAGTCTTTTTTATTTTGTAAGAAAAAAGATCACTATTAAATGTGATCTGCTCGATAAATTGACTTGTAATCTGCTAATCAGAGTATTCAGGTTCAGCACAAACTTTCAAATCTACATTTATGCTTTTTAAAAGTTCGTCAAGGTACTTATTTACTTTTCCTTTTTCTACCGTATAGTAATATCCATAACCATTTTCAACATAATAATTTCCCAAGTATATTTCATACTCTGGCAAATTATCCATTGAATGTGATTTATCTACTTCTACGCTTTCATCATCTAATATTTTCATAATATCATAATCATACTTACCTTTTAGTGATTTTGTATATTTCAACATTGAAGTACAAAGTTGTCCTGGTCTACACGATTCATAAGCAGTAAATAATTCATAATTTCCATCTTCATATAAGGTTAATTGTACAGGAATACAACTCTTATTTCCTGTTGTAATAGTAAATGTTTTTTCAGAGTTATTTGTTAGTGGTGTATCTCCACCTAACTTATTTTCTGACTCTCCACAACCTGTAATTCCTAAAACCATAATCCCACACATTAGAATAGTTAATAATGTCTTTTTCATAATCATTCCTCCACTTAAACAAATTACTATTTGTCTGTTAGTTATATTATAGCAAAAAAATATCATCTTTAATAGATGATACCATTCATTTAATATTTATTTTAGTTTTTTATTATCCGTTCTTCCTACTAAATAATCAAATGAAATATTGTAGTACATAGCAATATAACAAAGTTTAGATGTTGTAGGTGCAAATTTTCCTCTTTCATAATCAGAGTAAGTTCTTTGCGAAAAACCGACTTTCTCACTTAATTCAGATTGTGTTAAATTAGCTTCTTTTCTTATTTGTAATAAGCGTTGTGGTAAAATTTTAAAATCAATGTCTTTTTTAGGCGTTTTAATATTAAGATCACTTAACCCTAGTAAATAATCAATACTAACATTATGAAAATTAGCAAGTTTATTTACTTTTATAAGTGAAATATCATCAATACCACGTTCCCATTTAGAATATCTATCCTCTAAAACTTCTAAAACATCAGCAATATCTTTTTGTTTTAGTTCTTTGTCTTTCCTTAATTCCTCAAATCTTGTCTCATATTTACGCATAGTCTCACCAACTATAATTTTAAATGTTTTACACTTAACTGTTGACAAATCGGTGTCTATCCACTAAAATTAATTATTGATAGAAGAGTAGTACAAAAGTTTTGATGTACTACTTTTTTATGTTTTTAGCTTTAAATTTTAAAGGGAAAAGATGTGATAAAATATGATATAATTTTCTAGGATACAAAAAAAGAAGTTTTATTTTTCCGGTTTTACTTCTTTTTCAGCAATTATTTTAATGTTGTGGGTTTTAGCAATAGCAAGTAAAGTCTCAACAGTTAAATGTGATTCGCCACTTTCAAGCATTCTGATACTTCTTCCACTTCGTTGTATCGTTTTGCCAAATTTTTCTTGCGTTAAATCAGTCCACTCTCGCAAGATTTTACATATTTCTTCTGGCTTAAAGTCATTTAATACAAACTTCACTTGATCCCCACCTTTCTTAAAATACGCTATATATTGTATCTCAAAAGCTTCATAAAATCGGTGTTTTAGGAAGAACCTCTTCCTAAAAAAGAAAGGGTCAAATTATGAAAAAAGAGATAAACAGTTTAAATTTAATTTATGGAGCAACTACTATTGATATTTTTTCCAAATATAAAGAATTTAAACATTTAAAAAAAGATGAAGTAAAAGATATTAGTAAAAAAATAAACGATTATTTTATATGGCTTGAAAATCAAAAAAATATTAACGTTTTTAACGTTGTAAAAATAGGTATGTTTTTATTAGATAATTCCACTATCAGAAAATATATTTTAAATAACAATATAAATATTTTATATGATGAAACAATAAAACTATTAAATGAGATTGATTATGATGTTATAGAGCAAGAGCGTTTTTCTGAAAATAATATGTATATTGAATTTTCTTCTAAATATGAGAACGATGATACAGAAATTGACATCATAAAATTTATGAAATATCAATTAGAAAATTCAAATTTATTTTTCAAAGATTTAATAATGCTACTTATAGATAATTATGATTTTCCGAAAAAGTTATTTAAAGTTACTCGTTCTAAAAATCGTCATATAGATTTTTTAAATAGACTAAATTATATTTATTACCATTTAGCAAATTACTTAAATTCATCTCGAGAAGACTTGTATTATTGTTCTTTGTTTCTATTAAAATATCCATACATTGATGATTTATTATATACACGATCACACTATCCTTACTTTGAAACAAAAAACTGTAACGATGAAACATCTTCGTTAATATATACATCTATTATAAAAGGACTTCATTACATTAATTCATATTACTTTATAGAATTTTTTGATTTTAATTATCGAACTACTCAAAAACAAGCTGGAAGTTATAGATTAAGCGAAAGTAAAGAAGACTTCATAAGAAGTATGACTGTTACCTTAACAAAAGACGATAAAATATTTCTTTATAAAATTGCATATATGGAAGATGATTACAAACTTACAAAAGCCGAGTTAAAAGAATTAGAACACTTAATTGCATCTCTAAAAAAATTAGATAATGTTACTATCACTTCACAAGAATTAACTCTTGAAAAGAAAGAGTTATTAAAAAATACTATCTCATATATAAATGAATATGCTGATAATAATAATATTAAATTACTAGAGTTTATTTATGACATGCAAATAAAAAACGATCCCTCATATTTAATTGCAGAGTTTTATATCCAACATAATAATTTTAAATATCGATTCATTATCAGAAAATTAAATGATAAACTTACATGGACGCTTTATTTGAAACATAAGCGAACTTATAAGATAAATATGTATTTTAGCGATGATTTTAAACACATTTATCAAGCAATGCTAGAAGATTAAAATTATATACCTTTGTCAATTACATATTATTAGATAAAGTATCTATTTTATAATTCCTAGTGTTTACAAGTGTTTACAATGATTTCATCAGACATTTTAGGCGTGCTATTTAAGACTTTTATTCCTAATTGACTTAAAACAATGGCGTGATATAATATGGTAAAGTACGAAAAAAATGTATCCAGAGAGCACTACTTCGTTTTTACAAGTAGTGTTTTTTCGTGCTTTTTGTATGATTTTCCAAACTTTTTGACTTTGAACGCTTGATTTTTGGGAATTTTTGGTATATTATAGACAGCAATTAAAAGAAGTTTTTGATGTATCATATTTTTAAGGAAGTAGTATTTATCCTTTTATATGAGGTTTCTATAACCTTATTAATGGTGTACTACTTCCTTTTTTCAGGGGGTATGTAATATATGGAAAAGCTAAATTTTAATGTTATATGTCAATCACTAAAAAATAGAGAAAATATAACTTTATCTTTCTTATTCCCAAATTTATGGTATCAAGTCAATAGCTTTGGTTATTATACAAGAGCGAAGTTACCTTTACTAGCAACATGTTGTAGTATGTGGTAATTGTCGCTCTTTTTCTTTGGATACTGGATCGGGGGATAAAAAATGAAAAACACTTTATTAGGAAAGGACGAGCTATCCTTATATGATTATGTTAAATTAAGAAACATAATATTAGATATTTTCAAACTATTTAAGTATTTGAAAAGAACAGATGATAAAATATCTTTACCGAAGATCACCTGTGATTATCGTGTAAGGTATGAGCAATTTGTTCCAGTAAAAACATCGGTCGTTGAAAATTGTGTTTTGCGTAATTTAATGTTAGAAACAAAACTTGAAAATCGTAGAAAACAATTACTATCAAAGATTACTATTGCTTTAAGAAAGTTAAATGATTTAGAAATGCAAGTTTTCGATCTAACTTTCTATAAATGTAAAAGTGAAGATGAAATTACTGATACTATTTCTTATGGTAAGGACAAAACTCGTGAAATCAGAAAAAGTGCTTGTATTAAATTTTTATCTGCTCTTGGTCTTGATGATAGATGTTTTAAATAACATCATCATCTTTTTTTATGTCATAAAGTTTGGGGGTGGTAAAAAGAAAAATATTTGCATGACATATTTAGGGGGTTGGCTTTTATAGATAATATAAAAGAAATCATAAAACTATTTGAAAAAAGTACAAGAGAAGAAATTGGAATATCCCTACTAGCTTATGAGGAATTTATTTGTAAAGGTAATAAGGTTACAAGTAAAGATTTAAAAAAGTTAGAAAAAGTTTTTAAATGTTATGACGAGCGTTGGAGCGACGACTATCCAAGTCTAACAAATAAAGTTTTGCAAGATAGCGACATGCTAATTTGTAATGCGAATGAATTTGAAAAAGACGGTCATAAATTTACCTTTGATTATTGCCGTAATGATTCTAGTACTTCGTTTGTTGTAGAAGTAAGAGAAAAGAAAACCGGTATTATAGAAGATGAGTTACATTATGAAGTTAAGGATAGTTCTATCAATAGTTGTTATGGAAAAGATAGTTTTAATACTATGTATAATGCTTGTGAAAAAATTAAAAATCATATTCAAGAAAAGGATCTTAACGAAATATTAAGGTCTTATAAGATTTAAGGGGGTATAAAAAAATTGGAAAGTGTTTTAAACGATATTTTGCGTCTAATTGGCGACGCAACTAATTATTTAAAAATGTTCGTTGCTGGAGCGACGGGCTTTTTTGTTTTAAAAGATTGTGTAATGTATATGGTAGCTAGTGAAGATCATCAAAAAGCTGCCTCACTTCGTCGTATCAGAACAACTTTAATAGCTGGGGTAACAGTTTTCTTTGTCGTACAATTAGTTAATTGGGTACTTGCATATTTCAAATAGGATATTATGGATCAATATAAATTAATTAAAGAAATTATAAAAACATGCAAATATTTTAAAGTTATTGATTATGAAATAAACGATCCATTCGTTGAAAAAAAGATCATTGACGGTTTAGAAGATATTATTTTTGTAGAAAATCTACTTAATATCTTCTATTCTAAAATGAAGTCAAAAAGATTTCAAAAAACTTTGAATCAGAATAGACTTAAAAAATTATTAATTGAACTTGAAAAAATAAGATTGAATTTAGAATTTAAGGGGGTTAACTATTGAATAATGTATTACTTTTAACCGGAAGAATTGCTAATGATCCTACCATTAAAGAGTTAGATAATAATAAGAAAGTTTGTAATGTATTGATTGCCGTACAAAGAGATTATAAAAATTCATCTGGCGAATATGAAACAGACTTTTTTTCTATCTCATTATGGAATGGATACGCTGAAAGTGCGATTAAATATATACATAAAGGCGACTTAATCAATATATTTGGTAGGTTACAAAATCAAGATAATAAGTTGTCTATTGTCATTGAAAAAATCAAGTTTTTAGCGTCAAAACCTAAAAATGACACAAAAATAGATGAAAAATAGTTAAAAAATATAATTTTTTTCATTTTAGGCGCTGTATTTTTTTTGAAAGCGCGTTATTATTCATATAAAGAAAGGACGTGCTTTTATGAAAAAAGTTTTAAAAGTAGTTTTTGCTATTTTATTAGTTGGTTTTGTGAGTGTTTTTGTTAGAGGTTATCAATATCAATCATCAAAAGCTAAACAACGAATAAATAATGAGAATTTATCAGAGAAAATAAAAACTGAAAATTCTATAATTAATGATGATGTCATTGTTGATTTACTTGATGAAGAGATAAAAGAAGATGATCCTATCAATAATACTAATTCTATTAAGCAAATAGAAGAAAAAACAGAAACTAAAACAAATAATATTCCAGAACAAAAAAATACAACAAATAATTCAAATGTAGAAACAAAAAATAATAATTCTAATTCGACTAATCAAAGTCAAAGTACTATTAAAGAGGAAGTAAAGGAAACAAAAGGAGTAAAGCAAGAAAACACTATTACTTCTAATACCACTACTTCCAATACTCAAAAAAATTCTTATATTGGTGTACCTAACCCTAACGACTTCTATTATTCATTTCATCATGGTAAAATTGATAAACAATATTCAGACTTGAATAGTTGTTATACGGATAGTGCTAGAGTTGGTTTTAAAGATACGGTTGATATTTTAAACATAACTTGTTTTGAAGTATTAGACGGTCAAGGTACAGTTTTAGGAATCTATATGTATGTAAATTGTCAATCAGGAAATTGTGAGAGATATAAATAATATTGAATAACTTATATAACTTTATTTGAAACATTACTTTTTAAGTAGTGTTTTTTTATTTTGAATATTTTAAGGGGGGTATGATATAAAGTGAAGAAAAAAGGAAAAAGTAAATATTTAAAACTATTTATTGGTGCTATCATAGCTTTAGTATGTGGTACTCAAAATGTCATGGCGGCCACGCTTAATATGGATTTTACGGGTTACTGGTATGAACGAAGTGATAACGGCAACAACTATTCATCATGGAAATTACAAAATTATTATGTTGACGGTAATGTTGCTTTCTGTATCGAGCCCGGTGTTCCAGAGGGTACGAATCAATATAGAGAGGTATCTTGGGAACAATTAGGTTTATCTAATTCAGTTAAACAAAAAGTGTTACTTTATTCTTATTATGGTTATCAATATTCAGGTCATCAAACACAAGAGTATAGAGCTGCTACACAAGCTCTAATCTGGGAAAGTATTTTAGGTGGTAATACAAGAGTTACTTATAATACCGCTCGTTATGGTGCTGGTACACCTTATAACGTAGATTATGAAAGATCAGTTATTCAAGATCTAGCAAATCATCATTACGACAAGCCAAGTTTTAACGGTACAACAGTTACCACTCAAGTTGGTAAAAGTGTTACTTTAACTGATACTAATAATGTATTAAGTAAATACGAAGTATACGCCTCTAATGGTGCTGAAATTTCTATTAATGGAAATCAGTTGACAATTACACCTACAAAGATTGGTTCTGTAACTTTACAATTTGTTAAAAAACAAATTTATTCTCGTAGTTATTTAATCTATTATGCTGATGACTACCAAAATATGATTAGTGGCGGTAATATCGATCCTGTTTATTTTTCTGTTAACGTTCAAGGTTTAGGCGGTCAAGTTGAAATAAATAAAGTAGATTCGAGCACGCAAAAAAATATTCCGTCCGGAGACGCTTCTTTAGAGGGTGCCGTGTACGGAATTTATGATACATCTGATAATCTTATTCAAAAAATAACTACTGATAAAAACGGATATGCAAAAAGTGATTATTTACCATACTTTGGCCGTTTCTACCTAAAAGAGATCTCTCCAAGTAAGGGATACCTACTTAATGAGGATAAAATCCCATTTGATAGTAGTAAAGATGAATTATTAACTTATGTTAAAACACCAGAAGACGTTATTACTCGTGATTATGAAATTACAAAAGTATATGCTTCTGATAAAACGCAAATCATGACACCAGAAGTTGGGATTGAATTTGGTGTATATAATAGAAACAATGTTTTAGTAAAAAAATTGACTACTGACAATGAGGGTAAAATTTATTTCAAATTGCCATACGGCCGTTATACATTAAAACAATTATCCTCTACTAGCGGTCATGAATTCATCAAAGATTTTGAATTTGAAATTAAAGATTTAGGGCCAACAGTAAATAAAGTTTTCTCTAACGCTGAAATCACTTCAAGAATAAAAGTTGTTAAAGTCGATCAAGACGGAAACAATATCACAAAAGCTGGTATTAAATTCAAAATTAAAGACTTAACTACTGGCGAATATGTTTGTCAAACAATTTCTTATCCTACAACACAAAAAATTTGTGAATTTGAAACAGATGATAACGGTATTTTAATTACACCTTATCCTTTAGGAACTGGATCATATCAATTAGAAGAAGTCGATCAAATTTTAGAGGGTTATGTTTGGAATTCTACACCATTAAAATTTACAATCGATGAAAAATCTGATATATTTAGTACTGATGAATTTGACGCAATTATAGAACTTCATTTTACTAATCAAGAAGTAAAAGGAAAAATTGAAATCAATAAAGTTGGCGAAAAATTAGTTATTGAAGATGATACATATACTTATGAAGAAATATCTTTACCAGATGTTGTCTTTGGTTTATATGATGAATCAGGAAAATTAATTGCAACAGTTAAAACTGATCAAAACGGATATGCTAAATTTGAAAATCTAAAATTGGGAAAATATACATTAAAGGAGCTTTCAAGCTCTAATAATAATATTACCGATGATACAGAATTTAGTATTGAATTAAAATATAAAGATCAATACACACCTATTATTACAAAGACTTTCTCATTAAAAAATTATCTTCCAAAAGCTACACTAGAATTTTCTAAAACAGATTTAACCAGTGGAAAAGAATTACCAAACGTTAAAGTTCAAATCTTTACTGAAGATGACAAATTAATTTTTGAGGGTGTTACCGATGAAAACGGAAAAATCACTATTACTGACTTATTTGTAGGAAAATTTTACATCGTAGAAACTGATTGTTTAGAGGGTTATAAAATTAGTGATGAAAAAGTGTTTTTTGAGATTAAGGAAAATAAAGAAATTGTAAAAGCTAGTATGACTAATGAAAAATTTAAAGGCGATTTAGATTTTACAAAAGTTGATTTAAGTACAGGACAACCTCTACCTAACGTTTTAATAGAGGTTAGAAATGCTGAAACAGATGAGCTTGTATTTAGTGGTCGTACAGATGAAAACGGGAAAATTGTTATCAAAGGTCTTGAATATGGAAAATACTATATTTTAGAAAAAGAAACATCTGATCCTACTTACATCTTAAACGATGAAAAAATGTTTTTTGAGATCACAGAAGACGGACAAGTTATTAAAGCAACAATGACTAATGAAAAAATGCCTAAAACTTTTAATACTGATTTAATTAGTATGTTTATCGTTGGTGGTACTGCTTTATCTGGAATTAGTTTATTACTATATGCGAAAAAAAGAAAAAATAAATAAATTTATAAATGTAATTGGGTTGCTCCTTATTTTAGGATCAGCCCTTTTCTCATTTTATTTTATATATAATAAATACCATGATAAAAAAGAAACGGAAAAAATTATTGATAAATTATTTATTGAAGAGGAAGTTGTCCCTACTCCAGAAGTAGAGGTAACAGAAACACCAAAGTTTGAAACACCTAAACAAGAAATTCATCTTACTAATAATTATCTAGGATATATTGAACTTTCTAATTATGGAATTAAAAGATTAATTACTACTGGAACAGACAAAACAACACTCGACAAAAATTTGGTTGGTACACTTTCTACATCTGCTAATTTAGATGATGAAGTTGGTAATGTTATCATGGCTGGACACAGTACAAGTAATGTTTTTCAAAAGCTACATTATATGAGAATTGGCGATCAAATAAAAATTGTTACACATAAAAATACATATTTTTATAAAATAACCGAAAAACATACTATCAATGATACTGATATGTCTTATTTCCATAAAGTAGAAGATAAAAAGATTTTAACATTAATTACATGTAAAAATAATGGTAATCAAAGACTTATCGTTATTGCGGAATTATTAAGGGGGTAATATATGAAAAGATATAATACAAGGTTTATTTTTTATACTACTAAAAGTTTAAAAAATAAAATGAAAAAAAGAGCTCGTGAGTTAGATATTCCAATGGCCGATTATATCAGAACACTTGTAAAACAAGATTTAATGATTGATACCATAACGGATACTAGTACCAATCAAGAAGAAAACTTTAGATATTTAGATAATTATAATAAAAAGTTATCAGGTCAATTTAGAGGTTTAAGATGAGTAAAATTTATGAGATAGATATTTCCTTATTCGATAAAATAAGAATGTATCCTACTTATGATAAATTCATTTTTACAAACAAAGGTAAAAGAAATGTGGTCGCTGTTGATAATTCATCAGGCGACTTTTTTACCGAAGACTTTTCAAATAAGACAAAAGGTTTAATTTATTTAGTAAATGAAGAATTTATGCCTAACGATGTTGAAAAGGAATATAAAACAAATAAAAATAAATACAAACATTACAATAATATAGTTTCCAGTCAAAATGATTATATGCTCGATAAAGATTTATACGATCGTGATTTTTTAAGTTTTGATCCTAACAAAAAATATGAATTTAATATTGTTGTTGGCTATAAACAAAAGAAAATTAAAGCAAGCATAAAAGACGCTTTAGGTTTAGCAAGTAATTACGAAAGCGATCTTTTATATAATGATCGAATTATCTTCTCGCCTTTAGGTTTTGAATGGGAATATAACAATAGTTTAATACATAAATATTTAGGAATTTCCCCAGTAAATAAAAATGGTATAAAATTGCCATATAGTAGCTGGGGATCACCTAAAATTGAAGTATTAGAACAAGAAAAAAGTATAAAAATTTAAGGGGGTTATAAATTGATAGAATTAGATAAAGAACTAATTAGACGTTGTGATAATCAAAGTATGTATAATAGAGGTAGTCATATTCAAGAAGACGCCGAACGTGAATATCAGAGATTTGTAGAATCATACGGAATTAGAGAACTAAATAATAGACAATTAGATATTGTAAATAAAAGAAAAATACAGTTTAAAGACTTAATTACAGATAGTTTTAACGAACTATTAGGGGTTAATGCTAATTTTGTACCAGTAAATGTAGCTGGGCCTGCAAAATATCCTGTTGAAAAGATGAATAAGGTACAAGATAAAATAGATAATACACTTTTTTCTATCGAAGACAAGATAAAAAAATTCTATAAAAATACTAATGATATGTTAAAAAATGCTTATACAAAAGAAGAATTTATTAGTATGTATAAGAATGGATATAATGAGCCAATTAATAGTGATGATCCTATCGCAAAAGAAAAATTACAAGCAAAATTAGAATATTTAGAAAGAAATCATCAATCATATAAAGATTATAATAAAAAAGCTCGTGCAAATGGCGAACAACCTTTAGCACCTTACGTCTTACAAAATTCTAATCAAAATATTAAGAGTGTTAAAGATCGTTTGGCCTTACTTGAAAAAATGGATAATATAAAAGATGTTGGGTACTACTTTAATGAGGGCGAAGTTCGTTTTGATAAGGTAGATAACCGAGTAAAGATATTTTTTGATACTAAACCGAATGAAGACATTAGAAACGAATTAAAAAGTCATGCTTTTAAATGGTCGCCTACTAATATGTGTTGGCAAAGAAAACTAACACCAGACGCTATTTATATGACTAAAAGAATGTTTAAAGATATTGGAAGTTTGGAAATTAAAAAAGTTTACGATTGTACCGAAGATAAAACTATAACAATGTAGGAGCTTTATGTTTTTACAAGTACTAACGGTTACCCATGAATCAGCTGGCTGGATCAGCGACGCTATTCGTTGGGTATTTTGGTTACTTGCAAAAGGTGTTTTAATATTACTTGACGGAATGTTTTTAATCATTAATGATATATGGAAATTCAAGTTTTTTGACAATGAGTATGTTAATAAAATATATTCAGTTGCAATCATCGTAGCTTGTACGTGGTTAATATTAAAAGTTATTCTGGAAATTATTATGCACTATTTTGTTAATCAAGATGACAATTCATCACCGACTAGAGTTATAAAAGGTATTATCTTTAGTATTGTAATGATGTTCTTAATACCACCACTTTTTAACTGGGGTTATAATGTTTCATCTAAAATGACACAATACGTTATTTCTGCTTCATCAACTGCCTCTACAAGTCCTACTTCATTTGAGGCGAGTATGTCATCAATGATACTTACGGCCTTTGCTGATGATAGTAAAATGGACGAGAAAGATAAGAAATATTTTATAGAAAACTGGTTTACCGCTGATTATAACGAAGTGATGAACGACGGCCTATTTGATAGCGGCGAATATAAATATAGTTTTCATACGTTCTCTATTTTCTTAATAGGTCTGTTAGTTGTCGTCTTACTTTTATTTATAGGTATACAAGTCGCTAAGAGAGTAATAGAACTCGCTCTGTATAAGGCCATAGCACCTTTTGTTTGTACTTCCCTTATCTCAAATCGATCACACGCATTTGAGGTTTGGGTTAAAGGTGTTATGGGTACTTTTCTAGTAACGGCGGTACAATATCTTTGTATAGGAATTTTATTTAATGTCTTTGGATCAGTAGTTAAGGGTACGCAATATCCAATGTCCGTTATTTTAATTACAATCGGATCACTTCTATTTATTATTTCATCACCGCAATTAGTAAGCGCTTTATTAAATGCAAATACTGGTACAATGTCTAATATGAGTGAATTACATTCTTTAGCTGCACTAGGTACAAGTATGATTGCGATGTCTAAATATGGAAGTACAACAGATAATTCATCATCTACTAGTCAAAACAACGATAATTCATCTTCTAATGGGGATACTTCCCCTAGTAGTACGAGTGGCGATCCAAACATCAATAATAGTTCTAATTCTTCTAACTTTGGATCTGCTAATTCTCAAAATTCAGAAGATACAAGCTCATCTAGTAACGAAAATGTAAACTCTTCTTCCAACGAGGGTGGAAGTGGTTATACAACAGATGATATCTCTTCTTCTGATATAGGTAATTTTGAAAGTGATACTTTTAGCATGAATGAAAACACTTCACTAGCTGATAGAATAGATGTTTATAAGGATATGGTCGATAATAATAATTATTCATTCAATAAAGATAGTACTTTATATAAAACAAATATAAATGATTGGAGCGATAAAGATGTATTTAATACCAAAGAACATTAAGGTAAAACGTGAAATTTTTAAAGGTTATGGAATAAAAGAAGTATTATTACTAGGGTTATCCGTTTTTATAGGGTTTATCCTAGCTAAATTATTCGGTAAAGGTCTAGTAAAAGTTTTCTTCTTTTGTTTCTTTCCAATTCTAACATTCTTAATTACCTTACCAATGCCTAGCGGTAACGGTAATATTTTGGGTATTTTAATTAAAATGATAAGGTTTAGATTAAGTCAAAAGAAATTCAAGAAATATGCTTGACAAATTGCGACATATTTTTTATAATTATATTGTTGAATGGCACAGGAAGTATAAGTTGCATCCGTTCAATGATGTAATGTAGTATATAAACAATCTTAATCTGCATAGAGATTGTTTTTTTTATGATTGGTTTTCTTTTACCAGTCTTTTTTATTTTATTAGTAAGGGGGTTAAAAATGAATAATAAAGTTGATGATGTCCTTTTCTTTTTATTAAAAGCAAAAGAAAATATTGTTAACAATTCTAATATTAATATAAATGATAATACTTATAAAAATGTTATTACTGGTTTAGATAACATAATTACTGATTATACAATCAATAATAAAATGAGTAATAAAGAAATATTAGATTGTGCTCTTTCTTTATATGAACGAAAACCTAAAAAAAATTTTTTCACAAAATTAAATAACATTCGTCCTAAAAAAATCATTGAAAATATTAAAAATAAAATTAATGAAAATCATAAAAAAAAAGAGTTTAAAGAACAATACGAAAAAGAGCTTGTAGATCTAGTCAAAGAAAGATTAAAAACAATGATTGACGAAGATCGAAAAAATAAAGATAAAACAAAAGATGATATAGAAAAAGACTTAAAACCTGATAAGGAAAAAGTTTTTGTAAATAATGGGATCATAGATATTTCTAATAATGAAGTTCCAGAGAAAGATTTAAAGTCTATCCCTATCTATAATAAAGACATAGTCGAAATTATAGATACATCAAAAGTTGGAAATTTTATTTTTAAAGATGATGATAATTATTGTGTTTATCGTCATATTGATAATGAAAATAAAAACAAAAATATCAGTAATTCTAATATAGTAAAATTTAATAATATGGGCCAAGCTGTTATTTATGCTATCGATGATAAATTATCCGAAAAAGAAGTCAAAACAAATTTTGAAAAATATAAAAATAATTATGGGAATTTAGCAAGTTACATAGATGATAAACGAGGTCTTACTAATGTAAAAACAAATATTGTAAATAATATAAAAATTTAAGGGGGTTATAAAATATATGAATAAAACTGATGAAGTGTACGTTACACTTTTAAAAGCGAAAGAAAAAATCGCATTATATAACAAAGAAAAAGTTAAAAATCAAAATTGGAATAATTTTTATAATGGTATAGTTGAGAAAGTCGATGACATCATTGTAGATTATGCGATCACTACTAAAATGTCAGAAGAAGAAATATTGAATTGTTTATTTGAAGTTGGAGCGGATCATAAAGACAGTATTTTTCATGAAACTTATTGTAATATAAAAATGAATATCTAAAAAATATGGGGTTTTGGATATGAAAAAGAATAAAGTTGAAAAGTCTGTATTAAATTTACTTCCTTTTAAGGAAGTATGGAACGATCTTTTATATCTTGATAATGATAAGGTTGTAGGCCTTATTCGTATCAATAGTATTAATTTACAGTTATATTCCAATGAAGAACAAACGTCTAAAATATTCCAATTAAGAAAAGTATTATTAAGTTTAGAATATCCTTTTAAAATTATAGCTCTTGATAAGCCCGTTAGTTTAACGGATCATATCGAGAATTTACATTATCTATCTCAAAGTACAGATGATGAAGTAAAAAAGAAATTACTTGATGAGGATATTCATTTTGCTAATACCATTATGAATAAAAATATCGTCAATAATCGTGAATTTTATTTACTTATTGATGAAGACAAAGACAATGCTAAATTGTTAAAGTCTAAAATAAATGATATTACTTCTCAATTAAGTAATATCGGTCTAGCTTCAGAACAAGCTAAAACTGATGAGATTAAGGAAGTCCTATTTACTTACCTTAACCCTCAAGAATCACTAGAAATTTTTAAACAAGATTCTAGTATAAAATCAATTAAAGAAAAGATCGCACCTATCGCTATTAAATTCAATGAAAAAGATATGTTACTAGGCGATGTGTTCGCTACAAGTATGATTGTTGATACTTTCCCCTCTTACACTAGGGGAAGTTGGTTAGGTATGTTATCTAACATAAAAAATACTCGTATGATTATTTCTGTTAAGCCAATGGATAATGTAGAAGTCTCTAAAACATTAAAAAAAGGTATGTCAGAAACAAGAAGTAAATATATCAATACTAATGATAGAAACGATCAAATCATGCTTAAAAATCAATTACAAGATTACGAGCAATTAACAAATAAAATGGATCGCGAGAATGAAAAAATGCTACTGATGTCGGTAGTATTTTTTTCTTATGCGGATACAAAAGAAGAACTTTCAAAAAGAATTAAAGAGATAAAGTCTGCGATGTCTTCTCTTAATCTTCGTGGATCACAATTAATATTCGAGCAAGAACAGGGTTTTAAAACTGCTCTTCCTACTTTGGATATGCCAATACAAGAAAATTTTGGCCTTCCAATGCCAGCGACAACGGTAGCAGCAAGTTTTCCTTTTGTCTTTGAATCGATACAAGATGACGGAAATTCAATTATACTAGGCGATGATATAAATGGCGGTCTTACCATGTTTGACTTATGGAAAAGAACTAATAAGAGAACTAATTCTAATGTTTGTATTATCGGTAAAAGTGGATCTGGTAAGTCCACCCTTATTAAAAAATTAATTCGTGGTAACTGGGCCAGAAAAACTAAAATTGTATGTATCGATCCAGAACGTGAACTAAAAGATATGTGTTTGTCCGTTGGGGGTACTTGGATAGACGCTGGTAGTGGATCAGGGTTTATAATTAACCCTCTTGAGATAAAAAATTCTACCAATGATGAAGATAATAATGTCGCCGTCATTAAACATTTACAAACATTTAGAACATTCATTAAATATTATTTTAAAGATTTAACAGAACTTGAACTTACTAAAATTGAGGAAATACTTTTAAGAACTTATAAAAATAAAGGTATTACTTTAGATACTGATGTAAGTAAGTTATCTTCTAATGACTATCCAATTATCACAGACTTTCATAATGAGATTGTTAAAGAATTAGAAAAAGCTAAAAGTGATAAACGTGTCAATGATGACAATGTTAAGTCTTTAGAAAAGATCGAGGCCATAGTAAGACGTATGACTACTGGTGTTGATAGTAAGTTATGGAATGCTCCGAGTAATGTAGATTTAAGTTCTGATTTTATCGTTTTTGATATTCATAGTTTGCTTGAAAGCGATGACACAATTTTAAGAACACAGTTCTTTAATATCCTATCTTTATGTTGGCATATTATCAGTCAAGATCGCGACGAACAAATTATGTTGATTATAGATGAAGCTCATCTCTTAATCGATCCTAACAATAAAGACGGCCTAGAATTTCTAAAAAGAACAAGTAAACGAATTAGAAAGTATGCGGGAAGTATGGTTGTATGTACTCAAAATATGATTGATTTTACTTCCCCAGAAGTTGTTAGATACGGTCAAGTTATTGTTGATAATTCTGATTATCAATTTGTTTTAGCACAAGGTAGCGAAGAAATTATCTCACTTCAAAAAGTATTAAGGTTAAGTGAAAATGAACGTCGTTACTTACAAACGGCTGGTAAAGGTCAAAGTTTACTTGTTATCTCTCATGATAAACGTGTTCCTATTTTTATACATCTTCGTCAAGAAGAAAAAGAATTATTTGGTAAAGGCGGTGGCCGATAATAGAAGATATAGTCGGTAAAATAATGAGAGGTAAAATGCTTATAGCACTTCTTCCCGTCGCTGGCGTTATCTTTATAGTTTTAATTATACTTGCTATCATCGCTGCATTATTTGGAAATGAGGAAACATTTTATAGGTCATATTTTGTTCTTCCATTCGATACTAATACTTATACGATTACATCGCCTTATGGGGAAAGAACAGATCCTATTAATAATACTACTGCTTTTCATAGTGGTATAGATGTTGTACCCACTTCCTCAAATATTGTGGCCGTAGCTGACGGAACAGTAGTTATAAGTGAAGTTCAAGAATCAGGGGGCGAAACGGTCGCCATAGAACATAAAGTCGGTGGAGTTATGTACCGAACTTTCTATCATCATTTAAAAGAAAATTCAAGAACGGTAAAGGTTGGCGATACAGTTAAACAAGGTCAACAAGTCGGAATTATGGGCTCGACTGGCCGAAGTACTGGCGATCATTTACACTTTTCTCTTCAAAAATATAATGTTAAAAATCAGAAATTTGAGTACACCGATCCAAGTATTATTATAAATAATAAGGTTACTTCAAAAGAATATTCATTATTTGATTATACGGATAATAAATTTAGTTTTCCAAACAATAATGACTATATGAAAGATAAATTACCTACACCAGATTATAAAAAACCTACTATAACACCATAATTATATGATTAAAATTATGGCCTAACTTTAGGCCGTAATTTTTTCATATATTCATATATAATTTGACGAGAATTTTAAAAAAATTAAAAAAATAAGTGTTTACGATTGTTACACACCCCTTATAAATAAAGGGCTGTTGTGTAAACGATTGTATAACAAATTCTTCAAATGTAAACACTTGTGTTTCATCAAATGCCTTATGAAATAAGGGAAAACTAGCCACTGGCTAGTTGTTTGTAAACAGGATTTATCCTGCTTTAAAAAGGTTGTAAATATTTAGAAGTTTTTAAGTATTTTATGGCCGAGAGTTAGGCCGAAGTTATGGCCGAAAGAAAGGAAATTTTTATGAAATTATTTTTAATTATTTTAGGTATTAACCTAGCATTATTTACTATCTTATTTTTATATTGTGCTTGTGTTCTAGCTGGTCGATCTGATCGTGATATAGAACGTATGAATCAAGAAAACAAAAATTAAAAGTTTTAAAGGGGGTTGTTAAAATGAATGATAAAAAAACGGTTTATTTAAAATTACAAGTTGATACCAAAACAGAAAAAGCATTTAAAAAAATTATAGAGATAAGAGGTCTTACAATTCAAAGTGTTTTAGAAAGTATGGTTAAAGATTATATTTTTGAAAACCTAGATTGTATCATGGTAACTAATGGATCAGGAAAATAAGAATGCGAATATCATCGCTTTTAGATTAGATCCTCACAAGAAAAAGTTACTACAAGATCAGGCCGAACAAAACAATATGAAAGTAAGCGAATATTGTAAAAATGTTTTATTAGATTTTATGGAACAATCAATGTTGTTAGATAGTCAAAAGAAATTAAGAGAACTTATTATTGAAACGGTTAAGGACGCGAACGAAAAACAATTTTATAAAATTCTTACCATGATTAATAAAAATAATATAGGTATTGAAACGATTATTTTACAAAATGATATGACATATAAATATTTTGATATTCCTCAAACTAGGGCCGAACTTAATACACATCTTGTTAGCCACCCTATAACAGAGGTTGCAAGAGAAACGGTCATAAAAAATATTCGTGAACTACGAAATAAAAAGGACGATGTAGATGAGTAGTAACATCGTTACTCGAGTTCGTTATAAGAAAGATGTAAATTTTCAAAGGTTAGTTGGTGGTTGGTGTAAGTATGTTTCAAAAGACGGAGCTGATACCACTTCCCTAAAAGATTTCTCTTCCATTGATGAACTATATCAGAAAGAATTTAATATTTTTGATGATACAAAAGAAACAAAAGAATTTCATATTTGGGGTAAAGACGGTAATGTTACTAAAAGAGAGATTTTAAAAGATTTACCGAATGACAAGTCAGGCCGTATGTGGACGCTTGTTGTTTCCTTTCCCCCAGATTTTGCTTTAAAAAATGGCCTTAAAACAAAAGAAGATTATTACTTGATGACAAAGTCTGTTATTCCTAGGTTTATGTTAGACAATGATTTTGATTTAACTAATACGAGATGGTATGCAAGTCTTCACAGGGATACTGACAACCCACATTTGCATATAACATTCTTTGAAATGGAAGAACGAAGAAAAAAAGATACTCTGGATAAAACATCGCTCAAGTATTTAAAAAGTAATATAGCTTCTTATTTAGTTGATAATACTTCTTTTTATAAGGAACAAGATTATTTATTTTTAGGTTTAGATAATAAAATTAGAAAAAGTAATTTTACTAAAACCGAAGATAATTTATTCTTTAGTAATAAATTTAGAAAATCATTAAATAAAGATTTACTAGAATTATATAAGAAGTTACCAGAACGTGGCCGTCTTCAATATAATTCAAAACATTTAGATTATTGTAGAAAAGATATTGATAAAATAATTGAAAAAATTTTGTACCATGATACAATCAAGTATGAGTTTGAAAGATATTATCACTCTTTAGAATCAATAGAACGCGAACAAAAAAAGATGTATGGGGAAAAAGCAAATAATAAGTACATTGAAAATAAAATGAAAAGATTGTATTCTCGTATCGGTAATGATATTTTATATAATTTTAAGGTTTATAATTCTACTGATTTTTTAGATCGTCAAAAAGAGTTTTTAAAAATTAATATAATGAATATGGAATTTAAAAGTAAAAGTCCAAAAAAGAAATCTACAATTTTAAAACATGCAAAAGAAATTTACCAATTAGGAAAACTTGCTGATTTATCTGAATCAGATATTAAAAAGTTATTAAGTAAATGGATCAAGAAATCTAATATTGATTATGATGTTGATATTTTATATAGTGCGGTTAATAGTTCTCGTGATACGATGAACGCTACTGATTTTTATAAAGCACTTTCTCATTTAGGGTATACCAAAGAAAGATATAATAATTTTAAGTCAAAGTCATTTTATAAGAATATAAAATTTAAACAATTTATGAAAAAAGCAAATCATTTTTTACTTATTGAAAACAGAAAAGAAGAAAGATATTTACAAGAAATTTTAGAAAAAGAATTACAAGGAAAAGATATTTAAGGGGGTTATGAAAATAAAGAAATATTTTAATTACATATTAGTAGTTATTATTTCTTTATTGCTTCTTATCTTCATCATTCCAAACTTTATATACTTTATTCAAAATAAATTTGAAATACATTTTATTTTTAATTTTATAGAGTTATTAAAAATGATAATAGATGATAAGAATTTAATTGTTGGCATTCTGATTATGGAATGTCTTTTTATTTTGTTTTTACTTTATTATAAATATAATTTTAAAATTAAAAATACCGCTAATGATAGTGGCATTCCAAAAAGAATAAAAAGTAATGAGTTTGGTAGTAGCGACTTCGCTAGTTTAAAAGAGATAAAAGAAAACTTTTCTACTTGGCACTTTGGTAAAAATACCAATGCTGGTGGAATGGTTGTTGCAATAGAAAATAATAAATACTATGTTGATACTTCATCAAATCATACTTTAGTCGTGGGAAGTACAGGATCAGGAAAAACGGTCGGGGTTATTTTCCCTCTCATCTATAATTTAGCTGATAATGGCGAAAGTATGATTATAAATGATGTCAAAGGCGAAATATACAAGACTACTTATGACTATTTAAAGAAAAAAGATTATGACATTCAAATTATTAATTTACGTGATACTGCGAATAGTAGTTTTTGGAATCCGTTAGAAATTGCATATCAATATTACAAAGAAAATAATTTTGAAAAGGAAATCGAAACAGTAAACGATTTATCAAGCGCTATTTGTGAAGATGTAACAAGTCGTGATAAATACTGGCAAGAATCGTCTTCATCTGTTTTAAGCGCTTTATGTTTAGCTTTAATTGAGGACGCTAAAAAACAAAGTCAAATACACTTTCATTCTATTTATAATTTATTGGTCGAACATGGATCTAAAAAGTACGGCGATCAGAATTCTTTAGATAAGTATTTTAATGATCGTCCTTTTGGTAATACGGCTAAAAACCTATATGCAAGTGGTAATTTTGCTCGTGGGGAAACTAGAGCGACTATTTTTTCTATCCTAGCGTCAAAATTAAGAGTGTTTGGGGATACTGGGGTTAGCTATATTACAAGTAAGTCTTCATTCAATATAAGAGATATTGGAAAGAAAAAAACAGCTATATTTTTAATTGTTCCAGATGAAAAACTTTCTCGTCATTTTATAGGTGGTTTATTTGTGAATCAAGTTTATCAAACACTTGTTGAAGAGGCCCAGAAAAATGTTAGTGGATCTCTTCCTATTAGAGTAAATTTTATCCTAGATGAATTCTGTAATACAATTAAAATTGGGGAACTATCAAAAAAACTTACAGTAGCTCGTTCCCGTAAAATTCGTTTTTATATGGTTGTTCAAGATTACAATATGCTTAATGAAACATATAAAGAAACTGCTGGTACAATCAAAGCAAATGCTGGAAATACCGTTTACCTACTTACGAATGATTATAGTACAGCTCGCGAGATTTCAAATCGCATGGGAAAATATACGACTTGCACTACCAGAACATCAACATCTAATCGTTACGGAAAAGCTGATTTTAATATTTCTTCTGATACTTCTTTAACTGGTCGTGATTTAAGAACGCCAGATGAACTTATGAATATTAAAGTTGGCGAGGCAATTATATTAAGAACTCGTATGTCGCCTATTAAAACTAATTTCAAACAATTAAGTGATTATCCTATTAAATATAAAGTTGTTGAGAAAATAGTATTTAAACAAGATGAATTTCATAAATTAGAATTATTTGATTTAGATACTTTTAGGATCGAACAAGAATTATTTAGTAATTCTAATAATGAAGTTACCAAAACAACACCTACCAAAAAAGCAAACCCTACTAAAAGGAAAAAGAAAGATGTCGTATCCAAAACAGACGATTAATCTTTTTAATTTTAATTATCCATATTTTAAATTAGATAATAAGACTGTTAAGGTAGGTACTTTCTTTTCTGGTATTGGTAGTCCAGAAATGGCTTTTAAGCGATTAAAAGAAAATGGGATCATTGAAAATTATAATCCTGTCTTCTTTTGTGAAATAGACAAGTTCGCAATTAAAAGTTATTGTGCGATTCATGGTAAAAGTCCTAGTGATAATTTAGGTAGTATCACAGAAGTTGACGGCTCTAAAATTCCGTATGCTGATATATGGATCGGTGGCTTTCCCTGTCAAGATATATCAATCGCTGGTGTAAGACGTGGTTTTGATTTTAATAGTAACACCCGCTCTTCTCTAGGGTGGAAGATGATACAATTTTTAAGAGAAGTAAAAGAACAACCGAAAGTAGTTATCTTTGAGAATGTGGCTGCAATCACCCAAAGCAAAATGAGAAGAACTTTAGATTTATTCAAAAAAGATTTAGAGGATCTAGGTTATTCCTTATATGATAATGTTTTATGTGCTTTAGATTATAATACACCTCAAAATAGAGAGAGGTATTTTTTAATTGCTATTAAAGGAAAATATTTATATCATTTTCCAGAAAGAAAAAGATTGAAATTAAGATTAAAAGATTTATTAGAAAAAGAGATCGATCCAGACTTAATATTATCTGAAAAAGTTCCTTTTGATTTAGAAAGTTTTGTTAAAAATAAAAGTTATGACAAAAATAGTAAACTGTGTTGTCGTAATTTAAAAAATAAAAAGAAAAAATATATTATTGATTTATATAGGTTTATAGAGGGTAAAAATTACTGCGGACGTGATACTTCCTCGAGGTATAATCAAACGGCTAGATTGTGGTCGATGAATGGATATTGTCCTACTTTAACCGCCAATTCTACCGAAGACACTAGCAAGATGATTATTTATCGTGATAATTGTTTCTTTGTAAAAAAAATAAGTCCTCTTGAAAGTTGGCGACTTATGGGGTTTAGAGATGAAGATTTTTACAAAGCAAAAAATACAGGTATTTCCAATAGACAACTTTTTAAACAAGCTGGTAATAGTATTGCTACAAATGTTATATATCATATATTAAAAAATTTATTTTAGAATTTACTTGTATGATATATATAATCACTTAAAAATATGTTATAATTACTTATAGAAGCAAAACAACAAATAGTAACTCGAAAGTGAGATGTGATTATGAAAAAAAAGATTTTAATAATTTCATTGATAATATTGATTCCATTATTTAGTTTTATAATATATCAACTTATTAAGTCTTTAAATTATAAGAGTTCGTTATCTAGTTTAAACAAATATATATTTGTTTCTAATGAAATAACCATAAAAAGTTTAGAATATGATAATAAAAATTATGTTATTTCAAGATATTATGATGATTCAAGTTCTTGGAGTCATCTTAATATATTATTAAAAAATAATGATACCTATTATGTTTTAGAGAATATAAAAAAATGTGATACAGTTGATGACGGATCTAATTTATATGTAAAAGATAATACAATTTATATTCATTGCATTGGTAAGGAAGGAATTATAGATAAATATTTAATAAATGATTTTAGTGTTGAAAAAGAAACCATAAATTTTAATTTCAAAAATACACCTAACATTAGTCAATTACATATTGGTATAGATAAAGTTGATGATGAAAACATCTACTTATCATCTCCATTTAAAGTAGATAATACAGTTAAGGATAACCCTAATGTAAAATGCTCATTTAAAGATAAAAATTGTATATATTATTAAGGAACTTATTATGAAAAAAAGGATATTAAAGATATTTTTAATAATGCTAGTAATACTAACTTTTATGTTATTATTACTTATAATTTTGGGTATATTATTATTTTTAGGAAAAGTTCAAGATTATACCTATTTGAATATAAATAATTCCAACAAAGAAAAAATTATAAATTTGCTACAAGAACAAGAAGAAAATATGTTTTACTTGAAAGATATAGATCTAAATGTTTGTTATAAAAATATAAAGAGAATAGAAGTAATTTATAGATTCCCAGATGGAGAAGATTATACAATTTATTGCAAAGAAGATAAAGTTAGTTTTTCTTTAGATAATGCTAACTATAATCTTCCTGACTATCTTAGAAAAAATGGACATTTAGGTTTTAGATTTAAATAGTAAATAATAATTTTCCGTTTAGATTATCAAATTTGATAATCTTTTCTTTTTGTATATATTTCTACATTCATTTATGTTATAATGGGCTTGGTAGTAATTGTATGAAACAATTAAAAATAACTTGCTTGTTTTGTTGACTTCACCCTAGTTTTAATGTATGATAAGAAAACATACCTCGCAAGAGTTCTATCTTTTAAGGAGCTGTATTATTATGAAGTCAAACTTTAATGAACTGAAAGATTTAGTAACGGAAATGAATGATTTAAACGATCAAATTAGTTTTATCAAGTTTAATAATGATGAGGGTGTTAAATTTGATAGTGTCGAAGAAATGAAAGACTTTTTTTTAAAAGTAGAAAATGGCAATCTTGATTATTTATTCGATGATGTAAATGTAAACAACCAATCACAACAAAAAGAATTTGTAGAAAGTTTTAATCATACTAAAAATGATATTTTCTTTTTCATTTACACTTATGAAAGAAATGATAAATATATTACATATCTTTCTATGAAAAATTTAAACGACGATCATATTATAAACAACTTATGTGGTAAAGAAAATAAAGATAAAGAATCGGCTCATAACTGGTTTGAAGAACTTAAAAAGAATATATTAAATACAAGTATCGACGAATTAATAGAAACGTTAATTATTGGTGCTAAAAATACAGTTAATAATTTAAAAATTGAAATGCAAAATTTGGCTAGCACAAGCTAGTCTTTTTTTGTGTTATTTAAGGGGGTTAAATTATAGAAATTAAAAAAGTTTTAAATGAAATAAGTAATTATTCTAAACAAAATGATTTTGATAGGATCAATTCACTTACAATAGATTTAGAAAAAAGCATTTTGGATAGTTACAATAGCGATCATGACTTTATTAGATTAATAGATGTCATTTCAACTTACAGTAACTATTCTTTTTTTAATAGTTTATTAATTGATTATCAATATCCTTTCTTTTTAGATTTAGGAACAAAAAACAAATATTCAAAACAAGGTATAAACATTATGGATAATGCAACAGTAATCAGTATATTATCACCTCATAATGATATATATGTAACGATTTGTGATAATGATAAAAAAAAAAGTTAAAAAATTAGATGAACTATCACCAGAAGAATTAAAAAAGTATAATGATTCAAAGGACACATCAATTATTCTACATCATAAGGACTTTAAAGGTTTAAATGTAATTGAACTATATGATTGTAAAGATACTGATATGAGGAAAGAAGATTATATGAAATTAGATCTACCACCTCTTTTTTGTTATAGTTATAATGATATTTATACACCTTTTGTCAAAGCTATATATGCTGACGGTTATAAAATAAGTTATTGTGATAATTTAGATACAAAGTTTACTTATGATAAGGAAACTAAAACTATTAATATTAAAAATGGTCTTAATTGTCAAATGAAAATGATGTGTCTTCTTGATGTTTACTCTTCTGATCTAACATCTAGTGAATTTGAAAAAAAACTGTTTAATTATGTGATACATAAACATATAGGTTTTGATGATGATTTTACCGAAAATAATTCACTTTTAGAATGGTATAAAAATACTGATATAAAAGATGTCGAAAAAAGTCTAAAATTGTTATCTTCAAAAGGTAGAAAGTTTATAAATAATTTTAATCGTTTTTTTGATATGGAAAAAGAAAAATTTATCTATGAAGAAGTTAGTTTATATGACGACATATCTTTTTCAATTTAAGCGCTGACATCTTTTTTATAGTGCGTTATAATTTGTTTGTGAGGTGTTTTATGAACTATAAAGAATTAATAAATGAAAAGATATTAAAGGCCTATACAGAGCTTTTACGTGATATTATTTATATCTATAATGATAATAAAATAGATATGACAAAGAAAAATCTTTTATCCGAACTTCCGGGAATAAGAGAATTAAAGAAATCAGAAGTTGATATTATTTTAAGTAATGCTATTGAATTAACAAAAGAAAAATATAATATTGATACTTCAAAAAATATAAAGTAATTTTATATTGATTATAATTATGATTAGGTATATGACCTAGTCTTTTTTTTATGTGGGCGAATATTATATAACAAACACTATTTAAGGGGGTTTTAAAAATTAGTAAAGGAAAGAATAAAAAGGAAACAAAATTTATATATAGTGAAGAATTTATAACTACTACCTCTAATCCTACTGAAAAAGATTTAAAAACTATTTTCAATAAGAAGTATTTTAAATATATAAAAAGACTTGAAAATAGAACTTTAGGGGGCTGAATTTTTAATGATAGCGCGTTATAATTTTTATGAGCTTGAAATTACGATTAAAAATAAGGAGTTGTATTTTTATGAGTAATATTAAAAAAGCTATTTTAAGGGTGGTGTTATATTTAAGATTGTCCGATGAGGACAGAAACAAGTTGACAAAGGAACAACTATCAGAAAGTATCAAGAATCAAGAAACGATGTTAAGAGAATATGCGGAAGAAATGGGCTGGGAAGTTATCGGTGTTTATAATGATGAAGACTGGTCTGGATCAGACGCTACTCGTCCAGATTTTAATAAGATGATTGAAGAATGTAAAAACGGTAATGTTGATATTGTTTTAGTTAAAACGCAAGCAAGATTTGCTCGTGATATGGAATTAGTAGAAAAATACGTACATAACTTATTCCATGAATGGAATGTTAGATTTGTTACATATATTGAAAAGATTGATAATACTAGACATGAAACAAAAAAGACAAGTCAATTAACTGCTATGACAGATCAATGGTATTTAGAGGATACATCATTAAATATTCGTGAAACTTTTAGATCTAAAAGAAAGAATGGCGAATTAACGGCTAGCTTTGCTAGTTATGGTGTAATGAAAGATCCTGAAAATAAAAATCATTTACTTATCGATCCTATCGCTTGTGAAGTTGTTAAAAGAATTTTTGATGAATATATGTCCGGTAATGGTTTAGAAAAAATCGCCGAAAATTTAAACAAAGACAAGATATTAAGTCCTTATGAATATAAACTTTTAAATGGTAGTAAATTAAAAATACCTTTAATAAAAGAATATTTAGACTTTGGTTATATTGAAAAAGCTGGTACATATATGCTTAATATTAGTTTTACTAATAATGAAGATCACATATTAAAAGATTTAGTTAGTTTTAATTATATTACTACTGATATGAAAACTCTTAATAATAAATGTGATATTACTTTAAAGAAATATACAAATACCAAAACTAAAATATATTATAGTGAAGATGAAAATTTAGATATTAACAATTTTAATATAAGTGATTGTGTTTTATTAAATGAAAACGATATTTTACCAAAAACTGCAAAAGTACTTATCTCTTATACAGAAGAACTGGATCGTACACATATTATTGATTATCAATTTGAAATTACATTAAAAGAAAATCGAGCTCATGAAGAATATTTTATAAACATAATTAAAAATAATGCTAATGGAATATCACAATCAGAGTTTACACATAATTTAAGAAAAAAATTCAAATGGTCTAGTCAAACGGTTAAAAAGATACTTACTGATGAGGTTTATATTGGTAATTTAGTTCAATTTAAAACAACAACGGTAAGTTATAAAAATCATACAGTTATTAAAAATGATGATGAAGATAGGATCAGGAAAGACAATACTCATGAATCGATCATTGATAAAAATGTCTTTTATACAGTTCAAGAAAGAATGCAAGAAAAATCAAGAAGTAGTCAAGGTGGCGAAGTTCACGCATTTAGTAATAAAGTATATTGTATGAATTGTAATAGATTATTCTTCAAGTGCGGCAAGAAAAACGAAAATGGATACGGATATTTATGTTGTAAGGATAAAAAAGATAAATGGGCTAATTGCGATAATAAAAAATATCTTTCTGAAGAGGAATTACACAATTTTGTTTTAAAAAAGATAAATAATTTGTTGACAAGGTTTTATGATGAGGATAGTCTTAAAGAAATGCACGACGAAGTAATAGAACAAGATTTATTTAAAGACAAATTAAATTCATTAGAACAAGAATTAAAAAGTATTAATAAGGAATTACAAGGTAAAAGTACATACTTCCAAAAACTATATGAAGATCGTACAAATGGGATACTTCCGGAAAAAGAATTTTTAATATTACTTAATAAGTATAAAGATGATAATTCTAAATTGGAAGAACGATCTAGTATTATAAAAAAAGAGATAGCTTCCACTACCGCTAAAAAAGAAAGTTTAAAAAGTAAGAAGAATATCTTTAAAAAGTACAAACATATAGATAAACTTGATATTGAAATTGTTGGCGACTTTATAGATAAAGTACTAATTGGTCGCTACGATGATGAAACAGAATCAAGAGAAATTAAGGTATTATGGAACTTTACCATTTAAAAATAATAAAGAAGAATAAAACAATCGAGCAAC
>CANSKZ010000015.1 GCA_947647595.1 uncultured Clostridium sp. | reverse complement strand
AAGGAATATTAAATCGAGCAGAAAAAGCAGTAAGCAAAAGTAATACAGAAAGTTTAAAAGAAGAAATTGAATTAGCAATTTCGGAATTAAGAATTGCTTATTATGAAGATAAAGAGGGATTTGCTTCAGCAGATGAATACATTGAAGGAAAATTAAGTGCTGGGAAACAAATACCGTCAGGAACAATAAAATTAGAAGGAGAAACATTAAAACTAGAAGGAAAAGAAATAGGAACCTACAGCCCAGAAAATGGATTGACAGTTAACAATTCATTAACAGGAGAAAATACAAATACTGGTGCAATAGGAACAAGAGAAGATTGGGAAATAGATGATAATGGAGTTTTATCTCGTTATATAGGACAATTTCCAGAAAGTGGAAAGATTATAGTTCCAGCTGAAGTAGATGGAATTAAAGTAATAGAGACTAAATCAATGGGAAATTCAGTAGGTAAATATACCTGTATATTTCACGATGAATCTGTTTGGCAAATAGGTTCAATATACAATAATAATATCAGAGCTGTAGTATTTTCCGAAGGAATTCAAAAAATTACTGGGTATACATGTGGACGAATGAAAATGTTAAAAGAAGTAACAATTTCATCAACAGTTGTTGAAATTGGTAATTATCAGGTTTTTGCATATTGTGATAATTTAACTACAGTGAATGTTGTTGGAAATAATTTGGAAAAAATAGGAAGTGGTACATTTGAGGCCTGTAATAGTTTAAAAGATGTAAACTATGGAGGAACAATAGCAGATTGGAATTCTATTAGTATTGGTGTTGGAAATACTCCGCTAACCAAAGCAACCATCCACTGCACCGACGGTGACATCCTTCCACAAAGCTAAAAAAGGAGCAAGAAAGTGATTCCGAAAATAATACATTATTGTTGGTTTGGAAAGAAAAAAATACCAAAAATTTTTGAGAAATGTTTGGAAAGTTGGAAAAAGTATTGTCCTGATTATGAAATAAAGTTATGGAATGAGGAAAACTTTGACGTGAATATAGCGCCCTATTGTAAACAAGCTTACGAGCAAGGAAAATACGCCTTTGTATCAGATTATGCAAGGTTTTATTTGCTTTATCTTTATGGAGGAATATATTTAGATATTGATGTGGAAATGTTAAAGAATATTGATAAATTGCTTGAAAATCAATGCTTTATGGGATTTGAAGAAAGAGGACAAGTGGCACCAGGTTTAATTATTGGTGCAACACCTCAAAATAAAATAATAAAGGAAATTGTAGAAATATATAATAAATTAACAGAAATTCCAAGAAAAAAACATGATACTTGTATTCTTACGACGAATTATTTAAGGGAAACGAAAAATTTAGAAAACGAAGATAAAATACAGAAATTAGAAGGAATAACGATATATCCGAAGGAATATTTTTGTGCTTGTAATTGGGTTACAAAAGAAAGAAAAATAACCCTAAATACGTATTGTGTGCATCATTATAGTGCAAGTTGGATGAACAGAAAAGAAAAAGTGAAACATAAGATACGAAAAATAGCGTATCCGTTTTTAAGGAAAAGTAAATAAAATCAAGTGAGTTTTACTAGCCTCAGTCAATTGACAAATTTACATAAATATGATATAATAAAAGGTGAGGGGATTTTAAAGAAATAATCGTTTAGATTATTTCTTTTTTTCTATAGCTAAAAAGTGAAAAGCTAAGTTAAGCAAATAAAATCGTAAATTTTTTATGTTATCTATTGAAATTGTTAGAAAAATATGGTATAATAGATAAGAATAAAATAATGAAAATACAAAAGATGCGAGTAATAGTGGATTATTTGCATCTTTTTATGTTTATGGATAGAAAAATCACAGGGGGATAAGTATGAATAAAAATATAAAAAGTTTAGGGAATTGTCTTTTAAAAAAGAAAATTTATATCCTATTAATTACATTAATATTCACCGTAACAGGAATTGCTTATACACTCACAAATGTGGAATATGTGGCGAGTCAGAAGTTTTTAATACGAGAAACAGAGCAGATAGAAACGTATAAAGAAATTTTAAAAGGTTCTCATGTTTTAGAAAGAGTCATTGGAAATTTAGGTATTGATTTGAGTGTTCAAGAATTCAGCCATTTGTTGGAAGTAAATATCATTGAGAATACCAATATGTTGGAAATGAAAATTTCTGGTGAAGATGGAGAGTTGATTAAGTGTCTTTTTGAGGAAACTTCAAAGGTCTTTTTTGAAAGTATCCAAGAAATTTATGACAATCCTGAGATTTTTGAGGTGGATACAAGTGCTAGCTATGTGAAACAAGGCAATGTGGTATTAATAGGAATTGGTTCATTATTAATGGGGTTTGTTTTAGGTTGTTTCTTTTTTGCAATAGAATTTTTGTTAGATACAAAAGTAAAAAGTTCAAAAGATATTGAAGAAATTACAGGTTTAAAATCCTTAATTTCAATACCCAATATTAAAATGATAGCAAAGAAGAAATTAAATATTAAAAACATTCGAGCACACAAAAGTGAGATTTTTAAAATATTGATGACAAATATTCAATTTGTCAATAGTCATCATTTGCAAAGCAAAAGTATTTTGATTACAAGTCCTAATGCATTGGAAGGAAAGACATATGTTGCAACAAATTTGGCGATAGAATTTGCAAAGGCGGGAAAAAAAGTTATTTTAATTGATGCAGATATGAGAAATGGAAGAATTGCCAAAATTTTTAATTTGCCAAATGATTTAGGGTTTTCCAATTATTTATCTCATTTAGATTCCAATGGAAATGCTATTCACGAGATGATGACAAGATTTATAAATGATACAGAAATTAAGAATTTAAGTGTTATTACTTCTGGAAATATACCACCAAATCCAGCAGAATTATTGCAAAAAGATAAAGTAACTGAATTAGTGAAAGATTTAAAAGTTTTTTATGATATTATTTTATTTGATACGGTTTCACTATTAGAAGCACCAGAAACCAGAGAACTATCGAAAATATGTGAATTGAGTTTGGTATTATCGTCTTATGGAAAAACGAAAAAAGAACAACTTTTATTGGCGTATGAACACTTGAATAGTCAATCTGGGACTTGTATCGGAATGGGATTTAATAAAATTCCTGATACGAAATTGAAAAAAGAAATTGCTATTTTTAAAGTGAATACGAAAAAGAAAATCAATAAATTATGCCAAAAATTGAAAAATATTTTTGCAAAAATATTTGGATTTTTTAAGAAATTTGGAAAATTAGGAAGTATTGTAAAAAGTGCATTTTGGTTTATTGTGGCAGGGATTGTAGTCGTAAGAAATTTAGTGATTGCTATGTTTCATCAATTAAAAAAAGTGTTTGCGAAAGGAATCCACAAATTAAAAGGTAAATCTCAGGAGGTAAAGGAATATATTCAAAAACATAAAAGTAAGAAAGAAGAAACGAAATTGATTGAAGCGGCTAAAAACTCAAATTTTGAGGAAAACAATATTATTCGAGATGTTTTTGAAGAACAAATTGCTAAATTAGAAGGAGATGAAATAGAATATCAAAAGAAACTAGATGTGTTCAAAGCCAATATTGAAACAAGAGCAAGTGAGACTCCAGAAGTAAAAACAGTTTCTCCAAAATCTGACTTACAAGAAAAAAGTAAATTTGATTTGATTCGAGAGCAACAAAAAAAGGATATTTCACAAAATAAGACGAAAGTTGAAACTGAAGCAAGTGAGCCATTAGAAACAAAGAAAATACAAAATCAAAATAATCAAGAAGAAGTAAAAATAGAACAATTGAAAATTAAAGTAGAAGAAGTTAAGCCAAAACAAGAAGCAGAAAAAATAAAACAGCAAGAAATACAAACCTATGAAGAAATCGATTTATCGAAACAAGAACAGATAACAGAAGAAATGATTCGTAGACAAGTAGAAATTGATGAAATGGTTCGATTAGCAGAAAAAGAAGAAGAGGAAGAAACATTGAAGATGAGACGTATGAAGCAAGATGAAAAAATAGGAAGAAGAAAAGAACGTCAACAAAAAATGAAGAATTTTTTGAATGCGATAAAACCCAAAAAAGAAGAACAAGATTTAAAAAGTGTGGAAGAAAAACGTATTCGTAAAATGGAAGCTAAGATTGAACGAAAAATTAAAAAACAAAATGAGAAAATGGAAAATCGAGTAAGAGCCGAAAAAATAAAAGAAGAGAAAAGAACCTATCGAGAAATGGAAAAACAAAGGCATAGAGAAGAATTGAGAATCCAAGAGGAATTACAGGAAGATAATTTGTATCCAAGACCAAGAATATAATTTTAAATCCCATCTAGATAATTAGATGGGATTTATTTGAATCTACTCTTTTATAAATTTTATCTTGTATTTTTTCTAAAAATAATATATAATAAAAAGCAAATTGAACTGTAAATGGAGGAAAATATGTCATATAATTTTAAAAAAGTAGAAAAAAAGTGGCAAGAGAAATGGGATAAAGAAGGAACTTTTCAGGCAAAACAAGATTTTAAGAATCCGAAAAAATGGTATGGATTAATCGAATTTCCCTATCCATCTGGGCAAGGTTTGCATGTGGGACATCCAAGAAGCTATACCGCTTTAGATATTATTGCAAGAAAGAAGAGAATGGAAGGGTACAATGTGTTGTATCCAATTGGGTTTGATGCATTTGGACTTCCTGCTGAAAATTATGCGATTAAAAATCACATTCATCCTAAAATTACAACAGAGAATAATATTAAGCATTTTCGTGAGCAATTGAAAGCGGTTGGTTTTTCATTTGACTGGTCACGAGAAGTGAATACTACAGATCCGAATTATTATAAATGGACGCAATGGATTTTTATTCAATTATACAAAAAAGGTTTGGCGTATAAAACGACAATGCCGATTAATTTTTGTACAGGATGTAAAGTTGGTTTGGCAAATGAAGAAGTGGTAAATGGTGTTTGTGAAAGATGCGGAAGTCCTGTTGTGCAAAAAGAAAAAAGTCAATGGATGCTAAAAATCACAGAATATGCGCAACGATTAATCGATGATTTGGATGATATTGATTTTTTAGACAAAATCAAAGCGCAACAAAAAAACTGGATTGGCAGAAGTGAGGGAGCAGAAGTCCATTTCAAAATTGACGGAACAGATGAAACCTTATTAATTTATACGACCAGACCAGATACGATTTTTGGGGCGACCTATATGGTGGTTGCACCAGAACATAAATTCATTGAGAAATATGCAGATAAAATTACGAATTTAGAGGAAATCAAAGCGTATCAACAAAAAGCTGCTCTGAAATCAGATTTTGAAAGAGCAGAATTAAACAAAGAAAAAACAGGTGTAGAAATTCAAGGATTACAGGCAATTAATCCGTTAAATGGTGAAAAAATCCCAATTTGGATTTCAGATTATGTTTTAAGTACTTATGGAACAGGTGCGATTATGGCAGTGCCAGCACATGATGATCGAGATTTTGCATTTGCTAAAAAGTTTGGTTTACCAATTAAACAAGTTATAAAATCAAAAGATAACACAATGCCAATTGATTTGGAAAAAGAACCATTTGTTGATGTAGAAAATGGAGTGGCTACTAATTCTGACTGGATTGATGGACTTTCTGCGAAAGAGGCTATCGCTAAAGTAATTGAATATGTTGAAGCAAACAAACTGGGAACCAAAAAAGTAAATTATAAATTACGCGATTGGGTATTTTCTCGTCAAAGATATTGGGGTGAGCCAATTCCAATGGTGTATTGTGAGACATGTGGTTGGGTGCCAATTCCAGAAGAAGAATTGCCATTAAAATTACCAGAAATTGAAGATTATGAGCCAAGTGAAAATGGCGAATCACCACTTGCTAAACAGTTAGATTGGATTGAAACTACTTGTCCGCATTGCGGAAATCCAGCCAAACGTGAAACTGATACTATGCCACAATGGGCAGGTTCGTCTTGGTATTTTTTGAGATATATGGATCCGCATAATGATGAAGAATTGGCTTCAAAAGAAGCTTTAGAATATTGGTCGCCAATTGATTGGTACAATGGCGGAATGGAACATACAACGCTTCATTTGCTTTACTCAAGATTCTGGCATAAATTTTTATATGATATTGGCGTTGTGCCAACCAAAGAGCCTTATCAAAAACGTACTTCACATGGTATGATTTTGGGAACCAATGGCGAAAAAATGTCAAAATCTAAGGGAAATGTTATCAATCCAGATGATATTATTGAAGAATTTGGGGCGGATACATTCCGTGTTTATGAGATGTTTATGGGACCTTTTGACCAAGTGGCTGCTTGGTCGATGGAAAGTATTCGTGGTTGTGGCAAATTTTTGGACCGTGTTTGGAATTTAAAAGAAATGTTGGTAGAGGAAGAAAATTATTTACCAGAGCATGAAAAAATGATGCATAAAGCCATTAAAAAAGTAAGTTCAGATATTGAAGAAATGAAGTTTAATACAGCGATTGCAACATTTATGACAATGGTGAATGAATTTTATAAAGATAAAAAATTAGCAAAAGCGGAATATAAAACATTTTTGCAATTGTTAAATCCATTTGCACCCCATATAACAGAGGAATTATTTGAAGAAATTGGCGAAACGGCAACAATAGCCAAAACGCCTTGGCCACTTTATGATGAGTCAAAAACAATTGATGATATTCTTGAAATTCCAGTTCAAATCAATGGAAAAGTCAAAGTGGTGGTGACGATTTCAAAAGAGGATGGCGAAGAAAAAGTTAAACAAATGGTTCATGAAAATTCGGTTGTTCAAAAGAATTTGGAAGGAAAAACGATTGTAAAAGAAATCTATGTGAAGGAAAAAATTTATAATATTGTTCTGAAATAATCTAAAAAGTAGTATTTTTCTAAGAAAATACTACTTTTTTATTGCTGAATTTCTATGAATATTTTGTTAACCAAATAATAATTTAATAAATCGATGTGCTGTTTAAATTGATAAACTCGATAAACTACAATTTTGAGTTATTCACAGAGTTTTCCACATTATCCACACGGCCTAAAAATGCAATTCTGTGGATAAGTTAGTAAAAATATTATGTAATTTTACAAAAAGATTACAAAAAGAATAAAATATAACGAGAAAATTACAAAATAGGATAAAATGTAATAAAAATGTTACAAAATTTGGTATTGACATTGTGGATAACATAGCATATAATAATATATGAACAAGTATTCATATATTAAAAGGAGGATGAAATGGATTTTGAAATAGCGGAACAAAATATTGTTGATTTTGATAAAATACAAAAAATTAAAAAGGTTTTACCAGAAGATGATTTAATCTTTGAAATTGCCGAATTATTTAAAGTATTTGGAGATTCTACCAGAATGAAAATTATAAGTAGTTTACTAGAAGATGAATTGTGTGTGGGAGATATTGCTGTTTTAACAAATTCTACACCATCAGCAATATCGCATCAGTTAAGAGTTCTAAAACAGGCAAAATTGGTTAAATATAGAAAGGAAGGAAAAATAGTTTATTATTCTTTAGATGATGAACATGTTAGACAAATTTATGAGAAAGGGTGTGAACATATTGAAGAAGTTTGAGTTTTTTTTACAAAATTTAGATTGTGCTAATTGTGCCAATAAAATACAAAATAAAATAGCACAAAATAAAGAATTTCAAAATGTTATTGTGAATTTTAATACATTGAAATTGTCCTATGAGGCGGAAAATGAAAATAGGGATAAGATTATAGCAATTGTGAAATCCTTAGAACCAGATGTTGAAGTCAAAGAAGTTCATACTAAAAATGAAAAAGAAACGAACCAATTATCTTTTCAGATTATACGACTCGTTTTAGGAATTGGTATAGCAGGAATTGGATTTTTAGCAGGAATAGAAGCAAAATTAGCAAATCTTTTTATAATTTTAGCATACTTTATTTTATTATATAGAACCATCGGAAATGCAATTCAATTATTAAAAACAAGCAAAAGTATCAATGAAAATTTTTTAGTTACCATATCCTGTTTTGGTGCTTATTTCATTGGAGAACCAATGGAAGGATTGATGGTTATTATTCTTTATGAAGTAGGAAAGATTTTAGAAGATAAGGCTGTTCACAAAACTAGAAAATCAATTTCTGATTTAATGGATATAAAACCAGACTATGCTAATTTAAAAACAGAAACTGGAAGCAAAGAAATTACGCCAGAGGAAGTTAAAATTCGGAGATATTTTAGTAATAAAACAAGGAGAAAAAATTCCATTAGATGGTATTGTTGTAGCAGGGGAAGCTAATTTGGATACTTCCTCATTAACAGGAGAAAGTCATGCTAGTAAAGTTACGATTAATTCAAAAGTATTATCAGGGAGTATTAATGTACAAGGAATGTTGGAAATTAGAGTAACTGAAAAATATGAAAATAGTACAGTAAATAGAATTTTAGAATTAGTGGAAAATGCGACAGATAAAAAAGCAAAAGCAGAAACGTTTGTCAATAAAGCAGCAAAAGTCTATACCCCAATCATTATTTTATTAGCCACTTTAGTAGCTATTTTTCAGCCACTTATGAGCAATATTTCGTATTTTGGAAAAGAAGGAAGTATTTATCGAGCTTTGATTTTCCTAGTAATTTCTTGTCCTTGTGCTATTGCAATTTCAGTTCCGCTAAGTTATTTTTCAGGAATAGGAAAAGCATCTAAAATGGGAGTTTTAATTAAGGGAAGTGATTATTTAGATAGTTTAAAAGACATTAAAACCATTGTTTTTGACAAAACAGGAACTTTGACAAAAGGTGAATTTGAAATCAAAGAAATTGAAGTATACCATAAAGATTATAGTGAAAATCAAGTGTTGGAATGGATTGTGTTAGGAGAAAAGTTTTCAAATCATCCAATTGCAAAATCAGTGATAAATAGTAGCCAAATAACAGTAGATACTACGAAAGTAGAAGAGTATGAAGAAATAGCAGGAAAAGGATTGCGTTATAAGTTGAATGGAAAACAAATATTAGTCGGAAATCGTGATTTGGTACAAACAGAAAAAGAAATGAATGGAACGACTATTTTTCTAAAAATCGAAAATGAATTAATTGGTGCTATCAAACTTGGTGACAGGATAAAAGAAGGGACGAAAGATGCCTTACAAGAGTTAAAAGCGCTTTCTATCACAACCAAAATGTTTACAGGAGACAACAAGCAAGTTGCACAAGAAATAGCACAAGAAATTGGAATCACAGAAGTAAAAGCAGAGATGCTTCCAACAGATAAATACCATGAATTCGAAATTTTGTTAAAAGAAAGAAACGAAAATGAAAAGATTGCTTTTGTGGGAGATGGAATCAATGATTCACCAGTTTTAGCGATTTCTGATATTGGAATTTCGATGGGAGGAGTTGGTTCACAATCTGCAATTGAAGCATCGGATGTTGTAATTATGACAGATAATATTCATAAAATTGTAGATGGCATACGCTTATCTCAAAAAACTGGAAGAATCATAAAACAAAATTTAATATTTGCAATTGGAATTAAAATATTAGTGTTAGTTTTAAGCACACTTGGAATTTCTAATATGTGGCAAGCAATTTTTGCTGATGTAGGAGTAACTTTGCTAACAATTATGAATACTTTAAGAATATTATAAAAATGAGAGAAGAAATTCTCTCATTTTCTATAGGATAATATTGAAAAAAGTATTGCATAAGATTTTTTTTTTTGATATATATAATAAAAGAAAATAATAAAGAAAAAATAAAAAAACAAAAATTTATGTAAATTTTACATAAATTTCCGAAAAAAGTATTGATTTTTTTTTGAAAAGGTGGTAAAATGAATATAACATAAGATTATAAATTCGTGAATTGTGTCTATTTTACGGATTTAGAGAGCACAATCAGAAAAAAATGTGAAAGCACATGGAGGATTAAATGAGGAAAAAGAAAATTTTATATCTAGTGGAGGCTATGCGGTGGTGGCGTATTTACCTATATGGTGAATCTGGCAAACCAAATGTCGAAAGAATTGGATGTAATAATTGCTTACTCAACAAGAAAACAAACGCCAAAAGATTTTGAAAAGTATTTTGATAAAAATATAAAGTTAATAAGAGTAAAGAATTTTACTAGAAATATAAATCCAATTAAAGACATAAAAGCAATCTTTGAAGTAAGAAAAATTATAAAAGATGAGAAACCAGATTTAATACATATGCATTCTTCCAAAGCAGGGGCGATAGGAAGATTAGCCATTTGGGGTAAACATGCAAAATTATTTTATACGCCACATAGTTACGCATTTTGTAAAAAAGATGATTCGGAAATAAAAAGAAAATGTTACAAAATGGTGGAAACGATTCTAGGAAGGCGAAACTGCATGACGATAGCTTGCTCAAAAGGAGAATATGAGGAAGCTTTGAAACTTACTAAAAACAGTATATGTATTAATAATGGAATTGATATAGAAGAAATGGAACAATACATTTTGGAGGAACCAGAGAGGGAATTTGATGTTAAAAATTTAAAAATATGTACGGTCGGTCGAATTGGACATCAAAAAAATCCAGAGTTGTTTCAGAAAATAGCAGAACGATTTCCAGACATACAATTTACTTGGTTAGGAGATGGAGAATTAAGAGAAGTTTTAAAATCACCTAATATAAAAATTATGGGATGGCGAGATCGAGAAACGACCATGAAAGAGTTATATCAAAATGATATATTTATTTTACCATCTCTGTGGGAAGGCTTGCCAATTACGTTATTAGAGGCAATGTATCTTAAAAAGATTTGCCTTGTAAGTGATGTGATGGGCAATAGAGATGTTGTAACAAGTGGAATGGACGGGTTTATTTGTCAGACAGAGGAAGAATATGGAAACAGAATAGAAAAAATAAAAAATGGTGAAATAAATTGTTTAGCGATTCAGGAAAATGCGAAAGAGAAGATTTTAGAAAATCATGCGATGAGGAATATTGCGCAAGAGTATTTAAAAATATATTGTAAGGGAGATGATTGTTATTAAAGAGTTAGAATTAAAACAATTTTTAAAATTATTTTGGGATAAAAAGATTTTTATTGTTATTGTTGTGATTATATTTGCAATAATTGGAAAGGTGAAAATAGACTATTTCACAACACCAGTGTATCAAGCAACTGGAAAATTAATTTGTGCAAGAACAGAGGAATCCATTAATACAGGAACAACCGTAACATCTACTGAATTAAATATGCCATCAAGTTTGTCAGAAACCTATGCTGCTTTGATAAAGAGTGATTTGATTGTTAATCAAGTTATTCAAAATTTAGGGTTGGATATGACGGCTGGACAGTTAAGTAGTAGTGTAGAATTGACACCAGTGACAAAGGTGTATTATCAAGTTACAGCGAGAAGTACAGATCGTGAAAAATCGGCTCAAATAGCGAATGAATTTATAAAAGTATTTTCAGAAGAAATCAGAAATTTTTATGAAATTGACAATATTTATGTGGTGGATGAGGCTTTAGTGCCAGGTGCTGCTATGAATATGAATGTAGGAAAAAGTATTAAAGTATTTGGCGGAATTGGACTTGTAGTAGCTGCATTAGCTGTTATGGTTATGTTTATTTTTAACAATACAGTTACGAATTCTGACCAAATAAAACGTTATACAAAACTTACAACATTAGCTTCTATACCAAGATATAGTGGAGATGAGGATTTAATTACATTAAAAGATTCTAAATCACCATATGCAGAAAGTATTAAAATTTTAAGGACCAATTTGCAATATATGTATGATAAGGGAGAATTGCAAACGGTTGCTATTACGAGTAGTTTGCCAGGAGAAGGAAAAAGTTGGTTGTCGGCTAATCTTGCTGTAGCTTTTGCAAATACTGGGAAAAAGACGTTGATTATTGATGCAGATATGAGAAGAGGAAGACAGCATCGATTATTTAAAGTAAGAAAAGTTCCTGGTTTGTCTGAATTTTTAAGGTCGACAATGGGAAGTACAGAAATGATTGCAATTAAGGGTAGAAGAGTTGGCAAAAGTGGTATGGCTAGAGGATTAGGGATGATTAATAAATTTGTAAAAATAGAGAAAATACCAGGAATTGCTGATATTATTTATAAGGATGATTATATTACTTCAAGTATAGAAGATAGAGCAAAAATGAAATCTTTAAAAATGGAAATGGAAGAAGAAGAGGTAGAGATTACAGTAGAGCCAGAAAAAAAACCAAGAGGTAGAAGAGCAGCTAAAAAAGAAGAGGATAAGACAAAAGGAAAAAGAGTTGCTAAAAAAGGAACAACTAAAGAAACAGCCAAAAAAACGACGAAAACAACAGTGAGAAAGGCTCCAAAAACGATTGAAACAATAGAAGAAATAAACGAATTAGAAAAATCAGAAGAAATTGTATCAAATGAACCAACTATATTTGACTATATAAGTGAAACAGGAATTGAGAATTTATATGTTATTTCATCGGGTAGTGAAAGGTTGGAATCTTCGGAATTATTATCAACAGATAAATTTGAAGAAGCATTAGAAGTGTTAAAAGAAGAGTTTGATATGATTGTAGTGGATACACCACCAGTATCAGTTGTAGCAGATGGATTTATTATTTCAAGAATGGTGGATACGAATATGATTGTTTTAAAACATGGAAATACAGAGATTAATGAGTTGAATAAAATTAAAAATAATATTCATGAAATTGGTGGAGATGTAATTGGAACGGTTATTAATAAAATTCCAGATGCGAATAAGAAATATTATAACACGTATTATAATAAGAGAGCGAATTAAAGAGATAAGAAGCTTTGTTAAGAGATAATTTTGTTTGGAACGTAAGATTTTTTAGAAAAGTGAATAATAAGCTAAAATAGCGGACTTGCATTCATTTAAAAGTCCGCTATTATTGTAAGGTTAGGAGAGTTTACAGATGAGGATTAAACAAGATTTTTTTGTGAAAACAACGGTAATTATTGTAGTAATGGTATTTTTGATTGCTGGTGCGAAGGTTGTAAGGCATACGATTATGAAGGAAGTTTTAGTGAATATGAGTGTTGGCAATGGAATGATTGCTATGATTAATGATGAGACTTCTATTATATATAATGAAGATGTAAGTGAAGAAGAACTTGCAGCAAATGCAAAATCCGCAAAATTGTTTAGTATTATTAATTTTTTTGATTTAAGTACACTTACTGAATTTGAAGTTTATATTACAATTTTATGGAATATTTTTTTGTTACTTATTATATTCTCATTAAGGAAAAAGTTAGATATTATACAAGCAATATTTTTAGTATTAACGATATTAGTACTAAATATATTTGATTTTAATTTAGCAAAAGAACCTGTTCAAATGCTGTATTTTATTTTAATATATGTAATAATTGTGAGCAAGTCTTTAAAAGATTACTTTAAGTACATATTATCGTTTGGAGTTCTTTATTGGGCGTCTGTTTCTTATAGAGATTATTATATATTAATAGCAATGTTTATGTTAGGGGCTTCTTGGATTTGTAAAACATTTATTTTAATGAAAGATAAGTTGAAATTTTTTGATATTATAGTAGTTATATTTGCCTTGGGAGTTGGATATTTTTTGTTATTGACAATTGCAAAAGTTGCTATGCCGCAAGAATATTCAGAACTTGTTAGAGTTAGAACAAGAGAAACGCAAGCTAAAACGGATATTAGTAATTTAATTACAAACAATGCTTCTAATCCAGTTTTATTTACATTGGATTATTTACTAATGCTTATTCGTATGATGATTCCAATAGAACTTATGATGTTGGGACCGAAATATTGGCCATATGTTGTTTATCAAGTAGTGATTACAATTTATATAGTTATGGCACTAAAGAATATTAAGAGAAATAATAAATCAAAAAATATAGCGTTGTATGTGTATTTGGGATTTTTGTGTGGTTCTGCTACGTTTGAGCCGGATTTTGGGTCTTGGGTGCGTCATGAAGCGGCGATTGCCCCAGTTTTGTTTATATTGGCGGATATGTATAAGTTTAAGAAGTCTAGAACAGATATGGAAGTAAGAGAGTTGGAAAAAGTGAATCAAGGAGAATAAAGTATGGGAAAAAAAGTTGGAATTGTATCTTGTTATTTTAAACATAATTATGGAAGTATGTTGCAAGCGTATGCGACACAGAAAATATTGGATGATTGGAATGTTCCAAATGAAACAATTCATTTGGGAAAATTGAATCATGAAATTGCAAGAGGGAAAAGAAAGTATTATTTGAGTCAGATATTTAATTTTTCTTTTATTAAAGCAAAATTTGGAATGATAAAATTGAAATTATATTGTAAATTGGCTAATGGAGAATTAGGGAAAAATATAAATATACGAGATAAGAAGTTTAAAGAGTTTGAGGCAATATTTCATTTTTCTAAAAAATATGATACGATGAAACAGATTTGCGAAGAAGGAGATTATACAGATGTGTTGGTTGGAAGTGACCAATTATGGTTGCCAGTTAATATTGTGGCAGATTATTATACGCTTAATTTTGTACCAGAAAATGTAAATAAGATATCATTTGCTACAAGTTTTGGGGTTTCTGAGATTCCAGAAAAGTATAAGGAACAATATCGAACTTTTTTAAAGAGAATTGATAATTTGTCGATTAGAGAAGATAAAGGTGTAAAATTGGTGAAAGAATTGACGGGCAGGGATGCGACATTAGTTTGTGATCCAACTTTATTATTTGATAAAGAAGAATGGATGGAAATTCAAAAAGAAGAACCAATTATAAAAGAAAAGTATATATTTTGTTATTTTTTAGGAAAAACAATTGAATATAGAAAATTTGCAGAAAGGTTAAAAGAGAAGACAGGCTACAAAATAGTTTCACTGAATCATTTGGATGAGTATGTGAAATATAGTGATAAATTTGCGGATGAAGCACCGTTTGATATTGGACCAAGTGAATTTCTGAATTTGATTCGAAATGCTGAGTTTGTGTGTACAGATTCGTTTCATGGAACGGTGTTTTCACTGATTAATCATAAGAAATTTTTTGTGTTTAGACGTTATCCGAACCAATCGAAGGTTTCGACGAATTCGAGATTGGATTCGCTTTTGAAGATTGTGAATTTGAGTGATAGAATGTTGGAAGGCGAGGAAAGTATTGAAACATTGATAGAAAAAGAAATAGACTATGAAGTGGTAGATGAAAAGTTGCAAGAATTTAGAGAGAAGTCGAAGGAGTTTTTGAGGGGAGCAATTGAAAAATAATGAAAAAGAATTTTGTAGTACAAATAACTAGAATTGTTGCTATGTTTATGATTATTATATGTCATTTGGTACAGGAGTTTGAGAATCAGTATATTCAGATGACAAGCCAGTTTTTTAATGTAGGAGTCTTTATTTTCATTTTTATTTCTGGTTATTTGTATGGCGCAAAGAAAATTGAAAGTCCCAAGAAATGGCTAATAGATAGATTTTTTAAAATTATGATACCAGTTTATATTTTTATGATATTTATTTTTGAATTAGAAATTTTTAGGGGGCATAATTTCCAGATTAAATCGGTTTTTATTTACTTATTTGATTTGCAATTTATATTTGGTGGCGTTTTAGGAGCACAGCATTTATGGTTTTTGACAGTAATTATGCTTTGTTATATGTTGACACCGATTTTGTATAGAAATAAAGAAAAATTATTGAAAAATCATAAAATAATTTTATTCATTATTGCAGTTTTGGCAGTTGGATTATCTTATGTGCAACAAGATGTTGGAAGAACGTTTATGTATATTTGGTTGTATGTGAGTGCATATATGTATAGAAATCATAAAACAGATAAACAAAAATCTAAAGTGGTCTTGGTTTTATCAATTGTAGGATTGTTTATTATAAGAATTGTAACAAGAGCGTTTTTGGATGGAACGATTTTGTATAATACTATTGTAGTATGTTTTACACAAATATTGTTAAGTTATAATATTTATTGGTTTTTAAATGAGATGTTTAGAAATGTGAAGGTAGAAAATAATATTTTGATTAATCATCTTGACACAATTTCTTATTATGTATATATTACACATATTATGTTTATGACAGGACCAGTAAGAACTATGGGATTGACAAAAAATATGTTTGTAAACTCAGTTGTTAGTATAGGATTAGCATGGGTAACAGGAATTTTATTAGATAGAATTTCGAGAGGAGTTATGAGAAAAGTCAAATGAAAAAAGATTATGCTTTGATTGATATTTTTAAATTTATATTTGCAATTGTTGTTGTTTTTATTCATACTTGTTCTGAACGATATCAGAATGGCTTAATTACGATTTTGATTAGTATGGCAGTTCCATATTTCTTTGTTGCATCTGGTTTTTTTTTAAATAAAAAATTGAGAAAGATGGAGAATAAAAAAGAAATTATTATTTCTTATATGGTAAAGATTTTTAAAATGTATCTGTTTTTTTCTATTGTTATGTGTTTAATAGAGTTGCCTAAAATGATTGATTCAGATAATATATTAATAACGGTTTTGAAGAGAATAAGAATTTTTTTGTTTATTGGTGATTATCATTTATGGTATTTATTATTTACACTTTATGCAGTTATTATTTTATATTGTGCTAACAAAGTGAAAATAAACAACAAAATAATGCTTATTATTTCATTTATACTATATTTTATTGGATATTGGATTTTAAATTATGAGCATAGTTCTAAAGTATTAGAGATTCTAAAATATATACATTTTGTAATTTTGGGAGAGAGAAATGGTTTGACTACAGCATTATTGTTTATATATTTGGGTGTTTGGATAGAGGAATATGATATAAGTAAAAAGGGAAGTTTTGTATTTTTAATTAAAGTTGTTATAAGTTCGATTTTGCTATTATTGGTAAACCAATTAGATTATAAAATATTAAGTATTATGTTACTGATTTACCTAATATCAAATATTTTTGTACTATTTCTAAAAATAAATATAAAATCTAGAAAAATATATATAAAATTAAGACAATATAGTACAAATATATATTTGGTACATATACCAGTTGCTTTGCTGTTATGTAAAATTGTAAGAATAGAATATAGTAGTGATAAAAATATTTTGTTTTTTATTATTGTGACTATAATTTCTCTAATCATAAGTATGGGAATAAACTTTTATGATATTAAAAGAAAGGAGAAAAAGTATGATACAAATCATTAATAAATCAGATTGTACTGGTTGTACAGCTTGCAAAAGCGTGTGTCCACAGAAATGTATTGAAATGAAGTCGGATGAAGAAGGTTTTTTGTATCCAGTAATAGATAAAAAGAAGTGTATTAATTGTGGATTGTGTGAGAAAGTATGCCCAGTTAAAAATGGGGAGGAAAGAGCAAAAAAGCAAAAAGGGTATATTTTAAATCATAAAAATGATGAAGTAAGAAAAAATAGCACTTCTGGTGGTGCTTTTACACCAATTGCCGAATTTATTTTAGAAAAAAATGGAGTTGTGTGTGGTGTAGCTTTTGATGAAAATTTTAGGGTAGTACATAGATTTGTTGAAAATAAAGAGGAAATTCAGTTTTTTCGAGGTTCTAAATATGTGCAAAGTGATTTAAGAGATTGTTTTGAGAAAACCAAAGAATTTTTAGAACAGGGAAGATATGTATGTTTTAGTGGGACTCCTTGTCAAGTTGAGGGTTTAAAAAGTTTTTTGGGGAAAGAATACGATAACTTAATTACGGTTGATGTTATGTGTCATGCAGTGCCTTCTCCGTTGGTTTGGAAAAAGTATTTTAATTATATCAAGAAATATAAACTAAAAAATGAAGAAGTTAAAAAAGTTTTGTTTCGAGATAAAAGCAAATATGGTTTTAAATATTCAATGATGACGTTGGAGAGCCAAAATAAGAAATATAGTAGAGGAGTGGAGACAGATCCATATTTAAGAGCGTTTTTTGGAGATTTGTCAGATAGACCATCTTGTTATCATTGTGCATTTAAAAAGCAGTATCATGAAAGTGATTTTACGATATGGGATTGTTTTATTGCTGAAAATTTTGATAAGAATTTGGATGATGATAAAGGAACGTCAAGAGTTTTGGTAAATTCGAAAAAGGGACAATCTATTTTTGAGGAGATAAAAGAGCAGTTTCATTATAAAGAAGTAGCTGTGGGAGATTTGGTAAGGAATGTAAAAGAGATGAGCCATAGTGTTGAAATTCCAGCAAAGAGAGAAGCGTTTTTTAGAGATATGAATAGAATGGAAGAAAAAGACTTTTTTGAGAAATATTTTAAGGATACTGTAAAAGTGAAGTGCGAAAGAAGTATTAGAATTATACTAGCGAAGACAGGTGTTTATAAAAATATCAAGAGATTAGCAAAAAAAATTCTGAAAAAATAAGAAAGAGAGAAGTGTATGGAGCAACCAGTAAAAGTTTTATATTTTGTTGACCGATTATTGACAGGTGGGATTCAGAAATTTGTTTATGAACATGCGAAGCATATGGATTTTTCAAAAGTTCAAATTGATTTTTTGGTGCTGGATGATGGAAATGATTACGAATTGGAAGAAGAAGTGGAGAAGTTAGGCTGTACGTTATATAAATTAAAGGGAATTTGGATTAACAAAAATTGGGATTTTATCCAATATTACAAAGCATTAGATTGCTTTTTTAAACAGCATCAGGATTATAAAGTGGTACATATGCATTCTTCTAGCAAAAATTTTATGGTGCTGAAGATGGCGAAAAAATATGGAATTGATGTGAGAATTGCACATTCACATAATATTGGTTTTCAGTCTAAAAATAAAATGAAAATTTTAATTGGTGATTTGTTCAAAAAACCTTTGAAGAAGTATGCGACTCATTATTTTGCATGTTCAAAGTTAGCAGGAAAGTGGCTTTTTGGGAAAACTGAGGTCAAAATTATTCATAATGCAGTAGATTATCAAAAGTTTAAATTTAACCAGACAAAGCGTGATGAATTGCGAAAAGAAATGGGGATTGAAAATAAGTTGGTAATTGGAAATGTAGGACGATTTTCCAATCAGAAAAATCATACTTTTTTGGTGGACATTTTTAATGAAATCTATAAGAAAAATCAAAATACGGTGTTGATGCTAGTTGGAATTGGAGAAAAAGAGCAAGAGATTCGAAATAAAGTTGAAGGCTTAGGGTTAACGGATTGTGTGAAATTTATGGGATTTTGCAATAATACTAATGAGTTATTTTGGTGTATGGATGTATTTTTGTTGCCAAGCTTATATGAAGGATTGCCAATTGTAGGTATAGAGGCACAATGTACAGGACTTCCTTGTTTTATGTCAAAAGATGTAATAACAGATGAAGTAAAAATTGCAGAAAATGTGAAATTTATTGGGTTGGAGAAAAGTCCAAAGGAATGGACTGAAATTATTTTGAGTAGTGATTTAAGTAGGCGTGATACTTTTGAAGAGCTAAAAAATGCAGGTTACTTTATTGAGCAGACAGTAGAAGAACTAGAGGAGTTTTATAGGGAGGTTTAAAGAGATGGAAAAAAACATCATTATTATAACAGATTATGCTGCGCCATATGAAGGGAATTTTATTGCCTCAATAAAAGAATTGGAAAAGGTTGCTAAAGATAGAAATTATCATATAAAATTTTTATTTTCAAAAAGAACAGTTAATATTGATTGGATAAAGAAGATGGCATTAGAATATGAAATCGAGTTTTTTGCAGAAGATATTGTAAGTATTATGAAAATGCTTAGCAAATCGATTAGTGGAATTTCGCAAAATATTGTGTATTCACATTTTGCTAAACATAAAACGCAATTGGCGATTAAGTTATTTAGGATGTTACATGGTAATGTTAAGTTAGTTCAACATTTTCATAATCATTGTAAAGTAAATGAGCGATTTCCTAAAAAGCAATTTATGAAATTTGCGTATAAATTGTATGAAGGTGATTTGAATATCGGATGTTCAAAATCTGTTATGGAGAGTATGCCCTATAAAGAAAAAAAGAGAATATTTATAGACAATGCTATTGATTTTGGAAGACTTGATAGAAATGCTATTGACAACAGAGTGAGAAAAAATAAGGATGAATTTGTTATATTAATGTTTGGTTTTAAGTATGAGAGAAAAGGGATTGATATAGCATTAAAAGCCATAAGACAAATTGCGAATGAGAAAGGAGTTATTTTAGCTATATCATTAGCAACTAATAAGGAGATTGTAGAAAATAAGATTAAAGCCCAATTTGAAGGGAAAATACCAAATTGGATTAGAATCTTGCCACCCAGTGAAAATGTGAGTGAATATTATAATATGGCAGATTTGTTTTTGTCGGCTGCTCGTGAAGAAGGATTTTGTTATTCTTTAGTAGAAGCTACGTATTGCGGAAAAAGATGTATTAGTAGTAGAATTGGAGGAGTTCCTTTAGAAATTCCAGGAATGATTATATTTGAAAGTGAGAATGTTGAAGATTTGCAAGATAAAATTCTATGGGCGATGGAAAATGATGAGAATAAGATAGAGGAGGCTAAAAACTATATTGTTGCTAAATATGATTTAAGAAAATGGGCAGAAGAAGTGATGAAAAGATTGGAGGCTTAAAATGAAAAGAAATGCAATATTATTAACAGGTACAATTAATCCAAAAGTATTCTTTCAGGAAAAGACAAGTGTTTATTTAATTGATGAAGCGGTTCGATTAAAGCAATATGAAGAACGCATTAACCAATATATTTTGAAGACAGACTTTGATGATATTATATTTATAGAAAATTCAGGTTATCCATTTGATTTTGAAAGCTATCAGAAGATAGCAAAGAAAAAATCGAAAAGATTCGAATTTATTTCAATGAAGCCTAATATGGATAAAGTAAGAGAATTGGGAAAGTCATATGGTGAGGCTGAACTAATTGATTATGCTATGAAAAATAGTCAATTAATAAAAGAACATGATATTGTATATAAAATTACAGGAAGAATTTTTATAAGAAATTGGAGAAAAATTTTGCGTACAAAATATAATGGGAAAAATGAATTTATTAGTATTAATAAAGCAGACTGGTGTAAAACAGATTTCTTTAAAGTTTATAAAAATGATTATTTACAATGTATTTATGGAATAGGACAGAAATGTAATGAAAAAGAAGGAATTGATTTAGAAAAGGCATATTATCATCAATTAAAAAAAAGCAAGATTGAAGTTACTAGTTTTAAGGTATATCCAAGGCTAGAAGGCATCTTTGGAACAACAGGTCAAAGATATGATAAACCGATATGGAAAATTATAATTTTTAATTTATTGATAAAATTTAAGTATTTTAATGTAAAATGAAGAGGTAAAAGATGAATAAATTGGAGAGATTGGTTAATAATTATGTGTCACATTATAATCATAAAAAATATTGGGAAATGAAAAAGAAACTTTGTAATCCAAAAACAAGTAAAGTATTGAGGGGTTTTTATTTATACTGTTTGAAAAGAAGCGATGCTTTTAATTCGAGTAGCTTAGGGCATAGAATTAATGGAGGAAGCAGATGGGGAAGTGCACCAATTTTACCACATGGAATCAAGGGAATTTTTGTGACAGATAAAGCAACTATTGGAAAAAACGTGAAAATTTATCAGCAAGTAACGATTGGTATTAATAGAGAAGAAGAAGGAGGACCAACAATTGGAGATAATTGTTTAATAGGAGTGGGAGCAAAAATTATTGGAAATATTACGATTGGAAATAATGTCAAAATTGGTGCTAATGCAGTTGTGTTTGAAAATGTGCCAGATAATGCTACAGTTGTTTTAGAAAAGCCAAGAATTATTATAAAATAATGTTTATAGTTAGAGGTTGTTATGAAGAGAAAGAAAATTTTATATACGGGATATTCTTCTAATATAGGAGGAATTGAAAGATTTTTGATTAATGTATGTAAAAATCTTGATAGAGATAAATTTGAAATAAACATTTTAAGTTTTGATGGAAAAAGATTATATTTTCAAAAAGAATTAGAGCAGGTAGGGATTACTTTTTTAAATGTAACAGGTAGAACAAAGAATTATGGACAGTATCTTAAAGATTTAAAGAAGATATATTGTGAAAATGATTTTGATGTGATTCATTTTAATATTATGAATTTTAGCTGTTTTGAGAGAATTATTTTGGCAAAAAAATATTCACAAGCAAGATTAATTCTGCATTCGCATTCTGCAAGTATTCAGAAAGTTTATCGAAAAACAAGATTTTTGGACAAGGTTGGAAGATTTTTTACAAGAAACATTGAATATGAAAAACTTGCTTGTGGACAAGAAGCTGGAGAGTGGCTTTTTGATAAAAAAGAATTTCTTGTTTTAAATAATGGAATTGATGTGCAAGCATTTCAATTTAATCAAAACAATAGAAGTGAGATAAGAGATGAATTTAACATAAAAGATAATGAAACGATCATGGGAGTAATTGCAAAATTGGAAGAACAAAAAAATCCTAGATTTTTAATGGAGATATTTTTTGAATATCAAAAGCTAAATTCAAATAGTAAGTTGTTATTAGTGGGCGAAGGTTCACTGAGAAAGGAATTGGAGGAAAAAGCAAGAATATTAGAAATTCAAGATAAAGTTTTGTTTTTGGGTAGACGAGATGATACGGAGAAAATTTATTCTGTGATGGATATTTTTGTTATGCCATCTTGGTTTGAGGGATTTAGTATTGCGATTGTTGAGGCTCAGGTAAATGGATTGAAATGTTATACAAGTACAAATGTAGCGAGAGAATCGAATGTGATAGGAAATGTTGAATTTTTATCATTGGAAGAAACACCTAAGTATTGGGCACAAAAAATTTTTGAGGCAGACAATGAAAGAGATGAAAAAGCAATGGAAAAAATTCCAGATAAGTTTAAAATAGAGGAAACGGTTAAGATTTTAAGTGAAATTTATGAGGAGAAATAGATGAAAAAGAAAATTTTATTTGTAATGGAATCACTAAGAATTGGTGGAGCAGAAAAGAGTTTACTTACCATTTTATCTATGATTGATTATAGTAAATATGATGTGGATTTATTTTTGTTTAGGTTTAATGGAGAATTTATGGAATTTTTACCGAAGGAAGTAAATCTTTTAAATAAACCTGAAAATTATGAAATTTTTCATGAGAATAGAAAATTAGCGCCTTTTAAATTTTTAATGAAATTAGATTTCAAAAGATGTTATCATAGCTTAATATACTTGTTAAATTGCTTGTATTATAAAATGATTGGAAAGTTATATATTGGTTGGGAACATGTACAATATATGTTTGACAAGATTGAAAAAGAATACGATACTTCTATTGCATTTTTGGAGAGAAAAACAATTTATTTTAATGTGGATAAAGTAAAATCGAAAAATAAAATTGGGTTTATTCATAATAATTATAAAAAATACCAATTTGATTATAAAAATGATAAAAAATATTTTGCGAGTTATCAAAAAATAGCTACTGTATCAGAATATTGCAGGGAAGTGCTAGAAGAGATTTTTCCAGAATATAAGAAGAAATTTTTAGTGATAAAGAATATGGTATCAAAGAAAATGGTTAACCAAATGGCTGAGGAAAAATTAGATATTGAAAGGAAAGATAATGAAATTGTGATTACAACAGTGGGAAGATTAGTGAAGCAAAAAGGGATTGATCAAGCAATTGATGTTTGTAAAATGTTGGTGAATAATGGATATCCCATAAAGTGGTATGTTGTTGGTGGTGGAGAAGAAGAAGCAAGTTTGAATAAAAAAATTGTGGAGAATCATTTGCAAGACAATTTCATATTGGTTGGACCTCAGAAGAATCCGTATAAATGGATGAAGAGTTGTGATATATATGTGACAACTTCTAGATTTGAAGGATATGCAGTTACGATGCTAGAAGCAAAAGCATTAGCAAAACCAATTGTAGCTACAGATATTAATGAGTTTAAGGAACAAATTGTAGATGGAGAAAATGGTTATCTTGCAAAAAATAATGAAGTGATGTATAATAAAATTGTAGAAATGATTGAAAATAAAAATGGAATTAAAGAACGATTTATTCGAAATTTAGAGAAAGATGAAAGTATAGAGAATAAAGAAGAACTAGAAAAACTTTACCAAATAATAAATGAAGTTTCAAAGGATTAAGGAGAAAAGTATGAAAAAAGTATTCATTATGACTAATAGTCTAGGGTATGGTGGTGTTGCAGTTACATTAGTTAATATGCTAAAGAATATTGATTATAATCGATATAGTGTAGATTTAGTATTAATGAATAAAACAAATATTTATGGTAATGAAATACCAAAAGAAGTAAATATAAAAGTAAATCAATGTGTTCTTTTAAAAGAGCAACTTAAGTTATGCTTAAAAAAATTGAATTTTGTAAAAGCACTAAAAATATTAAAAGCATATGTATTTAAAGATTATAGGGCAAAAATAGAAATGCTAATTCAAAGTATGAACCAAGAAGAGAAAGAATATGATTATGCAATTGCTGATCATTCAACTTTCCAAATTCATTATATAGATAAAATGGTAAAAGCTAAGAAAAAGATAATGTATATACATAGTAATCCCTATAATAGTCTTGCAGAAGTAAAAGCATATTTAGATATGTATGAAAAATTTGACTTAATTTGTTGTGTTTCCCAGAAAACAAAAGAAGCTTTAGAAAGATTAGACGAAAAATTAGTTAATAATACAGTAGTTATGAGGAATATTGTTGATATTGAAAAAATAAAAAGGTTATCGCAAGAAAATGAAACATTTTGTGATGATTATGTAGGAACAAGAATATTAACTGTCGGAAGAATAAGTTCAGAAAAAGGTTATGAAATTGCTATTGAAGCATTAAAAAAGTTGATTGATAACCAATATAATGTTAAATGGTATATCATTGGAGAAGGTCAGTTGAGAAAAAAGCTAGAAAAAAAAATAAAACAGTATCATTTAGAGGAATATTGTATATTATTGGGTGCTAAGAAGAATCCATATTGCTATATGAAAGATTGTGATATTTATGTTCAGCCTTCTTTGAGTGAATGTTATTGTACAACAACAGTTGAAGCTAAAATATTTAATTTACCAATTGTTAGGACAAATACACCAGATGCAGAAGAACAATTTCAAAATATGAAAAATGGTATTATAACAGATATGACAGCAGATGGTTTATATTATGGAATTATAAAATATATCGAAGATGAAAGTTTAAAATGTAAAGTAATAGAAAATTTAAAAAAAGAGGATAAGGAAAAAAATTGTATTGATCAAATAGCAAGAATTGAAGAAATATTAGAAAAGAAGGGATAAAAATAATGAAAAGTTCAAGGACTACAAACTCAATAAGAAATAGTTTTGCTTCTACAATGTTATATATTATAACAATTTTAATGGGATTTGTGTCGCAAGCAGTATTTATTCGAAAATTAGGTGCTGAATATAATGGAATTAGAGGATTGTTTTCTAATATTTTAAGTATGGTAAGTATTGCTGAATTAGGTTTTGGTTCTGCTATTGTATATCATTTATATAAACCTATGGCTGAACAAAATAAAGAAGAAATAAGAAATTTAGTAAAATATTATAAAAATGTTTATCATGTTATTGCTAGTATTATTTTTATAATAGGAATGATTCTTTTACCATTGATTCCAACAATTGTTGGCGAGGTTTCTATTCCAGAAAATATAAGAGTATTATTTTTCTTGTATTTATTAAGTATAGTTGTTTCTTATTTATTGACCTATAAAAGATCTGTATTATATGCAGATCAGAAAAATTATATCACTAATACAGTGAGTGGTATTTTTGTAATTTTAAGAAGTCTTGTACAAATAGCAATTGTAATATTTACTACAAACTTTGTTCTTTATTTAATCAATCAAATTATTTTTGCACTATTGGAAAATGTAGTTATAAATATTATTGTAAATAAGAATTATGCTTATATTAAAAAGTTAAGTGAGGCTAATCAATTACCGAAAGAATTAAAAAGAGATATTGTAGTTAAAGTAAAAGGATTATTATTTCATAAAATTGCAGGAGTAATTGTTTTAGGTACTGACAATATTATTATTTCTATGACAAAAAGTTTAGGTGTTGTAACAGTTGGGATGTATTCGAATTATAATATGATTATTGGACAAGTAAAAAGTCTATTTGCAAACATGATAAGTTCTCTAACGGCTAGTATTGGAAATTTACTCATAGAAAAAGATAAAGCAAAAGCTCGAAAAATATATCAATCAATTTTATTAGTAAATTCATGGATATTTTGTTTTTGTGCAATTTCTATTTATTGTATGATACAACCCTTTATTAAGCTTTGGATTGGCTCAGAATATTTATTTGATAATTTTGTTTTAGTAGTACTACTTGTCAATTTATATATACAAGGAATGAGACAGACAACAATGGCATTTAAAGATGCTGCAGGAGTTTTTTATGAAGATCGATTTGTTCCATTAATAGAGGCTCTTATTAATTTGACTGCTTCAGTTGCTCTTGTGAAAGTTTTTGGACTAGCAGGAGTATTTATGGGAACAATCATAAGTGATTTGTTTTTGTATGTATATAGTTATCCAAAATATGTTTATAAGTTAGTTTTGGAAGGAAGTTATTTTGAGTATTTTAAATTACATATAATGCATTCAATTGTAACTTTAATCATATGTTTAATAACTGCTTATATTTCAAGTTTTATAACAGTATCAAACGAGTGGTTGCAGTTGGTGTTAAATGGAGTTTTGTGTATGACAGTTCCGAATATTTTATATTTATTATTAGCCTTAAAATTGCCAGAGTTTGAGTTTTATAAGAATAAAATAAATAATATATTAAATAAAGGAAAATAAAAGGATGAAAGAAATTGAATTAGAAGAAATGAAGAAAATAGAGTTAGCTATATTACAACATATTGACCATATTTGTAGAGAAAATAAGATAGAATATTTTCTAACAGCTGGCTCATTAATTGGTGCAATTAGACATAAAGGAATGATTCCATGGGATGATGATATTGACATTGGACTAAAAAGAGAAGATTATAATAAATTAATAAAAATTTTAAAGAATGAACGAAATAATCATTATTTTTTAATGGATCATACAACTCAAAAAGATTATTTCTATCCATATGCTAAATTAATTGATAAAAGAACTATATTACAAGAGAAAGTAGTAAGGAAAATAAATAACTATGGTGTTTTTGTAGATATTTTTGCTTATGATATATTACCAGATAATATACAACTTAGAGACAAAAGATATAAAAGGCAAAAGAAAATAGAGAGGCAAATTATTTATTATGGAACAAAAGAGGTTTTTGGAAAAAATAAATTAAGAAGGCTATTGGAAATAATCTATAAAAAGTATTGTGAGATGTTGGGAATTGACTATATATTAAAAAGATATCATAAAGTTTGTATGCAATATAATGACACAGATGGACAAGATATGATTTCTAATTGGCCAACGGTTAAAAAAGAGGAAGCAATACAGAAAAAAGAATATTTTAATCAAGTAATTGATTGGGAATTTGATGGTTTAAAAGTAAAAATACCAGAAAAGTATGATGAGTTTTTAACCAATATGTATGGCGATTATATGACTCTACCAGCAGAAGAAGAAAGAAATGGAAAGCACAATATGAAAGTATACTGGAAGGAATGAATTTTAGAAAATATAAAAGAGTAAGGAGAATAGAAAATGAAGAATTTTGGAATTGTTAGTTATAATATTCATTGTAATTTTACCAATTATGGTTCGGCTTTGCAATCTTGGGCATTATCGCAAGCGATTAATAAAATCGGAGAAGGTAAGTGGAAAGCTAAATTAATTGATTATTGCCCTGATATTCTGATGGATAAAGATCCACTAAATCCAATGAAAAATATGTGGGATAAAGATGAAGAATCTAGAAAAATGTGTGAATTAAGTTTACCTGCTATCCATGAAAATTATGAAAAATTTGACGAATTTTATCATCAAGAATTTGATAAAACTAAGAAAACATATACTTCTCAGAATTTTAATGATGTCATAAAAGAGGAACAAATAAATGGATTTATTTGTGGAAGTGATACTATATTTTGTATTGATGAATTTGGATTTGATGATGGGTATTATGCCAATTATGATTGTATGAAAAATGGATACAGTATTTCTTATGCTGCAAGTTTTGGAGATGCTAATTTTGATGAAAATTCATACGCAATATTAAGGGAACGACTACAAAACTTTAAAGCGTTTGGTTTAAGAGAAAATACGATGGTTCCTTATGTCAAAGAGAATACAGAGGTAGATGTCCAAAAGGTTGTTGATCCAACTTTACTTTTGGAGAGTAGTGATTATGATAGAATAACTTTTCCAAGACTAGAAAAAGAAAAATATTTACTGATTTATGCGAGAAGACGAAATGATAAAATGAGTGAATATGCAGAAAAAATTGCGCATGAAAATGGATGGAAAATAATTGAGATAAGTTTGCAAGCAACCAATGCGAACAAACATAGAATGTTTTATGAAGCAGGAGTAGAGGAGTTTCTTTCTTTAGTCAAAAATGCAGAATATGTGGTAACCAATTCTTTTCATGGTATGATTTTTAGTGTTCAATTCCAAAAGCAATTTGTTATTTTTTCAAGAGAACAATGTAATACAAAAATTAAAGAGTTACTTGAGATGTTTGGAGTATCAGATAGAATGCTTGTACAAGGAAATGAAAAATTTGTTCCTCATATTAACTATGAACAGATTCATTCTAGAATTAATATAGAACGTAAAAGGTCAATAGAGTTTTTAAAACAAAAATTAGAACAATGTAACAAATAAGATTGGTGAGAAGTAATGTGTTATTTAGATACAGACAATAAATCAGAGTGTTTTGGATGTGAAGCTTGCATGCAAATTTGTCCGAAAAAAGCAATTTCAATGTTAGAAGATGAAGAAGGATTTAGGTATCCAGTAATAGACAAAGATAAATGCATCAATTGCAATTTATGTCGCAGGTCTTGTCCATATTCTAAGATGCCTAAAAAGTATGAACAGAAAAAGTATACATTTGGAGGATATCATAAAGATTGGAAGATAAGGGATTTAAGTACGTCAGGAGGAGCTTTTTCTGCAATAGTTGAAGAATATTGTGATGAGAATTATGTGATATTTGGAGCTACCTCAAATGGAATTGATGTATATCATACTTATATTGAAGATAAGCAAAAGATAGATATGTTTAGAAAATCCAAATATTTGCAAAGTAAAATAGGAAATGCTTTTAGTGATGCCAAGACTTTTTTACAGCAAGGTAAAAAAGTACTATTTTCAGGAACTCCTTGTCAAATAGCAGGTTTAAGAGCATTTTTGAAAACGACTAATCAAGAAAAATTATTAACTGTAGAGGTTATTTGTGAGGGTGTACCAAGTTCATTGTTTATTAAGAAATATGAAGATTATCTAGAAAATAAGTATCATTCTCAAATTGAAAAGTTAGATTATCGTTATACTAATACACATAATATAGGATATATAAAGCATGGGAAATGGGATTTTGAAGTTATGCAAGTTGTTTTGAAGAATAAAAAGAGGATAAAAAAAGATAGATGGTTTAATCCATTTTGGAATATATGGCTAAACCACTTGATGAGTCGACCTTCCTGTTATCACTGCCGATTTACAAGTACACAAAGAGTAGCAGATATAACATTAGGCGATTTATGGGGAATTCATTTATATTGTCCTGAACTATATGGAAATAATGGTGGAGCTTCTTTGATTATTTGCAATACGAAAAAAGGGATAGAATGCTTTAAATCAGCTAAAAAGAGATTATATGGGCATGAGTTAGATTTTGAAACAGCATTAAAATACCAAAGTCCATTGAGAAAATCGATAGCCTATAATGAAAAAAGAACTAACTTTATGAAAGATTTAATGAGTCAAGATATAAATTATATGAAATTATGTAAGAAATGGTATCAGAAACCAAGTTTTAAATTGTTATACTCAAAGTATGTTTGGGGAAATAGACAAAAAATATTTATTTGGAATATAAAAAATAAATTTCGGAGGCAAGAAGAATGCAAAAAAAGATGCTTAATTTTACAGTTGGACCAGTTCAATCAAGTGAAATGATTAGGAATATAGGTGCAGAACAAGTTCCCTATTTTAGGACCACAGAATTTTCTGAAATGATGTTTGAAAATGAAACATTGATAAAAAAGCTATCGAAGGCGCCTGAAAATAGTAAAGTAGTTTTTATAACTGCTTCTGGAACAGCTTCAATGGAAGCTACAATTATGAATACTTTAACAACAGAGGATAAAGCAATTATTGTAAATGGAGGTAGTTTTGGACAAAGATTTGTAGATTTATGCAATATTTACAAGATACCGTATAGCGAAATTAAGTTAGAGACAGGAAGAAATTTAGAAATAGAAGATTTAAAAGGGTATGAGAATCAAGGTTATACAGCCTTTATAGTAAATGCTCATGAAACTTCAACAGGTGTGCATTATGATATGGACAAAATTAGTAAATTTTGCAAAAGAAATCATTTATTTTTAATTGTAGATGCGATTAGTTCTTTTTTAGCGGATCCATTTGATATGAAAGCACTCAATGTAGATGTTATGATAACGGGTTCTCAAAAGGCATTGGCTTGTCCACCAGGTATTTCAATCATTGTCTTATCAGAAAATGCTGTCAATAGAGTTTATCAAAATAATCCTAAATGTTTGTATTTGAATTTAAAAGTAGCATTAGAAAATGAAAAAAGAGGGCAAACACCTTTTACTCCTGCGGTTAGTATTATAAGGCAAATTCATGCAAGATTAAAAGAAATTGATCAAAATGGTGGAGTAGAGTTTGAAAGTAAGAAAATTCATGATTTAGCAATAGATTTCAGAACAAGAATAAAAGATTTACCAGTTGAATTTATTACAAATTCTCCGTCAAATGCTGTGACAGCACTTCACCCATTAAACGTTTCTGCTTATGATATATTCGTGGAACTAAAGGATTATTATCATATTTGGATTTGTCCGAATGGAGGAATGTTAAAAGATAAAATTTTCAGAGTTGGGCATATAGGAGATTTAACCAAAAAAGATAACACCATTCTTATTAATGCATTTCAAGACATGAAAAAAAGAGGAAAATTATAGAAAGGATTTTAGATGAAAAAAGTAATTACTTATGGAACCTATGATTTATTGCATCATGGACATATTAGACTATTAGAAAGAGCTAAGCAACTAGGAGATTATTTAATGGTTGGAATTACATCCGATGATTTTGATAAACAGCGTGGAAAAATAAATGTTAAACAATCTCTTATGGAAAGAGTAAAAGCTGTAAAGGATACAGGATTAGCAGATGAAATAGTCATAGAGGAATATGAAGGGCAGAAAATAGATGATATATGTAAATATGGTATTGATGTTTTTACAGTAGGTCAGGTTGGTTCTACTGGGAATTATAAGATTGGTTTTTGTGAATGGCTTGGTGGA
>CANSKZ010000014.1 GCA_947647595.1 uncultured Clostridium sp. | reverse complement strand
TTAAAAGATAGCTTTAATCCTTATCCAAAACCACAAAAGAAACAGAGAATAGGACAGATAAGACAGAAAAGTAGTAAGTTAGCAAAAAAGGAAAGAAGGCGTTTTAGTATATTGCAGAGTAGGAAGAAATGCTATTTATGCAAGACAAAAGAAAATTTGGATAAGCATGAGGCGTTTGGGGGCTGTAGAAGGCAGAAGAGTATGGAGTATGGAATGGTGTATTATTTGTGCAGAAGATGTCATACAGAAGTGGAAAATAGCGAGGATATGAAGAAGCAGTTGAGGTTGTTGGCGAGGGCGAAGTTTAATACGAAGTATGATGCAGAGTTGTTTTTGAAAGAATTTGGAAAAGATTGTTGAGATACTAGAGAAAGGGAGAATTAACATGGATTATATTAAACAATTGAACGCATTTTGGAGATTATTACCTAATAATCCTTTAAGTTCAAATGCTGTATGTCTTTATGTATATTTATTGAGTAAAGACAATGAGTTTTGTTGGAAAAAGGAATTTACGGTACCTAATCTAATAATCTGTGGTTCTATTAGTTTAAGCAGACAGGCATTAGATAGGGCTAGAAATGAATTAATACAAAAAGGATATATAAAGTATAAAAAAGGAATATCTAATCAGGCAGGAAAATATGTGATTGTTAGTTTTGATACGCAGAATGATACACAAGAAAGTTTGAGTGTTGATTTTGTTACACAAGATAATACACAAGATGATACACAAGATAATACACAAGGCGGACATGAAGTGAGCACATTAAATAAACTAAATAAAACGAAACTAAATAATAAATTAAATAAAAAAAATATAAAAAAGTTTGGAGAATATGAAAATGTAAAATTGGATGATGAACAATATGAGAAGTTGTTAAATGAGTTTCCAAATGATTATGAGAAACGTATTCAGAGTTTAGATGGTTATATTCAATCTACTGGGAAGAAATATAAAGACCATTTGGCGACAATCAGAAATTGGGCGAGAAAGGAAGGATATAAGAAACTGGAGAAAGTGGAATATAAAGCGATTGATACAGAAGGCTTAACAGATGAAGAATATGAAAGATTGCTAAGAGAAAGGAGAAAGAATGTTTGATGAGGAAATTGAGAAAGCAGTATTGTTCTATATGATTTTTGAGCAGATGGATTTTAATGTTAATGAAAAAGATTTTGTGAGTGATAGAAATAGAAAGATTATAGTGGCAATTAATCAATTAAAAACTGAGAAGGGTGAAATATCAATCTTGAGTATTGCTGAGAAAATACGAGGAAATAATGCACAAATAATTCAATATATATCTGATTTAGGGGAATATGTTTTTGGAATGTCAGCAGATATTGCGTATAACAAGTTGATTGAGTATAGTAAAAAAAGAAGATTTTGTGAGTTGATGGAAAGAGCAAAAGGTACTGTAATAGATACTGAAAATATGGACAATTTAATTGAAAAAACAATAAAACAATTAACTCAAATTGAGGGCAGAGAAGAAAGTAGCAAAACATTTCTGGAGCAAGTGATAAAGACAATGGGAGAGATTGAGAATAATTATAAACAAAGATCAGATTTTTCGTTATATATGGGATTGCTGGATTTGGATAATATTTTGTTGGGATTGCATAGACAAGAGTTGACAATAATTGGGGCAAGACCTGGAGTAGGGAAGACAACGATGGCATTGCAGATTGCAGAACATATTGCTAGAAAAGGACTTGATGTGGGGATGATAAGTTTAGAGATGTCTGAAACACAATTGATTCAAAAAATGATAGCGAGAATAGGGAAAGTGAATAGCTATAAGCTACGAGCTGGAACATTGGAAGATGATGATTTTGAAAGAATTGCGAATATATGTGGAGATTTAAAGAATTTGCCGTTTCATATTATTTCAAAGGTTAGGACGATACAAGAGATTGAGGTGAAAGCAAGGCAGTTGAGAAATAAAAATAAGTTAGATTTATTGATTATAGATTATATACAACTGATAAAAAATGCTAGAAGATTTAATAATAGGGAACAAGAGGTTGCTGATATAAGTAGGACGTTGAAGTTATTGAGTTTGGAGTTAGAAATACCGATTATTGGTTTGTGTCAGTTGAATCGAAACGCAAATCGAAATGAACCAAGTCTAGCTGAGTTAAGAGAAAGTGGAGCAATTGAACAGGATGCGGATAATGTAATTTTTTTGTATCAAGAAGAAGGACAAGAGGAGGCAGAGAATCCAGTTGTGGTGGCAAAGGTTGCTAAACAAAGAGCGGGAAGTGTGGGAAAAGTGAGATTATTATTTAATAAAGCAAATAGTGAGTTTCGTTCACTTGCCTGAGAATAGGAGAAAGTATGAAAGTAGAATTAAGTAAAAGTAGTTTTTTAAAGTTAAGTGATGAAGGAAAAGCGATTATTTGTCAGTTAATTGCAAGAGGATTGTTAATTGTTAAGGAATAGGAGGGAGTATAGATGAAGATGACACAGAGGGAGAGAATATTAAAATACATAAGAGAATTTGGAAGCATAACGAGCTGGGAGGCTTATGAGGATTTGGGAATTACGCAGTTTGCAACTAGAGTGAAAGAATTGAAAGAACAGGGATATGAATTTAAGACGGAATGGGAGAATAAGAAGAATCGATATGGTGAGTCTGTGATGTTTAAGAGATATTATTTGAATGATGTTGTTAGTGAAAATATGGAACATATTCCAATATTGGGGTAGGATGCTGAATATGCAAGGAAGATGTGAAGTGTTTGAAAAAGATTGTACAGGTTGTGAAGGACTTTTGTATGACATAGATAAGTTAAAATTGTTATGTGAGACTTACAAGAGAGAGCTTTACTGGATAAGAGGAGAACAAATAAATGTTTTTAATAACGAAAAAAGATAAAAAAGAAGTCTTGAATATATTAATTACTCATGAATGCAGATGCAAGATGAGTGAATTAATAAAAGAATACAGTTATTTGAATGACAAGAAAAGTAAAAGAGAAAAGATAAGAGAGATAATAAGAGGATTGAATGAGGAGTTGAATAAAACGATTGAATTACAAATAGTTGAAGATAAAGAGTATGTGAAAATAATGTTTTAGGAGAAGTAATATGAAAAAAGAAATTAAAATAAAGTTATGGGTATACATATTTATGATGATAGGATTATTTATGGGAATCTGTACATTGATTTATGCAAATAAAGTAAATATTGAAAAAGAAGAACAAATAAAGCAACTAAAACAAAACAATATAGAGCAGGCAGAAGAAAAAGCTGTCTATATAAATCGATGTGAGATGCTGGAAGATTTGATAAACGAAAGAGGACTTGCAATTGATAATTGTGATTGCAAATAGAGGGGGGATAAGAAGAGTTTTTTAAGAAGAAAATAAAGAATATTACAAAGAAAGTGAGGAAAACTAAATGAAAAAGACTTGAAAGGAGAGACATGATGGAAGAAAAATATGAAATAAAATATTATGATTTTAAAAAGAAACGTAGTGAAATAGTGCGAACAGATAGTTTTGTTAAGTTTATGATATTAAGATTAACGAAAGAGATAGTATATTATAAAGTAAGTTATGAAAATAAATATAAAGATTTTATTGTGTAAATAATAACGATATGAGAGATGAGGAGATAATAAAATTTTGGAGAAGTGGATTAAGTAAATATCAAGTGGCGGAAATATATAGACGAGAGTATAATCAAAGAATAAAGATTGTACGATATGATAGAAGGCACAGACATGAAAGATTTATGACGAAGTATGAAGCTTTGGCTTATGTGGAGAGAATTATTTTAGAAGAGGTAAGGAGAAACTAAAGATATGAGATTAAACAAAGAAGATTATAATAGAGCAGTAGGAATGCTTAAAAGATATAATTATAATTGTATAAAGATATTAAATTTAAGAACAAATATAATGTCAGCCAGTGCTATCAATATAGATGGTATGCCTAAAGCACCTTACAGTATATCTGATACAGTATATAATCAATACATAAAACTACAAGAAGATAAAGAACTACAAAAAACTTTAAAAGAATATAAAATAGTAAGACAAGCATTAGAATTAGTGAATGGAGATAGTAAACATATATTTGAAGAGGCTTTTGTTAAAAGCAAAACAAAGTGGGAAATAATCAATAATGGTATGTCTGAAAGAACATTTGAAAGAAGAAAGAGAGAATTGATCTATGCAGTTCATGAAGAATTTAAAAAAGTTGGCGGAAAATTGGCGGAATTTAATTAAAAAACATGTTATAATTAGTATAAGTAAAGTTGTAAATTCAATTTTATTAAATCTTTATGCAGTCGCTCATGAAAGTGGGCAAACCCGAGACTGCAATATAAATTTTTGCAATAAATTTGACAAAATTGACATAATGCTGTATAATATAGGTAGATACTAAAACAGTATAAAATCGTATAAAGTAGTAAAAAAGTATTGACTTATTGTAAAAAAGCTAATATAATGTTACAAAATTGTTACAAAAATATAACAATTAGATTAAATTTTTAATATCTATTGACACTAATGAATAAATGTAATAATATAATAAAAAATGAGCAAAGGCTAAGCCTTCACTCAATATCATTGTTTAATTGAATTGGAGTTAATGTTACTTGCATTAACTTCAATTTTTTCTTGCGAAATTGAAATATATGTATTATAACCAATAGTGGCTAAAAAACAAATTATAATTCCAATTATAACTGCAAGAAGGGATTTGCCTAAGTACTTAACAGCAACATCATTGCTATTTTCTTTAGTTCCCATATTACACCTCCTTCTTAATTATTTGCACCAACCATCTTGCGAGAGTTAGGTGCATAAACTAATAGTTGAAATGCAAGATGTCAAATATTAATCTATGCACCCAACTGAGAAGGATTAATTAAACAATTATTTATAATATATCAAAATGTAAATTATAAGTCAACACAAAAATTGACATTATTTTTGAAAAGTTTGTTCGATAGAGCTATTTATTAAGAGTAGTTCTTTTTTATTGCATATTAATGATACTAGATAACTTAATATGCAATAGACGATGTTCCTTCATTGTTTCCTTTCAATATTTATTGATATTTTGTTAAACATAAGTTTTCTAGTGGCTTATGTTTTTTATTATAAGCAGGTGATTACAAATGAATGATAAAGAAAAAAGAGAAATTCAATATAAATATTACAGTAAAGAAGATTTGTTGATGATTGAAAGAATGTGTAAAGATTGTAAATTTTATGAGGATAAATGTACTAAGAATAGAACGTTAAGAGAATGTTCTGTGAAGTATTTGAAAAATAAAGATTAACAATGGAATGCTAAGCGAATTGCTTAGCATTTTTCATGTTTGATTTTTCAAGCCTTTTTTCAAATGTTTTTCTATGTAAGGAATTGCTTTTTCGTTAACCATTAAACGTTTGTCACTAAAGAGCCTTATAATTCTTTTAATACTTAGTTTTATGAGAGTAGGCATAATATCATTATTGTTATAATCTGGAAATAATGAGATTACTTCAAAAATCTTGTAATAATAAGAGTCCGAAGGATTTGTAGATTTTTGTAAAAGATATCTTTCATAAATAATAGTTAATGCTTCCTCTTCATCTTGAGACAATGAATTATTAGGCAAGTTAATCACCACCTTTCTTCTTTTGTGTAACTTATAAATCATATCACAAAAAAGAGAAAGAATAATTGATAATTGTCGACATAATTTGACAATATTCGATAAAGAAATTTTAAGAAAGTGAGATAAAAAATGATTGATTTTATTTTGATATTGATAACGATTATATTAAGTCCAATATTGATTGTGTGTGCAATAATAAGTGCAACAATAATTGCATGCATTATAATTGCTATTGCTGTAAGTATAGCAGAATGTATTAGAAAGTTAATAAACAATAAAAAGTAGGTGTGTAGATGGCAAAATCAAAATGGGAACAAGTTAAGAATAAATTAATGTTAGTGGAAGGTTGGGCTAGAGACGGATTGACTGATAAACAAATAGCGAATAACTTAAATATAAGCGAAGATACTTTTTACGAATATAAGAAGAGATATTCCGAGTTTTCTGAGTCCCTAAAAAAAGGAAAAGAAATAGTTGATTATGAAGTAGAGAATGCATTATTGAAAACAGCTTTAGAGGGAAATACAACTGCTCAGATATTTTGGTTAAAGAATAGAAGGCCTAGTAAGTGGAGAGAAAAGCAAGAAATACAACATAGTGGAAATATAAATAATCCATTTACAGACCTGACAACGGAAGAATTAAGGCAGTTGATTGAAGATGAATAGTTTATTAAAGGAAGAATTAAAAAAACAGGCATATCTAGAATTGGCTAGACGTGATTTTTTTGAATATTGTAAATTGATGGCATCGGATTTTTATAAGGAAGATAGAATATTTTTGAAAGATGTATGTAATCAATTACAAGATTTTTATAATAGTGATGAAAAAATATGTGTAATTAATATGCCACCAAGACATGGAAAATCAAGAACATCAGGAAAATTAGTTGAATGGGTATTGGGAATAAATCCTGATGAAAAAATAATGACGGGGTCGTATAATGAAACATTGTCGGGTACGTTTGCAAAATCTGTGAGAGATACAATTGCATCAGAGAGAACAGAAGGAGTAATTGTATATAATGATATATTTCCAAACACAAAAATAAAATATGGAGAGGCGAGTAGTAGTAAGTGGGCGTTAGAAGGGAGTGGACAAGCTAATTACTTAGCAACGTCTCCAACGGGAACGGCAACGGGATTTGGTTGTACATTGATGATAATTGATGATTTGATAAAAAATGTGCAAGAAGCATATAACGAAAATGTACTACAAAAACAAATAGAGTGGTTTAATAATACAATGTTATCAAGAACAGAAAATGGATTTAAACTAATTATAATTATGACTAGATGGGCAAGTATGGACTTAGCAGGATATATACTAGAAAATTATGATAATGTGAGGCATATTAATTATAAAGCGGTACAAGAAGATGGCTTGATGTTGTGTGAAGAGGTTTTAAGTAGAGAAGATTATGAACTCAAGACAAAGAACATGAATAAGGATATTATATATGCAAATTATCAGCAAGAACCAATTGATATTAAAAATAGATTATATAGTAAGTTTAAAACATATGAAAAATTGCCACCGGCACATTATATTATGAATTATACAGATACTGCTGATGAGGGTAGTGATTTTTTGTGTTCAATAGACTATTTAATGTATAACAAAGAATATTATATTTTAGATATTGTATACACACAAGAAGCTATGGAAATTACAGAACCACTAGTTGCTAAAATGATGACGAAAGACCATGTTGGATATGCTAATATAGAGAGTAATAATGGTGGTCGAGGATTTGCAAGGAATGTACAAAGAGAACTAAAATTATTAAATAATTTGCATACTAAGATACATTGGTTTCATCAAAGTGAAAATAAACAGGCAAGAATATTAAGCAATTCGACAGCAGTTATGAATAATATCTATTTCCCAATGAATTGGGAGGATAGATTTTCAGAATTTGCGAGACATGTGAAACATTATATTAGAGATGGAAAAAACGAACATGATGACGCAGAGGATTGCTTGACGGGAGTATATGAAAACCCAAAACCAACAAATGTTTTAGAAACGAGAAGAGAGTCAGCAATAAAAATAAATTAGGAGGATAAAATGTTAAGATATAGCAGAGAAAAACTAGAAACAGAAAATGCAGTAACGGATATATTTTTTAAAGCTCAAAGAGAATTAGAGTCAAGAAAAGAATTATATGAAATATACCGAAGAAAATTAACAGATGAAGAAATAGCGAGTTTATCAGACGAAAATATAAAAGTACCGCTGGAACGATACATATCTATTATGAGTGCAGGATATTTTGGAGGAAAAGCACCTATTTATAAAGTTAAAGCTTTTGATAAAGATAGAAACAAAATTATTGAAGAATTGTTTGATAAAGCTACTAATAAAGAACAGGATATAAAAGAAATGGAGGAGTTGATTAGTCATATTGTAGATTATAATGATGATTGTTCTCATTTTTTTGATTTAGTTTTGGATTTTTTGGTGAAGAGAGCGTGTTATGAAATATATTATAAAGATAAAAATACAGGAGAAATAACAATTGCAAGGAGTGATGCTCTGGAGACGGTTGCGATTTGGGATTATTCACTGCCGAAACAACTAATAGGTATTTATAGAATTATACAAACTACAATGGCAAATGGTGAGTATCAAAATATGGTTGAAATAATAACGTCAAATGGAAAACGATATTATTATGATACGCCTGAAAAGAGGAGTTTGTTTGGGATGCCTGAATATGAAATAAAGTATAAGGGTGAATCATTGTTTAAAGAGAAGGAAGAAGAAAGAAAGCCGAAGTTGTGGGATGATGATATTCCTGCAACAGCAATAGAGCAAGAAGATGGACTAGCTATATTTGAACCAGTTATTAGTGTTATACAGTCATATGAAAGAGTTATACAAAACTCAAGGAACACTTTCAAATATAATGACGAAGCAATTTTGGTAGTAAAAGGTTATGAAACAGATACCCCACTAACAATAATAGATGAAAATGGAAACGAAATATTAAATCCAGCAAGAATAAAGGAAGATGAATACAAAAGGCAAAGTAAAACATGGTATTTGGGAGAAGGCGGAGATGTTTATTGGGTTTTAAAAGATGTAAATGATAGTGCTTTACAAAATCATAAAAAAACATTGATGGATATTATTTGCTTATGTTCATTTTGCCCTAATATGACTGATTTAGGGTTTACAAGTGCTGATAACAATAGTGCATTGGAAAAGAAGTTTTTTAGTTTACAACAATATATTGCAACATTTGAGGGAGAATTTAAGAAGGGACTTTTGAGACGTTGGGAGATTATTTTGAATAAATTTAATAAAGATAAAGGAAAACATTATGATTTTCGAGATATTGAGGTGAAGTTGCAGAGAAATGTACCATCTGATAAGGCAACAGATATCACAAATGCGTTAAAGATACGTGGATTAGTATGTGATGAGACGGTTATAAATGCTTTGAATATGGATTTGGATGCGAAGTCAGAGTTGGAGAAGATGGATTTACAGAATCAAGAGAATATTGAAAAGAATTTAGAGCAAATGCAAATGATGGGACAAGCTGGTGTACAGGAAGAAAAAAATAGGAACACGGAAGAGAACAAAAATAATAAGATGGAAGTAACAGATTTGACAGACCAGCAAAAAGCTCAGAAGTTAACAGCAGATAATAAGAAAAATCAAGAAAAGCAAGTGAATCGTCAACTAAAGAAGGAATAGAGGTGTTGTAGATGGAATATTGGCAACATCATAATCGGTAAGATGCGTGAATTGAAGAGGATTTATAATAGGGTAAGTAAACAAAAGCAAGAAAGATTACAAATGATATTTGATACATATCATTTTACATCAGATAATTTGTATAATATATCAGATAATAAAACGAAAAATAGAATGAATATTTATATAGAGGAGATGAAGGATGCTGGACTTTTGAATGGATATTTTGGAATATTGGCAAGTAATGTATATAGGAGAACAAGGGTTAAGAATAGTGAAATATTAGAATTGTTGATATATGGTGCTTATATAGAAGAACAAAGCAAAGTGAATAAAACGGAGTTGAATTTATTTAAGGATGTGGCTAATTACTATTATGAGCAGGGGCAAGAAGAGGTAAATGAAACGTTGAGGAAAAAGAAAATAGTGTCTGTGATACCAGATGCTGTTTTTTTGAGTTTATTGGATATGCCTAATAGTAAGGGTTATGTTTGGAAGCAATATGTAGAGGCTACTATAAAATATAATGCAGAACAAATTTACAGACAATGTGTAATAAATATTCAGCAGAATAAAGAAAATCAAATTGAGGATGCTATTTTTCAAAATCTTATAAAAAAACAGCAAAATGCAAAGTTATGCATAAATGGGGATAAGATCTCTGGTGATGTTGATTTAACACTAATAGGTTTAAATAACCAAGCAAAGATGCAAGGAATATATTGTTTTGATGAGAAAGCAAAATGTAAATTTATATCAATTGAAGATGAAGCGACAACAAAAGAATGTCAAAGCTTGAATAGACAAGAGTTTTTTTTAGATGATTGGAATGAGTTCTATAGATATAGCAAAACAAATGGAAGCCTAGTTAAATATCGTTGCTATGGATTGGTTGTGGGATTGAATTTGCCACCAATTAATGACGGATTTCATTGGTGTAGAAGTACAATTACTTATTTGCCGACTATTGCAAAAGAGGAAGAAAAAGAGTATAATTTTAATATACCTAGAATTGATAAAGATATAGAACCATTAATTAAAAATACCAAACTAAACAAAAAGGTCAAGAGACTATTTAATAAATATTTAACAGATGATAACTTATTAATTGATAATACTGCTTCAAAACCTATGTATTACAATATAGATAAGGATAAAATAATAATAAATCCAACTCACAAAGATTTCGAAGGTTATGATATGAGAGAAAGTTTAACACATGAGATAATACACTTAATTGATAAAAGAAATAATATAAGTGATAAATTAAATATGGAAAACGATTTAAGAAGAACGGAGAATTATATTGTTTCTAATAGCCAAAAGTATATAGATATGTTCAAAGATAAAGAATATTTTGAAAATATGACTTTAGGAGACATCTTTTCAAGTTTAACTTATGACAATATAGCTGGAAGATATGGACATGATTACGATTATTGGTACGACATAAATAATGTTAAAAGTGAATTGTCTGCTAATATTATGTCAGCTTATTTGAATGACAATACAAAAACATTAGATGTGATAGGCGAGATAACATCTTTAAATAATATAAAAGAGGAAGTAATTAGAAAATATGAAAAATATATTAAATGAGACAATAAAAGAATTATTTGAAAAATGTGAGAAGAAAAATGGAAAACATCCTAAACGATTTAACTGGGATGATTTCGATAGCATAGAACAATATAAAATATATTTAGAAAAAGAATTAAATAAATAGGCTAAGGGTGTTTATAAAAGAAAATGAAACCGACTATATATCCAAAGGGATTGAAACCGATTTCATTAATAATTAATTATACTATAAATTAGGTTAATATCAATACTTTATGTAAAAATTCAAATTATTTACAAATAAGCTATAAATTTTTATAATTATAGATTGAAAAGAAGTGAAGTCGACCACTTCTTTTTTTGTTGCCGTTTTATCGTGGTTAGGCGTAATAAAAGAAACGAAATTTTAGTTACAATTTGGGCTTGAATGAACAAATTGGGACAAGGAGTAAAAATGGAAAATGGGAAAAAAGAGAATGTTGGGGCAGAAGCAACAACAGAGAACGCTGGGGCAGATAATGCAACAGAAAGCAAAATTGATTATGCAGAAATGATGAAGACGAATAAGGAATTTCAATCGTTTGTGGATAGTCAAAAAACACAAGCTATGCAAACTGCAGTAGCTAATGCTAAAGCAAAATGGGAAGAAGAAAGCAAAACGAAACAAGCAGAAGCAGAAAAACTCGCTAAGATGGATGAAGAACAAAAAAGAAATTATGAGCTAGAGCAATGGAAGCAAAGAGCAGAAAAAGCAGAAAAACAAAATGCGATCGATAATTTAAGAACTGAAACTATCAAACAAGCGAGTGAAAAAGGTATTTCACTAGATATTGTAAGTACGATTAATTTTGAATACGAAACAGCAGAAACAATAAAGAACAAGCTAGGAGTTTTAGAAAAGGCAGTAAAAAAAGAAAGAGAAATAGCGATAAATGAATATTCTAGGGAAACACCACCACAAACAGGAGATTACAAAGGAACACAGAAGTCAGAAAGTGAAATGACTTATGAAGAACTATGTAATTTACCGAAGTATAAAAATTAAAAATAGAGAAAGAGAGGAAAAAAATATGACAGAGAATAAGGGAGTTTTTAATCAAAAATATTTTAATGAAAGAGCATTTGGAGCTTATTATGATACGATACCACAGGAGAGGTTGAATTTACTGATAAAGTCAGGAGTATTGCAAGGAAATAGTAAAATTAGGGAGTTATTTTCTTCACAGACTGGTTCTGTTTATGGAGTAATTCCAATGGTAGGAAGACTGAATGGAAAACCAGTCAATTATGATGGAAAAACAAAGTATGATAATGGAAAAACATTGCCGACTTACAAACAAGGTGTGGTTGTGATTGGCAGAAAAGATAAATTTTTCGAAGAAGATTTTACATATGATGTAACATCCAAAAAAGACTTTATGAGTCAAATTGCAGCACAATTGTCAGATTATTGGGATAGTGCTTGGGAAGATGTTTTATTAATTATAACAAAAGCAATATTTGGTATTACAACAGATGCTGGGAAAGAATTTGCTGAGAAACATACTTACGATATATCAGGAGAAACGAACAGCTCTATTGAAGAGACAACATTGAATACAGCATTACAAAAAGCTTGCGGAGACAGAAGAAGGAAATTTGCAGTAGTGATTGCTAATTCAACAATTGTAACAAACTTAGAAGGCAAAAAATTAATTCAGAATTTAAGATATACGGATCCAAATGGAATCGAGAGGGAATTGAATTTATATACTTGGAATGGTAAAACAGTGGTTGAGTATGATGAAATTACGGAAGAATATGAAACAGTATATGCAAAAACAACAGATACAGTGATAATAGAAGGTAAGGCATATTATACCAAATCTGGAACAGGTACTAATGTAAAATATACAGCAGTAGAAAGTCCAGCTGTAGGAAGCATTGGAAACTATTATGAAGCTTCAAAAAGTGAAACACCTAAATTTGTTACTTATGTGTTTGGTAAGGGGGCTTTTGATTATGAAGATATTGGAGCAAAGATGCCTCACGAAATGGACCGAGATGCTGACAATGATAAAGATTACTTATATGAAAGACAAAGGAAAGTATTTATGCCACATGGCATAAGTTATTTGATGACTAGCCAAGCAACGGATTCGCCAACAGATGAAGAATTAGCCAATGGCGAAAATTGGGATTTGGTAAAAGGTTCTGATGGAAATTATTATAATCATAAAGAAATTGCGATTGCTCGAATTGTATCTAAAGGATAGGAGGAATAAGATATGAAATTTAAAGATAAAAATGGAAATGTCTTTATTCCAACTTCCAAATTTATGGAAGAAGAGATGAAACAATCTAAGTTTTATACAGAAATAAAAAAAGAAATAAAACTAAAAGAAGCACAAGAAAATAAATAGAAAGGCAGGCAATGGAATGTTAAAGAAAAACGAAGTAATTTTAGATTATTTAAGTAGAATAAAGCCAATTTTAGGGGCTAATTATGTTGAAAATACAGATGAAGTATTGAAGAAGTTAATTGAAGAGATAACTTCTATTGCCTGCGATATTTCAAATCGAGAGTGTAATGATGAAAAGTTATTTCCATACATTAGTAAGGCAGTAAGATCTGAATATTTGACAAGAGGTGCAGAAGGATTACTTTCGAATGTCGAAGGGAGTATTTCTAATTCATTTGAGGACATTGTGGATAAGATGCGTTCTAATATGATTAAAAATGGTGTTAGGAGGCTGAAATGATGTTACTAAGAAATTTAAGTAAGGTTTTTGTTAGTAAAGCAGAAGAAAGAAAAGACCATGGGGAAATAAAAAAGACGTGGAAATTTGTTTCTACTGCTTTTTTGAATTTGCAAAATGATATTAATGAATTAGATAGAAAATCAAGTGGAGAAGTTAATTATAATATTTATAAGGCTAGAACAAATAAAAATTATTGTATTGAAAATGGTTATGGGGTATCTTTAACGGATATTTCAAAGAGTAGTCATTTTGTTCCAGAGTATCGAGTTTTAGACCAAAGTAAAATTGGTAATACAAATATGTATCGTTTGGAGAAATACAATGGGAATTAGTGTAAAGTTTAAGATGAAACATAATTTTAAGCGATTGGATAGGATAACGAGTCAATTGGTTGGAAGTGTGTCAGAGAGTATAGAGGATGTCATAAAAAATATTCGTGGATATGCGATAAGATTAGAAAGACGGTCACAATGAACAAGGAATTATTTGTGAAATGGTGAATATGTCAACTAAAGAAGTGAAACGGTCGTGTGTATGCTGACCCTAGTAAATTTATGACAGAGGCTGGACAGTCTTATTTATGGTTTGAATATTTTGGGACTGGTGGATTTGCTGAACAGGAGCATGTTGGAAGGACGAAGCATTTTATTGAGTCTGGTTATACAGAGTGGTATATTCCAGTGAATAAAGTTGGACGTAGTTTGAATTATCCGATTGTTACAATAGGAAATAATCAATTCTATGTAGCAAGAGGAAGTAAGGCAAATCATTTTTTGACGGATGGTGAGTTTCAATCGAGAAATGAAAATGTGGAAATTGTGAAAAAGAAAATAGAAGAAATGTTGAGAGAGGTATGCAAATGAGAGATTTAAGTGAAAGACAAGTATCTGATTGGGTTTATGAAAAGTTAGAGACTTTGAATTATGAATCTATATTAACAAATCCAACAACAGAGAGCATATTTCCTTGTACAGAATTACACAATCCTTTAAAATTAGTTAATAAAACACAAAATGGATTTCCAATAAAATCAACTTTTCAAGTGTCTATAACTTGTTACGATAAAAGCCAAAGAAAATGCATGGAAATGACAAATGAAGTAGAAGAAGTTTTAAGAGAAATGAATTTTTGCAGAACAAACACAAGTACAAGTATATTTGATTCCATAACGAAAAAATATGGAATTACAATAACTTTTGAAGTTCGTTATAATGCTATAACGGACTCTTTTGATTTTATAAAATAAAGGAGGAATAAAAAATGAGTGAAACAACAAGCACAACAAAAGAATTAATGCCAGATATTAGTACGTTGTCGACATTGTGGTATGCAGAGACGAAAACAGGGGAGAGAACACAAATATGTTATACGGAGGAGATTCCGGCATTAGAAGAAGCGCCAGAACAGATTACAGGTGGTGCAGTAGATATCGATTATGAATTTGTAAGACCAGGGAAGACAAAAGCAGGAAGCGTCGAGGTACCTGTTTATTACACTCAAACACAGCATAAAAGATTAAAAGCGATTGAAAAGAAAGATTTATATTTCTTTTTGAAATATCCAGACAATACAGCAGAAGTGGAAGGAAAACCACTTGTAAAAACATTCCAAGGAAGTCTTACTGTCATTGGTGATACAATTTCAGTTGACGAGTTTCTGAAAGATAAAGTAACACTTTATAGAACAACAAAAGTTGAGGAAAGCGACGGTTTTCCAACAGAATAAATACAAGAGCAAGCATAAGCTTGCTCTCTTTTGCAAAGGAGAGTAAAAAATGATATTAGAAACAGATAATAAAAAAGTAAATTTAGTTTATAGAACTAGAAGTATAGTAAAAGTAACAAAATTATTAAATGGTAAGAACTTTGAAGATATATATTTTAATGCATTAAGTGAAAATAATATAGATGCATTAGGAAATATCATATTAGTATTTGGAGAAGATAATGATTCTGGATTATCAGCATTTAAGAATGTAGATGAAGTATATGATTTCTTAGATGAATATATGGAAAAAAACCAAAAGACATATGGAGATATATTTGTAGAAATTGCGGAGAGTATCAATGAAATGGGTTTTTTCAACAAGAAGATGACAGAAGAGGAATTACAAGCAAAAATGAAAAATCATATGTCAATCGATATGAACGAAATTATAAAAAGTTCAGCAGAAAAAGCAATCAGCAATGTAGCAGAAAAAGAGTTCAGAGGGTACAAGGGTTAGAGGATATTGTTAGTAATATTGAAATTAGTAAGAATGTTGAGGAGTTGGTGTATTCTTATGAGGCTTTGGCGTATTATTTTGGAATGAAACCGGATGAATTTTGGATGTGTAGTTATCGAGAGGTTGTGCTTTTTTGTGAGATTAATTCGATAAGAAAGAATGAGAGTTTTAAGTCGGATGTGGTTTTACAAGAGGCGGTGACGAATAAATTGATTCAGGCGGATGGGATGAGTAAGAGACCCAAAGTTATTCCTTTGAAGAAAATGTTCAAGAATTTATTTAACTAATGTCGAAATATGTCGACGAAAAAAGATTGCATTATTCGACACAAGACCTTATAATTTTAATATAAAGTATAAGGAGGGGAAAATATGAGAGGGGCAAAAAGTGGTTTTGCTACGGCAGGTTTAGTATTAGGAATAATAGGTTTATGTACTTCTTTTATTCCATTTATTAATAATTTATCTTTTATACTAGCATTAATAGGAATATTATTTTGCATAGTATCATTGATAAAAAGAGCAAGTAAGGGAACAGCTATAGCAGGATTTATTATTTGTATTTTAACATGTGTTGCGGTTGTAAATTCACAACAAGCATTGGCAGATTCGTTAAATGAAACGATTGATACATTTAATGAGGATATGGATAAAATATCAGGAAATAAGACGGAGGAAATACTTGCTAATGATGTGGATGTTGTTTTAGGAGAATTTGAGGTTACAGAAGGAGAATGGTTGACAGAGACTCAATTGGTAGTCAAAGTTACAAACAAAAATTCTGAAATGAAGTCGTTTAGTATTTCAATAGAAGCTATTGCTGAAGATGGTTCAAGAATTGAGCAAGATTCTATTTATGCTAATAATTTAAACGCTGGACAGAGTCAGGATTTTAAGATTTTTAATTTAATTTCTTCAGATAAAATAGAAGCTATGAAGAATGCTACTTTTAAGATAATTGAAGCTTCAATGTATTAAAGAGATGAGTTTATAGAAACACTTACTTAGGTAGGTGTTTTTTATTTATGATACTGTTCTTTTAGAAAATTTATGAAATCCAAAACTTTTTCCCTTTCTTCGGGAGACAATTCTTGCATACGTTCAATATAAAAATCTAAATTGAACGAATCTTTATGCCCAGGCTCATTAACAAGATAATCAACCGAAACATTAAAATAATTTGAAATTTGTTTAAGAACTTTATAACTAGGATTTCTTATGTTGCTTTCATACATGCCAATAGTGCTAACACCAATTCCTAAGTCATTGGCTAATTGTTCTTGGGTAATACCACGTTGTTTTCTTAAAGATTTAAGCTTTTCTGAAAACATTAAAATCACACTCCTTACTTATATTTTATCACTAAAAGAAAAAAAAATCAACTTTTTTGTAAAAAATATTGACAGTGCTTTCAAAAGGTGATAAAATTATCACAATAAGAAGAGAAGAGGAGTGATAGAAATGAATGTATTAATACCGTTTCAAGTAGATGCTACTAGAATACGAATGGAAAGAGCTAGATTAAAAATGAGTCAAAGAGAATTGGCACAAAAAGTTAAAACTTCAAGGGAGAAGATTAATTCAATAGAAAATGCAAGATGTAAAACAGTAAAAATTGAACTTTTAGAAGAAATTGCCAATATATTTGATTTAGATGTACAAGACTTATTAAAAAAAGAAAAGAGATAATGTGCGGTCGCCAAACTACAACATTATCTCAACCGAACTACTTGAAGTAATTCTATATATAATTATAACATATAGAATTACCATTTTTCAAGTAGTTTAGAAAAATATTTGAAAGGTGGTATTTTATTATGGAAGAATTAACAAAAAAATTAGAAGGATATTTAGGAAGCAATAGGGATTGTACAAAAGAAGTATTTAAGATGGTAGGAAGCATTTACAGGGGTGTAAATAAGGGAAGATTTAGCCTTGAAAAAGCACTACTGTATTTAAACAAGAAAGAAGGTGCTGTAAATGAAAGATAAGATAATTACAGTACTAATCTTAGGAACAATAACAGGAATAATACCAACATTAACGTTAGGTATGATTTATAAAATATTAGGAATGTAGGAGATGAAATGGACAATATTGAAAAAGAAATATTAATTAATAGTAAAGGTGTATTAAATATAATATTAATCACAGCTATATTTCCAGACATTACTGAAATAAAAGCATATCATAATTGCAAAAAGAAGGTAGAAAGAATTGCGGAATTACTGGCAATTAGAAAATATGCTAAAAACAAAAGTGTAGCATTAAAAGAAATATTTAATATAAAGAAAACATCAGAAGTAAAAGAATTTGTAGATAGAATATACGAAAAATTTATTTTTCAAGAAGATATAATGAATTTGTTGAAAGGAAGATAAAATATGAATAATGAAATTATGATAATAAAAAATGTTAGAGGCTATCAGGACGAAAAGGGAACAGCACAATTAAATTTGGAAGATATTTCGAGAGGATTAGGTTTTGTAGAAAATAAGAATGGTGTTGAATATATAAGATGGAGAACCATAAGCAATTATCTAAAAGAATTTAATTTCGCAACTTGTTGCGAAAATGGAGAAATGCTGGAATATGTACCAGAAAATATATTTTACAAATTATGTTTTAAAGCAAAAAACGAAACTGCAAGGAAATTTCAAGATTTTGTAACTGATGAGGTACTACCATCAATAAGAAAAACAGGTGGCTATATAGCAGGAGAAGAAAACATGAGTGAAGATGAATTAATTCTAAAAGCTATGCAAGTAATGCAGAATAAATTACAAAGACTAGAAAACAAAACAGAAAGATTGGAACAGGAAAATTCTATACAATTTCAATTAATAGGAGAATTAAAACCTAAGGCAGATTATACGGATAAAATATTAAAAAATAAGGGGTTAGTTACAATAACAGCAATAGCAAAAGATTATGGAATGTCGAGTCAAAAAATGAATGAAAAGTTGCACGAACTAGGAATACAATATAAACAAAGTGGACAATGGTTTTTATATGAAAAATATCACGATAATGGTTATACGCATAGTGAAACCATAGACTTAACCCATAAAGATGGAACAGAATTTGTAAAGATGAATACAAAGTGGACACAAAAAGGAAGATTATTTTTGTATAATATTTTAAAAGAAAATAAAATACTTCCAATGATAGAACAAGCTTAGAAAAAAATAATAATAAAAAACATCAGAGAAATCTGGTGTTTTTTTATATCTAAAAAGAAAGAAGGTGAAAAAAATAGTAGCGGAAGAAATAGAAATTATAGTGACAGCAAGAGTAGAAGAAGCATTAAGAGAGTTTAAAAAAATGGTGCCTGAGATTAAGAAACAGATAAAACAGGCACAAGAACAATTTGATAAGGTCGATATGAAAGGCATTGCGAGCAAAACACAAAGTGCGATTCAACAGGTGAAACAGAAGATTGGAGACATAAAAGGTTCTAATACTGATAAGGCCTTACAACAACAATTTGAAAAAGCTAGTACAAGTGTGATGAATTATCGACAACAGCTAGAACAAACCAAAGAACAATTAAAGCAAGTATATGCTCAAATGGATGTTAAGCAAGAAAAAGTTTGGAAACAGTATACACCAGAAGGTGTAGAGTTAGGAAATAAAGGAATAGAACCGACAGTCAACAAAGCATTAGGAGCAGACAAAGAATATCAAAATTTAGTAAATCAAGAAATAAAATTAAATCAAAAAGTACAAGAGTTAAATCAGAAGTTACAACAAGCAAAACAGAATTATGCTAGTATAGGGGCAGAGGTGGAACAGACGAAAACAAAGCAAAATTTATTTACTGATGTAACTGTAAAAGTAAGTAATGTTTTGAAGGCTATGAAAGGTCAAATTGGTGGATTTGGCAATTCTTTTAGTAAGTTACCGAATATAACTGCAAAAATAACGTCTAACATTAAACAGATGGGGAATGGCATGAAACAGGGTCTTGGGCATATTTTGAAGTATGCGGGGGCTCTGTTTTCATTGAGGAGTATTTATTCGACGTTAAGTAGTAGTGCGAGTAGTTGGCTTTCGAGTCAGAACGCAAATGCTACGCAGTTGGCAACCAACATTGATTATTTGAAAAATTCTTTGCGGAAGTGCTTTAGCTCCAGTTATTTCTTGGATTACAAATTTGATTTATAATTTAATGAAGGCGATTCAAAGTGTGGTATATGCATTGTTTAAGGTAAATATTTTTGCAAATGCGAGTGCTAAATCATTTGGAGGCGTGGCTAGTGGTGCAAAGAAAGCGAAGAATGAGGCAAAGCAGTTGGCAGGAGTGCATGACGAGCTTAATAACATATCCAATAATGATAGTTCAGATAGTGGAAGTTCCGGAGGCAGTGGTTCGGTTGGACCGTCATTTGATTTATCGAAAATTGACCCTAGTAATGTGATTGCAAATGGTGATTGGTATGCTGTAGGAGTTTTGTTGGGGCAGAAGTTGAATGAGGCGATGACTGCTATACCTTGGCGGACAAATTCAAGAGACAGCAAGACAGATTGGGACGAATATTGCTAAGTTTTTAAATGGATTTATTGCAACAGTAGACTGGAAACAAGTAGGAAATACATTTGCACAAGCATTAAATACAGTAATTTATTTTGCTTATAGTTTTATAACAACTTTTAATTGGAAGCAATTTGGAACGGCAATGGGAAAAAGTGTTGATGGATTTTTTAGTAATGTAAATTGGGAAACTGCTGGAAAAACGTTTGGAGAGGGAATTAAAGGAATATTTAATTCAGTAAATTCATTTTTAGAAGAGGTAAATTGGCAACAGGTAGGAGAATCTATACGAATATTTTTAGAAAATATTGATTGGAAAGGTATTTGGGAATCAGTAAAACGAACTATTGTAGATGCGATTGGTGGTATTAATGATATATTAATAGGATTATTTGGAGATGAAAATACAGCTACTGTAATAGAAGGAATTGTAGCAACAATTATGACTTTAATAACTGCTTTGACATTATATAACGCAGTTATGACTGTTGTGGGAATTGTGACAGCAATTGCAACTTCACCAATAACATTAATTGTATTAGCAATAGCTGCAGTGATAGCAATAATAGGAATGGTAATCGCTATTGGATACTTATTAATTAATCATTGGAATACAATCAAAGAAAATGCAATAGCATTAAAAGACAAAGTTGTGGAAAAGTTTACTGAAATAAAAGAGAATGTTGTTAATAAAGTTATTGAATTGAAAGAAGATGTGATTAATAAATTTAATGAATTAAAGAATAATGTTATTGAGAAAATTACTAATTTAAAAGAAAAGGTACAGGAATTGTGGGAGAATATAAAAGCTACAGTTTATAGTAAAGTCATGGAACTAAAGGATAAGGTTGTTAGTAAGTTTACTGAGATAAAGAATAATATCACCGAAAAATTTAATGATATAAAAACAAAAGCACAAGAGATTTGGGAGAATATAAAGTCTACAATTCAAAATAAAATTGATAATGTAAAGGCGAACATATCAAATACATTAAACAATATCAAATCAACATGGCAAAATATCTGGACAAGTCTAAAAACAACGGTTTCCAATATATGGAATGGGATTTGGAGCAGTATAAAAGGTGTTATTAATAAAATCTTAGGTGGAATTGAGGGATTTGCAAATGGAATTGTTCGACGGAGTTAATAAAGTATTAAGTGCATTAGATGGGGTTGTGACGGCAGTTGGAAAGGTAATTGGTATTGATATTAGTGTTCCAAAATTGAGTGAAATTTCATTACCTAGATTAGCTAAGGGTAATGTTGCTTATGATGAAACGGTAGCAATATTTGGAGAATATGCGGGAGCAAGTAACAACCCTGAAATTACAGCACCACAAAATATTATTCGAGAAACAGTAGAAGAGGCTTTGAAGAATGCAGGAGGAAGTAATCAAAAGATAGAGTTGTCTGTTTATGTAGGAAATAAAAGATTAGGAGAAATTCTTTTGGATGATTTGAGAAATCGAAAAAGACAGACTGGAAAAGATTTAGAGGCTTTAGTAGGAAATTAACTCCCCTTGATGTCGAAATATGTCGAATGAAAGTGGCGAAATTTTGCAGAATGTGACAAAATTCGACTTTACAAATGTAGTAAAATGGTCATAGGATAAAAGGGGGGGGATATATATGAGAGAAAAAATAGGATATATGTTTTTAGCAACTTTATGTGGTTTTTTTCTGTTTTTTAATTCTTTACTAATGTTGATTATGCCACCGCTTCTTATGGTAGAGATTGTATTTATCTTTTTGGAATATTTTTGTATTAAAAGAATAAAAAAGATTAATTTAGCAAATAAAGAAAAGAAGAATTTTGAAAATGAATTATTAAGACAAGGATATAAAAAGGTTTGTAATGATTTGTTTATTAATGAAAAAGAACATAAATTAAATATAAATGGTAAAGATTATGGATTTGGAAATATTAAAGATTGTGAATTGAAGACAAATGATAATGTAGATACATATATTTTGAATAATATGGCAATGTCACAGAAGTATTGTACGAGTTTATATATTAATATTGTGGTAGATGATTTTGAGAATCCTAATGTAAAGCTTAATTTTATAAAGGGAAGAGTGTCTTGTTCAAGTGGTAAATATACGCAATTATGTGATGGGGCTAATTATGCAATGTCATCTTTGAAATTAATTATTTCGAAAAATCAAGAGAGATATGTTGAAAGTGGAACGGTAACGAAGGTGGAACATCGATATGTTACAGAAGAGAATGTTTCACTACAAATAGAAAGGTTGTCACAGCTGTATAAAGATGGGGCTTTGTCTGAGTATGAATTTGAAATGAAGAAGAAAGAGTTATTGGATAAAGTGAAATAAAGAAGTAGAAGGCAAGGGTTAAATCTTGCCTTTCACATTAGATGATTTAAGAAATCGAAAAAGACAAACTGGAAAAGATATAGAAGCAATAGTAGGAGGATAAAAAGTCGAAAAATGTCGATGAAAAAATATTTATTTTGACAAAATACGACATTTTTTTCTATACAAATGTAATATAGTAAATGATGTATATTATAGTGTAAGGAGTGATAATATGGGACTATTTGGTGTTAAAAATTCATATGAAATAGGAAATAGACTAAGACCAAAAAATGGAAACGCACATGTTCTTTTTATTCATACAGTAGATAAAATTGATGAAGATAAAATAAACGATATTATTGATAATATGCAAGATGATGGATATGAGATTATAGATGTGAAATTGGCTATTGGTGGAACCCAAATTGCTTTTAGTGAAATTGTGATAACTTATAAATAACACTTACTTAGGTAGGTGTTTTTATTTTACTCAAAAAAATATTAACTTTTTTGTAAAAAACTATTGACTTAATTACGTCATTACGTTATAATAACATCATGAAAGAGAGGTGAATTATTATAAAAGCAATGACAGTTAGGCTTGAAGATGAGTTTTACAAAGAAGTTAAAAAAGCATTGATAGATAAAGATAAAAGTTTTAATGAATATGTTGTAGAACTGATTGAAAAAGACCTAAAAAAATAAAAGATATGCCCATGACAATATCTTGGCGGATATATGGACACATCTTTTGACTAGAGATTAACTCTATCTATGAAATATTATATCATAGAATTAGAGAAATCTCAAGAATTTTTTTTAAAAAATTTAGGAGGTTTTTTATTATGGAAGAATTAACAAAAAAATTAGAAGGATATTTAGGAAGCAATAGAGATTGCACAAAAGAAGTATGTTAAGATGGTAGGAAGCATTTACAGGGGTGTAAATAAAGGAAGATTTACACTTGAAGAAGCGTTGAAAATATTAAGATTGTAGGAGGTAGAAATGCAAGAAGGAATAATTATTCAAAATCAACAATTACCAGATAAAATAGAAGATTTGGCAAAATTTGTTTTGGTAGGTAGAGAAAAACTTACATCAGTGAGAGCAGAAATAAGGGCAATCAGTAAATTAGAGTTAGCAGAAGAAGTTAGAGAACAAAAAAGAGAAGAAGCCCAGATGTTGGCAGAGGCTTTACTTGATGCTGAAACCAGAATAGGAGATTTACTAAAACAAATACCAACAGCAAGTGGAAAAAGAACAGATTTACAACCTAAGGACACTGATGTCCATAGGTCAGAAGATAAAAGTGACACTAATGTCGAATTTAATAAAAGAGAAACTAAAAAAGAAGTAATAGAAAGATTAGGATTTACACAAAAACAAGCACAAAGATTTGAGATATTAGCAAATAACAAAGAGATAGTTGAACAAGTAAAAGCAGAAGCAAGAGAAAATGACGATGTTCCAAATAGAAGTACTGTATTGCAATTAGTAAAACAAAAATCCAAAGAAGAACAAGACTACGAAAAGGAATGTAAAAACTTAAATAAAGCACATGCGATATATTGCAGAATAAATGACGCGGTATATAAACCTATTTCAGTAGAAGTAACAGAAGAAAATGTAGGTTATTGGGTAGAAGATATGTCATTACAAGAAATGGAGGAAGAAGAGAAAAACATAGATGAGGCAATTTTTAATCTTAATGAAATTAAAAGAATAATGAAAAATTATAAAGTTATAAGGAGAGTGAAATAATTTATGGATAGAAAAGTAAAAGAGACGATATATGACGAAATTCATAATAAAGGAGAAATAAGTCAAGAACATATTATTGGATTATTAAAAGTATATGATGATAAGCCTGATATAAATAAATTGGTTGAATCGCATTATAAATCAAAGGCAAATAGAATTATATCATCATTTAAAGATGATAACCATGTAAGAGATTGTTTTGCAGTAAAAGAAGGAAAGAGAACAATATATGTTAATATTGAAACTACAAATAAAGTGTATTACGTGAAAGACATTACAGGTTCATTAAAAAAACAAATTGACGGAAGAAAAAAATCAATGCAAAAAGCCAAAAAGAGAGTAGAAATTTTAGAGGGACAGATGAGTATTGGTGAAATAGATAAATTGGAAATTGCAAAATGATACAGTGATAACACTTACTTAGGTAGGTGTTTTTAATTTTGAAAATAAATTTCTATGTATAAAAAATAATCTTGACATAAAATTAAATATCAGTTATAATAAAAGTAGTTAACCAATTAGGTAAGAAAGTAGGAATGGAACTTGCAAATTCAATATACTGATAAAGTTGAGAAATATTTTACCAATTTCTCTAATCTACAAAAGAAAATTGGAAAAGAGAAAACAAGGACAATAAAGAAACATATAGATAACTTAAAGGCGTCTAATAACTTTGGTATTTTTTTATCTTTAGGTTTAGGAAAACCACACTCACTAACAGGAAATCATCAAGGAGAGTATGGGATTCATGTTACGGCAAACGAAAGATTAATTATTGAACCAGTGTGTGATGATTTGAGTATAGAAACACTAAAATTATGTGATACTATAATTATAAAAGGAGTGGAGGATTATCATGGAAGCAAAGAAAATTGGCTTATCCCGTGAATTGATTATACATCCTGGAGAAACATTGAAGGAGATAATAGAGGATAGGAATATGGCACAAAAAGAATTAGCAGCAAGATGCGGTGTTTCAGAGAAACATATTAGTGAAGTAGTCAATTGTGAAGCTCCGATATCAAATGCATTTGCCAAAAAATTGGAATATGCTTTAGGAATTGAAGCTAGTTTTTGGATTAATTTACAAGCTAATTATGATAAGGAATTATTAGAATATGAAGAGATAAATGAAGTATCTGAAGCAGAAATTGATATTTTAAAAAACTTAAAGGATATTATTAAATATTTAGTTAAATCTGGATTGCTAGAAGAAAAATTAAGTAAAGCATCAAAAGTGGTAGAATTAAGGAAGTTATTGAGAGTAAGTAATTTAACGAATATTTTAAATATTTCTTATAATGGAGCCTATAGGGCTAGAACAAATTGTTCTATAGATTCTTATGTTCTTTTTGCATGGCAAAGAATTTGTGAATTGAAAACAGAACAGATAACAGTTAATGAAGAATTAAATATTGAAAAATTGAAAAACAAAATAACAGAAATAAAGAATATTATGAATTATTCGCAAAACTTTCAAATTGATTTAGAGAGATTATTTGCAGAATGTGGAATTGCTTTTTGTGTAATAAGAAACTTTACGGGGGCACCAGTACAAGGTTTTATTAAACAAACAGAAGATGGGCGAATTATTTTATGTGTTACGATTAGAGGAGCTTATGCAGATATTTTTTGGTTTAGTTTATTTCATGAAATAGGACACATTTTAAACGGAGATATTAATCAAAAATTTATAGATTTTATGTCAGTAGATAATGAAATAGAGAGAAAAGCAGATGAGTATGCTAGTAATACTTTGATTGATTTAACCGATTATAAAGAATTTATTAAAAAAGGAGATTTTTCAATTGAAGCGATTATTCTTTTTGCAAAAACACAAAATATACCGCCGTATATGGTTATTGGAAGGTTACAGAAAGAAGAATATTTATCATATTCAGAATTAAATAATTATAAGTTAAAGTATAAATGGACAGAAAAAATTTAATTAGAAAACATCAGAGAAATCTGGTGTTTTTTTATATGAAAAAGAGAGGAGAAAAAACAATGTTATGGAAAATAGGAAATAAAGTGATGAAATCGCCGTCTAGTTATAAGGATAATATAGAAGATTTGGATAATGATAGTTATACAAGTAAAGTGACAGGAGCGTTGATTGATAATGTTGTGGCACAGGGAATGTTGAAATTGGAGATGTCATGGGATTATTGTACAGAGATAGAGGCAGAGGAATTGTTACAGGTGACGTATCAGAATCCATTGATGGTTACGGTGAAATGTCCAAGTGTGAGGGGTGGTATGATTACTGCTCCTTTTCGTGTGTCAAAAAGAAGTAGTGAAATGATCGATACTGGGGAGGATGAGGATACGTCTAAGTCGAGATGGAAGGTTTCATTTAATTTGATGCAGAAAGAATTAGTGGATGTACAAAAATGAATGAAAGGAGCAAACAATGTATCAAACAAGTGATGAATATAAAAATTTGGTATATGCAGATAGTACACAGCATCTACTTAAAATATATATAGAGGGTGAAGAGGTAAATCCAAATCATATATTTGATTTTAAGATTTCTCATAGTTTATTTTCAAATGATGAATTTGTTTTTGGGAATGTGACAGCAAAGTCGATTGAGTTTAGGATTCACAAAGCTTCTTTGCCAGTGACTTACCAGAATTTTTATGTTGAGACGGGAATTGGGAGTGAAGTTATTCCGATTGGATATTTTCGATTGGATAGTATTGGAAAAGAGGATGATGACACGATTACGATAAATGCAATAGATGATATGGTGAAGTTTGAATTTAGTTACGATGGAAGTGAAATAGCATTACCGGCAACGATGATGGAGGTTTTGAAAGATATATGTTTGAAAGCGGGAGTAGAATGTGGTTCTACTTCTTTTTTGAATGATGATAAACAGATTGCAGTATATGATAATACTATATCGGCGAGAGAATATTTGTCTTATATTGCAGAGCAAGCGGGTGGATTTGCTTTTATTGGGCGAGATGGAAAATTATATGTTAAAAAGATAGGTGAAAATATAATTGAGGTAGATGTTAAGTATTTTCAAAAGTTTACTTGGGGAGAAAAGTTTAAAGTTAGTCGTGTAGCTTATGAGGATGGCATACAGGACTTTAAATTTGGTGATAAGAGAGGTAATACGATTTGGATAAATCAGGAGAATATGTATATTGTTAGTTCAGATCAAGTTGAGAATATTTATAATGAGTATGTTGATTTTGAGTGTTACAGTTTTGAGGGGATAACAATTATTGACCCTGCACTGGATGTTGGGGATGTAATAATAATTGATGGCAAAAAAGTTATTTATCAAGGAAGTCTAAATTATGTTGGTAAGTTTAAGGTGGATATTGAGAGTAAAATTCAAGCGAAGACGAAGGAAGAGACAACTATGACAAGGGTCTCAAATAAGATAAAGCTTAGACGAGTGCAGAGTTCGATTGATCAGATGAATGGGAAGATTGAAACTTTAGTACAGGAAGTGGATGAAAATTCTGAGAAGATAAGTCAAACAATTCAAACGGTGGATGGTGTGAGGGAGGAAGTTTCACAACATACGACAGATATTTTGAATGTGAAGAATGAAGCAATTGATGAGGCTAAGAAGGAAATAGAGAAGCAGTTGGAAATAAGGCTTGAGGATTATCCAACGACAGTAGATGTGAACACGATTGTGAATACGAAGGCTGGGGAGATTGAGACAAGTGTAGAGGGTAAGGTTGAAGTGAAGCTAGAGGATTATTCAAAGATTGTGGAGATGAAGCAACATGTTAAGGAGACGATTAATACTTATGATAGAACGATTTCAGAGATTTATATAACACAAAGTGATAGTAAAAAGGTTACGGATAGTTTATCGTCTAAAATATCACAAAATACAAATAAGATTGAATTGAAGTTGGATAGTAGTAAGTTTACAAGTGCTGCTGTGATTGGATTGATTAATAATCGAGATGGGACAAGTACAGCGAAGATAAACGCAACTAATATTAATTTGAATGGTGTAGTTACAGCGAATAATTACTTTAAGATTAATTTAGATGGTTCGATGGAAGCAACAGCTGGTAAGATGGCTGGAATTAATATTGGAAATAAGGGGTTGTTTTATTCGGGTACTGCTAGTGATGATGGGTTTGGGTTATGGAAGAATGGGGTTCATTTTAGTGATGGAAGTTATATTATTTTTCATGCGGGAGCAAATGGTTCTAATATAAGTGGTGCTGGTTTTAGAGTGTATCAGAATGGGTCTGTACATGCTACTAATATGACAATTGAAGGGAATCTTTCGGAGGGTCGTGGATTGTGTATAAAGGGGAATCCGTCATTTCTGGATTTTTATACAAATTCTGGTACTGTTACAACTAGATTGATAGATTATGGAACACAATTTTTGTTTGCAGGAAATAAATCGTTTAGTTTTGTGAATATTTCAAATTCTGAATATGAACCAATACAAGCAGAAAGCTTATATTTGAATGGGACAAATTGCCGAGTTTGGACGAGTGGACATGAGTTGTTACTTTCTTGTACAGCTAGTGTGGGGGTTGTAAACCAAAATAACTCAACATATATGCCGATTGTTGCGAGTGATTTTATAACTGGTTCATCGAGAAGATACAAGGAGTCTATTACAGATATGACAGAAGAGGAGGCTTCAAAAATCTTAGAAGTGGCGGTTAAAACATTTGATTATAGGTTGGATAGTAAAATGCGAGGAGAAGGAGTTGGTGGGGTAATTGCAGAAGAAATTGTTAAGCTGATTCCGGGTTGTGTGAGTTGTAAAGAGATTGATGGAGAGGTTGTTCCAGATCGGTGTTGATTATTCGAAATTAGTGCCGTATTTGATAAAAGGTTTGCAGATATTGAGTGAAAGAATAAATAAGATGGGAGGGTAAAGTATGGCTGAAAAAGGAATAAATTTAAAAATTGAAGATTTTAAAAATGAGATTGTGAATCTAATAAATGGTTATGATTTGCCAGCTGTTGTGGTGAAACAAATGGTTGGTGAATTGTATAATGAGGTTTGTGTAATTACTAATAATACAATTCAAAAAGAGTTGGAAGAATATGAAAAAGAAGTAGAACAAGAAAAGAAAAAGGAGCAAAAAAACAATGGAAAATAAGTTGGTTTTTGAAAAAAAAGAGTTAAGTGACTATACTAATAAAGTTTTAGGGATAAGTGGAGAGAATGAGCAAGAAATGCTCATTTTTTTATTTGAAGATGGATTTGTGGATGGAACATGTTATTTAGAGTTAGAATTTCCAAATGGTTCAAAATATTCGATTGAAACAAAAAAGGACAAGGAAAATGAATGTTACAAATTAGAAGTAAAAAATAGTTTATTAAAAAAAGATGGAATTATAAAAATGCAGTTAAAAATTATTCAAGAAACTGCTGTATGGAAGTCAGTATTGTTTGAGATGTATGTTTTAGAAGCGATTAACGCAGTGGAAAGCATTGAAGAAGATTATCCGAATTTTGTGACTCGAATTGATACTAGAATGCAAGAGATTGAAATTGGATTCAAACAATTGGATGAGAAAGTAGACAACTTAAATGTTCCAACTAAAGAAGAAAAAGAAAATTGGAATAATAAAGTAGACAGCGAAGAAGGAAAAGGATTGTCAAGCAATGATTTTACTGATGATGATAAAAACAAGTTAGATAGCTTAGATAAGTACGATGATACAGAAATCAAAGAATTAATTAAAAGTTTACAAAATGCTTTATTAGAACGCTATTTAAAATCTGAAACTTTTTCAAAAGAAGAAATAAAAGAATTGATTAATGCTGTTTCAACAATGACGATTGAAAAAGTTGATAGTTTGCCAACTCAAAATATTAGTACTACTACGATTTATCTTGTTCCAAGTGAAAAAGTAAAAGAAAATAATGTATATGATGAGTTTATTTATGTGTCTGAAAATTGGGAAACAATTGGAAGCACAGAAATCGATTTAAGTAATTATGTGACAATAGAAATGTTAAATCAAGCAATTAGTAATATTGATTTGAGTGGATATGTTACGAGAGATGAGGTAAATGATTTGATTGCAGATGAAGTGATAGTTTCTGACACAGAACCGAGTGGAGATTGGAAGTTGTGGATTGATACGAGTGTGGATGGTGATAAAAAACTTGCAGATGGATTGCCAATTAAAGAAATGACAGGGGGGGAAGGAACGATATTACCAAATGTATATTATGTTTGGGGAGAGATGGCGGAGTTGGCTATTACTTTAGGAGAATTAAATGATGATAAATGTACAAAGGAATATTGCTTTGAGTTTAGGTCGGGAGGAGTGGCGACGATGTTGACAATGGATAGTGGTATAAAATGGGTATCAGAACCACATGTTGAAGCTAATAAAACGTATCAAGTTTCGATTTTAAACGGAATTGGGGTGATGATTGGTGCTTAGAAGAAGAATGATGACGTTGCAGAACGAGTATCAGAGAGTTGATTACATAGAGAGCACAGGAACACAGTGGATTGATATGAATTATATTCCAAACGAGAATACTTTGTGGGAATGCGATGTTATGTTCGTGAATCGAAATAATATAGATTATACAGCGTTTGGGATGCTTTATCGAATAGAAAATACTTATTCGAGATTTCATTTTGGTTTGAACAATAAAAACTCAATTTCAATCGCTGTAGGTAAAACAGATATAATAGCCTCAGGAGTAGGGGGATTTGACAAGTTTAAGATAGTACTTAATACAAATGGTGATGTACAAATAGATAATAGGCAATATCGTTTGGAGGCTTTGGATGTAAATCATGTTATGTCATTACATATTTTTAGAAGAAATAGCAATATGGATGGCTTAACTGTAATGTGTGAGGCTAGATTATATGGTTCTAGAATATATGAGGGGGATAAATTAATAAAGGATTTTGTTCCGTGTTATAGAAAATTTGATGGCGAAATAGGTTTATTAGATATTGTTAACAATGTTTTTTATGAGAATTGTGGAACTGGAAAATTTTTAAAAGGAGAGGATGTTTGATGTTTGGAAGGTTGATTAATGGAAAGTTTGAATATGCTCCCAAGAATATAGTTCATAACGGGAAACTTATCTGCAATCCGAAACCTGATTTTTTATTAAAATTAGGATATTTACCGGTGAAATTGACAGAGAGTTCAAAAAAGGAAGGATATGTTTCAATTTTTTATTGGGAAAAAGAAGGAAATAAGATTGTACAAAAATGGAAATTTGAGAAAATAGAGAGGGAAATGGAGGTGTGATGATGTCTGTGGTGAGATGTAAAGATAAAAATGGAAATATACAAGTTTTGGAGAAATTGAGGGTTATGTCAAAAGAGATGTGGAAACCGCATCCAGATTGGTTTGATATAGAAAAGATACTGGAAGAAGATAAGGAGGAATACATTGGAAAAGTAATTTGTTTGTTGAAGGATGATGAAGATGTTTGCAAAATTAATCGAATGGGTGCGAGTAAGGTTGTGACGAGTGATGGCGCTGTGTATGATGATGTGACTGTTTATTCTTTTGAGCATAGTTGGAATAAAGAAGAGGATAAGAAAT
>CANSKZ010000013.1 GCA_947647595.1 uncultured Clostridium sp. | reverse complement strand
TTTATACGTAAAAGGAGGTCTTGACCCACCTTAATATGGTATAGATTGTTTTTTTTACGTGTAAAATAAAAAACTAGAAAAATACAAATTATTAGAAAAAGGAGAAAATAAAATGAAAAAGTTGAAAAATAATAAAGGTATTACATTAATAGCGTTGGTAATCACAATTATCGTATTATTAATCTTAGCAGGGGTTTCGCTAAGATTAGTAGCAGGAAACGAAGGAATATTAAATCGAGCAGAAAAAGCAGTAAGCAAAAGTAATACAGAAAGTTTAAAAGAAGAAATTGAATTAGCAATTTCGGAATTAAGAATTGCTTATTATGAAGATAAAGAAGGATTTGATTCAGCAGATGAATACATTGAAGGAAAATTAAGTGATGGGAAACAAATACCGTCAGGAACGATAGAATTAGAAGGAGAAACATTAAAACTGACAGGCAAAGAAACAGGAGCAACTCCACAAGAAATAGGAAAGTATAGTTCAGAAAATGGATTAATTATGAAAGATTCATTAACAGGAGGACATACTAATACTGACGTGATAGGAAAACCAGAAGAATGGACTGTTTCAGATGATGGGAAACTATCTTATTATACAGGAATAAAGCCAACAAACGGAAGTATAATAATTCCTAATATAGTAAATGGAATTAAAGTAAGAGAAATAAGAGCTCAGGCGGATGGATATAGTTCTTGTATTTTTAAGGATGAATCATTAACAAGTTCCTATTATAATACAGATATATCTGAAATTCGCATAACAAATGGAATTTCAATAATTGGACCTAATTCCTTAAGTAGAATGGGAGCTTTAAAGAGTGTTACGATTCCTGTTAGTATTACGGAAATTTGTATAAGAGCTTTTGAAGGATGTGACATGTTAGAAACTGTCAATTATGAAGGTACTAAGGAACAATGGGATGCGATAATAATAGATAGTGATGGGAATGAATCTATATTAGAAGCAACAATTAATTATAAAAAGTAAACGAGAGGTACTTTGAGAAGAATGTAAAAATTCTTCTCTTTTTTCGTTAGAAAAATAAAAAAATGTTATTGACAAAAGATAGAATTTAATAATATAATGTCAATATCAAAATTTGAGACAAAAGATTTTATAAAAAATACAAAGGAGGAATATATCATGTATATATTCAACAAAGTGACTGTTATTCCACAATTACCAAAAAGTATTAGCAGATTAAATGAAATTGCTAATAATTTATGGTGGTCATGGAATACGGAATTCTTAAAATTATTCAAAATGATTGATTGTGATTTATGGGAACAAACCAAAAATCCAACCAAATTTCTAAAAATGATAAACCAAGAAAAAATTGAAGAAATTTCAAAAAACGAAACTTTCTTACAAGAATACAATCAAATGGTGAAAAATTTTGACGCCTATATGAATAGTCATGAAACTTGGTTTGATAAAAATTACCCTAACAATAAAAATGATTTAATAGCCTATTTTTCAGCGGAATATGGTTTAGATGAGACCATTCCAATATATTCAGGTGGATTAGGAATTTTGTCAGGTGACCATTTAAAATCAGCAAGTGATTTAGGTTTGCCTTTTGTCGCTTGTGGATTATTATATAAAAATGGATATTTCCATCAAAAAATAAATGTTTATGGAGAACAATGTTCAGAATATAAAAACATTGACCTTTATAACTTGCCAATTAATCCAGTCAAAGACAATTCAGATGATGATGTGATTATTGATATGGATTTAGGAGACCGCAAAATATTTTTAAAACTATGGCAAATCAACGTTGGAAGAATTAAATTATATTTAATGGATTCGGATATTGAGCAAAATGATGAAGATTTAAGAAATGTTACATCAACCCTTTATGGTGGAGACAAAGAAATGCGAATTCGCCAAGAAATTGTACTTGGCATGGCTGGCGTAAAAGCGTTAAAAGTATTAGGATATAATCCTACCTTATATCATATGAATGAAGGACATTCTTCTTTCTTGATTTTGGAATTAATAAAAAATATCATGAAAGAAAAACAAATTTCTTTTGAAATGGCAAAAGAAATTACCAGTGTTCAAACAGTATTTACCACACATACACCTGTTCCAGCAGGAAATGATATATTTGATATTAATTTGGTTGACAGGTATTTTAAAAATTTATGCGAAAAACTTGGTATTTCAAGAGACGAATTTTTAAAACTAGGCATGAAAGAATGTGACCATTTAGAACCAGGATTTAACATGGGAATTTTGGCTTTAAAAATCGCTGGTAAGAAAAATGGTGTAAGTAAACTTCATGGAGAAGTATCACGCGAATTATTTAGTGAAGTTTGGCCAGAGATTGCAGAAGATGAATCACCAATTACTTATGTAACGAATGGAATTCATACTTGTTTCTGGTTAGCTCCAAAATTAAAGGCATTATACAATAAATATTTACCAGCATATTGGCAAGATAATATTCATCTTGATTCTACGTGGCAAAAAATTGATGAAATACCAAATGATCAACTATGGGAAATCCATGTAGAACGTAAAAGAAAATTAATTGGAATCATTAAACAAAACTTGATTAAAAGATTTGAAAATAGCGAAGTTGGTTATGACAAAGTAATGGAGATGGTGAATGGCTTAAATCCAGAAGCATTAACAATTGGATTTGCGAGAAGATTTGCTACTTATAAAAGAGCAACGTTAATGTTTAAAGATATTGCTAGATTAACCCAGATTTTAAGTGATGAAAAACGACCTGTTCAAATTATTTTTGCTGGAAAGGCACATCCTGCGGATAAAGAAGGACAAGATTTAATTAAATATATTCACGAAATGTCTTTAATGCCACAATTTAAAGGAAAGATATTTATTTTGGAAAATTATAATATTGGAATGGCAAGATATTTGGTGAGTGGTGTAGATGTATGGCTAAATAATCCACGTAGACCAATGGAAGCCTCTGGAACCAGTGGCGAAAAAGCATCAGTAAATGGTGTGTTGAATTGTAGTATATTAGATGGTTGGTGGGCAGAAGGTTACACTGGAAATAATGGTTGGGCAATTGGTACAAATGCAACGTATCATTCTTATGAGGAACAAGACAAAGCAGATAGTAGTAGTTTTTATCATATTTTAGAAGATAAAATTATTCCAATTTATTATAAAAGAAATGAAAATGGAATATCGGATGAATGGGTGAAACTTATGAAAAATTCCATTAGAACAACAGGTGGAAAGTATAGTACATCAAGAATGGTAGTGGATTATACCAATAATTTATATATGCCATTATGTAATCAAAACAAAAAATATTTCCAAGATTTAGGACAAGTTGCAAGCTTTGAAGAATGGAAAAGGAATTTGAAAGCGAATTGGAATCAAATTGTGATTACACAAGATAGAAATGTGGATAATGCAAGATTTGTTGCGGGAAGTGAAATCACAGTAAGATGTGAAGTGAAATTACCAAATATCGATGAAGAACATATCGAAACTCAAGTATATTTTGGGCAAATTCAAGAAAATGGTACAGTTAAAAATATGTATACACAAGCCATGAAAAAAGTAGGAGAAAATAGAGAACAGCATTTATATCAATACGAAGCAACCATTAAATTAACAGCTGGAGGAAATTTTGGATATACATTTAGGGTTGTGCCAAAGCATGAAATGGTGTTAGATCAAGAGAATTTGAATTTGGTGAAATGGATAGAAAAATAAAAGAAAAGATGTACAATGAATTTTAGAATTGTACATCTTTTAAGGTAGAAAGTATTTTTAGAGAAATAACGAAAGGTTATTTCTTTTTTTATAAAAAGAAAAAAATTTGAAAAAACATGTACAAAAAATTTTTTTAATGATATAATCAAAACAATTATAATGTGCGATAGAAAAGGGGAAAGATATATGGGAAATATTGTTCTATTAGATGACTTAACAATCAATAAAATAGCAGCTGGAGAGGTAATTGAAAGACCAGCATCTGTGGTAAAAGAGATGGTTGAAAATTCCATTGATGCAGGAAGTAAAAATATAACGGTAGAAATAAAAAATGGGGGCATTTCTTTTATTAAAATTACAGATGATGGTTCTGGTATATCGGAAGATGATATGGAAATGGCATTTGAACGTCATGCAACCAGTAAAATTAGAAAAGCAGCAGATTTAGCAACAGTTACGACGATGGGCTTTCGTGGAGAAGCTTTGGCGAGTATTGCATCAATTGCAAATGTGGAAATGGTTTCAAAGAAAGAAGGAGAAGAAATTGGTCATAAAATTGTGGTAGAAGGCGGAAGAATTCTTGAAAAGTCAGAAGTTGGATGCCCTGTTGGAACAACGATTACAGTAAAAAATTTATTTTTTAATACACCAGTACGTTATAAATTTTTGAAAAAAGATTATACAGAAGCAGGTTATATTGAAGATAATGTAAAAAGAATTGCTTTAGTAAATAAAGATATTGCGATAAAACTTGTGAATTCTGGTAAAACGATTCTTCAGACAAATGGAAGCGGTGATTTTAAAAATATTGTTTATAGTATTTATGGAAAAGATATTGCTAATGGAATTATGGAAGTAGAATATACTTACGAAGACATTAAAGTAACTGGTGTTGTTGGAAAACCTGAAATTGCAAGAGCCAATAGGCAAAATCAGATATTTTTTGTCAATGGAAGATATATTAAAGATAAGAATTTGTCGGCTGGAGTTGACCAAGCTTATAAAGGAATGATTCCGATTGGAAAATTCGGATTTGTGATTTTGAATCTTGAGATGAATCCAGAAAAATTGGATGTGAATGTGCATCCTGCTAAATTGGAAGTAAGATTTCAAGAAGAAAATGCGGTTTTTAAAGCAGTTTATCATGCGATAAAAATGGGACTTGGAAATGGTGAATTGGTAGAAAATGTGGAAAGACCAATTGAATTGGAAAGTAAAAAAGTTGCTGTGAAACAGCCAAAAGAAGATTTGAAATTGGAAATTAAAGAGGAAATGACAATTGAAGAACGAATCAATGCGATTAATTCTTTGATTCATCAAATAACACCAGAAAAAACTTTGAAAACTGCTAATCAAATCGAAAAACCAAAAATGAATTCGGAAAATAAAATTGAAGATTTGTATAAAACAGGAAAAATTGCTGATAAATTTGAAACAGTAGAATCGAGCGAAAATGAAGAAAAAACGATAAAAATTGGAAATACTAAAATTTCAAGCAATACACAAGAAATTGATACAACTGAAATAAATTCAGCATTAAAAAAAGAGGAAGAAACGCAAGAACAGGAAAAACAAGAATTGCCACAAGAAACGGTAAAAGTGGACACAATGATAATGGAAGAAGAGAAGGAAGAACAACCAACTTTAGAAGAACAGCAAAAAGCAGAAGAGAAAAAAGATGAATTTATTAGTGCGGTTACAGATAAATTGTTAGAAGCAAAATTGAATGATGAAGATAAAACAGAAATGATTGATACTGCAAAAGTAAGAGAAGCGTTAAAAGAAATACCTGAAATTACACCTGAATTTGAAGAAATGTATAAAAAAGCATTTGGTATTGATTTGAATTCTGCTCGAAAAGAAGAGGAAAAAGACGAAGAAGAAAAAATTGATTTGAATGGAGTTGCGTATGCAAATCAATTGAATCAGAGTTTGTTTGAAAGTAATGAAACTTATGAAGATTCAAATTATCAATTAGTTGGAATTGCATTTTCTACTTATATTATTGTTGAAATGAAGGATAATTTATACATGATTGACCAACATGCTGCCCATGAGAGAATTATGTATGAAAAGGTAAAAGCGAATTATTATAGCGATGAAGAGAAAGATTCTCAATTGCTATTATTGCCAGATGTGGTTACTTTGAGCAATAAAGAAATGGACATTGCAAAAGAAAATGTAGAAATGTTTGCAAAAGCAGGTTTTGAATTTGAAGAATTTGGGGATAATACAATTAAAGTAACATCTGTACCAAGTATGTGTGAAAATTTGAATACGAAAGAATTATTCCTAGATTTGTTAGATGAAATTGACACAGTTGCTGTTACAGCAACGCAAGAAAAAGAAGATAAATTTATTGCGACGGTTGCTTGTAAAGCTGCTGTAAAAGGAAATATGAAGTTGGAATTGCAAGAAGTGGATAATTTAATGAAACAATTATTAAAATTACCAAATCCATTTACTTGCCCACATGGTAGACCAACCGCAATTAAAATGACCAAATATGATTTAGAAAGAAAATTTAGCAGAAAATAAACGGTAGGAATGATTGTCAATCACCTACTAGATGGGAATAAGGAGAAAAAATGAAACCAAAGGTAATTGTCATAGCAGGACCAACTGCATCTGGAAAAACGGCATTATCGATTGAATTAGCCAAAAAAGTAAATGGAGAAATTATTTCAAGTGATTCGATGCAGATTTACAAAGATATGGATATTGGAACAGCCAAAGTAACAAGGGAAGAAATGCAAGGTATTAAACATTATTTAGTTGATTTTGTTTCTCCCAATGAACGATATTCTGTTTCCAATTTTAAGGAGGAGAGTGAAAGGGCGATTGAACAAATTTTGGCAAAAGGAAAAGTACCGATTGTTGCAGGAGGCACAGGATTATATATTGATTCATTGATTTATGGGATTGAATATCCAGAAATGAATTTTGATGAAGAATATAGAAATCTTTTGATGAAACAAGCAGAATCAGAAGAAGGATTACAGAGTTTATATAAGGAAGCAGTAAAAATCGATGAAGAAGCAATGAAAAATATTAGTCCAAATGACAAAAAACGAATTATAAGAGTATTGGAAATTTTTAAACATACAGGAAAAAATAAAACAGAGCAGGAAAGATTATCAAGAATAAATGGCGTGAAATATGATTTTAAGGTTTTTGCACTGGATATGGAACGAGATAAATTATATGAAAGAATTAATAAACGTGTGGATAAGATGTTAGAACAAGGATTGATTCAAGAAGTAAAAAATTTAAAAGAAAAATATCATTGCTTTCCAACGGCAATGCAAGGTCTAGGTTATAAGGAAGTGGTGGAATATTTAGAAGGCAAATGTACAGAAGAAGAAATGGTGCAAAAAATAAAACAAGAAACAAGGCATTATGCCAAAAGACAGCTTACTTGGTTTCGAAAAAACAAAGAAACGATATGGCTAAAAGCAGAAGATGGGATACAAAATAATATGGCTATTATTTTGGAGGTATATGAAAATTGAAAGAGGAAGAGAACAAATTAAGTTTTGGAAAACTGGTGATAGCAATCATAGCAATTGGAATAATCGTTGTTTTAGTAGAGAAAGGGATGGCTGTTTTGAAAAATCTATCACAAATTTGTGTGGTAGAAAATGGCTCTTTGCGATTTGAAGAAACAGCAGATGCTTATGTTTTAAGAAAAGAGACGATACTACAGGGCGAAAATTACAAAAATGGGATGGCACAAATTATTTCGGAAGGTCAAAGAATTGCTAAAGATGATGTTGCATTTCGCTATTATTCAAATGGTGAAGAAGAAATTTTGCGTCAAATAGAAAATCTAGATGATGAAATTAATGCTACAATAGAAAGTAGTGGATTGACCATATTTTCAACAGATATTGTGAATTTAGAAACACAAATTGAGAAAGTAGTTGATTCTATGTATCGAATCAATGATTTAGAAAAAATGCAAGATAAAAAAGCAGAGCTCGATACATATATATCTAAAAAGACAAAAATTACAGGAAATTTAAGTCCAGCAGATTCACATGTGAAAACGCTGATTGAAAAAAGAAATGGATTGGAGGAACAGCTGAGTAATGAATCTGAAGTAATAAAAGCACCGTTGTCTGGTGTGGTTTCATATCGTGTAGATGGGTTAGAAGAGATTCTGCGGTGTGGATGATTTTTCTTATTTGAATACTGAATTGTTAAAATCACTCCAGACGAAATCGGGTGCTGCAATTCCAGCAAGTGTAGAAAAAGGAAAAGTGGTGGATAATTTTGAATGTTATATTGCTTGTGTGATGGATACAGAAAAAGCATCTGTTGCAAAACAAAATGATTCTGCACTTCTAAGGCTTCCTTCTTCACAAGAAGTAAAAGCGACGATTGAACATATAGCAGAAGATGAAAATGGACGTGTAATTGTATTTCGTATTACAGATTGTGTGGAAGAATTAATTGAATATCGAGAAATTTCGGTGGATGTCGTTTGGTGGAATTTTGAAGGAATGAAAGTGAGTAATTTAGCAATTCAAGAGGAAAATGATATTAGTTTTGTCGAAAGAAGCAAGGCTGGTTATCTTGAAAAAATTTATATTAAAGTTTCAAGACAAAATGATACCTATTCGATTGTTGAAAATTATACCGATGAGGAATTAGCTAAATTAGGCTTTGAAGAAAAAGAAATAAAAGAGCGAAAAAAGCTTAATTTATATGATGAAATATTGTTGCATTAATATGACAAAAATGTAACAATATTTACAAAATATTACAGAAATATTAAGTTTGTGTTACATTCATAAAAAATAGAAAAAAAGTATTGACAATCTGAAAAAAAAGTTAGATACTATAAATATGTTAAAACACGAAGGAGAAAAAAATAGGAGGTTAAAAAAGTGGCAGGAACAGCGATTAAAAAATTTATGAATTATTTTTGGGGAGAAGAAGAACCAGCAGAGGAGTATGACGAGGAATTTGAAAACCTAGAAGATGGGGAAGATTATGTGGAAGAAGAAGGGACAGGAGAAACTTTAAGTATTTTTAAGAGAAAAAATAAAGTTGTTAGTCTTGCTCAACCACAACAAATCAAAATGCAAATTTCAAAGCCAACCAGTTTTGAACAAGCACTTGATATTATTGGGCAATTAAAAAATAAAAATTCTGTTGTCATTAATCTAGAATATGTGAGTAAAGATGTTGGAAGAAGAATCGTTGATGTTGTGAGTGGTGCGGTAAAAGCATTAGATGGCAACATGGAAAAAGTTTCAAATGCTATATTTGTAATTGCCCCATACAATTATGACATAGAAAACCAATTTTCAAAAGAAAAATTGGACGGAAAATTTTCAGCTTCTTGGATGAAGTAATGAAAAATTAGGAGGAAGTGTTATATGCTAACACCGTTAGATATAGAAAACAAAAGATTTACGAAAACAATTAAAGGCTATAATGTCGATGAAGTTGACGATTTTTTGGATCAAGTTACTTTAGAATATGAAAAACTTTACAAAGAAAACAGTGAATTTAAAAGTAAATTTGAAGAACAAAGCAAGGAATTAGAACATTATAAAACGGTAGAACATACTTTGCAAAGTACTCTACTTATGGCACAATCCACAGCAGAAGATATCAAAATGATGGCGCAAAAGCAAGCAGATCAAATTGTGGCAGATGCTAAAAAAGAAGCACAAAAAATGGTAGAATCCGTCAACCAAGATGAAGTAGAAATTCGTAGAAAAACAGAGGAATTAAAAAAGCAATTTGAAGTGTATAAGGCAAAAATGGAAGCTTTGTTAATTTCACAATTAGAATTATTACAAGACAAAGAAGATAAAAAAGAGGATGAATAAAAAGAACTGAGAGAGTATTGCACTTTGTAAGATAGCAATTAAGTTAATATCAAATGAAAAAATAGAAAGAGGAGAATAAAAATTATGAAATTCAAAAAAATAATTACAATCTTTTTACTTGCGATGCTTTTAGCATCACAATTTGTATGGCTTAATTTTACACAAAAAGTATATGCTACGGAAATTCAAACAGTGGGAAATTTCCATTATGACCAACTAGGAGTTGAAGCAAAAAAAATATACCAAGCAATGAATAATATGTATACAGAAGGAATGTTGAAAACAGGAACACAAAGTTATGATCTTGTTGAAAATGGCTTTTTTACAGAAGATGATGTAAAAGAATATGAAAAAGGGAATATGCGGATTAACTTCAGCAATGAACGCTGCAAGATATGCTTTTTATGCTGATTATCCTGAAGTATTCTATGTAAATTTCCAAAAAATTGCAATCAGAACGACAAAAGATGCACAAAATGGATACCATGCTTATTTGGGTTCTGGAAGAAATGCAAATTATTATATTGATGGTTTTTCTAATGAAGAACAAGTGGAAGAAGCAATTACAGAATTTGAAAATTGTGTAAATGAAATTGCTGAGAAAGCTAATAATGTTGAAAATCAGAAAAATAAAGCAGTAGAACAAATTAAGTTAGTTCACAATGAAATTATTCGTAACACAGGTTATCGATTGGAAAGTGATTGTGAAGAAGGAAATGAAGGTTTTATTGCTACACCTTATGGGGCACTTGTGAAAAAAGAAGCAGTATGTGAAGGATATGCTAGAGCTTTAAAAACAATTTTAGATAAAGTAGGAATTAATACAATTCTTGTACAAGGAACGCATCAATCAGAAGGTTCTGCAGCCGTTCCTCATATGTGGAATTATGTTCAAATAGAAAAAGGAACCAATGCAAGAATGTTAGATACAGCTTGGTATGCAGTCGATTGTACTTTAGACGATCCATTCTTACGTGATTCTACAATTGACACTACAGATCCAGAGTTTGTGCCAGGAAGTGATATAAAAGAAGGTTTTGAAAATACAAGATATTGTATGGTTGGAACAGAAACCATGAATAAAGAGCATATTGCTTTAGAAACAGTAGAAGCAGCAGGAAATTATACATTTCAGTATCCGGCCTTAAATGTAGAAGATTATGGAATTGATAGTGTAACAAATGTGAATGGTTTATTAGTAAAATTTAAACAAGAAGGAACAGAAACAGAAGAATATAAAGCAGGAGATTTCTATATTAGTTATAACAATAAAGGATATGCAGAGGCTGCAAAAGAGGGAAAATATATATTGATGAAATATCATGAATATAGACCTGGAGATGATGTATGGATTGAAGGAAATTGGGGATATATGGACCCAGAGCCATACGTAGGAGGATTTCAAGACTACGAAGACCATCTTTATATTACAGTTCCAAATTCAGAATATGTTGAATTTGCAGTCACAACATTAGAGCCAAGTGATGGCATTGCAGGATTAACTTATCAAGGTGATGAATCTGACTTTGTAGCACAATCAGGAAAATTATACAATCCAAATGGAACCTATAAAGCTCCTCCTTATATAAAATATCAAACTCCACCAGCAACAACAACTCTATCAGTAGGACCTACCTATCATGTTGATGTTACTTATGATGATGATTTAGTATTAGCAGAAGGTGCAACAGAAGTTGGATATAGAATGGAATCAACAGGAGCAACAGGGGCTGCAGAATCTCAAATAACAAATTTTGTTTTTGATGGAAAACGTAGAGTAACATTTGATTTAGAATTTAGTAAAATGTTTGCAGATGATGGTGCAATGTATAGAATTTATTTGACTGGTGTAGTTGGAAAAAATAGTGGTAAAGAACCAAATTATATTTCTTATGGTGCTGATAATATAATAGGATGCTCTACTCGTATGAATGCAGCTAAAAATTGGGAAGTATTTGCAAGACCAACACTTCTTGAAAATCAAGATCTTTCAATGAATGGCTGGGTAACAAGTGATGGAACTGCAGTTTCTGACAAATTAAAAAGTAGAATTGCTTTAGTAGCAACAAGAACGACTCAACCAGAAAAAGATGCTATGAATAATTTGATGGAAGATGAATTAGGTGAGCAAGAATTAATTACAAGTGAAACCTATAATATTTCATTAAATGTATGTAAAAAATATGTTGTAAAAACAGGACATAGATTAAGATTATCTCTTGGATTCCCAGCAGGCTATGGACCAGATGATGCAGGAGTGACTTTTAAAGCATATCACTTTAAAAGAGATGCGCAAGGTAATGTAACAGGTGTAGAAGAAATACCTTGTGTTGTGACACAATATGGATTAATTGTAACATGTGATTCTTTCAGTCCATTTGCAATTGCAGTAACAGAAAATGATGGAACTGTAGAACAAGATAAAGCGATTATTGTATCGGATTCAGAAGGTGGGCAAATTAATGGTGCTAATAGAAATAAAGGAAATATTGTTACCTTAACAAAAGGAAAGTCTGCTACGCTTAATGTAGTCCCAGATGCTGATTATGAAATCGAATCCATTACAGTTTGTGGTGATGTAATTGAAGTAACAGATAAAGAAGGAATGGATATTACAGTAAATTATGATGATGTAAAAGATGGTAATTGTATTGTAGATGCTAAATTTGTTGCTAAAACAGTTGTGCAAGAAGAAGAAAGAAAGGGCGAAACAGTTGTTGTACCAACAGTAGTACCAGCTGAAATTGAAATGCCTAGCACACAAATTGGAACGATTCACAAAACCATAACAATAGCACCAAAAGTATCAGAAACAGCAGGAATTCAAACCTATCAATGGTATAAAGATGGCGAAAAATTAGAAGGAAAAACAAATAAAATATTAGAAATTGAAAATGCTACCAAAGAAGATGCTGGAAGTTATGTATTGAAAGTAACTACAACAGTAGAAGCGATTAGTGAAGAGACAACAAGTGAACCATGTGTTGTAACGATTTCAAGCTTTGAAACAGCAATCGAGAAAGTAGAGGATAAAACAATATATCCAGGTGATGAATTTGAAGTAGATGTAAATATCAGTGGAATTCAAGAAATTAGTGAAGGTCTAATTACATTAGGTGGACAATTAGAGTATGATTCTGAAGTATTAGAAAAAATAGAAATCGTTGGTAAAAATGGATGGAGCATGAAGGGCGGTTTCAATGAAAATAATTTAAGATTTATTATTGATAATGACAAATTTGTAGTAGAAGATGGTTCTATTTTTACAATGAAATTTAAAGCAAAAGATACTATAACAGAAGCTACAAAAACTACTATTAAAATAAAAGATATTGAAGCAAGTAACACAAAAATGGATATTAAGTCAAATGATGCTCAAATCGATATTAATATTGATATGGTAGAGCAACCAGATGGAATTACTTCGGATAAATATGAAATTAAGGATGAAATTATTTCAAAAATAGAAGCAGAAACAAAGGTAAGTGACTTTGAGGAGAATGTTGAAACTTATCAAGAAATGATATTTACAGATAAAGATGGTAATGTTCTTGGAAAAGATGATAAAGTTGGTACAGGTACAAAATTACAAGTAGGTGATACTTTACAATTTACTCTAGTTGTGACAGGAGATATTGATGGAAATGGTGAAATTGGTTTTACCGATTTAGCTGAATTGAAATTACATTATATTGAACACACTTTATTAACAGATATTTATCTACAAGCAGCTGATTTAGATGGAAATGGTCAAATCACAATAACCGATTTAGCACAAGTTAAATTAACCTTAATAAACTAAAAATAATAGAGGGAGCGAAGAGAAGATATGAAAAAAATTGCCAAAATAAGTTTGATTTTATTAAGCATGATGCTTATTGTAACAAAAGTATATGCTGTTTCATGTAATATGGAATTGCAATCCACAAAGAAAAATGATGAAATTGTTATAGAAGTTGCTATTTCAAAGATTGAAACGCCAGATGGAATTATTTCATTTGGTGGTACATTGGAATATGATAAAAATAGTTTATCATTAGAGGGAATGAGCGGACAAAATGGTTGGTCAACACCTTCCTATAATGAAAAAAATGGAAAGTTTGCTATGGATAGAAATGCTTTAGTGAATGCTCCTGAGAAGATATTACAAATTACTTTTAAAATAACCAACCCAGATGCTCAAAGCGCTACCGTAACTTTGAAAGATACAATTGCTTCAGGTGGAGTTTCAACAGGAGATATTACAGTACCAAACCTTACAAAGACAATTTCAATCAAAGAACAAACACCAGGAGAACCAGATGATGATAAAGATGATGAGAATAATGAACAAAATGGCAATAATAATCAAGGTAATATAAATGACAACACAACTCAAAATACTAAGCCAAATACAGATTCAAATGATAGTCGCAATATTGTAGCAAGTACAACAAATAACAAAGCAAATGATTCTATCAAAAAAGGAATCCTACCAAAAGCAGGAACAACCAATATAGTTTTGTTTATATTAGGTGGAGTCGTTATTTTAGCAATGATTTTCTATATTAAAATGAAAAAATTTGATCGAAATTTCAAATAGAAATATAGATACGAGGATAGCTAGAAATTAGTTTAAAACTGATTTCTAGCTATTTTTTAGATACATTAACAGGTAGATGGAGGTGGCACGATATGAAACATTAATATTTAAGAAGGAAAATAGGGAATCAAGCATAAAACTGGTAGCGAAATTGTTTTGTTATAATTTAGAATTAAAAAGATGTCAAAGTTTTTCCTAAAACTTTGGCATTTTTTATTACAATCGTGTAATATTTCTTTTACAATATTACAACAATATTAAGTCTTTATTACATTTTGACAAATTCTATTGACTTTTCAAGAAAAAGGAATAAAATGTAATTAATAAATAAGAAAGCTATAAATTGAGGAAATCATGAGGATAATAAGTGGAAAACATAAAGGAACAAAATTATATACATTAGAAGGAGAAAATACAAGACCAACTTTAGATAGAGTCAAAGAACCACTCTTTAGCATCTTGCAATTTGACTTACCAGAAAGCACGATTTTAGACTTATTTGCAGGAAGTGGCGCTTTAGGACTAGAGGCGATTAGTCGTGGTGCGAAGAAAGCAATTTTGTGTGATAAATCACGTGAAGCTATCCACATAATTGAACAAAATGTGGATAAGTTAAAGTCAAAATCTGCTATACAAATTTTGAACCAAGATTATTTAGAAGTACTCAAAATGTTAAAACGCAAAGCAGAAAAATTGGATATTGTATTTTTAGATCCACCATATAAAACTGATTTTGCAGAAACCGCATGTGAAAAAATCGCACAATATGATTTATTAAATAAAAATGGAATAATTATTATAGAAACCGATCAAAAAGAAACTGTTATACAAAAAATTCAAAATTTACAACGATTTGAAATTTATGATGAAAGAAAATATGGCAGAGTAAACCTTTTATTTTTAAAAATAAAAGAAGTTAGCTAAAGAGAAAGGAAAAGATTTAAGTATGGAGATTTTTACACTTCTGGAGACGATTGAAGATATTTTAGAAAAAGGAAAAAACGTTCCCTTTACCGAAAAATGTATTGTAGAGAAAAATGAATTATTAGATATTATAAAAGAAATTCGCTTGAATTTACCAGATGAATTAAAACAAGCAAGATGGATTCGTGAAGAAAGAGAAAGAATTATTGCAGAAGCGCAAAAAGATGCAGAAGATATTGTAAAAGAAGCAGAAAACAGAATCATTTCAATGATTGATGAACATGAAATTACCAGAAAGGCATATGACAAGAAAAATGAAATCATTGCAGAAGCAAACGAAATGTATCGCGAATATAACAAAGATGCTATTAATTATGCAGACGGAATTTTAAGCAACATTGAAGAAAATATGATAAATTTAAGAGAAACTCTAAATGGTGTTGAAACTTCCATAAAAAGTGCATTAGAAACTATACAAAATAATCGAAAAGAATTAAAATAAAAACAAGTTATTCTGTAGGAGTTTCTCCTACAGAATATTTTTGAATAAGAAAAAATCTTTGACATATTTAGCAGTTTATTATATGATAAAAACAGATTTAGGAGGATGTTATCAATGGGAAAAAAGCGCAAAAAAGTAGCGACAAAACGTCAAAAAAAGAAAAATAGTAGTAATATAGATTTAGCAGTTATAAGCTGTTTTGTAATTGCCCTGTTATTAATCATTTTAATCTATGGTGAGACAGGTACAATGGGACAAATTTTAAGTCCAGTTTTAGGAGGAATTATTGGAATTATTAAATATGTGATTCCTTTAGGCATGATTGGAATATCGATTTCACTTGCGAAAAATGATAAAGATTATTTATTTTCAAAAATATGCCAATATTTCATATTTTTATCTTGCATTGCAGCGATGATGTCCATTTTTCAAGTTTCCAAAGGAAATTTAAGCATGGAAATGGAATTTAGTGATGCTTTAGAAAGAGCTTATCAGTTAGGAACCGCTAATATTGGAGGTGGAACGATAGGAACTGTCATTGCGTATCCCTTCATTTTATTACTTGGCATGTTTGGAGCCGCTGTTGCAACAACCGGAATTGCGATTATTATGTTAGTCTTCACATTTGGTTTAAAGCCAGCCCAATTTATCCTTGAAATATTAGATGCTTTAGAAGAAAGAAAAGAACAAAGAAATGAAGAACGAGAAGCGTATCGTGAAGAAAGAATGGCAAGAATGAGACAACACAGCAAAGAAGAATTGACCCAAAATCAAAGATTACAAAAAGTAGCGAATAAAAAAGCTAAAAGATCCAAAAATACAGAATTTTACACCATAGATGATGACGATATTACCCCAGAAATCAACGAAGATGAAATCACCATAAACCTAAACAATAAAAAAGCACAAGAAGTAGAAGACACACAAGATGAAACAATCTTTAGTCTGTTTGGCAAAAAAAATAAGGCACCTAAAGTAGAAGAAATAGTTGAAGAAACAAAGCAAGAACCATTAAATCCAAATGAATTAGAAAGCAATTTATTTGTTCAAAAGGCAGAAGAAAAAGAAGAAAAAGTAAAAGAAGTTTTACAATTAGAGCATAATACGATTGTTTCGGAAGACGAAAATTATGAATTTCCACCAGTAGAATTATTAAAGCAAGGAACAGTAAAAGCATTAAAAGGAGGAAAAAAAGCATTAGCAGATACAGCAACCAAGCTTCAAAAAACATTATTCAGTTTTGGCGTTTCTGCCAAAGTGGAAAATGTTTCTGTTGGACCAGCCATTACACGTTATGAATTAAAACCAGCTGAAGGTGTTAGAGTAAGTAAAATAGCCAAATTGTCAGACGATATTGCACTCAATTTAGCAGCAGAAAGCATCCGAATTGAAGCACCAATTCCTGGTAAACAAGCAGTCGGAATTGAAATTCCCAATAAAGAAAAAGAAGTGGTTCATTTCCGTGATATTATTGAATCCACTGCCTTTGATGACGCAGAATCCAAAGTATCGGTAGCACTTGGTAAAGATATTTCTGGAGAACCAGTCATTGCCGATATTGGAAAAATGCCACACGTATTGATTGCAGGTTCTACAGGTGCTGGAAAATCAGTATGTATCAATACTTTAATTACGAGTATCATTTATAAAGCAAAACCAAGCGAAGTAAAATTAGTTATGGTTGACCCAAAAGTAGTTGAGCTTTCTGTTTACAATGGAATTCCTCATTTGTTAATTCCTGTTGTAACCGATTCCAAAAAAGCAGCAGGTGCACTTGCCTGGGCAGTACAAGAAATGGAAAATCGTTATCAATTATTTGCCACTAAAGGGGTAAGAGATTTAAAAGGGTATAATGCTTCAACTGGTGAAGAAGAAGGAAAATTGCCACAAATCGTCATTATTATCGACGAGCTTGCTGACTTAATGATGGTGGCTGCCAAAGATGTAGAAGATTCCATTTGCCGATTAGCACAAAAAGCCAGAGCCGCTGGAATGCATTTAGTCATTGCGACACAAAGACCATCGGTTGATGTTATTACAGGTATTATCAAAGCCAATATTCCATCTCGAATTGCTTTTGCGGTTTCTTCTCAAATCGATTCTCGAACGATTTTAGATATGGTTGGTGCAGAGAAACTATTGGGAAAAGGAGATATGTTATTTTATCCAATTGGAAGTGCCAAACCAACAAGGGTGCAAGGGGCTTTTGTATCTGACCAAGAAGTAGAAAAAATTGTTGATTTCATCAAATCAAATGGCGGAGAAGCAACGTACAACGAAGATATTCTAGAAGAAATTGAAAAAGCCAATAAATCCGATAAAGAAATTGAAGAAATTGATGAAGATGACGACACAGACCCATTTCTAGAAGACGCCATAAAAACCGTTGTTGAAGTAGGACAAGCTTCTACATCGTTTATTCAGAGAAGATTCAAAGTTGGTTATGCCCGTGCTGGAAGAATTATTGATCAAATGGAAGCAAGAGGAATTATATCAGGTTATGAAGGAAGTAAACCAAGACAAGTATTGATTACCATGGAACGTTTGCAAGAATTAAGTATGGCACAGCCAGTAACACAAGGGGAAGTAAATGGAGAATAAGAAGAAACGTAAAATAGAATTAAAAATTGATTTTAATGCTATCAATTATGACAAAAAATCAGTTCAAAAATTACTTCGCAAATTAGCAAGGCTTCGAAAAAAAGCAGATTGGTTTAAAAAATCAATAAAAGTGCAAACTATGAATAAGAAATTTGAAGATATGCATAAAATTAAAAATCAATATGAATATGATGTATGTGTTGCACTCCGAGCCATTGAAATGAATGATATAAACCAAAGATATGAATATTTATATGATGAAATTTGTTATTATTTAGACCATGTATGTAAAGAGAAAAATTTATGTGATTTCAAAAATAATAAATGTTTTGCTAAACAAAATTCAGAAGTAACGATGGGATGTTGTCATCATTTTTCCAATAAAAAATGGGGAATACTATATCAAAAAAAATTAATTCCTTGCGAGTATTTAAGTGAAAATGGTTGTACCACTAAATCTATTGGATGCAAAATGTTTATGTGTGATGAAGTGCATAAAAAAGGATTCAAATTTACAGTTTTTAATGTTTTATTAATTCGCTATTTCTTTAATTTTATTCAAAAGATTATCATTAAAACAAGTGTATTTGAAGGCAAAGAAGACATCATGAAACAACTACTCAAATTTAATTTTTAAAGAGGAGAGCTAATGGATGGGATTTTTTTCAAAATCAAAAGACTATCACAATTTATTAGAAGAAATTTTAGATGAGAAAACATTTTCATCGATTGCAAAAAGCTTATGTTTAAGTTTAGTCTATAAACTTGAAATTGCGTATAAAGATTATGCCAAAATAAAAGTTGATTGTGTAGCAAAAGATGTTTTTTTTGAATCCATTTTTAGCGTGATAAAAAAATATTGTGAACATATCAAAATTGTAGAGCCTGAGTCACATCAGGCTAATTTGCTTATACAAAATAAGGTCCAAGCACTAACCAATTCCAAAGAAAGAAGCATTCTAGCGTACCCAACTGAAATTGCAATGTTAGAAGCCATTTGTGATATTGAGCCAAAGTATTTTTTTATTGAAAAGAATTTTCCCAATCGAAATATTCTTCAAAAAATATTGGTAAAAGGCTATAAACAAAATACAATGGAAATTCTGAAAAATTTTAACGGCTGGTCTTGGGATATTGATATCCATGAAAAAATGGATTATATTGCACACATGATTTATCAAAATTTGATGATGATTATGGGAGAACCATTTTTGTACGACTGGAGAACAGACCGAAAACTGAAAAAAAATTATTTTTCTGACTTAAAAACTTTTATGAAAAATGTAACAGAAAATGAGGATTACAATATTGCTTTAGGCAAAGTATTAAGTAGCTTAGCAAAAGGAGAAACAGGAAGAAACGAATTAATCGAATTACAAAAATGTTTTTTAAAATTTATCAAACAAAAAATAGAACGAATAGACTTTCGAGAAGAAATCATAAAAATATTGTATCAATTACGACTTTATCAAAATCTAAATTTTGAAGATGGTAAATTAATAAAAGATTGTGATGAGCTAAAAAAACAATGGGATGCTATTTTCAAATTAGTTATTACAAAAGCTTGTAAGTTAGGAATTTTGAAAATTATCAGTATGGATATTGAAACCAATTTTGAGATTTTCCGATGTATATTTGATACCAGAATGATTGATTTAGAACAAATCAAAATCTATTTAGAGATTGAAAATGAAACAATTTATCTGAAGGTTTATGACAAAGAAGTTTTTGAAAAGCAAGAAACGATACATTGGACAGGAAATAAAAAAGACATTGTCATTCGAAAAAAGAAAATGACAACCATATTTATTTAAGGAGGGAAAAGATGAAAATAACATTTTTAGGTGCCGCGCAAACGGTGACAGGTTCTAATTTTTTAGTAGAAGCAGCAGGAAAAAAGTTTCTAGTGGATTGTGGGATGTATCAAGGAAAGGTAACCCAAGAATTCGAAAATTCGGATCCATTTTTATTTGATATAAAAGAAATTGATTTTATGGTATTAACGCATAGCCATATTGACCATGCAGGACGTATTCCAAAGCTTTGCAAGGAAGGATATTCAAATCCGATTTATGCGCATAAAGCTACGTGTGATTTATGTGGAATTATGCTTCCAGACAGTCGGACATATTCAAGAAGTGGAAATTGAGTGGCAAAATAGAAAACGAAAAAGAGAAGGAAAAGAAGATTTACCACCATTGTATACAGCAGAAGAAGCGTATGAATGCTTACAATATTTTGTGAGAGTAGAATATGACGAAATTGTAGAAATCGATGAAAATATCAGCATTCGCTTTAACGACGCAGGACACATGCTTCGGTTCTAGCATTATTGAAATTTGGGCAAAAGAAAATGGGAAAACAACCAAAGCTGTATTTACTGGAGATTTAGGAAACAACGATTTACCATTATTAGATTCACCAACCATGATTGAAAGTGCCGATTATTTAATCATGGAATCAACCTATGGAAACCGTCTTCATATTCGAAATGATGAAAAAGCCAAATTGTTCTTAAACATTGTATCTAGCACACTAGACAATGGGGGAACCGTTGTTATTCCATCTTTTGCGGTAGGAAGAACCCAAGAAATTTTATACGAAATTGATAAATTGAAAGATGAATATGGACAAGATGAAGAGTTTTATCAAAAATATCAAACGATTATGAATGCACCTGTTTATGTAGATAGTCCGCTGGCTATTTCTGCAACTGAAATTTTCCAGAAAAATATGGATTTATTCGAAGATGAAATCAAAGAAAAAATCAAATCAGGAGACAATCCATTGGATTTTCCGGGTCTTCGTTTTACAAGAACAGCGGAAGAATCCAAAGAATTAAATGAAAGCAATGAACCAGCGATTATTTTGTCGGCAAGTGGGATGTGTGAAGTGGGAAGAATTAAGCATCATTTGAAGCATAATTTGTGGAATCCGAAAAGTACGATTTTATTTGTTGGTTATCAGGCACCAGGAACGCTTGGAAGAAGCATTGTAGAAGGTGCTGAAAAAGTCAAAATATTTGGAGAAGAAATTGCAATAAATGCCAGAATTGAATACATAGAAGGATATTCTGGACATGCGGACCAAGAATGGTTACTCAATTTTGTGTATTCTTTTATCAACAAACCAAAACACATTTTTCTAGTGCATGGTGAAATCGAAGGGCAAGAGGCTTTGAAAGAGAAAATCGAAAAAGAAACAGGAATTCCAGTCAGTATTCCAAGTTTTGGTGAGAGTTATGAATTAGAAGAGACGCCTCAGTTATTAGAAAGAGAAGAAAAATTTGTGAATTATGACCAAGTCTTTTTAAGATTAGATGTTTTAGATAAAATTGAAAAATTAAAAGACCAAATTGACGATATTGAAAATGTCGTAAAAGACGATATTAATACCAATGATATTGATGTGATTCATTTAAAAAATCGAATCGAGGAAATTCAAAATCAGATAGAGAAATTGATGAAATAGTGAAGGATAGGCAAAGGAGAGCAATAGGATGAAAATAGGAATTGATGTGGATAATACAATAACAACAACTTTACCAGTCATGAAAGCATATTGTAAAAAATATAATGATGAAGTTGTAAAAAGAAATTTAAAAATGAATGAAAAAGGATTTTCAACTGACAATTTATATAAATGGACTTGGGAAGAAAGAATAGATTTTTGCAATAAGTTTCTGAAAGAAATAGTTTTGAAGGCAGAGATAAAAGAAGGAGCATCTGAAGTTATAAAAAAACTAAAGGAAGAAAATCAAATTTATATTATAACTGCAAGAAGAAAGCCATATTTTGAAGAACCATATTCTATAACTAAGAATTTCTTGGATAAAAATGATATATATTATGATGAATTAATTGTAGAATGTGAAGACAAATATACATTTTGTGTTGAAAATAATATAGATATTATGATAGACGATGAACCACAAAATATAAATAGTATAGCACAAGTAATACCAGTAATTGTATTTCAAGAAATTTATAACGAGCAATGTGAAGGGAAAAATATAATCAAAGTTAATAGTTGGCAAAAGGTATATGATATAGTTAAAAGAATATAGAAAGTTAAAATAAAGCTTAAACAGAAAAGCATATTATTTCTTTTCAGAATAATATGCTTTTAGAATTTTATTCCACCGTAACCGACTTTGCCAAATTTCTTGGTTTATCCACATCCAATCCTTTTTCCTTTGTAATAAAGTAAGCAAATAATTGAAGCGGAATAATCGCCAAAATAGGGGATAAAAACGAATTTACTTCTGGGATTTCAATGATTTTCGTAAAATTTGAATTTTCAAAATTCTGATTTGTAATCACCAACGTTTTTGCGCCACGCGTGATGACTTCCTGAATGTTGCTAAGTGACTTTTGCGTCAATTCTGGAACTGTCAAAATAGAAACTACTAAAGTGTCATTTTCAATTAACGCAATTGGTCCATGTTTCAATTCTCCACTATAAAATGCTTCCGAATGAATATACGAAATCTCTTTCAACTTTAAAGAACCTTCCGCCGCTGTATTATAATCCAAACCACGTCCCAGGAAAAAGACATCTTTATTTTGATACACTTCTTTTGCAAAACTTTCAATATCATTCAAATTATTTAAAAGTTGTTCAGCTTTTGCTGGCAATTCTAAAATTGATTTTTTTAAATCATTTAAAATTTCGCTATTTTTCTCTAAAATTTCTGCAAAGTAAATAACCAAAATAGCAAGCAATGTAATTTGTGAAGTATAGGCTTTAGTAGAAGCAACTGCGATTTCAGGTCCTGCATGGGTAAGAGTAACAAAATCGGCTTCACGCGTAATAGAACTTCCTTCTACATTAGAAATAGCAAGCGTTGTGGCACCTTTTGATTTCGCCAATTTTAAAGCCGCAATCGTATCAGCGGTTTCGCCAGATTGGGAAATGAAAATACATAAAGTATGTCTATCAATCAAAGGATTACGATAGCGAAATTCAGAGGCAATATCTACTTCGGTTGGAATTTCACAAATATTTTCGAACATCGTTTTAGCTGTCAAACCAGCATGCATAGCTGTACCACAAGCAACAATGTAGATTTTATGAATGGTTTTTAAAAATTCTTTTGTAAAATTTAACTCATCAAATTGACAAGGATATTCTGCTTGCAAATGATTTCCAATGGTTTCACGAATTGCGGTTGGTTGTTCATAAATTTCTTTTAACATAAAATCTTCATACCCGTTTTTTTCAGCAGAAGTAGCATCCCAATCAATGCGTGTGATTTCTTTTTGGATTGGATTTAAGTGTGCATCAAAAAATTCCACTTCATGTTTAGATAGAATTGCAAATTCATTATCTTTTAAAAGATAAAAATTACGTGTTGCATTCAAATAGGCTGGAATGTCTGAACTAATAAAATTCTCATCTTCGCCTTTTCCAATAACCAGCGGACTATCTTTTCGAACGACTAACATGTTGTCAGGAAAATAAGTACATAAAACACCAATGGCATAACTTCCTTTTAATTGCTCACAAGCTTGATGAACAGCCTTTAAAAAAGTTTCTTTTGTAGGATTTTCTTCTTTCGAAAAATAAAAATGAATCAAATTCGGAATGACTTCTGTATCTGTTTCGGATACAAAGGAATAACCATTTTCTTTCAAAAAATTCTTCAATTCAGCATGATTTTCAATAATACCATTATGTACAACCGAAAAAGTATTAGAAGCATCATTATGAGGATGGGAATTTGTAGAAGAAGGTTTTCCGTGTGTTGCCCAACGAGTATGCGCAATTCCAATGGTTCCCTCCAAAGTTTCTTGCTTCATTAATTCTGATAAATCTTTCACTCTTCCTTTATTCTTTAATGTTTTAAAACGTTCCTGTTCTATAATCGTAAGTCCAGCAGAATCATAACCACGATATTCCAAATTAGTTAATCCGTCGATTAAAATTGATTTTGCTTTTCTATTTCCTATATATCCAACAATTCCACACATAAAAAATCTCCTTTTTATTGTAATTTATACTTATTATATATGTCGAATGTGTTTATTTTGTGAAATTTCAAAAAAAAATTAGACATAAAAAACATTTTATGATATAAATAATATAAGAATAATTTTACGTAAGAAAAGGAGAAAAATTATGATTAAATTTCATTTTAACCACTCAAGCATTCAGGAAAAAGTATTTCAAGAATATAGTCAAGAAATAGCACAAATTCACAATAACTTAAATAAAAATGCCAATAAAGAAGGCCAATTTTTAGGTTGGCTAGAAATTCCAACCAATTTTGATAAAGTAGAATTTGAGCGTATCAAAAAATCAGCAGAAAAAATTCAAAAAGATTCAGATGTATTAATTGTTATTGGAATTGGTGGTTCTTATTTAGGAGCCAGAGCAGTTATCGAGGCTTTGACCAATTCATTTTACAATTTACAAACTACTTCTAAAAGAAAAACACCACAAATTTTGTATGTGGGAAATAACATAAGTCCAGTTTATATCAATGATTTATTAGATTTTATTGCAGATAAAAACGTTTCCATAAATGTGATTTCAAAATCAGGAACCACAACTGAACCAGCAATTAGTTTTCGAATTTTCAGAGAAGTGTTAGAAACAAAATATGGCGCCAAAGAAGCCCAAAAAAGAATCTATGTAACCACCGATAAAGAAAAAGGTGCTTTGAAAACATTAGCCACCAAAGAAAAATACGAAACCTTTGTCATTCCAGATAATGTTGGCGGTAGATTCTCCGTTCTAACCGCTGTTGGCTTATTACCAATTGCTGTTGCTGGTATTGATATTGACAAATTAATGCTAGGCGCCAAAAATGCCCAAGATAAATACAATGACCCAGAAATCAAATACAATGATTGCTACAAATATGCACTTATCCGAAATCTATTATACCAATCTGGAAAAACAATCGAAATCCTAGCCAATTATGAACCCAAATTGCACTATTTCACGGAATGGTGGAAACAACTTTATGGTGAAAGTGAAGGCAAAGACAAAAAAGGAATTTTCCCAGCAGGTGTCGACTTAACAACTGATTTACATTCTATGGGACAATACATTCAAGATGGACAAAGAAATTTAATGGAAACCGTTTTAAAAATCTATACCAATTCATCCGAAATTACAGTACAGCCAGATGACCAAAATTTAGATGGTTTAAATTATTTAGCAGGCAAAGAATTAGGCTATATTAACAGCAAAGCTATGGAAGGAACGATACAAGCCCATGTTAATGGAAATGTACCAAACTTGTTAATTGAAATTGAAAAATTGGATGAAGAAAATATAGGAGAATTACTATATTTCTTTGAAAAAGCAGTTGCGATGTCAGGTTATTTGCTTGGTGTCAACCCATTTAATCAACCAGGCGTTGAAGAATATAAAAGAAATATGTTTAAACTGTTAGAAAAACCAGGATATGAAGACAAATAAAATGAAAGAGGAGTAAATTACTCCTCTTTTAAATTTCAATAATTTTATGAGTATAATCCAAATTGGCAATTGGTTCATTTTGATAACCCAAAGTGTAAATATTGGTTGCTAAAATGTCTTTTGATAGCATATTTCTTAAATGATTATCCGTGTTATTTTCCATAAATTTTTTAACTGAAACAATAATATGTGTTTTTGGATTTTGTTTTGCAATGGCAGAAATAATTTTTTTACCATGTTTATTAAACCCTAAAACACGGATATAAGGCGTGGTTCGTTTTGAAGCATTCATATCTTTTTGCGAAATGTTTAAAAGGGCATACAGCAAAATTCGTTGAATACGTGCTCCGTGTAAAACGTTTAGATTTAATACTACTAATTAAATCATTCAAATTATTATAATTATTAGCTGCTAGTTTGATTTTATTTTCCAGTCCTTCCGAAACATCAGGCAAACTTGCAATTTCTGGTAAAGTCATTCGGCGTAAACAATAGATAATTTCTTTTTCAAATACAGCTAAACTTGGCACGATTTTGCCATCCTGTATTTGTTTTTCAAGAAGTTCGTAAGTTTCAAAAGGAACTAAGGTATGGATATTTTTCTTTTTCTGTAATAAGCTACGAATCGCTGTGCTACTTGCAATGCCTTTTTTTATCGTGGTAGAATTATGGTCGCTATATTCTCTTTTAATAGTAATTGGTTTAATCGAAGATTTATATTTTTTTAGTGCTTTTAAATATTCAATTCCTAAAATATTATTTGGCTGATTTAAAGCTTGTTTATGTTTGGTGTGTCCACCTAAAAATTGCATCAGAGCCATTTCACGTGCACGTGGATAAGATACACCAGTTTTCAAATGTTGATGAATTAAGGAGGAAAGTTCTTTTGGTTCTTTATATAATAAATTGGCTAAATCATTTAATGGTGCAATTTCGCCAAGTTCGCTTCCAAACGATAAATAATCAACAATGCCAAGACTATTTAATATTTTAACAGCACCTTCTGCAAAATTTTCTGCACTTGAAATTGCATAAATTGTAGGTAATTCAAGAACAATATCAAAACCAGATTTTAAAGCCATTTCCGCTTTTGTCCATTTATCGACAAGAGATGTATCGCCACGTTGCACAAAATTTCCACTAATAATAGCCATCGAAAAATCTGCTTTTGTTAATTGTTTCGAATAATTCAAATGCTTTAAATGACCATTGTGAAATGGATTATATTCTGATATAACAGCTAGAATTCCACTCATAAAAACCTCCTTTGTCATCTTAATTTCGTATTCTTAATTTACAAAAAATTTACAACTTATCTTGTAATATTTGTCATTTATGATATAATATCACAAAGATAAAAAAAAGGAAAGAGTTTTATGAAAAAAGTAACAATCTATACCGATGGTGCCTGTTCAGGAAATCCGGGACCAGGTGGTTGGGGAGCTGTTTTAATATGCGATGAAACCCAAAAAGAAATTTCAGGGGCGCAGAAAGATACCACCAATAATATCATGGAAATAACGGCTGTTTTAGAAGCGCTCAAATTACTAAAATTTGAATGTGAAGTAGAAATTTATAGTGATAGTGCTTATGTTGTAAATGCTTTTAATCAAGGTTGGATTTACAATTGGCAAAAAAATAATTGGAAAACAGCTAGCAAAGAACCTGTCAAAAATCGAGAATTGTGGGAAGAATTATATGCATTAACGAAAAAACACAAAACCACTTTTATCAAAGTAAAAGGTCATAGTGATAACGAATTAAATAATCGTTGCGACTTTTTGGCAACCAGTGCGATTAAGAAATTATAAAAAGGAGAGAATTATGAATTTACTAAATAATTGGATTTTATATGTAATTTTATACATTATCCTATCCACAATTTTCACACAATTCTACAAAATAGCTACCCAAAACCTAAAAAATGCTGGTGCTTTAACCGTAATTTTGGAAATAGTAGGCGTCATAACAGCATTGCTGATTTGCCCATTTTTTAATTTAACTTTTCCAACAAATTTTGAAGTTTGGATTTTTCTAGGATTATCCATCATTTTTTATGCGATAACAGATAGAGTTAATACAACGGTAAGAAGTGGCATAGAAGCTTCTACTTTTAGCATACTAAAACAATTATCAACTACTTTCTTAACATTAGCAGGATTTTTATTTTTAAACGAAGAATTTATCTTCCATAAATTTTTAGGAGCGATGTTAATTATTCTTAGTAATATTTTCATTTTTTATAAAAAAGGTGAATTCAAAATGAATCGTTATATTGGACTTGGTGTATTAGCCAATCTATCTTTTACGATAGCCATGTTTTTAGATGTCAACCTTTCAAAACATTTCAATTTGCCATTTTACGTAGCAATGACTTTAGGGATTCCAGCCATTTTAATTGCACTAACAGAAAAAATAAAAATTTCAGAAATGAAAAAGGAACTCAAAATTGCCAATAAAAAAGTATTATTGATAACAGGAATTACGTGGAGTTTGTCGATTATAGCGCAACTAAGAGCATATCAATTGCAAAAGGTAAGTATTGTTGCGCCAATTTGTAGTTTATCGGTCATTTTAAATGTAATCGTTGGCTATCTATTCTTAAAAGAACGAGACAATTTACCACGAAAAATCATAGCAGCTATTTTGATTGTTATTAGCATTTTATTAATCAAAATTTAGGAGAAAAGTATGAAAGTAATTGGAATAACAGGTTCTTCTGGTTCAGGAAAAACCACCATTGGTGAAATTTTAAACCAAAGAAAAGATACCAAAATAATGAATGCAGACCAAATGGCAAAAGCTCTAAATAAGCCAGGAACAGAATATTTTTCGGAGATTCAAAAAGCCTTTCAAAACGAAAATATCGTGCTGGAAAATGGCACATTAAATCGAGCCAAGCTAGCAAATTTAATTTATCACGATAACCATTGTTTAGAAACATTAAATCGCATTACATTTCGCCATTTAATTCCTCAAATTGAAACAGAAATTCATTCTGTCATGCCAGAAATAAAAATCCTCGTGATTGATGCACCATTATTATTTGAAGCAGGTTTAGACAAGCTTTGCGATATAACCATTGCAATCGAAGCGCCAATAGAATTAAAAATAAAACGAATTTGCAAGCGAGACAAGATTCCAGGAGAAGTTGCCAAAGCACGTTTAGAAATTCAAAAGTCCAACCAATTTTATCGAGAAAATGCTGATTATGTGATTGAAAATGATGAAAGCATTAGTCTAGAAGAATTAGAAGAAAAGGTAAATAAACTATTTTTTTCATTTACATAATTTTTGGTTTACATTTTGGATAAATTGTGATAAAATAGCAACAGGAGAAAAATATGGAAAAAAAACAAACCTTAAAATCAATTTTGAAAAAATTATATCAATTATTAGAACAAAAACAAAAATTAACATTTATATTGATTATTTTTATCATGATTCTTTCAGCAGGATTAACCCAAGTGACCCCCAAAGCAATTGGCTGGTTAACGGACGACATTTTAGTACAAAATGAAGTCGCTTTTTCAAAAGTGATTCCATTTTTGATTTTGATATTAATTGTTAATGTTGTCAATGAAATCATAAAAATTGTCAGAAGAGTAATGGTAGAAGATACCGCAACCAGAACCGAAAAGCGTGCAAGAGGTATGGTGATAAAATCCCTTTTGATGGCGCCACTTTCTTATTTTAGAGAAAACATGACAGGAAATATTCATGGTAAAATGAATCGATGTTTAGAAGGAACTGTCAAACTAGAAAAGTTATTATTTATGGATTTTGCGCCAGCTATTTTTAACAGTATTGCTGCGATTATAACTATTTTTATAACATTACCAGTTGTACTTGCTTTACCAATGATGCTAGTCATTCCGATTGGAATTTTGATTGTATTTAAACAAATTAGCAGTCAAAAAGGAATCCGAGTTGAATTATTGGAAAGTAAATCACAAATGGATGGTACGATTGTAGAATTAATTAACGGAATCGAAGTCATAAGAATTAGTGATAGTGTTGACTTTGAAACCAATCGATTTAATGAAAAATCTGAATTTTTAAGAAAAAAGGAAATGAAACATCATAAAGCAATGGCAGGATATGATTGCTTAAAATTTATTAACCAAGCTTTTTTTACTGTATTAATTATTGGAATATCAACTTATTTAGCAACCAAAAGTATCATTTCTGTGGGAAGTGTATTGACGGCTTATTTGTGCTTTAACCAACTCATAAAGCCATTAGAAGAATTACATAGAATTTTTGACGAACTGTCTGAATGTACTGTTTTAGCAACAGATTTCTTTCAAATGGTGGAAATTCCAAATGATTTCTCGTATCAATTTTTAAGCGCACCAAAAACAGAAAAGAGAATCGCACCAATTTTAAAAATAGAAAATTTGAATTTCTACTACCAAGAAGACAAAGAAAAAATAATTTTACAAAACTTTGATTTGGAATTAGAAAAAGGCATGTTTCTAGGAATTGCAGGACCAAGTGGTTGTGGGAAATCTTCTTTGATTAAATCAATTTGCAAATTAGAAAAAGGAGAAGGAGAAATTATTCTAGATTCGAAAAATATTGAATCTTTGACCAGAAAAGAGATTTCACAAATCATAGCACTGGTACCACAATCTCCATTTTTGATTGCAGGAACGATTTATGAAAATATTTGCTATGGATTAGAACGAAAAGTAACACAAGAAGAAGTAGAAGAGGCAGCCAAAAAAGCTTATATTTATGATTATATTAATGGACTTCCAGACAAATTTAATGCCATGCTATCAGAAGGTGGCAATAATTTATCAGGAGGCCAAAGACAAAGAATTGCCATTGCTAGAATTTTTTTAAGACAACCCAAGATATTAATTCTAGATGAAGCAACTTCTGCTTTAGATAATACTTCTGAAAGATATATTCAAACAGAAATTGAAAAATTGCAAAAAGAAAATGACACCACCATTATTTCCATTGCTCACAGATTAACCACTTTGAAAAATTGTAATCGAATCCTTGTGTTAAATAAAGGAAAAATCGAACAAGATGGAAAATACGATGAATTAATTGAAAAAGAAGGAATTTTTAAAGATATGTATCATGGCAAACTAAAATAAAAGCCAAACAAAGAAAGGAACCCCAAAATGAAAGTAGCCGAATTCAACTATGATTTACCAGAAGAGCTCATTGCCCAACATCCTTACGATAAACGTGACGAAGCACGTCTTTTAGTCATGGATAGAACCACCCAAAAAATCAAACATACTGTATTTAAACAGGTAATTGATTATCTCAATCCGGGAGACTGCCTTGTTATCAACAATACCAAAGTTCTTCCAGCCAGATTATATGGCAAAAAAGATACAGGTGCCAATGTCGAATTTTTATTGTTAAAAAATTTGCAAAACGATGAATGGGAAACTATGGTTCGTCCAGGAAATAAGTTAAAACCAGGAACCAAAGTAAGTTTTGGAAATGGGTTATTAAAAGCAGAAATTCTAGAAGTATTAGCAGGGGGAAATCGAAAAGTAAAGTTTGAATATCAAGGCATTTTTAACGAAATTTTAGACCAAATTGGTTTGATGCCATTGCCACCATATATTAAAGAAAGCCTAAAAGAAAATGACAAATATCAAACCGTGTATGCCAAATACGAAGGTTCTAGTGCTGCGCCAACAGCTGGCTTACATTTTACAGAGGAATTATTAGAAGAAATCAAGAAAAAAGGCGTAAAAATTGCCAAAGTAACGTTACATGTTGGAATTGGAACATTTCGTCCTGTCAAAGTGGAAAATGTAGAAGAACATACCATGCATTCCGAACATTATTACATCAAAAAAGAGGATGCCGATTTAATCAACGAAACCAAAAAAAATGGACATAAAATCATTAGTGTTGGAACCACATCTTGCCGTGTTTTAGAATCTGTGGCAGATGAAAATGGCTTTGTGAAAGAAACAGAAGGCGATACCAGCATTTTCATTTATCCAGGTTATCAATTCAAATGCATTGACCAATTAATTACCAATTTTCATTTGCCAGAATCAACGTTGATTATGTTAGTCTCAAGCTTGGCAGGCAAAGATTTTGTGATGAAAGCTTATGAAGAAGCAGTCAAAGAAAAATATCACTTTTTTAGTTTTGGAGATGCAATGATGATTTTATAGAAAAAAAGGCTTGAAACAGCCCAAAGATATTTATTATAATTATACCACAAAACCCTACAAAAATCAAGAGTTTAGAAAGGAAAGAACATGAAACAAGCAATTACTTATGAATTATTACATATCGACAAAAATTCAGGTGCAAGAAGAGGTGTGATTCACACACCACATGGTGATATACAAACACCGATTTTTATGCCAGTTGGCACACAAGCAACGGTAAAAGGCGTTAGTCCAAGAGAATTAAAGGAAGATGTGAAAGCACAAATTATCCTCAGCAATACGTATCACTTGTTTTTGCGTCCGGGACATGAAATAATCAGACAAGCTGGAGGACTACATGAATTTATGCATTGGGACAGACCAATTTTAACCGATAGTGGCGGATTTCAGGTGTTTAGTTTAGGCGATTTAAGAAAAATTCGTGAAGAGGGGGTGGATTTTCGTTCTCATTTAGATGGAAGTAAAAAGTTTATCAGTCCAGAAATTTCGGTGGAAATCCAAGAAGCACTTCGGTTCCGATATTATGATGGCATTTGATGAATGTTGTCCGTATGGTGTAACTTATGACTATACTAAAAAATCGATGGAACGAACCATAAGATGGGAAACACGTTGCAAAGAGGCTCATAAAAATACAGAAAAGCAAGGGTTATTTGGTATTATCCAAGGTGGATATTTTGAAGATTTAAGAGATGAATGTTTAGAAAGATTAGTGGAATTAGATTTACCAGGCTATGCGATTGGCGGAATTGCGATTGGTGAGCCGAAAGAAGAATATTTGAGAATTTTGCGTTATATAGCTCCCAAAATGCCAGAAAATAAACCAAGATATATGATGGGAATTGGTTCTCCTGATTATTTAATAGAAGCCGTTTTAGCGGGAATTGATATGGGAGATTGTGTTTTACCGACCCGTATTGCAAGACATGGAACAGCGATGACTTCACACGGAAAAGTAGTTGTCAGAAACGCTACTTACGAAACAGATTTTTCGCCCATTGATTCTGAATGTGATTGTTATGCTTGCCAAAACTTTACAAGAGCGTATATTAGGCATTTAATAAATAGCAAAGAAATTTTAGGAGTACAACTTTTATCAATTCATAACTTAAGGTTCTTGACGAAATTGATGGAAAGAGTTAGAATAGAAATAGAAAATGATAATTTGTTAAAATTCAGAGATGAATTCTATCAAAATTATGGTTATACAAAAGTTTAAAATTGAGGAGGAAATTATGAATTTTGAAGAGAGCAATCAATTTGTAGAACAGATGGAAAAAAATAATAAAAATAAGAAAAATGTTTTGATTGTATTAGTAATTTGTGCAATCATTGTTGTTATATTATTTGGTGTGATTGGCTATATTCGTCAAAAGGATACAGAGCAATTAAAAATGTTAGTGGACGGAAAAGAAGTTGCCATGAAATCAACGTTATTACTACAAGCCCAAGACGGTTCTTATTATATGAATGTAAAAGAATTAGCAGAAAAGCTTGGTTATTCATACCAAAAAGGTGAATACAAGAATTATACAGAAGATACGGAAAGTTGTTATTTAAGAACACCTTATGAAATTATTTCTATGAATGCTAATTCTAATATTATAACGAAGTATATTTTGAATGAAAATTCTTCTGCTACGTTAAGCACAAATTCAAATCAAGAACCAGAAGTTTCAAAAGATTTAGTCATAGTAGATGAAAAAACTAAAGAGCAAAAGTTAAATATTGTGGTGGATTCAGAAAATGAAACTGCAGAAATATTTTCAGTAGACCATCCAATTCAATATGTGAATGATGAGTTATATGTGGCATTTGAAGAAGTAGCCAAAATATTTAGTGTGCAATTTAATATTTCGCATTATAATTCGCAATTAAATAGAATTCGTGTTAATTCCATTCCACAGTTAGTACCATCCATTTTACAAATTGCAAAACAAAATGGTTATGCTGAAGTAAGCAATTTATATGAAAATTTAACAGCGCTATCAGATGGTATGTTAGTTGTTGGTGACGGAACAAAATATGGTGTGATTTCTTTGACGGATGGACAAGAAGTTATTAGTTTAAAATATGACAAAATTGTCTATCGACAAAATACAGATGAATTTTTTGTAACCGCAGAAGATTCAGTCGGAATTGTTGACAAAGCAGGAAACACAATTGTCAAACCAACAGCTTATGATAGTATTGCCAATTTAGACGAAGTTAACAAATTATATTTAGTCGAAAAAAACGGTAAATATGGTGTAGTAAACCGCAATGGTGATACGATTGTTTATGCCGAATATGATTCGATTGGATTAAAAAATCCAGAAGAATTCTCAAATGAGCAAATTAGAAATTTTAATTTACTATTTGAAACCTGTATTCCTGTAAATTATGATGGAAAAGTTGGAATCATTGATATAGAAGGTACAGAAAGATTAAAATGTGTTTATGATTCATTAGGATTTATAAAAACGAATCCAGAAGAAGAAACAGAAAAAAATACTTCTAAAAACACATCTACCAATACCACAAACGAAGTAGCAAATACAACCCGAAAAAATAATTCCACAATTTCCAATGATTATGAAAATGTATTAACGATTCCAGAATCAGTTGGAATCAAAGGAATTGTTGTAAACTTAAATGGTTTATATGGAATTTTTGATGCAGAAGTAAAACGTTTAATCATACCATGTGCTTGCTCAAAAATTTATGCAAGAACAAAATCAGGTGTTACGAAATATTATTTAGAATATAATGAACAAGAACTTGATTTAGAAAATTATTTAAAAGAAAATAATTTAATTAGTGTAACAAATACTTCAGAAGAGGAAGAAGAAACGAATACTATTTCAAATACAACCACAAATGAAACAGAAGAATAATCAAATAATATGAATAAAAAATCTTTTTGGAAATATAATTTTCTAAAGAGATTTTTTTTGGAGGGAAGTATGGAAGAGTTAAATGAAAATACAGGAATCAATAAATTTTTGTTAATTTTTAAGGGAGTTTTCTTTGCTATGATATTGAGTTTGATTATGATTTTGGTATTATCGATTGTGTTAAGTTTTTCTAATATAAAAGAAAACGTTATTATGCCAACCGTTATTTTTATTTCAGCTATCAGTATTTTAGTTGGCGGATTTTTAGTGGCGAAAAAAATAGATAAAAATGGAATGATTTATGGAAGTGTACTAGGTTTGATTTATATGTTAATTTTATATTTTATATCTAGCATCATGAATTTTGATTTTTCCTTAAATTTTAATGCTATTATGATGATGGCATTTGGTATCATTGGTGGGGCAATTGGAGGAATTTTGGGAGTTAATTTAAAGTAAATTTTTTATCTATTACAATTGTATTACATTTTTTGAAATTTCTTGTCAAAATACAAAATATGAAATATAATACTACTGTAGAAGTATTTACTAAATGTATGAGCAAGGGAGAACAAAAGATGAAAAGAACGAATTTTATAAAAGTCGCTAAAACCGTTGGCG
>CANSKZ010000012.1 GCA_947647595.1 uncultured Clostridium sp. | reverse complement strand
AGCAACTGGCTGTTAACCAGTGGGTCGTAAGTTCGAGTCTTACAGGAGGAGCCAAGATAGCAGATAAGAGATTATCTGTTATTTTTTTTGTTATGTGAGGTTGATTTTTACTATCAATAATGATACTATATTAGATATAAATAAGAAAAGATATGAATTTTAAACAAGATGTTATAAAATTGGAATTGAGGTTATTAAAAATGAAAATATTAATTATTTGTAGCAAAGCATTTTATAAAGATATAGGTCCAATAAAAGAAAAATTAGAAAAAATGGGACATATTGTAGAATTGCCAAATTCTTATTATGAACCAGATGCTGAAAAGAAAAGTTGGAATTTAGGAAAAAAAGAACATGCAGAATTTAAAGCAAGAATGTTTAGGATGAGTGAAGAGAGAATTGCTACAATGGATGCAGTTTTAACATTAAATTTTGATAAAAATGGAAAGAAAAACTATATTGGAGGAGCAACATTTATTGAAATATATGAGGCTTTTATGAAGAATAAGAAAATTTATTTATATAATGATATTCCAGAAGGAATGCTATATGATGAAATATCAGGCTTTTCTCCAGAGGTAATAAATGGAGATTTGAATAAAATATCAATACAGTAGTTAGAATGTTACGTTTTTGACTAAAAATTTGAGGAGGTTTTTATGGGATATTTATTTGCAATTATATCATCTCTATTTTTTACTTTTTATGTGGTACCAAAAAAACTATCAAAGCAAATACCAGGAAAATATAGTTTGTTCATGGGGTTAGGATTTTTTATTACATCTATTATCCTATATATCATAAATAAAATTTTAGTATATAATCCGCAAGAAACACTCTTAAACCCGATATTATTGTTGTCTGCTTTGGGAGGAATTTTATGGTTAATTGGCTCAATATTTTTCTTAACAGCAATTGATAAGATTGGTCTATCAAGGTCAAATCAATGGAAAAATTTGCAAGGACCAATTGGAGCCATTTTAATATTAATATTTTTATCAGAATTCATGCAAACAAAAGTGACTTTTATTGTTTTAGCTATTCTTTTTATTTTGATATCTGCCATGCTATTTACCATTAAAAATCAAGATGAAAAAGTGATAGATAAAAAAGGAATTATATATGCAATTCTATCAGCATTGTTTTTTGGAATAAATGCTTTAATACAAAAATATGTAACGAATCATGGTTTAGTTTATTCTCAACAAGTATATTTTTCTGGATTAGTATTTGTATCTGCTTTGGTATATATTTTTGTAAAGGAAAAAAATATTAAAGTTTTAAGTGATATAAAAAGAAAAGATAATGTTTTAGGAATTGTAGGCGGATGTACCTATTTTTTTGCTTCATTTTTTTCAACCTTGGCTTATCAATACATACCAGGTTCAATAGCATTTACGATTGTTCAATTAAATGCAGTTTGGACGGTGTTAGTAGGAATGTTAATATTTAAAGAAGTTAATTTTAAAGAAAATTGGAAAAGAATATTACTAGGAATATTTTTAGCAGTGATGGGAGTCATCATGCTTTTATTGGCACAAAATTAAATTTGAAGGAGAATACAATGATAAATTTAGAGGAAATATTTCCATTAGGAATGGGAACATTTCGAATTGATTTAACACAGAAAGAAGCTAGTATGAATGCTTTAATGGATTCTTTTAAGTTAGGTCAGAATTATATCGATACGAGTCATTTATATGAAAATGGTAAAGTAATGACTTTTATTGGAGAGTTTATTAAGAAAGTAGGACGAGAGAATCTTTTTATAACAACAAAAATAGAACCAACTGTTGAAAAAATAACTGATATTGAGGAACAATTAAATCAATATTTAGAAATAATGAACATTGATTATGTAGATTGCTTAATGTTACATTCTGTTATTTTTACGAAGTTGCCGTTAATGCAAACGTATAAAGAAATGGATAGGATGATAAAACTAGGAAAAGCAAAGACTTTGGGACTATCAAATTCAAACTATGAGCAATTAAAAGAAATAAATGAGAAATATCCAATCAGCATATATGAAGGTGTTTAAAATTTAGAGTGTAAATTAAATGAAGATATTGGAATAATAGATTATTGTAGGGATAATCATATTTTATTTTGTGGTTATCAACCGCTTCGAAGAAATAGAACTGCAAAGCGAAACTATTCAGTATTAGTGGAATTATCAAAAAAATATCATAAAACTCAGAATCAAATTATATTGAATTGGATGATTAAAGAAAAGAAATTAAATGTATTAATCAAAACAACGAATCATGATAGAATAAAAGAAAATATAAATTCATTGAATTTCGAAATGGAACAGCAAGACTATCAAAGATTAAATTTATTTAGAGCGAAGGAATTTGATGATGTAGTAATTGATTGGGAAGGAAAGGGTGGAATTACGGTTGACCAACTAGCGAATCAATTTGAATAAAAACGTTTTATGATAGATTAGTTTTTACACAGTAAAAACTCCTAAAAATCAATAATAGTAAGATTTTTAGGAGTTTTTTAATTGGAATCATGCTTCAGCAGTTTTTAATTGATTTTGCCTCATTGCAATCTTGCATAGTTGAATGATGCTTTCCTTCGTTTTCGCTCTTACGAAGAAGCGAAGATTATGGCAACGGATTGCATCTTCTATGCCAGATATTTCAGCAAGTTTGTCTTTTTGACCTGCCCATTCAATAGGAAACGGTATCCGTTTTCCAAATTTGTTCGCCAATGATGGAGGAACACATTGAGCTGCCCAACCTCCGTCAGGATAAGGAAAGATAACAAAATTGATTTTGTTATTTTCGATAGATTCGTTAAGCAGGATGGCAGGTTCTGTCCAGAAGAGTGTCTGGGAAGGGATTTCAAGAATTCCATTTTGGAAATATTTTGAATTTTTCCAATTTGCTTCAACAATTTGCTTTGAAATTTTCTTTGCTATTGTTGTTTTTGTTGTTTGACTTGCTATTACGAGCTTACTTTTGATTCCCCAGATTGAAAATTCGCTTTGAAAAATTGAAATTTCCTTTGCAATCGTAGCTTTTAATTTTTGCTCTAATATTACGATTGTTGTTTTTAGGGCTGAATAAAATTGTGCGTTGTAATTCTTTTCACGATTGTGAAACCACAATGGTAAGAAAGAAGAAATGAAGCTGAAACAATGTGTTTTTACTGGTATTCCGTTGTCCTCGCAGTCAACTGGAATGATGTAAGTTTCATCAAAGGCTTTAAAAATAGAGGAAATATCACATGTTGCCTTTGGAAAATACTTTTCTAACATTAATGTGATAAGTTGTTCTCCAAAATGTTTCCAGATTAATCCAGCGCTTGCGTATATTTTGCCGTTTTCTCGTGTTTTGTTAAAGCCTGTTTGATGATGGTCGAATTTGCCACCGCCAATATCAACGCATAAATTGCATTGTGCAAGCATTTCAGCATCTCGCGTCCGTAATATTCGGATTTGTTTGTCGGAATAAAGTAGGCATAAAAGAGCACAGGCAACTATGTCATCTGAATGAAAAATGCCGTTATGAGTGCCAATAATTAACGAGTTACTCCGAAGTTGTTTTGTCAAAGAACTTAAAATTTTAAGGTTCATTGCTACCTCCTAAAATGTTTGTTATTTAATTCCATGAAATTATATCATATAAATCTACATAAATCAAGAATAAATAGAGCTAATTTACGTTTGATGGTTGATTTTTGATGGAAATAATGATATTGTAATAAAGAAGAAGGAGTTAGTGAAAAAGAAAAGATGAAAGATAAGATTGTGTTAGCAAAAGAATTAATGTACCAGCAAACCCAAATTAATAAAGCACCTGCTTGGAAATTGACAGAACTGGCAGTGGAAAAAGGAAAAGAGCTGGCTAGGAAATATGGAGAGGATGAAGCGTTAATTGTAGTGTCATTATATTTGGCACATACGGTTTTTAGTCGTGTTTGGATGGGAGAAGTTCAACAAAAACATCCTTTTTTAAGTGCGGAATTTGTGCAGAAATTTTTGCTGGATTGGGAGATTCCGGATGAAAAACAGAAGATTATTTTGAATGCGATTGAAGCGCATCATGGTGATGTAAAAACGGAAACGAAAGTTGCTGAGATTGTAAAAAATGCAGAATGTTTTAAATTTGTGACGGTAGAAGGTGCTTTGATTTGGCTACATGAATTGGGAATAAGGCAGATTCCATATGAAGAAGCTTGTGATAAAGTACTTAAAAAAATGGAGCAAAAGAGAAAATTATTGACATTAGAGGAATGCATTGTTGAGGCGGAAAAGAATTGTTTGGAGATTAAAAAATTATTTCAATAAATTAGGAGGAAAGAAAATGAAAGTTGCATTAGTTCAAATGGATTCAACAGAAATAAGAGAGAAAAATGAAGAAAAGGCATTGCGATTGATGGAACAGGCAATGGAACAAAATCCAGATATAATTTGCTTGTCAGAGTCGTTTGTGTATTGGGGAAAAGATGAAACACAAAGACATTGCAGATTAGAAGATATAGAAAAGTATCAGAGTTTTGCAAGGAAAAATGAGATAAATCTTGTATTGGGAAGTGTTTCGTTGATACAGGAGAATTCGGATAAGACCACCAATAGTTGCTTTGTGATTAATCGAAAAGGAGAAATTGTTCATCGTTATGATAAAAAATATATGTATCGAGTAAATAAAGAAAATTTGCAGATTGATGAAGAGGAAAGGACAATTCCACGGAGAAACAAATGGTATTTTTGAATTAGATGGCGTGAAAATGGGCGTTGGAATTTGTTTTGATTTGCGCTATCCAGAATATTTTAGAGAGTTGACAAAGGAAGGAGCAGAGGTCGTATTTTTACCATCGCATTTTAGAACAGCGACAGGAGAGATTGCTTGGAATGTATTGAGTAGAGCTAGGGCAATTGAAAATCAAATTTATTTTTGTGCGTGTAATCAAACAGGAGAAGGAAATTGTGCAAATACGCAAGTAATTTCATATGACGGAAATGTAATGAAAAACATAGAAAAGGAAGAAGGCGTTATTACAGTTGAGCTTGATTTGGACGAACTAAGAAAATATCGAAAAGAAATGCCGGTGTTGGAGCAAATGAAATAGGAGAAGGTAAATGATAAAAAATATAGTGTTTGATTTAGGAAAAGTGTTGATTGATTTTAATCCAATCGAATATTTAAGGCAATTTGGATTTAGTGATGAAGTGAATCAAATTTTGAGCGAAATTATATTTTCAAGCGCTGATTGGGAGGATTGTAATCGTGGTAAACAGGAAAAGAATAGTGATTTGGTAGAAATATTGTGTGATAAAAATCCTCGGGTATGCGGAGAAAATAAGATTGGTTTTGACGCCTGACTGGGTAAAATTGCTTATTTTGAAGGAAGATGTGGCAGAATTTCTGAAGGAATTGAAAAAGAGGAATTTTAAAATTTATATTTTATCGAATCTTTCAAAGGAATCCTATGAATATATTAAAAAATATGATTTTTGGCAAAAAGTAGACGGAAGTATATTTTCTTTTGAAGAAAAAATGTGTAAGCCAGAGCGAAAGATTTATGAAACATTGATTCAGAAGTATAATTTAATTCCAGAAGAAACTATTTTTGTAGACGATATGAAAGAAAATATTGATGTTGCAGAAAGCTTAAAAATGCATGGAATTGTTTTTCAGAATTTAAAACAAATTGAAATGGAAATAGAAACATATTTAAGTTCAGATAGATAGGGAAGGAGAAAAAATGGCAAAAGTAACATGGAAACCAGGAACGTTCTTATATCCACTTCCAGCTGTCTTGGTTAGTTGTGGTACAATGGAAAAAGCAAATGTTATGACTGTGGCATGGACAGGAATTATCAATACGAATCCTGCGATTGTCTATATTTCGGTGAGACCAGAGAGGTATTCGTATTCTTTAATCAAGGAAAGCAAAGAGTTTGTCATTAATTTGACAAACGAAAAATTAGCATTTGCAACAGATTGGTGTGGCGTAAGGAGTGGAGCAAAGTTTGACAAATTTAAAGAGATGAAATTGACCAAGGAAAAAGCAAAATTTGTGGCATGTCCAATGATAAAAGAAAGCCCTGTTTCAGTAGAATGTAAGGTAATTGAAGAAAGAAAATATGGAAGTCACGTTCAATTTGTAGCAGAAGTGCTGGCAATTAATGCGGATGAAAAATATATGGATGAAAAAGGTGGCTTTGATATTTCGAAGTGTAAACTGATTTCTTATAGTAATGGTGGGTATTATACGCAAGGCAAAAAAGTAGGAAAATTTGGTTTTTCGGTAAAAAAGAAGAAAAAATAGTAAAATATTCATAAAAATGTTAGAAAATGATTGACAGAGTAAAGAATTTATGATAAAGTATTAAAGCATGTATTCCAAAAGAGTACATAAACTCACATCGTTAAAATAAGGTAAATAAACGGAGGTGTAATAAAATGGCTTCAAAAGGACCAAGAGAAAATATAATTTTAGAGTGTACAGTATGTAAAAGAAGAAATTATACAACATCAAAAAATAAAAGAAATAATACAGACAGATTGGAAATCGTAAAGTATTGTAAATTCTGTAAGAAACATACAAAACACAAAGAAACTAAGTAAATCCTTTAAGGGGGAAAATATGGCAAAGAAAGATGTAAATAAAGATAAAAAAAAGAATAATTTTTTTAAAGAGGTTAAAGCTGAATTAAAAAAAGTAACTTGGCCAACTTTTAAGAAATTAGTAAATAATACGTTTGCAGTTGTATCAATTGTTTTAATTTTATCTGTGATTGTATTTATATTAGATGTATGTTTTGAAAATATAAATAAATTTGGTGTAGAAAAATTAAAATCCTTTGTATCAAGTGAAACTGAAAATGAAGAGACAACGGATAAAACAGGAGAAGAAACAGAGGAAGATAATAACTTTGAGGGAATAGATTTAACAACGGATGAAGAATCTGGTGAAGGAGTAGAAGAAAACCAAACAGAAAATTCGACTACGACAGAATCAGAAAATGAGCCAGAAGCATAAAAAAATACTATTTTTCGTAGAAGAATGATACAAGAATAAAAAAGGAGGCTACTTAAAATTATGTCTCAAGAAAAAAAAGAAGCAAATTGGTATGTAATCCATACTTATTCGGGATATGAAAATAAAGTAAAAACAGACTTGGAAAAAACGATTAAAAATAGAGAGTTAGAAGACTATTTTTTTAATATCGTTGTTCCTATGGAAGAACAAGTTGAAATTAAAGATGGAAAAAGAAAGACAAATTTGAAGAAGGTTTTTCCTGGTTATGTTTTAATAAAAATGATTGTAACAGAAGAATCTTGGTATATTGTTAGAAATACAAGAGGTGTTACAGGATTTGTTGGTTCTGGAACAGATCCAATTCCACTAACAGAAGCAGAAATCAGAAATATGGGATTTGATGATGTTCCTGTTAATGTAGATTATGATGTAAATGATACTGTACAAGTTGTAAATGGACCATTAGAAGGGTTTGTTGGAATGGTACAAGAAATCAATCAAGAAAAACAAAAAGTCAAAGTTCTAGTTTCTATGTTTGGAAGAGAAACACCAGTGGAATTAGAATTTGCTCAAGTTCAAAAAGTAAATTAAATTGAAGGGAGATAATAAAAATGGCAGACAATAAAGAAGTCGTAAATGTTATTAAATTACAAATAGAAGCAGGTAAAGCATCACCAGCTCCACCAGTTGGACCAGCGTTAGGTTCTAGTGGTGTTAATATTATGCAATTTGTAAAAGAATTTAATGATCGAACAGCAAATCAACCAGGAATGATCATTCCAGTTGTTATTTCTGTGTATAAAGATAAATCTTTTACTTTTATTACAAAAGTTGCACCAGTTGCAGTTTTAATAAAAAAAGCAATTAATTTAGCAAAAGGTTCAGGAAAACCAAATATGGAAAAAGTTGCGAAAATAACAAAAGCTCAGGTGGAAGAAATTGCAAAACAAAAAATGGAAGATTTAAATGCAGCATCTTTAGAAGCAGCGATGAGTATGGTTATGGGAACAGCTCGTTCTATGGGTGTTACAGTTGTTGAGTAGATTTTAAGAAGAAATTCTTGAATGATAAAAAATATTTTGGGAGAATTTTAAATTCGTTATTACCAAGGGAGGTTAAATATGAAAAGAGGAAAATTATACAAAGAAGCTGCTAAGTTAGTAGACAGTGCAAAAACGTATGATGTAAAAGAGGCATTAGAAACTTTAGAAAAAATGCCAAAAAGAAAATTTGATGAAACAGTTGAATTACATGTTCGCTTAGGTGTTGATTCAAAACATGCTGATCAACAAGTAAGAGGAACGGTTGTTTTGCCACATGGAACTGGTAAATCATTAAGAGTTTTAGTGTTTGCAAAAGGGGATAAAGCAAAAGAGGCAGAAGCAGCAGGTGCTGATTTTGTCGGAGCTGAAGAATTAGTTCCTAAAATTGAAAAAGAAAATTGGTTCGAATATGATGTTATTGTTGCAACTCCAGATATGATGGGTGTCATTGGAAGACTTGGTAAAGTTTTAGGACCAAAAGGATTAATGCCAAATCCAAAATCAGGAACTGTTACAATGGATGTAACAAAAGCAGTAGAAGAAATTAAATCTGGTAAAGTAGAATATCGTTTGGATAAAACCAATATTATTCACTTAGGATTTGGAAAATTATCATTTGGCGCTCAAAAATTAGAGGAAAATTATAATACGATTATGGATGCAATTATTAAAGCAAAACCATCAGCAGCAAAAGGTCAATATATCAAAAGTATTGCTGTTACAACAACAATGGGACCAAGTATGTATCTTAATCAAAAATAATCAAATAAGACCGAAGACAGTAGGTTTAAGATAGTTTTCGAGCAAAGCGAGTTACAACTATTTCTTTAATAAATCCTACCGAGGTAATAGAGAAGAAGTTTGACTCTTTCGATTATCTCGTGTGGATATTGAAAGAGTTTTTTATATATTTATATATAAATTATATGAAATGAGGGAGGTGAAAAAATGGCAAATAAAGAAAATATTGCACAAAAAGAAAAAGAAGTTAAGGAATTAGCTGAAAAATTCAAAAGTGCTGGTTTAGTGCTTTTGACAGATTACAGAGGAATTAATGTAGAAGATGTTACGAATCTAAGAAAGACAGTTAGAGAAGCAAACGGAGAATATTGTGTCATCAAAAACAATATTACGAGAAGAGCTTTGGCAGAATGCGGATTTGATTTAGGTGATAGCTTAATTGGACCAACAGCAGTTATTATAACTGGTGAAGAGTATTTACCTACATTAAAAGCAATTTATAAATATTCTAAAGCAAATGATTTTTATAAAATAAAAGCAGGCGTTTTAGAGGGAAAAGTAGCTACAATTGAAGAATTAAATACGTTAGCAGTACTTCCATCAAGAGAAGAGTTAATTGCGAAATTGGCTGGATGTTTATTGGCAAATGTATCAAAATTAGCAGCTACATTGGATGCAGTTAGAGTACAAAAAGAATCTGAAGCATCAGAATAATAGATGAATTTGAAAGTAAACATCGTGAAAAATTTTGAGGTAACGAGAAATTTTACTCGATATAAGAAAACAGAAAATTAATAATAAAAGAAAAGGAGAATTTTAAAATGAGTGAAAAAACAGATAAAATGTTAGAAGAAATTGACAGCTTAACAGTTGTTGAATTATCAGAATTAGTAAAAGGAATTGAAGAAAAATATGGAGTTACTGCAGCAGCAGTTGCAGCACCAGCAGCTGGAGGAGCAGCAGGTGGAGATGCAGGAGCAGAAAAATCAGACTTTACTGTTGTATTAAAAGAAACAGGAGCTAATAAAATAGCTGTTATCAAAGTAATTAGAGAAGCTACAGGATTAGGATTAAAAGAAGCAAAAGAGATTGCTGATGGAGCACCAAAAACAATTAAAGAAGGTGTAGCAAAAGAAGAAGCTGAAGAAATGAAAGCTAAATTTGCTGAAGCTGGAGCTGTTATTGAATTACAATAATAAAAGTGGAATAAAAGCCACTGAAGATTATTTGGTGGCTTTTAAAAATATTTTTAAAAATTTTCAAAAAAGTATTGACAAAAAGATAAAAATCGAGTAAAATATTACTTGTCGGTTGACATGGTCGCTTAGCTCAGCTGGGAGAGCATCTGCCTTACAAGCAGAGGGTCATAGGTTCGATCCCTATAGCGACCACCATTATATATATAGATGTTTTGAATAACATTTATATAAGGCAAATTAAATTTTACAAAACGTAAAATTTTTATGCTTTATTTGGCCTGGTAGTTCAGTTTGGTTAGAATGCCGCCCTGTCACGGCGGAGGTCGACGGTTCGAGCCCGTTCCAGGTCGCCAAAGAATATCTAGCAAGCTAGATATTCTTTCATATAAGGCTTCATAGCTCAGTTGGTAGAGCAGAGGACTGAAAATCCTCGTGTCACTGGTTCGATTCCAGTTGAAGCCACCATGTAGAGAATTAGTCATTAAAACTAGTTCTTTTTTATAGAAATTTTCAATATTGAAAAATAAAAAGTATTATGTTATAATAATTATATTATAATATATGGAGAATATTGAACATGAAGAATATAGAAGAGGTGACGATAATTAGAGTGAATGATAATACTTTTGCAAATAAAAATGATCCAATTATTAGTATTGGCTTAGAATATGAAGATAGGAGTGAGCAAGGAACTGCTGGATATAGAGGAAATGCTTATACTAATTTTATAAAAAATATAATGACAATATTAGAAATAGAAGAAAAGGAACAAATGATAGGAAAAAAGTTATCAGCTTGTACAGATGTAAGCTGGTTATATGCATTAGGAAATCTAGAAAAAAAGCAATGGATTGATTTGAGAAGAGTCGATAAGATTATTACTGGAGATATTATCCGATATTTTGAGGAGAAGGATTTGGAACGTTAAAAAATTATAATTGAATGAAGGAGAAAATAAAATGCTCACCAATCAATTAGAAAATGTAATTCAAAAATACAACATAACAGAAACTGACAATATCATCTATGGAACCAATATTTCAATGCCCAATAAGGTAATTCCAACACCGTGGAAAACGTATATAAAATTCGATCAAATAGAATACTATTTCTTTTTATTTAATGAGACAGGAATTACCTTATATTCTACAGATGGTGAAAATTGTGCTACCATTCAATGGGAGGATGTAATTGAATTTAAAATAAGTCATATTTGGATACTTGGAAAAATGAAAATAAAAACAAAGGATGCCACTTACCAGTTTCAACTGAACCGATTTGTATTTGGCTGTCCTTGGATTAAAAAAAACACTAGATATCTGGAAAATAATCATTATTTTTATACAAAATAAATGGGAGAATGTTATGAGGCAATATAGCGAAAATCAAATAAGAGAATGGCTAGAATCTAAATTTGATATCGAAATCAGAAATATCAAATTTGTTGGAAATGGTTACGATAGCGAAGCCTATTTGATAAATGAAGATTTTATTTTTAAGTTTGCTAAGCATGAATTGGCTTGTAAAGATTATTTAAAAGAGAAAAAAATACTAGACTTTTTGAGAGATAATTTAGAGACAGATATTAAAATTCCAGAAATAGAATATTTTAGTCAAACAGAGAAAAGTGCTGTAATGGGATATAAGGCAATTCATGGAACAGCTTTGTCTTTAAAGGTTTATCAAAAAATGAATGAAATGCAAAAAGAAAAATTAGCACAGGATATTGCTCATTTTTTGAAACAATTACATTGCTTGAATATAGTACCACTATTAGAATTTACAACGGATAATGAAAAAGCTTGTTTGGAAGATTCTAAAATTTTAAAAGCGGAAGTATATAATATTCTAAATAAAAAACAAAAGAATTTTATAGAAAGTATTTTTGCCCAAATAATAAGTAATGATAAAATTTTTAATGGCAAAAAGGCTTTATGCCATAATGACCTGAGTGGGAATCATATTTTTTTAAATGAAAACTATGAATTAGCAGGCGTTATTGATTTTGGAGATGCCTGCGTAACAGATATTTATTGTGATTTTTTATATTTGTTAGAAAAAAGCGAAGAAGAAATAGAAAGAGAATTTGGACTCAAAGTTTTGAAAGATTATGGCTTAAAAGAGATAGAAACAGTGATTGAGTATGCAGATTTAAAAGAAGAGTATTATCCAATTGAAACATTACTATGTGGCATAAAAAACAACAGTAAAGAATTGTGGGAACAAGGCTTACAATTATTAAAAGAAAAGGCAAATTGAAAATCAGTTTTACGGCTGATTTTTTTATGTTAAAAATAAAGAAATTTTTGGAAAAACTGTTGACAAATCCTACCAATCCGTAGTATAATATCAATTGCGTGTAGATTTGCGATGAAGCAGGATGTGGCTACGTAAGTTTTCTTACGGAGGGAACTCCTGTGGAGTATGTCGTGGCTTAGACCAGGCGATAAGTTTGATAAACGTATTTGATAAAAACTTATCCAGGTAATTTTTATAAAATAGATGAAAATACTTGGATAAAAAAAGGTGAAAGAGAAAACACTCGGATACGTTAATAACTTGCCGTTAATCGTAGAATAAAAGAAGGAGGGAAAAAAATGGCAACATCAAACAAAATAGGAAGTGACAAAATCAGAATTAGACTAAAAGCTTATGATTATGTTGTTTTAGACCAGTCTGCTGAAAAAATAGTAGAAACTGCTAAGAGAACAGGAGCTAAAGTTTCAGGACCAATTCCACTTCCAACGGAAAAAGAAGTTATCACAATTTTACGTTCTCCACACAAGCACAAAGATTCAAGAGAGCAATTTGAAATGAGAACACATAAAAGAGTAATTGATATTCTTTATCCAACGCAAAAAACAGTTGATAATTTGATGAAACTTGAATTACCAGCTGGTGTTGATATTGAAATTAAACTATAATTTAAGTTTAAGGTTAATTTAGAGTGAAAACCCTAAAAAAGACCATGCTGAATAAGGTTTCAGCCAATAGTAAAATTTAGGAGGAATAAAAATGAAGAAAGCAATTATAGGAAGAAAAGTTGGTATGACTCAAATCTTTGATGAAACAGGTGCTATTATTCCAGTAACTGTGATTGAATGTGGACCATGTCCAGTTGTTCAAGTGAAAACAGTTGAAACAGATGGATACGATGCTGTTCAATTAGGATTTGGAGAAGTAAAAGAAGTAAAAGTGAATAAACCAAAAAAAGGTCATTTTTCAAAAGCAAGTGTAAAACCAACAAAGCACTTAAGAGAATTTAGATTAGATGATGTTTCTACTGTAAAAGTAGGAGATGAAATAAAAGTGGATACTTTTGAAGCAGGAGAAGCTGTTGATATTCAAGGTATCACAAAAGGAAAAGGATTCCAAGGTGTTATTAAACGTCATGGACAATCAAGAGGACCAATGGGACATGGTTCTATGTATCATAGAAGACCAGGTTCAATGGGACCTTGTTCAACACCAGGTAGAGTATTCAAAGGTAAAAAATTACCAGGACACATGGGTGTTGATACAGTTACCATTCAAAATCTTATGATTATTCGAGTGGATTCTGATAAAAATGCTATTTTAGTAAAAGGAAGTGTTCCTGGAAATAAAGGTAGCATCTTAAAAATAAATGATAGTGTAAAGAAAAGTAAATAGAAAGGAAGGAGGAAAGTTAAATGCCTAAAGTAGAAGTATATAACGTAGAAGGTAAAAAGGTTAGCGATATTGATTTAAAAGAAGAAATATTTGGAATAGAACCAAATGAAAGTTTAGTTCACAATGTTTTAGTCAATTATTTAGCCAATCAAAGACAAGGAACGCAAAGTACCAAAACAAGAAGTGAAGTTAGAGGCGGTGGTAGAAAACCATGGAGACAAAAAGGTACTGGTCGTGCAAGACAAGGTTCTATTCGTGCACCACAATGGATTAAAGGTGGTATTGCATTAGGACCAAAACCACGTTCTTATAAATATAGAGTGAATAAAAAAGAAAAGAGATTAGCAATCAAATCAATTTTAAGTTCAAAAGTTTTAGAAAGTAATTTAGTTGTTGTAGATAAATTTGATTTCAAAGAAATCAAAACAAAGCAAATGGCAAATGCGATGAAAAACTTAAAAATTGAAGATAAGGCTTTAATTATGCTTGCAACAGGAGATGAGAAAGTTCAAAAATCAGCAAGAAATTTAGCTGGAGTTAGAACGATTTCTGTTAGCACAATCAATGTATTTGACTTACTAAAATACAAAAAATTAGTTTTAACAGTTGATACAGTTAAGAAATTAGAGGAGGTGTATGCTTAAATGGTAGCAGAAGATATTATCATAAAACCAATCATTACAGAAAAAAGTAATATGGATATGCAAGATGGAAAATACACTTTCAAAGTTGCAAAAAAAGCAACAAAAGTTGAAATCAGAAATGCAGTTGAAAAATTATTTAATGTTAAAGTATTAAATGTAAACACAATGACAGTCAAAGGAAAGGCTAAAAGAGTAGGTGTTCACAGAGGAATGACATCCGATTGGAAAAAAGCGATTGTTACAATCGATACAGATGCTGGAGATATTAAATATCTTGGCAAAGGCGGAAAAGAAGTAAAAGTTTCTAAAAAATATAACGATTCAATTGACGCATTTAATGCGTAGATAAGTAGAGGCAATTCTGAATTGTCTTTGCCGCTGAATATCTGGAAAATAACCAGGAAAATAAATTAATTTAAAAGGAGAAAAGAAAAATGGGAATTAAACATTATAGACCGTATACACCATCAAGAAGAAACATGACCACTTCAACATTTGAAGAAATCACGAAAAAAACACCAGAAAAATCTTTATTAGCAAAAAAGAAAAAAAATGCTGGTAGAAACTCATATGGTAGAATTACAGTAAGACATCAAGGTGGTGGAAATAGACAAAAATACAGAATAATTGATTTTAAAAGAAAGAAAGATGACATGTTTGCAACTGTTATTGGAATTGAATACGATCCAAACAGAAGCGCAAATATTGCCTTAATTCAATATGAAGATGGAACCAAAAGTTACATCTTAGCACCAGAAAAAATAACCGATGGTGACAAAGTAATATCAGGAACAAACGTAGATATTAAACCAGGAAATGCTATGCCAATAGCAAGCATTCCAGTTGGTACAATGATTCACAATATCGAATTAAATCCAGGTCAAGGTGGAAAATTGGTTCGTTCTGCTGGGCAAGATGCTCAATTAATGGCAAAAGAAGGGGCATATGCACACGTAAGACTTCCATCAGGCGAAATGAGATTAATTAGTGTTAGATGTAGAGCAACAATTGGTACAATTGGAAATAGCGATCATGAAAACATTAAATTAGGAAAAGCTGGAAGAAAAAGACATATGGGAATTCGTCCAACCGTTAGAGGTTCTGTTATGAACCCATGTGATCACCCTCATGGTGGTGGTGAAGGTAGAGCGCCAGTTGGTAGACCAGGACCATTAACTCCTTGGGGTAAACCAGCATTAGGATATAAGACAAGAAATAAGAAAAAACAATCAAATAAATTTATTGTTAAGAGAAGAAAGTAAGCTGAAAGGAGGAAAAAGTAATGCCAACCGTGGAAAAGAAAGAGAGAAAACAAAAAGCACCTTTTGTAGATGAAAGATTATTAAAGAGAATAGAAGCTATGAATGAGTCTGGAAAAAAAGAAGTATTAAAAACATGGTCAAGAGCTTCTACCATATATCCACAAATGATAGGGCACACAATTGCTATTCATGATGGTAGAAAACATGTTCCTATTTATATTTCTGAAGAAATGATTGGACATAAATTAGGAGAATTTGCTCCAACAAGAACTTTTAAAGGGCATAGCGGAGACAAAAAAACGAAATAGAATGATATTCTAAAAAAATCGAAGAGGAGGTATAAACCGTGGAAGAAAAAGCAATAGAAACTGATGTAATCGAAGCAAAAGCAACTTTAAAATATGCTAGAATTTCGAGTAGAAAAGTAAAAATTGTAGCAGATTTAATCAGAGGAAAAGACGTTCAAGAAGCGTTAAGTATCTTAAAGTTTGCGCCAAAAGCATCTAGTGAAATATTGGAAAAACTTCTTAATTCAGCAATTGCAAATGCTGAAAATAATCATTTTATGAATAGAAGTAATTTAGTAGTTAGCGAAATCTATGCAAATCAAGGTCCTACTTTAAAAAGAATAAGACCTGCTGCAAAAGGTTCTGCTGTAAGAATTAGAAAAAGAACAAGTCATATAACAATTGTGTTAAGAGAAATGACAAAATAAAGAAAGGAGATTACAAGAACATGGGACAAAAAGTTCATCCAAATGGAATAAGAGTTGGTATAATTAGAGATTGGGACTCAAAATGGTATGCAAATGCGAAAGATTATAGTGACTACTTAGTAGAGGATTATAACATCCGTAAATATATAAAGAAAAAATTATATATTAGTGGAATTTCAAAAATAGAAATTGAAAGAACTGCCAAATGTGTAAGAATTAATGTTTACACAGCAAAACCAGGTTTGGTAATTGGAAAAGGTGGGAATCTTTCAGAAGCTCTAAAAAATGAGTTAGAAAAAATGATTAACAAACAAGTTAATTTAAACATTGTTGAAGTAAAAAATATTGATACAGATGCACAATTAGTTGCAGAAAATATAGCAGGTCAATTAGAAAGAAGAATTTCGTTCAGAAGAGCCATGAAACAATGTATGCAAAAATCTATGAAAGCTGGTGCTTTAGGTATTAAAACTGCAGTATCAGGAAGATTAGGTGGAGCTGATATGGCAAGAACTGAATTTTATAAAGATGGAACCATTCCATTACAAACTTTAAGAGCTGATATTGATTATGGATTTGCAGAAGCAGATACGACTTATGGAAAAATTGGTGTTAAAGTTTGGATTTATAAAGGTGAAATTCTGCCAAGCAAAAAAGATGCACAAGAAGGAGGTAGAAACTAATGCCATTAATGCCTAAAAAAACAAAATTTAGAAAAATGCAAAAAGGTAGAAATAGAGGAAAAGCAACACGTGGTAATGTTGTAAACGAAGGAGAATTCGGAATTCAAGCCACATCTGCTGGATGGATTACATCAAACCAAATTGAAGCTGCCAGAATTGCGATGACACGTTATATCAAAAGAGGTGGAAAAGTTTGGATAAAAGTATTTCCAGACAAACCAATTACCAGTAAACCAATTGGAACTCGTATGGGTAAAGGTAAAGGTGCTCCAGAATATTGGGTAGCAGTTGTAAAACCAGGTAGAGTTATGTTTGAATTAGCTGGTGTTTCAGAAGAAATTGCAAGAGAAGCATTACGTTTAGCAGGACATAAATTGCCTGTAAAAACCAAGTTTGTAAAAAGAGAAGTAGGCGGTGATTTAGATGAAGAATAAAAAATTAAATGAAATGTCTTCACCTGAGCTAGAAAAAGAGCTAACAGAATTAAAATCAGAATTATTCAAATTACGTTTTAGTTTAGCAACAAACGGATTGGATAATCCAATGAGAATTCGTGAAGTTCGTCGCGAAATTGCCAGAGTAAAGACAATACTTAGAAAAAGAGAATTGAGTGAATCGTAGACAAAGTATAAGCCATACGAATCACTTATGCAAGGAAGCAAAGCGGAATTGCAGACTTTAGAAAATTAAGAAAGGAGATAGACTGGCTATGGAAGAAAGAAATCTTCGTAAAACAATGATTGGTACAGTTGTTTCTGATAAAATGGATAAAACCATTGTAGTTGCTGTAGAAGACAATGTAACACATCCAATTTATAAGAAAACTGTCAAAAGAACTTATAAATTAAAAGCTCACGACGAAGCAAATGAATGCAAAGTGGGAGATAAGGTAGAAGTTATGGAAACAAGACCTCTATCCAAAGATAAAAGATGGAGACTAATAAAAATAGTCGAAAAAGCAATTAAAAAATAAGCTGTAATAGAAAGTTTAAGAAAGAAGGAGGAACCTTAAATGGTACAACAACAAACTAGATTAAAAGTGGCTGATAATACTGGTGCAAGAGAACTTATGTGTATCAGATGTTTAGGCGGATCCTATAGAAGATATGCGGAAATAGGAGATGTAATTGTTGCTTCTGTTAAATCTGCTACACCAGGTGGCGTTGTAAAAAAAGGAGAAGTAGTAAAAGCTGTCGTTGTTAGAACAAAAAAAGGCGCTAGACGTCCAGATGGTTCTTACGTAAGATTTGATGAAAATGCTGCGGTTATTATTCGTGAAGATGGAACACCAAAAGGAACACGTATTTTTGGACCAGTAGCAAGAGAGTTAAGAGATAAAAATTATTTGAAAATATTATCTTTGGCTCCAGAGGTTTTATAAGAAGTAATACAAAATTCAAAAATCTAAAAAAGAATTAGAGGTGAATAAATTGAAAATCAAAAAAGGTGATAATGTTAAAATTTTATCAGGAAACGATAAAGACAAAACTGGTGAAGTTTTAGAAGTAATTCCTAAGAAAAACAAAATAGTTGTAAAAGGTGTTAATGTTCGAAAAAAACACGTGAAACCTAGAAAACAAGGCGATGAAGGTGGAATTATTTCAGTAGAATGTCCAATTGATAGCAGTAAAGCCAATGTAGTATGTGCGAAATGTGGAAAAGCGACTAAAATTGGATATCAAGGAGAAAAAGGCGAGAAAGTACGTATTTGCAAAAAATGCGGAGAGAAACTTAAAAAGTAAATAGAAAGGAGGAGTTTTAAGTAAGATGGAAGTACTTAAAGAACAATATAAAAATGAAGTAGTACCAGCATTAATGAAAAAATTCAATTATACTTCTATTATGGAAGTTCCAAGCTTAGAAAAAATAGTCATAAATATTGGATTAGGGGAAACCAAAGATAATCCAAAAGCTTTAGATAATGCAATGAATGATTTGACAATTATAACAGGTCAAAAACCAATTATCACAAAAGCAAAAAAATCAATTGCTGCTTTCAAATTAAGAGAAGGAGCTAAAATAGGATGTAAAGTAACATTAAGAGCAGGAAAAATGTATGATTTTGCACAAAAATTATTTAATGTTGCATTACCAAGAGTAAGAGATTTTAGAGGTGTATCGTCTCATTCATTTGATGGTAGAGGAAATTACTCAATGGGAATCAAAGAGCAATTAATTTTCCCAGAAATTGAATATGATAAAATCGACAAAATAAGAGGTATGGATATTATATTTGTAACAACAGCTAAAACAGATGAAGAAGCAAAAGAGTTGTTGTCTTTATTGGGAATGCCATTCAGAAACTAAAAAGAAAGGAGAAACCGATGGCTAAAAAATCATTAAAAGTGAAATGTGCCAGAGAGCAAAAATATAAAACAAGAGAATATAACAGATGCAAAATTTGTGGAAGACCACATGCTTATATTAGAAAATTCGGAATTTGCCGTATTTGTTTTAGAGAATTAGCTCACAAAGGTGAGATTCCTGGAGTAAAAAAAGCAAGTTGGTAGGTTCTGAGACTGTTCGAGCGTAAGCGAGTTACAGTGTCAGTAGCAATACGAAAGTATTGTTTCCTATAAAAGTTAGAAAAGGAGGGAAAATCAGTGAATATAACAGATCCAATTGCAGATATGTTAACAAGAATCAGAAATGCGAATACCAATAAATTTAAAACAGTTGATGTTCCTGCATCAAAAATGAAAAAAGCGATTGCAGAAAATTTATTGGAAGAAGGATATATCAAATCTTTTGAAGAGATTGAAGATGGAATTCAAGGTGTTTTAAGAATCACCTTAAAATATGATGAAAAAGGAAATCGAGTAATCGATGGATTAAGAAGAATTAGTAAACCAGGTTTAAGAATTTATGCAAACAAAGATGAATTACCTAAAGTATTAAACGGTTTAGGAATTGCCTTAATCTCAACATCTAAAGGAATTATGACAGACAAAAAAGCCCGAGAATTAGGAATCGGTGGAGAGGTATTAGCCTATATTTGGTAATGAGGAATTAAAGCGTAGTTTGCTTAGAAAGTAGACGGAAATTAGAACAGAGCGTGGGAATTTTTGTAAAGCAATAAGTCCAAATATGATATAATACAATAAAATTCTGAAAAAATACCTATAAAAATAGTGTATTAATCTAAGAAAGGAGAAATGAAATGTCAAGAATAGGAAATAAACCAATTACTGTACCAGATAATGTTGAAATTAAAATTGACGGACAACATATTACAGTAAAAGGTCCAAAAGGAACATTAGAAAGAGAAATTCATGAAAACATGAAAGTCAATTTTCAAGACAAAATTTTAACAGTTGTAAGACCAGACGATCAACCAAAAAACAGAAGTTTACATGGTTTAACAAGAACTTTAATCAATAACATGATTGAAGGAACTTTAAATGGTTTTGAGAAAAAATTAGAAATTAATGGTGTTGGATATAGAGCTCAGAAAAAGGGAAATAATTTATTGATGAACTTAGGATATTCACATCCAGTTGAAATGGAGGCACCAGCAGGAATTACTTTTGATGTGCCAAGCCAAAACGAAATTATTGTAAAAGGAATTGACAAAGAATTAGTTGGTCAAACAGCAGCGGTTGTCAGAAGTAAAAGACCACCAGAAGTATATCGTGGTAAAGGTATTAAATATGATTATGAAGTTATTAGACGTAAAGAAGGTAAAGCAGGTAAGAAGTAAGCCATTCGCTAAGAATGAGCGTTACGGATTACTTCGTTAACATAGCGTAGCGGAGTTAACTTCCTTAGAAAAACTTCTATGCCAAAAAAAGAAAGGAGAACAAAAATGATTACAAAAATCAACAGAAAAGCAGAACGTCAAAGAAGACATAAAAGAGTTCGTACAAAAATCAGTGGAACAACTGAAATTCCAAGATTAGCTGTTTGTAGAACGAACAAGAACATAATTGCGCAAATCATTGATGATACAAAAGGTGAAACACTTGTTTATGTATCAACAATGGATACCGATATTAAAACCAAAAAAGCCAATAAAGAAGCTGCAAAAGAAGTTGGAACAGCCATTGCCCAAAAAGCTGCTAGCAAAAAAATTGAAAATGTAGTTTTTGATAGAGGTGGATTTATCTATCATGGTGTTGTAAAAGAATTAGCAGAAGCAGCACGTGAGGCAGGTTTGAAATTTTAATTAGAAAGGAGAAATAAAAACATGGAAGAAGAAAAGACAGTTGAATTAAAAGAAAAAGTGGTTGCGATTAACAGAGTTGCTAAAGTTGTTAAGGGTGGTAGAACATTCCGTTTTAGTGCAGTTGTTGTTGTTGGAGACGAAGCAGGACACATTGGTGTTGGAAACGGAAAAGCAGCTGAAGTTCCAGATGCTATCAAAAAAGCAATCGAAGAAGCAAAGAAAAACTTAATCACAGTACCGATTGTAGGAACAACTATTCCTCATGAATATATTGGAAGATTTGGTAGTGCTAGAGTTATGGTAAAACCAGGAACAGAAGGTTCTGGAATCATTGCTGGTGGTAGCGTAAGACCAGTACTAGAATTAGCAGGCTATAAAGATATTAATTCAAAAGTTTTAGGAACAACCAATCCTAGAAATGTTGTTTATGCTACAATCGAAGCATTAAAAAATATGCAAACAGTGGAAGAAGTTGCTAGAAAAAGAGGAAAGAAAGTTTCTGAAATTTTGTAAGAATACGATAAATTTACAAAGTAAATTTTTTGATATAGGGGTTGCATAGTATGTAACCCAAGTAGGTTATATGATATACGACCCAAAAGGTTGTATACTATACAACCCTTAAAAAGTATTGCAAAAAAATTTTTTATAGAATATAATAAAATCAATTTATAAGGAGGTGCAAAACATGGAATTAGGAAATTTACATCCAAATGTTAAAACGAAAACCAAAAAAAGAGTTGGTCGTGGAATCGCTTCGGGTCTTGGAAAAACATCTGGAAGAGGACATAAAGGACAAAAAGCAAGATCAGGCGGAGGTGTAAGAAGAGGCTTTGAAGGAGGTCAAACACCATTATATAGAAGATTACCAAAAAGAGGATTTAATAATTTCAACGCTAAAACTTATACAGAAGTAACTTTAACGATGTTAAATAAATCATCTGTTAATGAAGTTAGTGCTGAAACTTTGTTAAAAGATAAAATCATAGGTAAAATAAATGATGGAATCGTTATTTTGGCAACTGGAAAGTTAGAGAAAAAATTAACGGTAAAAGCAACAAGATTTACAAAAGCTGCCCAAGAAAAAATAGAAGCAGCTGGTGGAAAGTGCGAGGTGGTTTAAGGTGTTTAAAACAATAAAAAATGCTTTTAAAACTCCAGATGTACGAAAAAGATTAATGTATACTTTGTTATTGATAGTATTATTTAGATTAGGATGTTATATTACTGTTCCTGGTGTAGATACATTTGCTTTAGCAGAAACAATGAATACATCTACTATGTCACTAACAAGTTTAATTGACACCATATCAGGAGGCGCTTTTTCAAACTTATCAATTTTCGCAATGTCAATTACACCATATATCACAGCTTCTATTGTAATTCAATTATTAGGAATGATTATTCCTTCATTAGAAAAATTAATGAAGGAAGGTGGCGAAATAGCAAGAGAAAAGGTAAATCGATATACCAAAGTTGTAGCAATTATTTTAGCTTTAGTAGAAGCATTGGGAATTTATATTTCCTATCGTTCTTCGGGAATCTTTAAAAATCCTGGATTTTTAACAGGAGCAACTATTGTTATATCTTTGATTGCAGGTACATCAATCCTTATGTGGCTTGGTGAGCAAATTACCAATAAAGGAGTTGGAAATGGTATTTCCATGATTATTTTCATTGGTATTGTATCTGGTTTACCATCTGGTTTGGTAACTTTATGGAATTTAATTATGACAGAAGGAGCAGTTAGTACAGTTGGAATTGTTACAGCATTAATTGTTCTAATTGGTGCGGTTGTTCTGATTGGTGGAGTTGTTTTTGTACAACAAGCCGAAAGACGTGTACCAGTACAATATGCAAAAAAAGTTGTGGGAAGAAAAATGTATGGTGGTCAAAACACACATATTCCGTTAAAACTTGCTATGGCAGGTGTTATGCCAATCATCTTTGCAAGTAGCTTTATGACATTTCCAGCAATGATTATCCAAATCTTTGCTTCAGACAAAATAGGAGGAGCAGGATTTATATCTGGTTTATATAAATTCTCAATTGCAACATCTTCTTCAAGTGTTGGCTGGGGCTATTCGCTAGCAAATGCAATTGTGTATTTCTTATTAATCGTAGGATTTACATTTTTCTATACTTATGCAACCTTCAATCCAGATGAAGTTGCAACAAACATTAAACAAAATGGTGGATTTATTCCTGGAATCAGAGCAGGTAAACCAACAGCGGATTATTTAAAAAGTACATTAAATAAACTAACTTTTGTTGGTAGTATATTTTTAAGTTTTATCGCAATTTTACCAATGCTACTTAGATTCTCAAATTTAAATTTATCATTTGGAGGAACAGCAGTATTAATTGTAGTTGGTGTTGCTTTAGAAACAATCCAACAATTAGAATCATTATTAGTGATGAGACATTATAAAGGATTTTTAGAAAAATAAATAGATTGTAAGGGCGACCAATAGTCGCCCCTACGGTTTAATAAATTGAATTTATAAATAAGATTTGTTAACAGAATTTATTTTGTTTATGAATTTAAAGGAGGAAAATTATGGTTATTTTAATGTTAGGAGCACAAGGGACAGGAAAAGGAACTGTTGCAGGATTGCTAAGTGAAAGTTTAAACTGGCCACAAATTTCAACAGGAGATATTTTTAGAAAAAATATTAAAGAGGAAACCCCATTAGGAATAGAGGCTAATCAATATATGTCAAAAGGAGAATTAGTGCCAGATGAAATTACAGTACCAATGGTTGTAGCACGTTTAAATGAACCAGATGCTCAAAAAGGAGCAATATTAGATGGATTTCCACGTAATTTGGCACAAGCTGAAAAATTAGATGAAATATTAGCCGAAAAAGGAAAAAAAGTGGATTTAGTTATTAATCTTACCAGTCCAAAAGATGAAATTATTGAAAGAATTTTAAATCGAAGAGTTTGTTCGAATCAAGCTTGTAAAACAACCTATAATTTAACAATGCATCCGCCAAAGCAAGAAGGGATTTGCGATAAATGTGGCAAAGAATTAGTACAAAGAGAAGACGATTCTGATGAGCAAGCTATTAAAAATAGATTGGATATTTACGATGAAAAAACATTGCCATTAGTAGAATTTTATTCTCAAAAAGGTGTTTTACGCACAGAAGAAATTAGTGAAAAAACAGGAAGACTTGGAAAAGATGTGGCAGAAGATGTTTTGAAAACAATAATGTAAATTTTAGAATTATTAAATGTTTAAATAAAGGAGAATGTGAGTATGGAAGATAGAAGAAATTATCAAGAATATTGGCAAAATCAAGACCCAAAACAAGAAAGGAAAAGTTCTATTATAAAATATTATGAAACTGCAGAATTCCAAAAAATTTTACAAATGCAAGCAGAACGAGACAAACGATGTAATGAACAATTGAAAGAAGTCCTTGACAAAATAGAGGCCCTTAAAGTAAATGTTACAGCAATTGTAAGAGAACAAGAAGAAGCGAAAGAGAAGGAAAGACAACTAAAGAGAAAATTAGCAGAGCAATTGGCAAGAGATCAAAGTAACCAGCATGTTGCGGATACTATAGTTAATAAAAGGAATAAAGATGATGGAAGAGATAGATAAAGGAGAGAAAAGTTGGTTAGCATAAAATCTGAACGAGAAATTGAATTAATGATGGAAGCCTGCAAAATTACAGCTGAAACTCATGAGATGTTGGAGAAAAATATAAAACCAGGAATATCAACTTATGAGTTGGATAAAATGGCTGAGGAATTTATTCGTTCTAAAGGCGGAATTCCAGCGCAAAAAGGTTATCCAAGCGGAATGAAAGGAGTGCCTGATTTTCCATCAACGTTATGCATATCCATTAATGATGAAGTAATTCATGGGATACCAACCAAAAAGAGAATTATCCAAGATGGTGATATTGTAAGTATTGATTTAGTAGTACTAAAAAATGGATTTCATGGAGATAGTGCTAGAACTCATTTGGTTGGAAATGTTTCTGAAGAAGCTAAAAAATTAGTTGAAGTAACAAAACAAGCTTTTTTTGAAGGAATTAAATTTGCTAGGGAAGGAAATCGTATAGGCGATGTTTCTTTTGCAATTGAGGAATATGTGAAAAAATTTGGTTATGCTGTGATTCGTGAATTTCAAGGACATGGAATTGGAAGAGAAATGCACGAAGATCCAGGAGTGCCCAATTATGGGAAAAAAGGAAAAGGAATTAGACTAGAAAAGGGTATGACAATAGCAGTAGAACCAATGGTTACAGAAAAAAGACCAGATATTTTTGAACTAGAAGATGGCTGGACAATTGTAACACAAGATGGAAGTTTAGCAGCGCATTACGAAAATACAATTTTAATTACAGAAAAAGAAGCAAAAGTATTGACAATTGTTTGAAAATGTTGTATACTATAAAAGCTTAATTGGATTAGCATCCAGTAAAACATTGAAATTAGGAGGAAAATAGCTTGTCTAAAGAGGATGTTATTGAAGTAGAAGGCGTAGTTGTTGAAACACTACCAAATACTAACTTTAAAGTTGAATTAGAAAATGGACACCAAGTATTAGCTCATATTTCTGGAAAATTAAGAATGAATTATATTAAAATTCTTCCAGGAGATAAGGTAAAACTAGAATTATCACCATATGATTTAACCAAGGGCAGAATTACTTGGAGAGCAAAATAGGATAAGCAAAATCAAATTTTTTAAATTAAATTTTGCTTTAATAGATTTACAATTATTATTGATAGAAGGGAAGGAATAAGAAATGAAAGTAAGACCATCAGTAAAACCAATGTGTGAAAAATGCAAAGTAATCAAAAGAAAAGGCAAAATAAGAGTAATTTGCGAAAATCCTAAACACAAACAAAGACAAGGATAATATAATTTATGATATTAACACAGATGTGGAGCGGCTGTTAGATAAAATTTATCTAATTTCATATTTGTGTTTATATATATTTACGAATTTTAAGAGATTCATCTTTTAAAATTCAATTTAATCAATAAACATGGAGGTGTAAAAATTTATGGCTCGTATAGCAGGAGTTGATTTACCGAGAGAAAAAAGAGTTGAAATTGGCTTAACTTATATTTATGGTATAGGTTTATCAAGTTCACAAAAAATTCTAAAAGAGGCTGGAATTAACCCAGATACCAGAGTAAAAGATTTAACAGATGAAGAAGAAGGAAAAATAAGAAAAGCTATGGAAAATTATAAAGTCGAAGGTGATTTAAGAAGAGAAGTAGCTTTGAATATTAAAAGGCTTATGGAAATTGGGTGTTACAGAGGAATTAGACATAGAAGAGGTTTGCCTGTTAGAGGACAAAGAACAAAAACCAATGCTCGTACTAGAAAAGGTCCAAAAAAATTAGTAAGCAAAAGCAAAAAATAATAGGTAAATAAAAAAGGATAAAATTTACAAAGTAAATTTTTTAAGGAGGGAAATACTTAGATGGCAAAAGCAAGTAGCGTAAAGAAAACTGGAGTTAGAAGAAGAGAAAGAAAAAATATAGATAAAGGTTCTGCTCATATTCATTCTAGCTTTAATAATACAATTGTTTCAATTACAGATATTCAAGGAAATGTTATATCTTGGGCGAGTAGCGGAGGATTAGGATTTAAAGGTTCTAGAAAAAGCACACCATATGCTGCTGGTCAAGCTGCTGAAGTAGCTTCGAAAACAGCGATGGAACATGGAATGAAAACAGTTGATGTATATGTTAAAGGTCCTGGTGCTGGACGTGAAGCAGCAATTAGAGCTTTACAAACAGCTGGACTAGAAATAACAATGATAAAAGATGTTACTCCAATTCCACACAATGGTTGTAGACCACCAAAAAGAAGAAGAGTATAAATTAATTAAGAAAGAGGTGTAAAATATCAATGGCAAGATATAAAGGTGAACAATGTCGTATATGCCGTAGAGAAGGATGTAAATTATTCTTAAAAGGCGATAGATGTTATTCAGATAAGTGTAGTGTAACAAGAAGAAACTATGGTCCAGGTGACCATGGTCAAAAAAGATCAAAACTTTCTGAATATGGTACTCAATTAAGAGAAAAACAAAAAACAAGATATTTTTATGGTGTTGGAGAAAAACAATTTAGAAAATATTTTGAAATGGCTGAAAATAAAAAAGGTATCACAGGTACGAATCTTTTACAAATATTAGAAAGTAGACTAGATAATGTAGTTTATAGATCAGGATTTGGAGTTTCTAGAGCACAAGCTAGACAATTAGTAACACATGGAAACATCCAAGTAAATGGAAGAAAAGTTAATATTGCTTCTTATTTAGTAAAACCAGGTGATGAAATCGCCATTCGTGAAACAAGAAAAGATAATCCAATCGTTAAAGAAAACATTGAAAAAGGAGCTACAAGACCAATCCCAGAATGGTTAGAATTAAATACTGAAAAATTAAGCGCAAAAATATTAAGAAATGTAAATAGAGATGAAATTGATTTAACCGTTGAAGATCACTTAATTGTTGAGTTGTACTCTAAATAATAAGTTTTTTACTTAGGATACGTACTAGAAGTCAGGTAATAATTTAGATAGGTTTAAGAAACCATTAGGAGGTAAAAATGATTGAATTTGAAAAGCCAAACATCGAATGTGTAGAAGCAGACGATAAGAGGAATTATGCAAAATTCATATGTGAACCATTAGAACGTGGTTATGGAATGACAATAGGAAATTCTTTAAGAAGAATCTTATTATCTTCATTACCAGGAGCTGCAATAACAAGTGTTAGAATAAACGGTGTAGTACATGAATTTTCTACAGTGCAAGGTGTTGTAGAAGATGTTCCTGAAATTATAGTAAACTTAAAAAACGTGAGATTAAAAGTATTTGATAATGATGAAAAAATTATCACAATTAATCATAAAGGGGCTGGCGAAATAAAAGCAAGTGATATTGTAACAGATGGAAGTGTAGAGATATTAAATCCAGAGTTACATATTGCAACAACTTCGGAAAGTGCCGACATTCATATGGAAATGACTGTTAATAGAGGACGAGGATATAATGTAGCGGATAAAAACAAGAAAGATAATAATCCAATTGATGTATTACCAATTGATTCTATATTTACTCCAGTAAAAAAAGTAAATTATTCTGTTGAAAATACTAGAGTTGGACAAATGGTAGACTATGATAAATTAACAATTGAAGTTTGGACAGATGGAAGTTTAAAACCTTTTGAGGCATTAAGCTTAGCTGCTAAAGTTATGACAGGTCATTTAGAATTATTTATAGACCTATCAGAAACAGCTAAAAACACACAAATTATGGTAGAAAAAGAAGAATCTACCAAGGAAAAAGTCTTAGAAATGCCAATCGAGGAATTAGAACTTTCTGTAAGATCCTATAACTGCTTAAAAAGAGCAGGAATTATGACAGTAGAAGATTTGGCGAAAAAGACACAAGGTGATATGATGAAAGTTAGAAATCTAGGTAAAAAATCGTTAGATGAAGTAACCAATAAGTTATATGCATTAGGTTTACAATTCTCATCAGATGAAGATTAAATAAAATAGAGGAAGGTGAAGAAAGTGGCAGGTACAAGAAAACTTGGAAGACCAACAGATCAAAGGTTAGCAATGTTAAAAACACAAACAACTGATTTTATCAAAAATGAGAAAATCATTACAACAGAAGCAAGAGCAAAAGAACTAAAATCAATTGTAGATAGTATTATTAGTTTGGCAATCAAAGAACATAAAAATTTCGAAGAAGTAGAACAAAAAGTAGTAAAAGCAAAATTAGATAGTAATGGTAGAAAAGTAACAGAAAAAGCAACAAGCAAAAATGGTAAAGAATATTTAAAAGTTGTCAAAGAAGAAAAAATGGAAAAAAGACAAAAAGATTTACCATCAAGATTAGCAGCTAGAAGAAAAATTATGACAAAAGTTAATAAAGTAAAAGATGTTGACTTGATTGACAAATTATTTAATGAAATTGCGCCAAAATATGAAGATAGAGTTGGTGGATATACTACTATTTTAAAAATGGAACCTAGAAAAGGTGACAATAGTAAAATGGCTATTTTAAAATTGGTCTAAAATGAAAAAAGTTACTGATATCAATTGAGAGCATATTTTCTCTATTTTGTCAACTTGACAAAATAGAGAAAATATGGTATAATAAATAAGTAAATTTTGTGGAAATAATTTAGGTTATTTCTGCTTTTTTATTTTGTAGCGAAGAAACTAAAAATTATTTTAGAATGTCAAAAAGCGTGCCAAAGATACAATATTGCATTGTTTGGTTCGCTTTTTTTAATAAAACTATTTGTGTAGGATTCCTTATGATGTAATATTTTCCTCAATTCTTGCCATTTTTTTGACAAGTTTTTTTAACTTACCATAGTTGATTACTTCTTTGGGAAGTTTAAAATAAACATAATTTTTCTGGTTGACAAATGCTTTTCCATATGGTTTTGGATTATTGTCAGGGTATTCTTTTATTAAGAATACCTTTTTTTTCTTCCGCGTTGTAATATATTCCACGGAAATAAGCTTAGGTTCATTAGAGCCAGAAACCTTGATAAATATTGTATTTTTCATGTGAATCCCTCCTATGTTTTAATATACTATATTTTACAATATTTTACATAATTTGTCAAATTTCGCTAGATTAATTTGACCCCAAATGGCTTTTGAAGGTTTTAGAATGTGAGAAAAAGATATCAACTCTAAATTTGGGGAATAATTATAAAAATTAGTAGCATTGACAATTTACATAAAATATGCTATAATTTGTTTAAGAAATGTTTAGTAATACTTATTGTTAGAATGAGGGAATTCCCCAATTTTAGGAGGTAGAATAATGAAAACAATGCGGTGTTTAGAAATATTGATTTTTGAGAGTGTGTTTGTTATGGGAGTATTTGATGTTATGCCACTCAAAATATGTGCAATTATTGGGTTACTAATCTCATTGATAGCCATAATTTCGGAAAGAAAATATTATAATAATCACGTAAAACCTTGGGTTGATATTTTATCGATGTTTTATTTTTTCAAAGCTTTGAGGATAGAAACGAATAAATTATATCTTACAAAAAATGATAAAGTGGAAATTGATGCTAATACAATTTTCATGAGAAAATATGGAAATCGTATTTTGGAACAAGGAGAAAAAGTTATTAATAATCCTCAAATATCAGTTGCTCATCGGAATGAAGTGAAACAAATCATGGAAGATGTGCGACAAATATTGGAAACGGAAAAGCTTTTATAGGCTTTTCCGTTTTGCTTTTTTTGTCGAATTCTTTTTTTATTTCGCTAAAACTTCCTAAAATTCTCCGAAGGAAAAATTAGGACAAGCATCGAATATTAAACTAACAAAAGATAAAGGAGGGATAAATTTGAATGTAAAACATTTTATAGAAGACAGATTGTTAGTTTTTGAAATTACAGAGGAACTAGATCATCATACTTGTGAAATTATTAGAAGGAGGGCAGATTATGAGATTCAAAGATTCATGCCTAAAAGAGTGGTATTTGATTTTAATCGCGTTGTATTTATGGATAGTGCCGGAATTGGATTAGTGATTCGGTAGATACAAAACGGTTCATAGTTTTGGTGGAAAATTAGAAATGATAAATGTAAGAGAAAACTTGAGAAGAGTTTTCGAAATGTCAGGAATTTTGAAGATGATTCCAATTGTTGAAATTGGTGAAAAAGAAAAAATTGGTTAGGAGGAATTATGGAAAGACAATTAAAAAATGAAATGAAAATAGAATTTTTAAGTAAATCGGCAAATGAGGCATTTGCACGAATTGCAGTGGCAAGTTTTGCTTCACAGTTGGACCCAACGATAGAGGAAATTGCAGATATAAAAACAGCAGTGTCAGAAGCGGTTACGAATTCCATTATACATGGTTATTCAAATGGTGATGGAATTGTAAAGGTTAAAGCTAAATTGTATGAAAATGAAATTGAAATTGAAGTTTCAGATACAGGGAGTGGGATTGAAAATGTAAAAGAAGCACGCGAACCGCTATACACTACAAAGGGAAACTTAGAACGTTCAGGAATGGGATTTACAATTATGGAGAATTTTATGGATGATTTATCAGTTGAATCCATTGTAGGATTAGGAACTAAGATTGTGATGACGAAAAAAATAAAAAAAGAAGTGACTACATATTAAGGAGGCGTGAATGTATGAGATGGATAAATCTCTTATTCTTAAATCACAAGCAGGAGATGAGAAGGCATTAGAAGCATTAATTCAAGAAAATAATGGCTTAATTTGGAGTATAGTGCGAAGATTTTGGTATCGAGAAATGGAATCTGAGGATTTATATCAAATTGCATGTATTGGATTTATTAAGGCGGTGAGACGATTTGATTTTGCGTATCATGTAGAATTATCAACTTATGCGGTGCAGTATATTTTTGGAGAGATAAAAAAGTTTTTACGAGATGATGGAATGATTAAAATTAGCCGAAATATAAAGGAATTAGGAAGCAAAATAAAAAGTGTGAAAAAATTACATGGGGATCAGCTGAAATTATCGAAAATAGCACAAATGCTTGGCGTTACGGAAGATGAAGTGTGTATGGCAATGGATGCGAGCAAAAAGGTTGAATCTATTAATCAATACATATATGAAGATGGAAATTGTCAGATGCAAGAAAAAATCGTAGCAGAAAATGAGGAAGAACAGGTTATTGATAAAATTCTGATTTCGGAATTAATGAAAGATTTAAAAATAAGAGATCGAGAAATTATTGAACTGCGTTATTTTAAAGAAAAAACGCAAACGCAAGTGGCATCTATGATGGGAATTTCACAAGTACAAGTTTCGAGAATAGAACGAAGAGTGCTGAATATAATGAAAGAAGAGTTAATTCGAGGAGAGGCGATTGTTTGAAAAAAATAATAGGATATGTTTTGTTTGTCATTGTTTTGATTTTTACAATGCCCATTGTTTTTACCAATCCATTTGATAAAACAGAGGAAACATCAAGTCAAAATGTTCAGGAATATGAAAAAGCTAATTATGGCGATTTGAGTGTTATAAAATTGTTGCACAAAGAAAGTGGCGAAGTAGAGGAAATTGAATTTGATACGTATTTGTATAGTGTGGTATCTGCTGAAATGCCAGCCAGCTATGAATTAGAAGCATTACGAGCGCAAGCGGTGGTGGCAAGAACGTATACGATTTATAAAATTGTGCATGGTAGCAAGCATGAAAATGCAGATATTTGTGATAGTTCGCTTTGTTGCCAAGCTTGGATTTCAAAGGAAAATCGATTGGCGAGATGGGAAGAAGAAAAAAGAGAGGAATATTGGAACAAAATTGTAGATAGTGTTGATTCTACTAGCGGAAGGTATATTACTTATAAAGGAGAGCCAATTAATAGTTTTTTTCATAGTAATAGTGGTGGTATGACAGAATTGCCAGTAAATGTTTGGGGAGGAAGTTATCCGTATTTGCAAGTTGTGGAAACAGCAGGAGAAGAGGGATACAACGGTTATCATTCAGATGTGCAATTGTCAAAGGATGAATTGATTCAGAAAATGCTTGAAAAATATGGTGATTTTCAAATTCATTTTGAAGAGGAAAATTGTATTCAGATTTTGGAATTGACGGAAAGTGGAAGAGTTAAGACAATGAAAGTTGGGAATAAGAATTTGTCTGGTGTAGAAGTGAGGACGATATTTGGTTTAAAATCAGCAAAGTTTGAATGTCAATTAGAAGGTGATTGTGTGAAGTTTCAGGTCACAGGTTATGGACATGGTGTAGGATTGAGTCAAAATGGTAGTGATGTTTTGGCAAAGCAAGGTAAGACATATGAGGAGATTATTAAACATTATTATAAAGAGGTGGAGATAAAGTAAAAAGATTTTGAAAATTGAATGGCTACTAAGTTTGACAAATAAAATTTCGTATGATATGTTTAAAATAAGGTATTCTTGTAATAGAATACCTTATTATTTTGGGAGAAATAAAATGAGTAGAAAAAGAAAAATAAAAGGAAAACAAGGAATTCTAATTGCGTTTTTTTTATTGGTAGTAGCAGTTGTTGGAACAGAAAAGGATGATTTCTCAAAGAACGAATTATGGAAGGAAAAGCAATCAGGTCAAACTAAAATATCGTTTAATTTAGACGAAATTCCAGAGTTTTCAAATGAGCCGTATGTTATGATTCATGAAAATCTTCCGTTTTTTGAAGAAAGTGATAAAACAACAACAGCATTTGAAAATTATAGCCAATTAGATGATTTAGGAAGATGTGGTGTAGCTTATGCGAATATTTGTAAAGAAATTATGCCTACTGAAAAGCGAGGAGAAATTGGAAATATAAAGCCAACAGGTTGGCATACAGTAAGATATGACGATTTGGTGGAAGGAAAATATTTGTATAATCGTTGTCATTTGATTGGTTATCAGTTGGCAGGTGAAAATGCAAATGAGAAAAATTTGATGACAGGAACACGTTATTTTAATGTTGTTGGAATGCTACCGTTTGAAAATCAAGTGGCTTCCTATGTGGAAGAAACAAATCATCATGTACTATATCGTGTGACGCCAATTTTCGAAGGAAATAATTTAATAGCCAATGGCGTTCAAATGGAAGCTTTTTCTGTGGAAGATGAGGGAGAAGGAATTTGTTTTAATGTGTATATATATAATCAGCAACCAGGAATAAAAATTAACTATTTGACTGGAGAGAGTGAGAAGATAGAGTCACACAATGATTAACATAATATAAAAAACTTGCATACTATATCATATAGGAGGCCAAAAAGGTGGAAAATATGTTATATAGTATAGGAGGCATTCTGATACCATTTTTAGGAACAAGTTTGGGAAGTAGTTTTGTATTTTTCATGAAAAAAAATATGAGTGAGAAATTTCAGAAAATGCTCGTTGGTTTTGCATCTGGAGTGATGATTGCAGCAAGTGTGTGGTCCCTTTTATTACCAGCCATTGAAATGGCAGAAAATCAAGGAAGAATTTCATGGTTACCAGCAGCAATTGGATTTGCCTTGGGTGTTGGATTTTTGATTTTAATCAATCGATTAGCAGATAAATTAGAATCCAGACCAAATGGGAAAAAACTAAATATGTTATTATTTTCAGTTACCCTACATAATATTCCAGAAGGAATGGCAGTAGGCGTCTGTTTTGCAGGATTTTTAGCAGGAAATGCAGGAATTTCATTATTTGAAGCTATTATTCTTGCGCTTGGTATTGCGATTCAAAATATTCCAGAAGGAGCCATTATTTCGATGCCACTCAAAATGGAGGGACTAAGCAAAAAAAGAGCATGCTTATATGGTATATTATCTGGAGTTGTAGAGCCAATTGCGGCGTTTATAACGGTATTATTAATTAATATTGTAGTTCCAATTTTACCGTATTTATTAGCTTTTGCAGCAGGTGCGATGATATTTGTTGTGGTAGAAGAATTAGTTCCAGAAATGCATGAAGGAAAAAAATCAAGTTTAGGTGTGATTGGTGTTGCAATAGGGTTTATTGTTATGATGGTATTAGATGTTATGTTAGGCTAAGTCTTGACTTAGCCTTCTTTTTATTTTATAATGAAAAAGGGAGCGTGATAAATATGACAGATAAAGAATTAAAAAAACAATTTAAGAAATTTGGTATAATATTAGGAATCATTCTATTATTCATCATTGTTTTAGCAATTTATACATTAGGGGGAAAAAAAGCGGAATTGTCTGTATATACGAATGCAGAATATTCAGATAATTTGCAAACATTGGGAATAGATGAAAATGAATTTAAAGAATATTTATCTGTATTTGGCAATTTAATGGATAGTCAATATAATGAAAATCAAAGAAAGCTAAATATGGCAACTAATTTTATGGAAAATTTATATTCTTCTAATGAGTTATCAGTCAGTGAAAAAGAGAAAAAATCTTATGACGCTAATCATATTAACAATATCATAAAAGAAGTACAAGGAACCTATATCAAAACAAGTATTGAAGATAATGAGTTTTATGAATATCATCCAGAGGACAATACTTATCTTCAAAAGCAAGAAAGAAATCGAATTTCCCATTGTACAGAAATACATAACATTGAAAAAAAACGAGACCAAATAGAAGTAACGTATTCAATACATATTATGAACAAAGAGCAACTAGCAGAATATATAACAGGACAAGCTACGAATTTTGAAACCCACAAAATAAAAGCAGTTATTATGGTAAATACTGATTATGAATATTCAAAATATTTTGTTAGTACTATTGAAAAAATATAAGAAAGAGAAGATTCTCTTTCTTATATTTTTTTATATTTCTTCTCTAGAATCAGAACCATCTGGTTTTGCATGAGCCGAAATGGTATCTAAATCTTTACTTGGGATTGCACTGGTAACGGCGGAAATACCGAGTGTATTATTAGCTAAAATATTTAATTTGCATTTCGATAATTCTATTAATTTTTTATGACATTCTGAAAAAATGTTCATCTTATCTACAATATTACAAGACTCACCAGCCAAAGAATATTTAGAAGATTCTAAATAAGAATAACATAAATATTGCGTGTAAGATTTCATAAAGTCAGAAGCATATGCTTTTTCTGTAAGGACTCTATGGGTATCATCTGAAAATTTTAAGTCCATTTGATAGATTGGAGTTGAAACATCGCGAGAAATTTCAACATCGACAAGTGTTTGTCCATCTTCGTCTAAGCTTTGTTGTAGTTTACAAAGTGCAAATGATTTTGTTAAATTTTTAAATTGTGATGAAAATGTTTGAAAATCAGATTGTGTCATGAGTTTTGGATTATTTTGTTTAAAAAGTCGATTTAATTGTTCTAAAATATTTTGAATATCTTCTGTCAAATAAACAGAAGGTTCATTTTGCGGTTCAAATTCTTCTTCTAGTTCATTAAGATTTTTTGTTTTATCGCTTTCTAATAAATGTTCGTTTCCCTTATAGAAAGCTTTTTTTAAAGCTTCAAAATTTTCATCAGAATAAGCATTATATTCTTCCATTAATGATTTTGTTAAATTAACATATTCTGAAGCCATTTCTTTTGCTGGTGTAATTAAAATATGATTATTAAATTGCTGATAATCTTCTTTTAAACCAGAGTCCAACAATAAATTTTCCAAATGAGTGATATCATCTATTTTTAAAGCGGAAAGAAAATTTTGATAATAACTAATTTCATCTTCTAATGCTAACATTTCTGCATTTTCAGCTTCTTCCTCAATCGATAAAGATAGCTTTGCTGCTGCCATATGAAGTTGTTTTAATTTTACAACAATACAGTTTTTCAATAAAATTTTATCATTTGCTGAATATAAATTCATAACTTTCACGTTCCTTTCAAAGGCACAATTAGTTTCAATCAAAAATTGCCTAAAAGTTATTTATTTGGAAAAGGATACATAATATCCCTACCATAACAAATTATACCATATAAATTCGATTTTGTGTCAATTGTTACCAAAATGTAATATAAAAAAGAAAATATTACTAAAAAAGTATAATTCTATGAAAAAAAGGTTGCTAAAATTCTAAATATAAAATATAATTATTTTTATAAAGGAGAACAAAAGATGAAAAGAACGAATTTTATAAAAGTCGCTAAAACCGTTG
>CANSKZ010000011.1 GCA_947647595.1 uncultured Clostridium sp. | reverse complement strand
AAGACTGTCTATTAAAATAGAACAGTTTTAATAAATATTATTGCAATAATTTATAATAATAGAATAATGAATAAATAGAAATATAAAATAAAAAAGTAAATTAATTAATAATAATAATAATTAATTTATTAAAAATAAAATTGATTAAGTTATTTTTTTCTAAAAAAGTAAAAAATATATGAAAGAATAAAAAACATATACATTAAATAAATATTAAATTAAGAAAATAAGAAAAAATAAATAACTAATAAAAATATAGAAAAGTAATAAATAATAAAAAATAATAGAAAAATAATAAATAATAGAGATAAATAATAAATGTTTTAATTAAAAAATAAAAAAGAAATACATTAAGTATTAATATTAAAAAATTTGAAAATGACTAAAGGATATATCAAAATAATAAAAAAGTTTATTTTTGTAAAATTGAATTAAAAAATAATATAAATTAAAAATTTGAATAGTAAATAAATGAATTATTGATTTTTTAATTATCGATATGTTTTTAAGTATGTCTAAAAATAGATAATTGTCAAGAATCCATTTATAAGACAAAAAAATATATAATTACATAAAGTTAGAATTATCAATTTAATAAAAAAATTTGATTATTAGTTTTAGGAATAAAATGCATGGGAAATAAAGAAAATGTAAAGTTTGAATTAAAGTCATGAAAGATATACATAAGATTGAAAAAGATGTTGTCATAAAGACAGAATGGTAAAAGCAGTGTAAAATTTTCTATATAAAAAGATTAAGATATACAAAAAAATATTAATACAAAAGATTACTAATTAATACATAAAAATTTTTGTAAATTTGAATACATTTATAAGTTTAAATCATTAATTATTATTTTTAATAAAAACAATCTTGAAAATTTTTATTTATTGAAAATGTATAATTTAAAATAATAAATACAAAATTATTTAATTATAAAAAATATTTCTAACAAAAAATTTAATTATTTTATTAAAAATTAGAATATGCTAATTAATAAATCCAAATAAATAACTTTGTTATATAATTCGATTTATTACTTTTAATTTTTTAAAGTAATAAAGTCGGAGTAATTAAAATACTATAAGTTACATCATGTATAAAATATATGAAATTTATTACATATAATTATATGGGAAATAAAGAAAAAAGTAAAACACTTGATAGGTTTTAGTGTATACATAAATTGAAATTGACTATTGTCAATAAAATAAAACAGCATTTTTATAGAGAAATTTTGATAAAGAACAATTTCTTACTAATATTCTATTTTTGTCTAAAATATAATATTAGGACATTAATAAAATAAATTATAAATATAATAAATAATTTAATTAAAAAATATTTGTTTTATTTAAAAACAATAGTAATAATATAATATTATAATTTAATTGATAATAATTAATAAAATTATAATATTTAAAAAATAAAACTTATAATTGAATATGATAATATTAATAAATTTAATTAAAAAACAAAAACTTTAAAATAAATATTATTTATTTTAAATCCTATTAACTAAAAAATAAATAAAAATTAATATAGCATAAAAGTAGAAGCATAATAAAATTAAATTTTATATAACATTCAAACATTTTTGTCATTTTTCTAATATGTAATAGAAACAGTACATCAAAAAATATAAAACAATACATAATATAAGACTTTTGTTTTTTTTTAGATTAAAAAAGTAGGAAATAAATTTGAAAATTATATGGGAAATAAGGATAAAATAGAAAAAACAATACAACAAAATTAAATCTACATAATATAAAACAGGACCAATACAAAAAGACAAAACATAAGATTTTAAGATTAAAAAGGATTAGTAATTATCTAATAGTTACTTAAAAATATAAATCCTTAAAAGGATAGTTTAAAGTTTGCTGATTCTAAATTTTTATATATTTTTTATAAAATTTAAGTATTAAAGTTTTATATTTAAAACTTTAGATTAATATATATAATTAAAATAAAATTTTAAATACTAATTTTAAAATTTAAAAATAATAAAAAATATTATTAATTCTATAAAATATTTGTAAAAATAAAATAAGAAAATAAAAAATTAATTAATTAATAATATATATAATTAAAATAAAATATAAAATTTGTTATAATAAAATTATATATTTTAAATAATAAATAAATATAAAAATTAAATTTAGATTATTAAAATTTATTTTTTTAAATTTAATAATTAATTTTAATATTACAAAATAATTAACTTTAATATAAATTAGAAGTAAAATAATTTAAAATAAATAAATTAATTATAAGAAATTTTTTTAAAAGTATTATAGTTGATAGAAAAAAACTTTTTAATAAAAGTCAGATATTTTAGTATAATAAAAATTGAAAAATTGAATTAGAATTGACATGAGAAATCCAAAAAATTAACAAGAATTCAAGCAAATTTGTCTTTAAAAAGTCAAAATTACATAATATATACCAAAGGATAAAGATAGATAAATTATTATTTTAAAAATAGCGATACAAAACATGGGAAATAATATCAAAATGCAAATTTGATTCGGAAAAAATATAGTGCACATAAAGTTTGTAAACGATGAATCAAAAAGACAAAAACCAAAAAATATAGTATATTTTTTACAATAAACTACAGTTATAAATAAATAAAAACCTGACTACAAACAGTATAGCCAGTTTTTATTTTTTATTAATTTATTTTTTCATTTATTTTATTTTCATCTAAAATATTTTCAATTTCGATTGCTTTTTTTGAATTATTTTTATTTTTCAAATTATCCTTTGCAACCGTTAATAATAATTTAATTCGATTTGTTTGATTTGTTTTACTTGCTCCGTGGGTCATAATCGACAGGAGCAATATTGCTATAGGGATATTTTTCGCGAATTGTTTTTATAACGCCTTTTCCAACTACATGATTTGGCAAACAAGCAAATGGTTGAATGCACACAATATTTGGAATTCCATGTTCAATATATTCCACCATTTCCGCCGTTAAAAACCAACCTTCACCTGTTTGATTTCCAATGGATAAAATATTTTTCACTTTGCTTTCCAACTCCCAAATATCACAAGGCAATAAATAATCTTTTTTCGAATTTTTTAATGCTTTTATATTATCTTTTTCAAAAAGAGCAATTAATTTTAAAACAATTTTAAATATAGTAGATTTCATTTTATCAGTATGTAACAAGGTATGATTTGTAATTTTATGTGTGCAAATAAATTTTAAAAATCCCATAAAATCTGGTGAAATAACTTCAGCACCTTCTTGCTCTAAAACATCAACAATATAATTATTTCCAAAAGGATGATATTTAATCAATACTTCACCCACAATACCAACTTTTGGTTTTTCTTCACTTAAATCAAGTTCAATATCTTCGAAATCTTCTACAATTTCATAAATACTCTTTTTAAATTCTGACAAAGTCGAATTTGCTACCAATTTTTTGCATTTTTCCATCCAATACTCAAACTTTTCTTGTGTTTCACCCTTATGTACTTCATAAGCTCTATTTTTATAAAGCAATTTCTGCAATAAATCGCCATATAAAACGCCTTTCAACATTTTTTCAATCATTTTTGCGTTAATTTTAAATCCATTTGCTTTTTCCATTCCTACAATATTAAATGAAACCACAGGAACATTTGGATATCCAGCATCTTTCAATGCTTTTCGAATAAATCCAATATAATTTGTTGCACGGCATCCACCGCCCGTTTGAGACATAATTAAAGCAGTTTTATTAGCATCATATTTTCCACTTTCCAAAGCTTCAATCATTTGCCCAGTCGTCAAAATAGATGGATAGCAAGCATCATTATTTACGTATTTTAAACCAGTTTCAACAGTATGTTCGGTACAATCCTTTAACAATTTCACATTGTATCCCAAAGATTGCATCGCTGCCTCTAACAAATCAAAATGAATTGGAGCCATTTGTGGACACAAAATGGTATAACCATCTTCTTTCATATTTTTCGTAAAGAATTTTTTGTTAATTTCATAATTTCCCAATTTTTCAGGTGATTTTTTATTCGCCAATCGTTTATTCATACTTGCCAACAGCGAACGAACACGAATACGAATTGCACCTAAATTATTGATTTCGTCAATTTTAATCAAAGTATACATATTATCATAACTTTTCAAGATTTCTTCCACTTGGTCAGTTGTAACAGCGTCAACACCGCAACCAAATGAATTCAACTGTATCATTTCCAAATAATCATGTTTTCCCACAAAATCCGCTGATGCATACAATCTCGAATGATAAACCCACTGATTTACTACACGAATCGGTTTCTTAATTTCACCTTGATTTTCAATACTATCCTCAGATAACACGCATAAACCAAGCGAAGTAATTAACGTATCAATTCCATGATTTACTTCAGGGTCAACATGATAAGGTCTTCCCGCTAAAACAATTCCACGCAAATCATTTTTTTCAATATATTCTAAAACTTCCTTCCCTTTGTCACGCACATCTTTTTTATACTTCTGATATTCTTCCTCTGCTTTTTCTGCCGCTATTTTCAATTCCGACTTGCTAAAATTATATTCCTTAAACTCCTCCAAAGACGAAATTACTTTTACTAAATTTTTCGTATTATCAATTGGCAAGAAAGAATTAATATATTTAATATCTTTCAATTCTTCTACATTATTTTTTATAACCTCCGAGTACGAAATAACAATCGGACAATTATAATGATTATCTGCCACATCATGCTCTTTTCGCGAATACGGAATACAAGGATAAAATATTGTCTTAATTCCTTGTTCCAACAAACTCATAATATGTCCATGAGCCAATTTTGCAGGATAACAAACCGATTCAGAAGGCATCGATTCAATTCCTTTTTCATATGTTTTACGATTACTTTTTTCAGAAATAACCACACGAAATCCCAAATTTGTAAAAAACGTAAACCAGAATGGATAATCTTCATACATATTTAAAACTCTAGGAATACCAATTATTCCACGTTTTGCTTCTGTTTCTTCCAATGGTGTATAACCAAACAATCGCTCATATTTATATTGATACAAATTTGGTAAATCTTGATTTTTCGAAGTTTCTCCACTTCCTTTTTCACAACGATTCCCCGAAATAAATTTTTTGCCATTATCAAACATATTAATCGTAAGCAAACAGTGATTTTCACACCCATTACAACGCGTATGTGTAATTTTTATATCCAGTTTATCCAGTTCTTCTGCTTTCAAAACAGTTGAAAAATACTCCATATCCATATTCGCAATAAATTGCTCTTTTGCAAGAAGCGCAACACCATATGCTCCCATTAATCCAGCAATATTTGGTCTTACCACTTCACGACCAACAATTGATTCGAAACTACGTAAAACAGCATCATTATAAAAAGTTCCACCTTGTACCACAATATGTTCACCCAAAGTTTTTACATCTCTTACCTTCATCACTTTTTGAATCGCATTTTTTATAATGGAATACGAAAGTCCAGCCGAAATATCTCCAACTGAAGCACCTTCCTTTTGGGCTTGTTTAATTTTCGAATTCATAAAAACAGTACAACGTGATCCCAAATCCACAGGCGTTTTCGAATTCAAAGCTTCTTTCACAAATTCCTCAATCGAAATGCCCAAACTCTTAGCAAATGTTTCCAAAAATGAGCCACAACCAGACGAACAAGCTTCATTTAGCATAATATTATCAATTGTATCATCTTTAATTTTGATATATTTCATATCTTGTCCACCAATATCAATAATACTCGAAACATTTGGCTCAAACTCTTTTGCAGCCGTATAATGCGCAATTGTTTCAATTTCGTTTAAATCAATATTCAGTCCTGTCTGAATCAATTTTTCACCATAACCAGTAACGCCACTAAAACGTAAATTTGCAGTTTCTGGCAAAACTTTATATAATTCTTTCAACATTTCAATCACAGAAGTAAGCGGATTTCCATTGTTATTACGATATAAAGAATATAAAATTTCATTTTTTTCATTAATTAAAACAAGCTTTGTTGTTGTAGAACCCGCATCAATTCCTAAATAGCAGTTTCCAGAAAAATTTTCCAAAGAAGTTTCACGAACAGTATGTTTTGCATGTCTTTCTTTAAATTCTTCATAATCTTGTTTTGTTGCAAATAAAGCTGGCAAAGGTTTGCTTTCTGTATAATTTGACTTTTCGAATTTTTTTAAATTTTTTTCTAATATTTTAGTAGAAATCCATTCAGTTTCTACAGAGGAAAAAGCAGCGCCAGTTGCAACAAATAAATGAGCATTTTCTGGAACAATGATTTCATCCTCCTTTAAATCAAGTGTTTCAATAAAACGATTACGAAGTTCTGGCAAATAACTAAGCGGTCCACCCAAAAATGCTACTTTTCCACGAATTGGTCTTCCACAAGCTAGCCCAGAAATTGTCTGATTCACAACTGCTTGAAAAATAGAAATCGCAATATCTTCTTTTGCAGCGCCTTCGTTAATTAAAGGTTGAATATCTGTTTTTGCAAAAACGCCACAGCGAGAAGCAATCGGATAAATGGTTTTATAACCTTTTGCAAGTTCATTTAGTCCAGCAGTATCTGTATTTAGCAAGGATGCCATTTGGTCTAAAAAGGCACCTGTTCCACCAGCGCAAGTTCCATTCATACGTTGCTCAATAAATTTATCAAAATAAATAATTTTTGCATCTTCTCCACCCAGTTCAATTACAACATCAGTTTCTGGAATTAGGTTTTCCACCGCTTTTTTACAAGCGATAACTTCTTGCACAAAAGAAATATTCAGTAAACGTGAAATTTCTAATGCACCAGAACCAGTAAGAGACATTGTGAATTCTGAATTTGGATAATCTTTCACAAATTTTAACAAGACTTCAGATAACGTTTTTTTTGTATCTGAAAAATGTCTTGTATAACTAGAATAAATTGGTTTTAAGGTATCATTCAATACCATAATTTTTATGGTTGTAGAGCCAATATCAAGGCCAACATGCAATTTATTTTTCATATAGTACACCTTCTTATCAATAATATGCTAAAATGAACATTTTAACATAATTATATCTTATAATGTTTGTCGTAATTTGTCAATTGGTAAATTTGAGAAATATGGAAGAAACTAACTATTTTTTACATAAAAAAGAGATAATTAAAAATTATCTCTCTACCTTTTATTATATCACATTTGCCAAATTATGTCAAGTTGACAAATTATGTAAAATATGTTATAATAAATGTGTTATTTATTTGAAAATTAGAGACAACGCACTAGGCAAAGGAGGTAGCAAGATGAGACATTTTGTAAAAATGACAGATGGAATTGTAGACAAGAAAGAAATAGCTAAATTTATCAGTTATTGGTCTGATGAATCCAGAGACTTAGTAAAGGAAGAAGAGCTTCTTGAAGTGCAACAAGTGGCATCAAATATCACAAGCAAAGTTTATGCCGTAGTGGTACAAAATCAAATTAATGTTGTGGTGGCAAAAGATGGAGGTCTTGATTTGTACAAATTATGATGAATGATGATTCTGTTTTCCAAAATGAAAGAGAGTTTCTTAAATTAGAGAAACTCTCTTTCATTTTTACATTTTCAAAATATATCTCAACACAAACCAATAATGGCTCGCACTTCCCAGCATGACAAAGATATGGAAAAGTTCATAAATCAAAAACGAATAAAAAAAGTGATTGACAAAAAAAGATATATAGTATACTATAATTAATCATTAATTGACTTATCCTGTCGTCAATGCTGGAATATATGGAGCGAAGAACCCTCTGAACTAAAGTGAAATAGTTTTTAGTTTGACTGTTTTTGTATATTTCTAATTCTGTTGTTAATCTATGTATTTCTGCTTTCAATCTTTCGTTTCCTGATATAGAAAATATACTAGACTATATCCTGTCATTTGTCAATGTCCTCCTTTCCTAGATTCCTCTAGAAGAGGTTTGCAATATTTTACAGATGTAAAGCAAAAATCTCTTTTTTCGATAAAAAAAGGGATACTTTATCAAAATATCCCCTACCTTTTATTATATCACATTTACGGAATTATGTCAAGTTGACAAATTATGTAAAATATGCTAAAATTATATAGTATTAATATTGAACTCTGTAACATAAAAATAAACAAAAGGAGGAACAGAGAATGAAAATAAGAATAGCTTATGAACTATGCCGGAAAATGGAAGATGAACTTTGGAATGTAAAACTCATGGTTGGCATTCCGCAGGGAATTTACCATGTGGATTATGACCAGAAATCCGTTGAATTTCTGAGGGATGAAATCTGGAAAGCAGATGAGTATCTGGAATTTGAGGTTGAAAAGGAACATCTGCAAAAGAAAGAAAACGGACTTTTGTCTTCTATATTGGTGGCTTGTTGGCGGCTTCCGAATGTTGGGCGTATTGCCAATCATTTGAGAATGGAATATTTCGACAAAGAGAAAGGGGTTGAGAATCCAATCGGTGGGCATTCCCATAAGCCTGGCACGCGGGAAGTGTACTTATCCATGTGTGAGCCGTTTAGAGGCGAAGTATGCGACTTTGGTGAAGAACACAAGCCGTTTTTTTGGCCGACGTTTGCTGTCAAGCATATTATATGTTTTAGGTAATTTCAAAGATAAAAGCACTCCGAGCGGGAATTTTCGCTCAGAGTGCTTTTGTTTTTAGCCACGATAGTGATGGCTAGGACAAACATTACGATAAGGAGTAAATTTTGATGGTGAAGAACGAGGATTTTTATCATGAATTTCCATAGGGAGCCCTCTTTTCATTAATTGTTTTGCCTCAGCATATTTTCTCATTCCCAAAGTCAAATAGAATTCTGGTGAAACAGTCAAAAAGCCGTTAACCCATTGATTTTTATTATATAAAATTTTAAGCTTAATAGGTTTAGCTACTCCTTCAGAATCCTTTTTATAAGACACTGTTCTGGTGATTAAAATTTCACGTTCTGTATCTTTTTGCAAAACAAGATTCATACGTACTTTTTCTGTATTTTCCCGAATCTGTGTCATTTTTTGGATATTCTTTGCAAATTTTAAAGTTATCTTGAAAGAATCAAAATAGCATTCTATGGAAATGATAACTTTTCCTCCTAAAAGCCGTGTTGTTTTTTTCCCTAATACTCTTTTACTCATATTGTTCATACCTCCAATAATTAATATGAACAATTATATACTATGTTGACGTAAAAGTCAAATTAAGAATAGAAGGAGAGAAGTATTTTTCCTATATTTTTAAAACATATCTCAAAATAAACCAATAATGACTTGCGCTTCCTAGCATAACAAAAATATGAAAAATCTCGTGAAAACCAAAATCTTTCCACTTTGTTTTTGGCCATTTTAGCCAATAAATAATGCCTCCAATAGTGTAAAAAACACCGCACAAAACAAGCCATAAAAGTCCGTGCAACATATTTGCTTGCTTGAAAGATTGAAATAATGGATAAATTGCTAAAATTCCCATCCATCCCATAATTAAGTAAATTCCTGTTGATAAAGCTCGTGGTGCTTTAATCCAAATAGAAGAAAAAATAGTTCCTAAAATTGTAAATCCCCATAAAATTCCAAAAATTGTCCAACCCCAAGGTCCACGTAAAGGGCCAAGACAAATCGGTGTATAACTTGCTGCAATTAAAATGTAAATCATAATATGGTCAAATTTTCGAAAAACATTAATTCCTTTTTGACTGATATTTAGCCAATGATAAAGTGTACTAAATAAATATAATAAAAATAGTCCAATTCCAAAGATTGTAAAAGATACCACATCATAACCATCTCCCCAAATTGCTGAAAAAACAATTAATACGACCATTCCAACTAAAGCGAAAACAGCTCCAATACAATGGGTTAGACCACTTGTAAAATCTCTAACTTTTGCCATAAATATTCCTTTCTAATTATATTTTATAAACTTATCATAATACAGAATTTGTAGGATGTCAATACAAATCGTATAAAAAAACATATAAAATAGTTTTTAAAACTAGATTCGACAAAATCTGTCATAAAATTGATTAGCATAAAAGGTACAGACTGCGAATATTATCTAGCAAGAAAGGGAGGACGTAGCTATGAAAAAGTGGATAGTTGTAATATTAGTGGTTTTGACAGTGCTAATTTGTGGAATTTTATTATTTAATACCAATGTTGAGGTGGAATATGTTCCAGAAACGGAAATTGGGGAAGTCGATATGCGAAAAACAATGATTACATTATATTTTCAAAATGCAGAAAACAAAGAATTACAAAAAGAAAGTAGATTGATTGATTCAAAGGATTTGCTGTTGGATCCATATTATGAGTTGCTAAATATGCTGATTGAAGGGCCAGAAAGTAATTTTCTTCAGAAAACGGTTCCAGAAGGTACAAGATTGCTAAATGTAGAATTAGTGGGAGAATGTTTAAATGTGAATTTTTCGAAAGAATTTATAGAAAATGCATCTAATGATGAAGCTGAGCGAAAAAATTATATTCATTCTATTGTAAATACAATGACAGAATTAAAAGAAGTTAATACTGTAAAAATCCTGATTGAAGGAGAAGAAGGCAAAGGTTTTAGCGATAGCGGACTGGATTTTTCGGAGGAATTTAGGAGATAAAGTAAAGATATATTTTTTATGAGATAGAAAAGTAAAAACCATGGATTGTAGTTAATCCATGGTTTGTTTTATCGTTAAGAGATTTCTTGCATCAATTCGCCAAAAGAATAGATTTTTTTTTGGTTTAATTGTTCTGGCAAAAACTCTTTTAGTAAAAAGAAAAGTTTTTCTTCGTCTTTAAAAACATAAGATTTAGTTTCTGGATTTCTTACAGCAATTTCTTTTGCTTTTTTCAAAAAGTAAGGTAAGCCATTTCTTGAACCGTTTAAGTATGCATAAATTTCTTCAACCTGAGAGAGGTTGAAATAGGGTCGTTTCGATGTAATGGCGTAACGAATAATTTTGTTTTCCATAAAAATTCCAGCTTTCTATAATTTGATACAATAAAATTATAACACAGTTATGTTAATTTGTCAAAGGTAAATGTATTCAGAAATATAAAATTAAAAATAATCCCATGCAGATGCAGTTGCAATCATGCTTGGGATTATTGTTTTTAATGGTATTTGTAAAAATTGCATAACAGTTTAACGAAAAGACGGAAATGTATCATTTTCGGCAATTTTCCAGCACTGTTTTTCAGTACAGTTTGTCCATATTGTATAGCCAGACGAATGTTGCTTCTGATTCAGAGATTTTTTTAAAAACTAAAAGATGATTCGAAGCATCAATTTCTACAGTCTGAAAGGCGAGAGGGACAGGAAGATAAATATTACAAAGATGTATACTTATATCGTCCTTTTCAGATGGTTCATGAAACTGGCAATCGTCATAAGCAGTTATACAGAACACTTTGTTTCCATTATGATCAGGTTCAATCCGCCAATCGAGTGAAATACATAAATTTTTTGAAACTAACATACGTTTCTCCTTCCTTGTTGCTAAATTTCTAAAATAACATAAAAAAAGTATAACATAAATTTTGATGTAAATCAAGCTAATTTCAATGACATTCTGGTTTATTTCATTGAAATAGAAACAAAATTGTAGTATAATGATAAAAAATAAAAAAGAAAGATAAAATTATGGAATTAAAAGAAAATGAAAGAATTGATGATTTGCAATACAAAGGTTTAAAATTAATTCAAAATAAAAATGGATTTTGTTTTGGTGTGGATAGTGTGTTACTTTCCGATTTTTCCAAAGAAATAAAACCAAATAGTGTTGTTATGGATATTGGTACAGGTACTGGTATTATTGGAATTTTGCTATGTGGAAAAACGAATTTACGAAAAATCTATGGTGTGGAAATTCAAACAGATGTAGCTGAAATGGCGAAAAGAAGTATAGAATTAAATCATTTAGAAAATCGATTTGAAATTATCAATTGTGATATTAATCAAATTTTTGAATTTTTGGAACCAAATTCAATGGATAGCATTGTTACAAATCCACCCTATAAAAAAGCAAATACTGGTGTGCAAAATGAAGAGGAAAAGCAAATAATTTCAAGACATGAAGTGAAATGTACTTTGGAGGATATTGTCGAAAAAAGTAGTAAATTGTTGAAAGATAGAGGAGCGTTTTATATGGTGCATCGAGCAGAAAGGCTTGTGGATATTTTGTGTGTGCTCCGAAAATATCGATTAGAACCGAAAAATATTCGATTTGTACATCCAAAGCCAAAAGAAAAACCAAATTTAATTTTAGTAAAAGCAGTAAAATATGCCAATCCATTTTTAAAGATAGATAAGCCACTTGTTATTCATGACGAAGATGGAAATTATACGGAAGAAGTTAACCGAATTTATGATAGACATAAAACATAGTAAAGTCAAGTGAGAGCATATTTTTAAAGTTTTGTCAATTGACATAATTTGGAAAATGTGGTATAATATTGTGTGTAAAAATATCGATAAAGTGAGGAAAAAATGGAAGAAAAAGAAGTTTTAAAAAATTTAATTTTGGCAAACTATATCGAAATGATTAAGAGAAAAAATAAAGCTGAAATTAGCGATTTTATGAATAATCCAAAAACACTATTATCTTTTTTACATGCATTAGGAGCTAGTGAGGAAATGCTATGTATGCCAGCGCATAGAGAAACATTGGAAGATTGTCTAAAATCGATTATTTCATCAACTTTAAATGCGATTAGAGATGGTGAAACAGAATTGAAAATAGAATATTTAGAAAATGGATTAGCGACGCATGTAGAATCTTTAAAATATGAGGAAACATATGCTTTGCAAATTGGGCAAGACTATTATACATTTGATGTAGCACGAAATGTAGGAGAAATATCAAAAGGCACTATGGCAAGTGTGAAAAATGGTGGTTATATAGCAAGTAGAATTCAAAACAGGAATTTTTGCGAAACTTCAGTAGTAACAAAATACTTGAATTTAGATGAAGCTGGATTTGTAATTAGCCAAGCAATACAAGAAAACGGAAAAGAAAAAAGTAAAATCATGAAAAGAGATGGAATGAGAATTTTTGTAGATGACGATAAAAAAGGATTTGCTTGGAATGGAAGTTCAAGTGAATTAAATGAGCAAAAAGCAAGTGTAAAAGAATTTCAGAGAAATATGTGTCAGACTATTTCAAAATATCCAGAAACAAAAGACTACTATGAAAATATAGTAGGAAAAGATGTTGTGGATAAAGTGATGAAGGTTTTGGAGACGAAGAAAAATCGTTCATAGGAAGGAAATAAAATGGCTGGAAAATTATATTTGGTAGCAACGCCAATTGGAAATTTAGAAGATATTACTTTGCGTGCTTTGCGTATTTTGAAAGAAGTGGATATTATTGCAGCAGAAGATACGAGGCATACTTTAAAATTGTTGAATCATTTTGAGATTTCGAAACCACTGATTAGTTATTATAAACAAAATGAATCCACAAGAAGTGTAGAATTTGTGGAAAAGTTGAAAAGTGGAAAAAGTATAGCGATTGTTTCCGATGCAGGAACACCAGGAATTTCTGATCCGGGAGAGCAAATTGTAAAATGTGCGATTGAGAATAATATCGAAATTGTGCCAATTCCGGGTGCGTGTGCTTTGGTAAATGGCTTGATTGGTTCTGGTATGGCCACACGAGAGTTTTGCTTTTTGGGATTTTTGTCAGCTGTAAAAAAAGAAAGAAAAGAGAAATTAGAAGAAATAAAATATGAAACGAAAACCTTAATTTTTTATGAAGCACCTCATAAATTGAAGAAGACATTGCAAGATATGGTGGAAATTTTGGGGGACAGAAACATTGTTTTAGCAAGAGAACTTACGAAAATTCATGAAGAATTCATCCGTGGGAAAATATCAGAAATAATCGAAAAATTGGAAGATGTGAAGGGTGAATTTGTTGTAATTGTTGAGGGAAACTGTGAGACTAAAAAAGAAAGTGAAATAAAAAATTTGAATAATGGAACTTTTGAGGAACAATATGAATTTTATCAAAATCAGGGATTCACGAAAAAGGAAATTGTGAAGCAAATTGCAAAAGATAGAGGGGTTAGTAAGAATGAGATTTATCAGTATTTTTTGGAAAGATAGACATTTTTGATGAAATATGCTATAACGTATAGGGAGGGATATAATGGAAGTAATAGAGAAAGATTTGAAGAAAATTCAAGAAATTTTGATAGATGAATTGAATCCATTAGTTATTATTCTATTTGGTAGTTATGCTAGAAATTCGCAAAATATTGATAGTGATATAGATTTAGCTATTTTTTCAGAAAAAGTAGATAAAAAAAATATTTTTGAGATAAGGCAAAGATTAGAACAGATGATATCAAAAGATATTGATTTAGTGAATTTGGCGGATGAAAATATGTCAGATGGTTTTAAATATGAAATTTTAATGAATGGTATAATATTATATTGTGCAGATTCTCATAGATTTGAAATGTATAAGTTAGATGAATTTAGAGAGTATTTAGAATTAAATGAAAGCAGGCAGACGATTATAGATAGGATAAAAGAAGGGGAACAATTTATGGAGAATGAATCGGTTGTTGTAAGTAAATATCAAACAATAGAAAAGTGTATTTGTAGAGTGAATGAGGAATATCAGGGGAATCCTCAGAATTTAGAGGATTATAGAAAAGTTGATATGATAGTTTTGAATTTACAAAGAGCCTGTGAGGCAAGTTTGGATTTAGCTATGTATGTTGTATCTAGTCGAAAACTAGGATTGCCACAGAATAAGAGAGAGGCTTTTAAAATTTTAGAGGAAAATAAAATAATTGATATAAAAATGAGTAAAAATATGCAAAATATGGTCGGATTTAGAAATATTGCGATTCATGATTATAAGGAAATTGATGAAGATATATTACAAAGTATAATCGAAAACAATCTGACAGAGTTAATAGAATTTGCGAGAATAATTTTAAATTTAAAAAAATAAAAGTGAGATTTTTCTCACTTTATTTTTTACAATTTATATGTAAATTTGAATGAATAATATGTTTTTTTCTCAAAACGAACAGTAATGCCGTCGTTTTTGGCAAAGTTATCAGCAGCAAATTTTACAGATTGGGCAGAGCATCTTGTTGTAAATTCGTAGTAATTTTTGTCAGAAGGTAATTGATATAATACACTTCCATTATTATCTTTTTTAATAATAACTTCAATTGTATATCCATTTTCTTCGGCTAAAAATTCTGTTGAAGTATTTAAAAATAAATTTTTAAGTTCAGCCCAAAAATTTTTTGCAGCTTCTATCATTCTTTTTTCTTGTAATTTTAAAACACGTGCATCTAATTTTTCTTTTAAATTCATGAAAACACCTCCTTAAAAAATTAGAAATTAAGATATAAAAATATTATAAGATAAAATTTTATAATTGTAAACATTTTTCTTGTAAAAATTAAAAAAATTCAGTTAAAAAATCATAATATTTTTTTCATATTTATATAATGGAAAAGAGGTAAAAATATGATAAATAAAATTTGGTGTTTTTTTATTTTAATTTCTATAATTTTTTCACTCATAAATGGTAATTTAGAAAACGTAAATCAAAGTGTATTTTCGTCCATTAATGAAACAACTCAAATGGTAATAAATTTATTTGGAAGTATGTGTTTTTGGTGTGGTATGATTAAAATAATTTCTGAAACAAGTTTGCAAGAAAAATTAAAAAAAATAATTCGTCCCTTAAACAAAAAAATTTTTAAAAATTTGGATGAAAAAAGTTCTTCTTATGAACCGATTAGCATTAATATGATAACAAATATGTTAGGGATTGGAAATGCTGCGACGCCAGCAGGATTGAAAGCAATTGAGGAATTGGAAAAGGAAAATCCAAATCCAAAAGAGCTATCAGACGAAATGATTTTATTTATTGCTATTAATACAGCATCTCTTCAAGTAATTCCAACAAATGTAATTGCAATTAGAAATAGTTTACATTCACAAAATCCAAGTGGAATTATTATAGGTGTTTGGTTTTCAAGTATTTTGACATTTATGTCTATTATTTTTTTGACGAAAATTTATCTAAAAATGAGGAGAAAAAAATGAAATTAATTCAATATTTTAGTAGTTCGGCAATGATATTTATTATCGCATTTATAATTGTATATGGAATTTTAGAAAAAAAGAATGTATTTGGAATATTTGTAGAAGGTGTGATAGAGGGACAAAAATTAGTGATTAGCTTGTTTCCAACATGGCTTGGATTGTTTGTTGCAGTTGGGATGTTGAAAGCTTCAGGAATTATTGATTTTTTAGTAGAAAAAATAGATTATATGGTAAGGAGTTTTTTTATTTATAAAGAAATTCTGCCACTTATTTTTTTGAGACCAATTTCAGGAAGTACAGCGACTGTAATGGGAACAGAAATTATGAAAAATTGTGGAGTGGATAGCAACATTGGAATGCTTACTTCCTGTATTATGGGCTCGACAGAAACAACGATTTATGTTGTATCTTTGTATGCCTCTAAATTACAAAATAAAAATTTCAAACCTGTTTTAATAATTGGATTAATAGCAGATTTTTTATGTATTCTGTTTTCAATTTTTGCATTAAAACTTGGTATGATGTAAAGTCACTTATTTTTTGATGAAGTCTATAACATCATATTTCGATAAGTCTGTATTATCAAGAGCATATTTAATACAACTAACTAGTACATTATTGAAACTCATATTTTCAATTTTTGCAATTTCTCTTAAAGTATTATCAATACTTTCTGGCAATCTAATTGATAATTTCACATTACTATCTTTGTATTTTGATATTTCAAACATATTCATCACCTCTTTAAATATTGTCGCACAAAAATGCAATTTTAAATACCACACAAAAGGAAATACAAAAGTATTGCACATAAACTACATGTCGAAATTTGTCGATAAATTTGTTTTGACTTTTTTGTTTGTTGATGTTAAGATAATGTAAATTAAAATCTGAGAGGCAATCATTCTTCGTGTGAATTTTAATTGCAAAATCGTGCCTAAAAACTCCAAATAAAAAATATATAAGAAAATAAAAGATAAACGAAAAAGAATCAAAGAAAGGTTGTGATAACATGCTAATTATCAATATAATTTTGCTATTTTATTTAATAAGACTTCTTATTATAAAAATAGAAGCCTTTAGAATTTATAATATTATTAAATATTGACGATTTTACTAGGTGAATAACGATTTGCTACTGAAAGTCGAATGGTGTTTAAGTCACTATTATTTTCGATTAATTCATTAGCCACAGTTTGATAAGCTAATTCTGGAAAATTATTTTCCTTGCTCAAATGTCCGAGCATAACTTCCTTCAAATCTTTTTTTAATAATAAATTTGATATCGTTTTTCCAGCAGAAGAGTTTGATAAATGTCCGTGTGGTCCACTGATACGTTGTTTTAAAGGAAATGGATACTTCGATACTTTCAAAATTTCTGGGTCATAATTGGATTCTAAAAAGACAAAGGAGCTATTGTATAATTCTGAAATTAAATCATTATTCATGTGTCCTAAATCAGTAGCGATACTTAGCCTTTTTGAACCATCATGAATATTAAATCCACAAGGATTTGCAGCATCATGAGGTGTACTGAAAGGATGAATGGTTAAATCATTTAATTTAAAATCTTGGTCATTTTTAAAAGTATGGATGTTATTTTGGTCAATTTTATTGCGTTGTTTTTCCATAGCATTCCAAGTTTCGATATTTGCATAAACTGGAATATTGAATTTTTGAGAGATGGTTCCAATACTTTGCACATGGTCAGAATGCTCATGTGTTACCAAAATAGCATCAATATCTGCAATGGATTCCCCAATTTCTGTAAGACCTTCTCCAATTTTTTTACAACTTACACCAGCATCAATTAATAATTTGGTATGGTTTGAATTTATAAATAGGCAGTTACCAGAACTGCCACTAAAAATACTACAAAACTTTATCATAATTTTATCCTAATTTTACTAATATTTTATCAATTTGTTATTCATCAATTCTTTCGATTTTTGCACCTAATTTTCTGAATTTATCTTCAATATTTTCGTAGCCACGGTCAATATAGTTTAGATTATAAATTTCTGTTTTTCCTTTGGCTACAATTCCAGCGATAATTAAAGCGGCACCAGCACGTAAATCGCAAGCATAAACAGGAGCAGCATTTAACTTATCTACGCCTTCAAATACGGCACTTTTTCCTTGAGCTGTTATTTTAGCACCCATTTTATTTAATTCCGCAGTATATTGAAAGCGTGATTCCCAAATACTTTCATTAATAATGCTTGTACCTTTTGAAAGAGACAAAACAACGCCCATTTGAGGTTGTAAATCAGTTGGAAATCCTGGATAGGGTAATGTTTTAATGGTTGCTTTATTTGTCCTTGTGTTACACCAAACACGTAAATGGTCTCCATTTGCGTCTACATTTCCACCAATTTCAATGATTTTTGCGGTAATGGATTCTAAGTGCTTTGTAATACAATTTTTAATCACAACATCGCCTTTTGATGCAACTGCTGCTAACATAAAAGTCCCAGCTTCAATTTGGTCAGGAACAACTGAATAGGTTGCATTTCCTTTTAATTCTTTCACGCCGTTGACTTTAATAATATCTGTTCCAGCCCCACGAATATCAGCGCCCATCGTATTTAGAAAATTGGCAACATCAACGATATGTGGTTCTTTAGCAGCATTATCAATAATGGTAGTTCCTTCAGCCAAAACACTAGCAAGCATAACATTAATGGTTGCTCCAACGGATACAACATCCATATAAATTGAATTTGCGGTTAGTTTTTTAGCTTTTGCAGTAATATTTCCATTAGAAACTTCAACATCTGCTCCAAGTGCTTCGAATCCTTTAACATGTTGGTCAATTGGTCTAGCTCCTAAATTGCAACCGCCAGGCAGTCCAACTTGGGCTTTTTTGCATCTTCCTAGTAAACTACCAATTAAATAGTAAGATGCTCTAAATTTGCTAGTAATATCAGATGGAGCTTTATACGAATTTATATTTCGATTATCAATGGTTACTTCGTTTTCGGAATTCCAAGTGATAACAGAACCTAAACTTTTTAATATATCACAATATAATTTTACATCACTGATGTTTGGTAAATTATCAATGGTACAAATTCCATTAATTAATAAAGTTGCAGGAATAATAGCTACAGCAGCATTTTTTGCGCCACTGATTACAACTTCACCTTTTAAAGGAGTATTTCCTGTAATGACTAGTTTTTCCAAAACAATTCCTCCCAGATTTTGTATGATTTAGAGTACAAAATTTCACTCATAGGGGACTATATCATAAAAGGTAAATATTTACAATATAATTTTAAAAAAATTTTGAATTCTTTTTATTTTGATAGGAAATAAAAAAAGAGCATTCTATTTTGACATCATAATAAATGCTCTTTTCCTTTTTTATCCTTTTTTGTTTAAGAATTCAATAATTTTAAACTTAAATTGGACTTTATCAGATGAATCAGAAACAATTGCGAATTCTTCGTCTGATAAATTTTCTTTTAAATATTCTTCCCCTTCCTCGTCTACAACACCTGAGGATACACTAACAAAGCATAATGGTGGGAATAAGGAGCACCACCAGTTTTGACCTTCTGCTTTACCAATTTCTATTTTTAAAGCATCGTAATTTCCAGCAGGTAGGGAAATATTGCCATAATATTTTGTTGGAAAATAAAAATTACCAATTTCTATATTAGCCGAATAGGAATAACCATTTTCTTGAATAGTTTGTTCTGCGATTTTTTTGAAATCTTGTGTGTGCTCTTTGGCTAAAGTAATAACAGCTTGCTTGTCTGACATATCTGCTGTTAAAGTTTCCATATAATTTAAGATAGCATCACGTACTTTTAATTTTAAGGTTTGATCTTCTTCTGAATCACTGTTAGCTAAAATATGAAGTCGAAATATATTTTCAGCTAGTCCATTGGAAATAGTGGTAGCATAGGAATAGGCAGTTATAATAAAAAACAGAATAAATAAAATTGATATAATTATGAAATTTTTAAAAAATTTTCTCATATTAGATTTCCTTTCTAAATTTTATAAAATTTTCTATTAATTAAAGTATTAACCAAAAAGAATAAATTATGCAAAAAAATGTTACAAAAATATTACAAAAATATTGCGAAAATGTTACAAAAAATGAGGTCGTAAAGAGAGGAAAAAACGTGTATTTTGTTGTTTTGTAGTAAAATCGTGTTGTCGAAATGTTGGAAAAATGCCAAAAAGTGAATTTTCTGTCGAAAAAGAAGACACGAAAGTGTTTGACCTCTAAGGATTGAAATGGTAAAATCCTTTTATGAAATATATGGAGGTAATACTATGAATAAGAAAAGATTATGTTGTTTTTACGTAAATGATATTCATTTGATTACGATGCTTTTACCATATATAAACAAAAGAATCAATGAAGATACAGAAATCGTAACAATAATGGAAACAGATATGAGTAGAGGCGCGAAAAAAGTAATTGAAAAGATACAAGGGAAGAAGTCCAGAAATCTATTGGAGATAGATTGGAAAAACAAGAATTTAGGTTATTTATATGAATGTGATATCAAAGATAAATTGATGATTGTTAGTGGAAAAGACGAATTTATAAAAGAAGCAAATCAAAGAATTATGAATCGAAAAGAAAATTGCACGATTTTGAATTGTTATGAAATGATGCAAGGAAGTGCAAATTTGCAAGAGATTTTAGATGGGCATGATAAAGTTGTAAATACATCTGGTGAAAAATATCCAGAAGAAGTTTTCACAGGATATACACAAAATAGTTATAGAAAAATTACATTGTAAAATGAAAAATGAGAACAAGCTTGAAAATCAAGAATGTGCTCATTTTTTATATTCTATCTTTTTAGAGGAAAATTGTTTTTTTACTGAATTAACAACGCTCTTCGTCCCATGAAAACAAAGGTTGACTTATAAAATAAAATGGTATAGAATGAGAAGAAATTGATAATATTCATTAAGGATATTTTTGAAAGGAGACGAGTTTTAGCATGGATAAGAGACTTACAGAAATCAAAAAAAAGTTGGAGAAATATGGGCAAGAACATTTATTAATGTTTTATGATAAAATGAATTTGGAAGAACAAAAACAATTATTAAATAAAATTGAAAATATAGATTTTGAATTAATGGAAAATTTATATAAAAACGCTAATCAAGTTCCAGATTTAAAAAAGGAAATTATTGAACCAGTTGAATATGTTGAAAAAGCTAAATTAACATCAGCAGAAAAAAATATGTTTGAACAAAAAGGAATCGAAGCAATTCGAAAAGGAAAATATGCTGTTGTAACAATGGCTGGAGGGCAAGGAACAAGATTGGGACATAAAGGACCAAAAGGAACTTATGATTTAGGATTGGATTCTCAAAAATCAATTTTCGAGTTATTGTGTGAAGGAATCAAAAAAGCGATGTTCAAATATGAAACAATTATTCCTTGGTACATTATGACGAGTGAAGAAAATAACAATCAAACCATTCAGTTTTTTGAAGAGCACAATTATTTTGGTTATCCAAAAGAGGCAGTGCATTTCTTTAAACAGGGGCAATTGCCAATGTTAGATTTAGAGCGGAAAAATATTGTTAAACGAAAATGGTGGAATTAAAGAAGCAGCAAATGGTCATGGCGGAACGCTTCAATCGATGGAAAGAAGCAATGTCATTAATGAAATGAAAGAAAATGGAATCGAATGGATTTTTATTAGTGGTGTAGATAATATTTTGGCGAATTTGGTGGACCCATTATTAATTGGAATGGCAGTTTCGAATAAAGTTTTTAGTGCGGTAAAATCTGTAGAAAAAATTGACCCAAAAGAAAAAGTTGGTGTTATTTGTAAGAAAAATGGAAAAGTTGGCGTGATTGAATATACTGAAATATCTGGTGAAATGGCAAATATGAGAGACGATTATGGTTCTTTGGTATATGGCGATGCGAATGCGATTATGCAATTATTTAATATTAAAGCTTTAGAAAAAGTAATGGATTTAAAATTGCCATATCACACCGCTCAGAAAAAGGCAAATTACATTGACAAAGATGGAAAATTAATTGTTGCCGATAAACCAAATGCGTATAAATTTGAAATGTTTATTTTTGACTCTTTTGAGATGTTAGAAAATGTGCTTACGTTAAGAGTAAAAAGGGAAGAAGAATTTGCCCCAATTAAAAATGCAGAAGGTGTGGATAGTCCTGAAACAGCAAGAAAATTATATACAGACTTTTTCTCAAAATTAAACTACATGAAAAAATATAGCGAATGGTGTACAAATCCAGCCTTTGACGAAGAAACACGCCACGAATTATTATTAATTGCAAGTGACGAAGAGGAAATTAAAGATCGATTTTATAAGGATTTAGAGTTTGGAACCGCAGGTTTAAGAGGCGTTATTGGAAATGGAACCAATCGAATGAATGTTTATACAGTTACGAAAGCGACACAAGGTTTGGCAAATTTCATTTTACATGAAGGTGGCGAAAATAAAGGAGTTGCAATTTCTTATGATTCAAGAAGAATGTCCAAAGAATTTGCAATTGAAACTGCGTTATGCTTAAATGCAAACGGAATTAAAACTTTTATTTTTGATGAAATTAAGCCAGTTCCAGAATTATCATTTGCTGTTCGAGAACTTGGTTGTATGGCAGGAATTATGATTACAGCAAGTCATAATCCACCAGAATATAATGGATACAAAGTATATTGGGACGATGGTGCACAAATTGTGGCGCCAAAAGATAAAGAAATTATTGAAGAAGTGAATAATGTAACCGATTATTCGTTAGTCAAGAGAATGAGTTATGAAGAGGCACAAAATTCTGGATTGTACAATATTATTGGAAGTGCAATGGATAAATTATATTTGAATGCGATTAAGAAACAAGTCTTAAATCCAGAAATTATTAAAGAAATGGAAAAAGATTTAAACATTGTTTATACGCCACTTCATGGGACTGGAAATAAGCCTGTACAAAGGGTTTTATCGGAGCTTGGTTTTAAGAACGTATATGTAGTTCCTGAGCAAGAATTGCCAAATGGAAATTTCCCAACTGTAGAATATCCAAATCCAGAAGACCCAAAAGCATTTGAGCTAGCCTTGAAACTAGCAAAAAAAGTAGATGCAGATGTGGTTTTGGCGACAGACCCAGATGCTGACCGATTAGGAGTATTTTCGAAAGATTCAAAAACAGGAGAATATGTGACTTTTTCAGGAAATATGTCTGCTTTGTTGATTGCAGAATACGTGTTATCTCAAAGAAAAGAAAAAGGTTTAATGCCAAAAAATCCAGCTTTTGTATCAACGATTGTTTCTTCTAATTTGGCTGGTAGAATTGCGAAAGAATATGGAATGCATTTTGTGGAAACATTAACTGGTTTTAAATTTATTGGCGAACAGATTCGAAATTTTGAGACTACAGGAGAACATGAATATGTATTTGGATTTGAAGAAAGTTATGGTTGTTTGGTTGGAACACATGGCAGAGATAAAGACGGAATTACCGCAGTAATGCTTCTTTGTGAGGCGGCTGCATTTTACAAAAAACAAGGGTTGACATTGTGGGACCAAATGTTGAAAATTTATGAAAAGTATGGATATTATAGAGAAGAAACTGTTATGATAACTTTAAAAGGAGCAGATGGAGCAGTAAAAATAAAAGAAATTATGAATGCTATTCGTAATCATCCACCTAAGAAAATTAGCAATTATGAAGTGCTTGAAATTAGAGATTATAAAAAAGATGTGGTTATGGATATGAAGACAGGAAAAGAATCCAAAACAGGTCTTCCAATATCGAATGTATTGTATTATGCTATGGAAAATGATGTATGGTGTTGTGTGCGTCCTTCAGGAACAGAGCCAAAAATTAAGTTTTACATGGGCGTAAAAGGTAAAACCATGAAAGATGCAGAAAAACAATTAGCAAAATTAAAAAAAGATATGTTAGCTTTGGCTGAAAAATAGAAATAAAAATGCTATCTTAGAAATAAAAGATAGCATTTTTGTTATTCTATTTATTATTCTAGTGAAGTAAGTTCATTAACAACTTTTGTGCATTTTCCATTTTGGAATGTAAATGAAAATGTTTTAGTAGCATCAGGTGTTGTTGTTTCAACAGGCGTTGATGATGTGTAATTCTCGAAGTATTTAGCAATCGTAGTATCAGATTCATAACCTAATCCAGTACAAGTAAGATTACTTGCAACAGTAATTTCTCTGAATTCATTGCTTAGTTTCCAAACATCAGATAATTGTGCTTGGCGCTCTAGATAATATTCATTAGAATTTTTTGATTTTATCTTATAAAGAACATAGTCAGTTGAATCTGATACATCATATTCATTACCATTTGGTTTTACAGTATATGTATTTCCATCTAATTTCATAGAACCAGCTTTTTGAATTGAATTCAATTCATCTTTGGAAAGCGTATATTGTGTATAAATTACGCCTTGCAAAGTATAAGTAGAATCGCTATTTTCGATAGCATTTGTAACATATAGAACATCAATACCATTTAATGCATTTGTAATTTCTGTGTAATTAGTAGAGTTTGTTTTTGAAGTATTAGAAGTATTATTGGTTGTAGTAGATGAAGTTGTATTTTCTGTGGTGTTAGTTAAATTGTCAAGAGTATTTTCGAGAGTAGCTATTTGAGTGTCTTTTGCAGATAAGTTGTTTTGAAGTTGACCAATACTTTCCGTGTTAGAATTATTTACTTGTGATAATTGATACCACAACATTGCAATAATGATAATTAAAAGAACAATAATTATAAGATATAAAACATGATTTTTATTATTTTTTTCTTCCATTTTTTCACCTCCTTATTTGAATTAATTATATAGTAAATCAGTTATTTGAGCAAGGAAAAAGAATGAAAAAATAATTTGTTATGTAAATAATTGTATTAAAGATAAGGCATAAATTTCATTTATTTTAATATAGTTTAACAGGAGGGGTTCAGGATGTTACAAAAAATTAAATTACCGTATTCATTAAATGCTTTAGAACCTTTTTATAGTAGAGAAACATTGGATATTCATTATAATATTTTGTATCCCGGTTATATTGAAAATACAAATAAAGTGGAAGAAAAACTAAAGCAAGCAAGAAAAAATAATGATTTTGAAACAATAAAATGTTTAGAAAAAGAATTATCCTTTCAAGGTTCAGGGGTTATTTTGCATGAACTATTTTTCGAAAATATGGGACCTGCAATGCAATCTAGACCAAGTATGAAATTAATGAATCAAATAAATCAGGATTTTGGGACTTTTGGAATGTTTAAAAGTCAGTTTACAGCGAGTAGCAAAGTGGTAGAAGGTTCTGGATGGAATTTGCTTGTGTGGGTTCCAAAATGGAAAAGTTTAAAGATTTTGCAGTGTGAAAAACATCAAAATTTAACACTTTGGGGTTGTGTTCCTTTACTTGCACTCGATATGTGGGAACATTCTTATTTTCTGCAATATAAAGCAAATCGTGCTAATTATATAAGTAGCTTTTGGAATATTGTAAATTGGAATGAAGTGAGTAAAAGGTTTGAGGAAGTTTAAGAAAAAGGATGTCAAATTTGACATTCTTTTTTATTAATGATATATTAAAAATCTACCAATAAGAAAGGATGAAAAATGGAGAACAAGAGAAGTACCAAAAATTTAAAAGAGATAATTATGATAAGTATGCTAGTATTTGTTACAGGCATGATAATTGTAAATTTAAATTTGGGGCAGATAAACGAAAAAATAGCAGATTTAACAGAAGAGGAAGTTTATACAGAAGAGAAGAAAGTGTTAGATTCAGAAACAATTGTTGCTGCCTATACGCCAAGAAGAGAGGTTGCAAGCGAGGAAGTTGTTTCAAGATATGCGAAAGCACGTCAACGTGAAATGTACAATTCAATCGATGAAATTACAATTTCAAAAGATATGGATTTAACCGTAAGATGTAACATTTCCAGAGAGGATTTTATTACTTTGATAGCAGGAGTTAGAGCAGATACATCTGGATTTTTTGAGCAGAATGCAGGTTTGATTTATGATATATGTGAAAAATATCAATTAAATGAAATATTTTTCTGTGGACTAATTTCAGCTGAATCTGGATGGGACATTGCAGGAAATCATAGAAGAACACATAATTATATTAGTTTAATGGGAAATGGCGGTTTAATTCAATTTGCTTCGGTAGAACAAGGATTGGAAAAAGCTGCAAGTACTTTACACCACAACTATTTATCACCAGGCGGAAGATTTTATTATGGAAAAACATTATCTGCTGTAAGAACTAGATTTTGCCCAGTTAATCCAAATTGGACTAATTTAGTTTATGGAAGAATGGCACAGATTGTAAAATAGGAAAAGACCAGTTGGTCTTTTTTTTATAATAATATTTTCAATAAAATTAAAAAAATTATTAATTAAAAATTACTAGCTATTTTTTCAAAACTATGATAAGATAAGTATACAATAAGAAACTTTGAGAATAAATAAAGTAGAGGTTAAAATGGAATATGTATTTACTTTTTTAGAAGGAATTGCGAGTTTTATATCACCGTGTTTGTTGCCAATGCTTCCCATTTATATTGCTTATTTTGCAGGTAAAAACGAAAAAAAATCCCAAAAAGCAATTTTAAATGCAGTTGGTTTCGTATTGGGATTTACAACGATATTTTTATTATTAGCGATATTTGCAAGTCAAGTTGGAAAGCTAGTAAGCAGTTATATGAAATATATCAAGATTGTATTTGGCATGGTTATTATCGCATTTGGACTAAATTATATGGAATTCCTAAATTTAAAATTTATGAGCAAAGGGAAAGCAGTAAATGCTGATTTGCAAAACTTAAATTTTATGAAATCATTTTTATTTGGTATGCTATTTTCAATTAGTTGGACACCGTGTATCGGAACATTTTTAAGCTCCGCATTGCTGCTCGTTGCAAAGCAACAACAATTATTAAAAGGAATACTGTTGATGCTTATTTATTGCATTGGACTTGGAATTCCGTTTATTTTATCAGTCGTATTAATGGAAAAATTGAAAGGTGTTTTTGATAAGATAAAAAAGAATTTCAGTAAAATAAAGAAAATTTCAGGTGCCATTTTAATTGGTATGGGAATGTATATTATTTTCTTTTAAAGGAGAAAACTATGAAAAATAAAATTATAATAATTATTTTGTGTATCATTTTTATTGTTGGATTATTTGCGATAAATGGAGTCCTAGAAAAACAAGAAAAGAACACAAAAAATGAAAATATAAAGGAGGATAAAATGAGTGTTTTAGAAGTTACAAATAATGAATTTGAAGAGGAGATTTTAAAAAGTGAGAAGCCAGTTTTGGTGGACTTTTATGCAGATTGGTGTGGTCCATGTAAAATGTTAGCACCAATTGTGGAACAAGTTGCGACAGAAAATAATGATGTGAAAGTTTGCAGAATTAATGTTGACGAGGCACAAGATTTAGCAGTAGAATATGGAATCATGTCGATACCAACATTGGTTGTTATCAAAAATGGAAAAGAAGCAAACAGAGCAGTTGGCGTTTTAGGAAAAGATGAAATTTTGGAGATGTTGAAATAGAAAAGGAAGGAAAAAAGATGAAAGTAACATTTATTGGAACAGGAACAATGGGGTGTACAACAAGATGTAATACAAGTATTCTAGTTGATGATATTCTTTTTGATATTGGTATGGGAACAGTAAAACAGATTGAAAGATTGAAAATTTATACAAAATCAGTTAATTATTTAGTGATATCACATTTTCATGCAGATCATTTTTTGGATATTCCTAATTTGTTATGGGGAAGGTTAGAAAGAAAGGAAATAAATCATAAACTTGTTTTTATTGGACCATTAGGTTTAAAAAGAAAAGTAAAAGAACTGATGCTTTTTACTCACGCAGACGGAAATCAACATGCTTATGATAATATGGAAGAAGAATTAAATCTTGAATTTATTGAATTAGAAAATGGAAAAAGTTATCTAGCAGAGAATTTCAAAATTACGGCTTATGATTTACATCATGGAACGTGTAAGCCAATTAATGGTTATATTTTAGAAAAAGATAATCAAACAATAGCCTATGCAACAGATACAACGTTTTGTGACAATTACAATAAAATGTGCAAAATGGCAGATTATGTGTTTTCAGAAGTAGCCAAAATGGAAACAACAGATTGGCATATTGGATTAAGTGATTTTAAAAATATTGATAAGAAATATCCAAAATGTAAATTTTATGCAATTCATAGACCAGATTATGATATTAGTGGAATTCAAAGCGTAAAATTTCCAAATGATGGTGAAGTTTTAGAAATATAGGAGAGTAAATGAACCAAATTGTAGAAAAAATAAAAGAAGAATTATTAAACAGATGTGAAAAATCTAAACAAAAAGATGGTTATGATTTTTGGAATGAACATATTAAATATGTTGTGGAAAATGCTTTGGAATTGGCTAAAAAATATGATGCAGATGTGGAAATTGTAGAATTGGGGGCATTGTTACATGATATTGCAATGCCTTCAGAATATGGAGAGCGAGAAAAACATCATATTTATGGAGCTGAAATTGCAGAGCAGTTACTAACGGATTTGAATTATCCACAAGATAAAATAGAAAAAGTTAAAAATTGTGTCTTAAATCACAGAGGAAGTAAAGATAGACCACGAAATACAATCGAAGAGCAATGCGTCGCTGATGCAGATGTTATGGCACATTTTGATTGTATTCCAAGTTTGTTTGAGTTAGCGTATAAAGAGAAAAATTTATCCACAAGCGAAGGAAAAGAATTTGTGAAGAAAAAGTTAGAACGAGATTTTTATAAATTAAGTGAACAGTCAAAAGAATTATTAAAAGAGCGATATGAAAATATTGTAAAAGTACTTTTTGTGAAATAGATTTTGGAGGACAAAAATGAAATTAATTTTAGCGTCACAAGGATTTACAACAGATGAAATTGCCAATGAAGTTTCAAAATTAGTGGGAAAGTCTTTAGCAGATATTAATGTTGCTATTATTAATGAAGCGTATGTTGTGAAACCAGAAACAAGTGATAAACGTTGGCTGATAAAGGAATTGTCTCAAATTGAAAAATACATTGGTGGAATTATCGATTTTGTGAATTTAAGAGCCTACAATAAAGAGGAAATCAGAAGAAGATTGCAAAATGCAGATATGATGTATATTGTCGGAGGACAAAATTTTATTTTACCAGATTTATTTAAAGAAACTGGATTTGACGAAATTTTGAAAGAATTTGCAGAACAAAAAGTTGTGATGGGAACATCAGCAGGTTCTATTGTTTTGGGGAAACAAATTGAAAGTGACCAATATTGGAAAGCAAGATATGGAGTCACAAATTGCGAAATAAAAAATAAAACGTTAGAGTTAGTTGATTTTAATATTGTACCACATTATAAAAGAGAAGATCACCAGAAATGGGATGCCAATTTTTTGAGAGAAACCCTAAAAGATAACTCGTTTCCAGTTTATGCAATAACAGATGAGCAGGCGGTTATTTATGAAAATGGAAAAATTTCTTTGGTAGGTGGAAAAGTGGAAATTTTTGGAAGAAAATAAACAGTCATGATATATAATCTAAGGGGCTTTGGAAACAAAGCCCCTCGCCGTAGTTATTTGGTAGGAGTGCCATAGTTTCCTACATCTCTTGTTAACCTATTGCTAGGTGCGTGGAAGGCACGAAAATCGTCCACCTCAAATAACTCTTATATTGTACTTTAATTATACCACATTTATTCATTTTTGTAAAGTATTTCTTTATTTTTAATTAATTGCTTATATGTACTATTTCTTATTTTCCACATTGTTAAAATTGAATTTTTATCTCTTTTTTTATCTGTACCAGTATTCAACTTCACAACAAGTTGTATGTTTTTTCCCTCTTCTTGGATTCTTTTTAACATTATTACAGTATCAACATTTTTAGTATCTTTCAAAACAAAGTTAGGTTTACTTATTATCTGTTTTATATAAACAGAAAACTTCTCATAATCGCTGAGGATGTCTTTCTTTTATATGTTTCACTCTCTCATCTGTCAAAATAACGTCATCTGTTATTATTTTCTCGTCATAATCTCCAATTTTACTTTTATCTAATTTTCCAATGTATTGCACGTGTTTACCTCTTAATTATGCTATTTTCATTTCGTTTTTTTATATTTCGCCACAAAATAACGAATATCAAAATAACTAACTTGTCTTGGCAAGTTTTCTTTTAAGATTTTTAATTTCTGAAATCCAAATTCATCAATAGCATGAAAAATTTCTTTTTCGAATTGTATTTGAATATCTTTTGTTAGATTAATATCCAAATCGAGTTCATAACAAGCAATCAAATGATTCTCAATCGTTTGTCTTGTGAAACCACGAATTTTACTAATTTCATCAATACTTTTTCCGTTTTTATATAAATCATAAGTAACTAGATTTGTGTTTTCTTTCGAAGAAGTTTGACTTTTCGAAGAGGATTTTGAAGTTATTTCCGTTATTTTAATATCATTTTTTTTGACATATTTTTGGATTGTTTCAATAAAAACATTACCATATTTTTCTAATTTATGAATACCAACACCACTGATTTTTAGCATATTGTCCACAGAAATTGGATAATATGTGGACATTTCTTTTAGTGATACATCAGCAAATACAATAAAAGGTGGAATGTTGTGAATATCTGCAATTTCACGTCGCAGAGATTTTAAAATTTCAAATAAATTCTCATCATAATTTAATTCTTTTGTTTCAGAAGCAAAATCCTTTTCGATTTTTCGTTTAATTAAAACTGATTTATCCTGAAACAAAACCTCATTTGCAGATGGATCTAAAGTTAAAATAGGATATTTGTCGCCAACAGTTTTAATATAGCCTTCTGTCATTAAAAAATAAATTAAATCTGTAATCGTATTTTTCGAATATTCATGCATAATGCCATACGTTGATAATTGGTCAAATCCCAGATTTTTTACTTTGGCAGATTTTGAACCTTTCAAAACATCAGCCACCATTCCAGTTCCAAATCTTTCGTGCATTCTTTTGATGCAAGATAATATTTTTTTTGCATCCAACGTGATATCCGTCGTTTCCACTTCTGACAAACAATTGCTACAATTATGACAAATATCAAAGTTTGGCAGTTCTCCAAAATATTCTAAAATATATTTTCTAAGACATTTATCAGTATTACAATAATCAACCATATCATTTAACTTGTCATATTCGATTTTGCGATTGGAATCCGATTCACTTTGCTCAATCAGAAATTTATTTGTAACAATATCGCTTCTGCTAAAAAGTAAAATGCATTGTGCCGTATCACCATCACGACCAGCGCGTCCAGCTTCTTGGTAGTAGCTTTCCAAATCTTTTGGCATATTGTAATGAAGGACATAGCGAATATTTGATTTATCAATTCCCATACCAAATGCATTTGTGGCAATCATAATGCTAGTTTTATCAAAAGTAAAATCTTCCTGTGAACGATTCCTCGCTTTTTCACTCATGCCACCATGATATTTAGAAACTGCGTAACCTTTATTAGAAAGACTAGAGAATAAATTATCCACATGTTTTCGTGTTGAACAGTAAATGATGCCTGAATCTTTAGTATTGTTTTTTAAAAAATTAAATATATATTCTAATTTATTTTTGGATGTTTCTACAGAAAAACTTAGATTGGAACGGTCAAAACCAGTTGTTAAAGTAAAAGGTGTAGACAAATTCAACAAATGGATAATGTCATTTTTGACAATTTCAGTAGCTGTAGCTGTAAAAGCTGATAAAATAGGACGTCTTTTTAAGTGAGAAATGACTTTCGAAATTTCACGATAACTTGGTCTAAAATCGTGTCCCCATTGTGATACACAGTGTGCTTCATCAATGGTAATCATAGAAATATTTAATTGATTTAGGAAATGAATAAAAGAATCTGAATTCAATCTTTCTGGAGCAACATAGATAATTTTATAAATATTATGAGAAATATTTTGCATGGTTTGCGAATATTCTAATTCACTAAGCGTACTATTTAGAAAAGTTGCAGGAATTCCGATTTCACTTAGATTGCTTACTTGGTCTTTCATAAGTGAAATAAGTGGTGATATCACGAGCGTAATTCCTGGCAAAATCATAGCTGGTATTTGATAACAAATGGATTTACCAGCACCAGTTGGCATAATGGCTAAACAATCTTTATTATTTAATATTTGTTCTATTATTTCCAATTGACCAGGTCGAAATTTTTCATAACCGAAGTATTTTTTTAATAAGTTTTGAGGGGTGTTCATAGATTCCTTCTTTCTTTATTTTCATAAAGTCCATTAATTTTAGTAATTTAATTATATGAATTATGCAAATGGCTGTCAAGATAGTTTTTTTGAAATTTTTAGCAGAAATGCTTGAAATTTTTATAAAATAAGGATATATTTTATAGACAAAATATTTATATCATAAAAATTTACGAATGTCAATGATAAAAAATAATAATTTTTATTATTTTTGTAAAAAATATTTCTTATAGAAATGTTATTTGATATAATAATAAAAAAGTGAGGAGGTTTTTGTATGGAAAGGAAATTGAAAGTGTTTCAGTATGGAACAGGAAAAATGTCAGTTTATACCATGCGATATGTTTATGAAAAAGGTGCTGAAATTGTTGGGGCAGTTGACTTAAATCCAGATGTAATTGGTAAAGACATCGGAGAAATTATGGGAGCAGAGAAAAAAGGCGTCCTTATAACAGACGCTAAAGATGCTAGAAAGGTTTTAGAAGAAACGAAACCAGATATTGTAATTGTGACAACCATGAGTTTGTTAGAAGATTTAGAAGAACCATTAATGATTTGTGCAGAGCTTGGAATTAATGCAATAACAACATGTGAAGAGGCTTTTTATCCTATGAATTCAAATCCAAATTTAACGAAAAAAATTGATGAATTAGCTAAGAAAAATAATTGTACGATTACAGGAAGTGGTTATCAAGATATTTATTGGGGTCAACTAATTACATCCATTGCAGGTTCAACACAAAAGATTACTAAAATAAAAGGAAGTTCAAGCTATAATGTTGAAGATTATGGAATTGCTTTGGCACAAGCGCACGGAGCCGGCTTAACAACTGCTGATTTTGAAAAAGAAATTGCATCAAGCGATAATATTTCTCCAGAAACAAGGCAAGAAATTATTGAAAAAGGTGAATATATGCCATCGTATATGTGGAATGTAAATGGATGGCTTGCGGAAAAATTAGGATTAACGGTTATTTCTCAAACGCAAAAATGTGTTCCACAAACGTATCATAAAGATATTTTTTCAACTACTCTCAATATGACAATAAAAGCAGGTGATGCAACTGGGATGAGTGCTGTAGTTACAACAGAAACCAAAGAGGGAGTTACCATTGAATCGGAATGTATTGGAAAAGTATATAGCGAAGAGGAATTTGACAAAAATATCTGGACTGTGGAAGGAGAACCAAATACAACAATTGTTGTGGAGAAACCAGCAACTGTGGAATTAACCTGTGCAACGATTGTGAACCGTTTGCCAGATGTAATAAATAGCCAACCTGGTTATGTTCCAACAGAAAAAATGGGAGATTTGCACTTTAAAATAAAGGATTTAAATGAATATGTAAAATAAAAATAGGGGGTACAATTTAATTGTACCCCTAAATTAAATTATATCATATTTTTACAGTTTTGTCAACTTGACATAATTTTAAAAATGTGATATATAAGATAAATACAATGTTGTTAAAAATCATTTTTAGTTGAAAATGAAAGGAAGGGAAAATATAATATGATTAATCTATTAAAGCCAACACGGGAAATTCTTTCAGAATTGAATCGGATGCAGTATAAAAGCAGAAGAATTCTGATTCATGGAATTGGAAGTATCCGCAATGTGACTTATAATGAAAAAGAATATACCGGTTGTTATTTCTGGGAATTTACGATAAAGGTAAATGACGGAATTATCTTGAAATGTCAAACGCGTGTAAGGAGAAAGGAAAGCGATAATTTTCTCTATTTTGAAGAAGGAGATAATATCGAATTCTTTGGAGAAGTTAAAACGAAAGAGCAAGGGCTTTTTTGCCAATATGATGTTTCTAATATTTTGATATATGATGCGAAGTTAAGTGAAGAAAAACGAAACTTCACAGAAATATTCATGTGGAATGTTGAAAAACATGATTTTAGAAACATGTCTATGGCAGTCACTAGTGGGGAAGATATCCCTATGATAGAATCGCAAATTGCTTGCATTGGTGAGGTAGAAGTGCAGGAGAATTGTTGGGCATATGGACAACTTGTTAAGTATGGCAAAATTGTTATATTAGAACTGATAAAAATGTTAGAATAATTTTGATTAAAAAACCGTAGTGGAATGCAACCATTACGGTTTTTTGCTGTTATAATATTTCCCTTGCCACCAATTTTCTTCTCGCATTAATTTATCTAATCCATTCAAAATCCATTTTTTATGCGTGTTCCATTCTGGAGCAATCAGTAATTCTTTTGGGGCATCGCCAGAGATTCTGTGGATTATTATGTCAGGCGAAATGTGAGTTAAAATATAGGCTAAATTTTGTAAATAAAATTCCAGAGAAATTGGCTCATATGTTCCGTTTTTATACATTTCTGCTAAAACCGTGTTTTCCACAACATAAGTACAATGAATTTTTAAGCCTTGAATATTGTGTTTATTTATAAAATTCACAGTATTTTTTATATCTTCAAAATTTTCATTGGGAAGTCCAACCATGATGTGTGCAACAACCTCAATTTGATATTGATTTAATAACTCAACTGCTTGTGTAAATTGCTGACTGGTATAGGCACGATTGAGAAGTTTTCCAGTTGCATCATTCGAAGTTTGAAGTCCCAATTCAACCCAAACATGATGCTTTTTTGTGTAACTTTTCAAAAGTTTAACAATATTTTCATTAATGCAGTCTGGGCGAGTAGCAATTGCTAAAGCGACAATTTTATCGTCAATAAGAGCAGCGTCATATTTTAATTTCAGGTTTTCTATTGTATCATAAGTGTTACTGAAATTTTGAAAATAAGCAATAAATTTGTTGGCTCTTTGCGCTTTGTAGCTTGAAAAATAATTTTGAACTTGTTTTGTAATATTTTGAAGTGAATGAATATGTTCGCCAGAACCTTTTTCACTACAGAAAATACATCCAGTTGAACCCAAACTTCCATCACGATTAGGACAAGTGAAGTTGCCATCAATGCAGATTTTTAGGGTTCTTTCGCCGAATTTGTTTTTTAAATATTGATTTAGGTGGTTGTATCGTTCTTTTTCCATGTAAAGAGTATAGCAGAAATTTTAAAATAAGTAAATAAAAGAGAATATTTTTTATTTTTATGATAAAATGAATTTAAGAGGTAATGAAATGAATATTGGATACTATAAAAGTCCTGTTGGAATAATTGAGATTGAAGAGGAAAAGGGAAAGATTGTAGGTTTAAAATTCACAAATTGTGCTCAGGTTGTGGATAATTCGAGTGAAGTAATAGGAAAATGTGAAGAACAATTGTCGGAGTATTTTGTGGGGAAAAGGAAAGAATTCGAATTAGAAATGGTTTTAAAAGGTACGGAATTTCAGCAAAAAGTATGGAGAGAAGTGGCGAAAATACCGTATGGGAAAACGGTTAGTTATCGAGAAATTGCGCAAAATGTTGGGAATGAAAAGGCGGTTCGTGCGGTTGGAACAGCGATTGGAAGAAATCCAATTGTCATAATTGTGCCTTGTCACAGAGTGATTGGTACAGATGGTTCGATGACAGGATATGCGTATGGTGTCGAATTAAAACGAAAATTGTTGGATTTGGAAAATGGCAAAAGTTGTGAAATTAGTGTATAAATCAAGGAATTTATGAAAGAATAAAAATAAGTGCTTAAAAAAAATAGAAAATTTTAAAAAAAGTATTGACAAATTGCAAGAAAACGTTTATACTATTATATGTCTTGACTAATTCATGTCAAGATATTGCAAAAGATGGGCTATTAGCTCAGGTGGTAGAGCACTTGACTTTTAATCAAGTTGTCCCGCGTTCGAGTCGCGGATAGCTCACCAAACCGAATGTATTTTAGATATATTCGGTTTTATGGCCCCTTGGTCAAGCGGTTAAGACATCGCCCTTTCACGGCGGAGACATGGGTTCGATTCCCGTAGGGGTCACCAATTTTGCAATTGCCATTTTAGCTCAGTTGGTAGAGCAACTGATTTGTAATCAGTAGGTCGTCCGTTCAAGTCGGACAAGTGGCTCCAATGAAAAACAGCTATTCCAGTAGGTTTAGCTGTTTTTTGGTTTTTGTTTTTTCATCAAATATTTTACATATTTTATATGTTTTACATATCTATTGTTGTCAAAGTGTTGTCAGAACTTTTGTTTGATATAAAGTCATTTAATTGATTAAAAGCTTCTTGGTTATCTGCATTATCAAGATGAGTGTAGATATCTAAAAGCACTCGTATGTCCTTATGTCCTGTCCATTTCTGTGCTTGTTTTGCTGGAATTTTTGCTTTATATAATATGCATGAATACGTATGTCGTAATTGATGATAAGTAAAAGTAAAGTTTAATTGTTTCTCAAGAACTTCTTTTAATCGTCTTAATGAAGTATCCGATCTAATTTTGTTTTTTGAATTTGGAAAGATTAAATCTGATTGTTTGTGTTCTGCTTTCATTTCATTTAATTTGGATAGAATGTTGTTTGGAAGAGGAACATTTCGGCTTGTTTTGTTTTTAACAGATTTTATTAGTTTGTGTTTAAAATCATAAGCTTTGTTAACTCTTAATGTATTGTTGTTAAAGTCAATATCGCTATATTTTAACAGAACTATTTCTTCTTTGCGAAGACCGTGTATATATTATGAATAATATTAGAAAAGCTCTGTTGTCTGTTTTTGCTAATTCATTTATTTTGCTTATGTTGTCATTAGTTAGCGGAGTTTTTTCTTTAGCTATGTGTTTATTTAGTTTTATGTGTTTGACAACATTTTTGACAACATAGTTGTTGTCAGCTGCTTTTTCTAATATTTGTTTGATTGTTAAAAGTGAGATTTCTCTAGCACGTTTGTGTTCAGACATATCATTTAATAGTTTCATGACATGATGTTCTTTGATAGATTTTAACAACATGTTACCAATTTGTGGATAAATGTATAAACGCAAATTGTCTTTATACATATCTAGAGTAGATAAACTAATATCTTTTTTATATAAATCGAGCCAGCGTTCTGCCCATTGTTTGAAAGATAAATTTTCGTCATTAATTTCCATTCCATTATTTTTTTGATGTTTTATTTCGACTATTTTTTCATCTACTTCTTCAGCTGTAGCTCCATAGATATATTTTCTTTTTTTGTTTACAGTAATAGTTGTCATGTATCGTCCATCTGCTCGTTTAGTATATTTAGATTTTGGCATATCTACCTCCTTCAAAAATTTGTTCGTTTTATTATTAAAAAATATAAGTAGCATTACTGGCCACTTTTCTTTAGTAAATAAATCCATATTTTGAATTGTAAAATTCTAGTGCATTTCGCATATATTCACATGTAACTTCAAAATAATCTGCTAATTGACATATTTCATTCATTCCGTTTTAAAATAGCTGATTTTAAATCCTCGAAAGGAATAAGCACATTGTAAGACCATTTCTTTGCTCTATATTCTTGCTTATTAATGTAATTTAAGTCAGCACATAAAGAGTAGGAGGCATCCATATAATAATGTCCAAGTTCTTCAGCTAATGTGCACTTTTCTTCTATATATGTACCTAATTCGTCATAGTTTAAAGCAATGGCATTTATTTTATTGTAGTTTAAGTAAATGCCATTACAGTCTTTAACATGCCAATCGTATATTTGAATATGTTCATTTTCGGCTATATTATATAATCTATTTAAATTCATTTCAAAACTCCGTATTTACATTTTTTAATTTTTAATATATAATATAAGCAGAGGTGAGATGTATGTTTATATTATATATATTATTTACAATAATTTGTTGCTTTTCCACTTATAAGTTTTCGTGTTATCAACTAATAAAACTTGATAAAATTAATAGCAAAGGTTTTGATACACATCAAGATTATATTTGCAAAGCATTAGATGAAATTGTACAAATCAAAACAGATGTTAATAAAATTAAGAAAGACATATATCAATAAATTTTTTGCCTGAATCGGTAAATTCTAATTTCTTTTTTTGAATATCAAGATGCCTATCAGGAACCTTTTCGAGGATAAAAAATTCAGGCGTCTTTTTTAATGTATTAAACGTATTTTCGTAATCTGTTACATCTGCAAAATATTCATCGAAAGGAATTTCGATTATTTTTAATCTTAATAAATTTTCAAGAACCATATTAGGAATAACTATATATGATTTATTTTTTAAACATATAATATTTTGACTGACATAAGCATAACCACCAACATTATTAACTAGTTTTATTCTTATTACAGGCAATTCTTTTATTAATTTTTTGTTTTTTAAGTCTTGAAGAAATTTAGCATCTTCTTTATTTAATTGTTGAATCATATTAATATAGGTAGGCAATACATATTCTTTTTTTCTCGAATCCATATCAGAGATTAAGAGGTTTTCAAACATTTCTCTTAAATGTTCTTCATCTAAAGCATAATTTAAGTTGTTAATAGTTTGAAGTGCAATATATGAAGATGGTTCAACTTGATTTTTTTCAGGGATTTTTTCGTATTTTTCTTTTATTTTATTCATTTCTTGTTCAAGCTTGTAAGGTCTTTCTGCAATATATGAATCAATCTTAATCCCAACAGGAGTTGACTTTAATAACTCAAAAAACTTGTTAATTCCTCCAGAAGTGTTTTTGTCTAAAGCATCTCTTGTTTCTTTTGTACTATCAGCAACAGCATCAATGGCTTTATTAATGGTTTCTGATTTTATATCTAAATCTGGCATTTTATTTCTCCTTTTATTTCAACATTTCCCTACACTTGTAGAGTTTTAGCTAAAAAAATATGAATATTCATATTTTATTTTTTATCTTTATCTTTATCTTTTAAATTATCTTTCAGTATCACTTTTGCCAATTCCTCAATTTGTTTCATCTGTTCATCAGTAATATTTTCATAATCTTTTTTAGATAAACCTATACGAAGCTTGTCAGGGTCAAAATCGACCCCTTTTTCTGGGTTTCGTATATCAGATTTACACAAAATATAATCTATACTACAATCAAATATTTCGGAAAGTTTTACAAGGACTTCTAAGCTAGGTTTTCTTTCTTCTTTTTCGTATAAGCTTATAATTCCTTTTGATAATGTTAATTTTTCAGCAAGTTCTTCTTGGGTAATATGATTTTCTTCTCTTAATATTTTTATTCTATTCATTTTTTCATCACCAACAATAGTATAACATACAATGAGTATACTTTTCAAGTAGTTTTTAAAAAAATTTTACTTACAGTATGAACAATTTTACAAGTTTTTGAAAAAAATTTTAAAAAAACACTTGACATCTTACTTTAAGTAAGATATACTTTGTTTACAATGAGTAAGAAATGAGGTGATAAAAATGAAAAGAGAGAAACTAAAGGCATTTAGGGAAAAACAACATTTAACACAGGAAAGCATGGCAAAAACATTAGATATAACAGTTATTCATTATAAATCAATTGAATATGGGTATCGTAATCCTAGTTTTGAATTGCTAAAGAAAATGAAAAAAATTTTTCCAACACTTAATGTAGATAAAATTTTTTTAACTTAAAAGTATACTAAAAGTAAGATAAAATTTTAAAAAATATCTTGACAACTAAAACTACGTTTTAGCAACTAAAAATATTATATGTAAAATAAAGAAAATATAGGGAGGAGGGATAATATGGCAACAAATATCTGTAGCAGAAAAAGAACAAAGTATTTATCAGTTAAGCAATTTGCTGAAGAGTACAATGTGTCAGAACAACAAGTGTACAAGCTAATAAAGCAAGGATTACCTAATTTAAAGCTAGGAAATGCTTGTATACGAATACCGCATGAAGAGGCAATGCAGTTTATAAATCAAAGTTTTAATAATTGAAAGGAGGAACTAAAATGAAACAAAAGAAAAGCATATCAGAGAAACTACACAAAGCATATTGGTGAGGAGTAACAGATGTAATTTGTGGATTTGGACTAGCTGTGACTTTTGCAATTATGTTTGTGTATGGATTTTTTAGATAAGAAATAAAGGAAGGAGGAAGGTATTATGGGTAGTTGGATATTTACAGTTATTATTTGGATTTTAATGTTTATAGCTTTGTTAGTAGATAGCTTAAAAATAAAAATAGCATTAGTGATATTGCAAATTATAATATTTATTATTCAAATAATATACGTAATATTAAAATTTAAAAGTTGAGGAAGGAAGAAAGAAAATGCAAATAGTATTTTTGATATTGTTTTTATTAGTAACAGTTTTCTATATGATAAGTTTTGAAAAACTTACAAAGGAGTACAAGCAACTGGAAAAGAAATACGATGATTTGAATTGTGAAAGTTTGAAAGCAAGGATAACGAACATGTTAATTACTGACTTGGTATTAGAGTATAGAAAAGATAGTAAAAATAAAAATATTTTTACAACTATGAAAGAAATATTAGACATAATTTTGAGTGAAAAAGAAGACATTAGCACCCGCAAAAGTAACTAATGTCAATAATTAATAAAAAATAAATCTTATGTATTTTTATTTTAACATAAAAGTACATGAGAAGTCAAGGGGAGGAGAAATGGTAGTGCAAATAATTGAAAAACAAGAAGAGATGAGAGCTAAGAAACAATATGAAGAAAATATAAGTAAAATAAGTGATTTAGACGATATATGTAGTGTTATTGATGATTTAAAGTACAGAATGAGCAATATAGATTATGAATTTAAAAATAGACATTTAAAAGAATTAAGTTCTATACAAGATGAGATTATAGATGAAATGAAGTTTCTTGAAGATGAAAATTTAGAAACAGAAGAAATATGGAAAGAAGAAAGCGAGGAATGGTAAATGTTAAAAGATTATAAAGAATTAAGAAAAGTAGATGTAAGTCAATGGATAGAAAAAAGAGATGGAGCAGAATATTTGAATTGGGCGAAATTAGTAGATTTATTACATGAAAATGGAGCTGAGAAAGTTTATTTTGAACCTGTTGTAAATGAAGTAACAGGAAGTAGTTTATATATGACTACGCAAGAGTTCAAAGATAGTAAAGGGAATACAAATAGAGTTTATGAAACAGCAGTGAAAATTGTAATAGATGATTTAGAGTTCATACAAAGAGGACCTGTTACAAATGGTAGTAACCCCGTGAAGGATAATTCGATGAGCCAGCAGAGATTATGGAATTGTCAGACTAGATTGTTTGTAAAGGGCGTAGCAATAAGAACAGGATTGGGATTTGATTTATGGCTTAAGGATGAGTTTAAAATAGACAAAGATAATTGGGAAGATGATTTGTCAAGACATGACATCTTTAAAATAAAAGAAAGATGTCAACAAGTGTATACGCAAAAATTAAAAGATGGATTAACAGTAAAAGAAATTGCAGAAAAACTTCATAAAACAGAAGATGAGGTAAAAGCTTTATTTAGTTATTTTGATACTTTAAGTAATTTTGAAAGAGATTTATCTAATATTGATACAAAGTCAAGATAGGAGTTTTTATATAGGAGCTTCGGATACAAGTATGGTTGTTGGAAATTGGAGTACAAAAACATTTGAGAAGTGGTGGCTTGAAAAGTTAGGGTTGTACAAAAGTAATTTTAGTTCAGAAGCTACAAAAGCAGGGAATAATTATGAACACAAAATTTTAGATTCACTTGAAATCGAAGGATTAGAAAAGGACAAGCAAATCATAATAGATAGATTAAGAGTGAATTTAGATGGTAATACAGATACTTGTATTTATGAGGTTAAAACTCACAATATAGATAAAGAATTTAAAGTATCAAAGCAATACTGGAGACAAGCCCAAGTGGAGATGTATGCAAGCAAAATATATCAACTTTTTATAGTTGCTTATTCATTAAATGAAAATGACTATATGAATTATTTTAATGAAATTGACAAAGAGAGATTAAAGTTAATTCAAGTAAAATATGATGAAGAATTTATACAAAATGAATATTTACCTAAATTAGATATATTGACTAGATGTTTGAAAGAAGGTGTGTTTCCATGCAAAGTACAGGAGTAATAACAGATTTGTCATTAGATATAACGACCAAAAAAGCAAAAATAAGTCTTGTTTTAGATACAAATGAGATAGATGTTGTTGAAC
>CANSKZ010000010.1 GCA_947647595.1 uncultured Clostridium sp. | reverse complement strand
CTGTTTTCGAATTGTGGCTGATGAAGGAAAAATTATACGATTAAAAGCAATGCATTATGATGAAGAAATGGGGCAAAGGGTTGTAGATATACGAGGAGAAGTAATCTATCTTGGAAAGAATGACAGGGTGGAGAATTATGAGGAAGTGGAGAAGGAGGAAGAAGTTTAATGGAAAAAACTTTTGAAACTGAAGTTTTGTCTAGACTTGCTGTAATTGAAAGTAAACTAGATGGATATAAGGATATGAAGAAAGTAGTGTATGAAGCTGATAATTTGAGTAAAGAAAATGCTGAAGATATAAAAGAATTACAAGATAAAATAAAATGGCTATCTAGAACAACGGTTAGTGCAATTATTACTGGCGTTGTTGGGATAGTATTTTTATTAATAAAATCAGGAATGGGGGTAAATTAATATGAAAAATTGGTTTAAGTGTGCTGGAGTGAGGGCGATTAAAACGGTGGCACAGACGGCTGTTGCGATGATTGGGACGTGTGTTGCGATGGGGGATGTGAATTGGTTTACGGTTGGTTCGGCTAGTTTGTTGGCTGGGATTTTGTCGTTGCTTACGAGTGTGGCGGGATTGCCGGAAATGGAGGAAAAATAATTATGGAAGATGAGATTGTAGAAACAATGGAGTTAGCAGAAAAGGATAACAGAGGGGAGGAAAATGAATAATGAATATTGAGGAAAAATTGTTAAGCATTAATCCATATAGTCGACCAGGTATTAAGCTAACATCTGTTAAGCAATTAGTGGTTCATTGGGTTGGCAATGCTAATTCGAGTGCAATTGCTAATCGAAATTATTTTGAGAGTTTGAAGGATAAGCATGTTTATGCGAGTTCTCAATATATAGTTGGTTTGAATGGCGAGATTATAAGATGTATTCCTGAAAATGAAGTAGCTTACCATGCAGGAAATGGCACAGTGAATCGAAATTCGATAGGAATTGAGAATTGTCATCCTGGTTGGGATGGAAAGTTTAGTGATGCTACCTATAATAGTTTGGTTGAGTTATGTGCTGATATTTGCAGAAGGTATGGATTGAATGTGAATAATATTATTAGGCATTATGATGTGACTGGGAAGGTGTGTCCGAAGTATTATGTGGAAAATCAGAGTGCTTGGATACAATTTAAGAATGATGTAGCGAGTAGATTAGGACAAGCAAGTGTCGCTGTTGAAGAAGTGAAAGGAAGTGATGAAATAGTGAGAAGATATGAGAATGGAAGTACGAGGGAGATTGTGTATTCGGATACGAATTGTTCGATAAAGTTGGGGAGTTTATCTCCATATGAGAAATGTGATTGTTTTGGGGTGTTTAATAATCGAGCAATGGTAAGATATCAGGTTGGTTCTACTGGGAATTATAAGATTGGTTTTTGTGAATGGCTTGGTGGAGTGAAATAGGATGATGTTGGGAATTTGATTTGCGAACATGCTTTTGGAAAATTTCCCGACTTTTTCCCGACTTGGTTTGAAATAAGTTGAAATAACTTGGAATGTGTTTTTTTGGAAAAGTGAGTTTTATGAAGGGTTTTGTGGAATGATGAAAGGGGCTGTTTGGGGTGAAAATTAATCAGTAGGTCGTCCGTTCAAGTCGGACAAGTGGCTCCAATGAAAAACAGCTATTCCAGTAGGTTTAGCTGTTTTTTTGTTTTGGTTGAACAATTATTTTATATTCTATAAAATGTATTTCTTATTTCAAATATATAAATTCCCTTGTGGAAAACTAATGTAACACAACTGTAACAAAAACTTAATACAAACTTAACATATAGAGTAAACTATTAATTTCCGTAAAAAAAGGAGAGTGAAAAAGGCGAAAATACAGAGAAACTGGAAAGAATTATCATTTACAAAAGAAGAAAAATAGAATAATATTATATTAGAATAATATAAGGAGAAAGAAGGGAAGAAAGATGTTTTCAAGGACGAAGAAAATAATAAGTATGATGATAGTGTTTGTCATAGTAAATACATATATGGGTCAGACATTGGAAGCATTGGCAACAACAGAAGGATTGACAGCGATTACAAATGGATTTTTTAAAACAGGAGAAATGAAATTTGATAGTTATTTTGAGCAAGAAGGAGAGCGAAAAAAAGAGATAATAAAAAATGTAAATGAAAAAATAACATTGATGTTAGAAATTGAGCCAAATGAAATAGGGAAAGGCTTTTTAAAAGAGGGAAGAATTGTAGCAAATGGCTTAGATAGAAGTGATGTTAATTTTAAATTTTCCAAAATTAAAAATGTGACTGTAGAAGAATTAGAAGATACGGTGCAATATGAAGAGGGAAATGTTGTTTCGGGAGATGAAGAAACTATAGAAAATGAGACAGTAGAAGAAAATAGCATGATTGGCGAGGAAAAGGCGAAAGACGAAAAAATAGAGAATGAAGTAAGTAATCATGTAGAAAATAATAGAACGGAAAATAGAGTAATAGAAAATGAAATTGAAGAGAACACAATTATTGAAAACGAGATTTTAAGTCAAAATATGATGAACGAAACAATAGAAAATGATATAGAAAAAAATCGAATTTCAAATGAAGTAACAAGTCGATCGAGTGAGAGCCGAGAAGTAATAGAGGGAAATTTAGTTCAAGAGGAATTAACAGAAGAAAAAGTAGTAGAGACTCAAGAAACGTATGAAGAATTGACAGCGAAAGATTTTGAGATAGAGTTGATAAGTGATAATGAAATTAAAGTTCAAAATGTCATTTATCATACGACGATAGAAGTAGAAATTGAATTTGTGAAAAAAGAAGAATTGAATGTAGAAGACTTGTATCAGGAAATTAATTTGAAACTAAATGGTACGTATATAAATGTGAATCTAGAAAAAATAGAAACAGAACAAGAAAGCAAGATTTACGTTGGCTGGAGCGATACACAAGAATTTGAAATTTCAGGAGAATATACTCAATTTTCACCATTCAAATTAGGAGAACATACAGGTAGTATCGTGCAAAATAAAATAAAAATAAAAAGAGAAAGTGAAGATGAAAAATATCTTCCGATTAAAGAAACAACAATTGAAATTGAGGTTCCAGAGTATAATGGAAAGGCACCAGAAACAGTTAATGTGCAGTGTACAAAGTTAATGGCAACAAAGGGAGAAGATTTAGGCGAGGTAAATTTTGGGGAAGAAAATTGGAAATATGATGTAGAAAAGAAGAAAATAATTATAACTGTGTCAAATGAAGAGAAAGCGAGATTTTCAGAAGGAGAAGATGAATATGTAATTGTGTATCGTTATCAAGATTATACGGAAGATGAAATGATTACAATGCCGAATCGTTTTAGAGTAACAGTAGAAGGGTATAGGTCGAATAATAATGAGATTCAAATAAAAGAATTTGATGATTTGCAAACCGTTAAAACGAAAATCAATGATTTAATTACTTATACAATTGGTTCAACCGAAGAAGCTATGAATAAAGCAAAAATTAATGCAAATTACTTAACAGAAGAAGCACCTTATCAAACGGAATTTACAACCACTGTAAATGTGAATATTTTAACGAGTGATTTGTTAGAAGAATTTAAAATTAATAGTGCAAAAGAAAAATATATTGACAAAAATGCAGTAGAATTTGATGCGACACAAGATGTTTATTATAACAAAATAAAATTTAATTATAATGAAATTAAATCCATAATTTCTAATGGAAGTGCGATTGAAATTCAAACTGTAACAGGGGAAATATTGTATAGGTTAGAGGAGCAAAATATTACAAATCAAGAATGTTGCGAAATAGACTTGGAAAGCAAAGAAAAGGGAATTTGTGTGGTTTTTAAGAATATAGCTAATAATGGAAATATTTCGATTGAGTTTACGAAGGCGATAGGAAAAAGTAGCTATAAAAAGGCAGCATTTAGTAATTTTGAAGCAATAGAAAGTTATGTTTCAGCGGAGTTGAAATATCAAAATTATGAGGAAAGATATGGAATGTCTGAGATAGCAACCAGTAAAAAAATGGAAAATAGTCAGACGGAAGCAGAAATTAAATTAATGAATCATAATTTGAATCCAGTTGTGAAAAATGATGGAGTGGAAGTTAGAATTGTTTTGAATAATGATAAACAGACTACAGATTTTTACCGAAATCCAAGTTTTGAGTTGATATTTCCAAAGTATGTTAGAGAAGTAGCAGTAGAGAATATTAATTTAATTTATGGATGTGGATTAGAAATTAGTCAGTATGAAGTTTACAAAGAAGACAATTTTGTAAAAATGAGAATTGACTTAACAGGAACGCAAAATGTTTTTAGTGAAAGTGTTATGACGAATGGAACGAATATTATTTTAAGTTTAAATGTAAGTTTAGATGAATATACTCCTAAAAAACAGGATCAAATAAAATTATATTATTGTAATGAAGCAGTTAGTAATTATAGGGCAGAGACTAAATGGAGTATTCAAAAAAATATTCCGAGTGGAATTTTGAAAGAAACGAATGGATATGATGTGGCGACAATAAATTATCAAGGTGGAGAAGGATTGATATTAGCTAATGCCATGATAAATTATGATGGACAGGCAAGTAAAATAAATTCTATTGGGCAAGGAGAAAAAACGGCAGAGATAAAAGTGTATGGAAAAGAACAGATAGCGAAAATGGAATTGGTGGCGATGAATAATACGAAAAATGAATGTACAGATATTGTGCTTTTAGGAAGAGTTCCATTTGAAGGAAATACAAGTGTCATTAGTAAGAAGAATCTAGGAAGTAATATAACCACCAAGATGATAAGTGGAATTCAAGAAAGTGTGCAAAATCCAAATATGACAACGATTTATTATTCAGCCAAAGAAGATGCAACGAAAGATTTAAAGGAAGAAGCAAATGGTTGGACGACAGAAGTAAGAGATTATAGTAGGGTGAAATCTTATATGATAGTAGTAAAGGGAAATATGAAAGCAGGAAATGTATTAAGATTTAGTTATGATTTTGAAATACCAGAGGGAATAGGCTATGATGGAGAAGTTTATGGAAGTTTTGGAGGAAATTATAATAATAGACAGGAAAAAGTAATAACGTATGAAAGTACCGAGGCGGATAGAGTGGGGCTTGTGACTGAAGTGAAGCCAACCAATAATAATATTGCAAATCAACCAGGACTTAATATGATAGTGTATCCTTTTGGAGAAAATGACTATCTTTATTATGGACAAATTGCAACAATGGTTACAAAAGTAGCCAATAATACAAACCAAGATATTTCAAATGCTACTTTGAAAGTTTCCCTTCCAACAGGAACGGTATATACAGAACGTGATTATACAAAAACAGGAAAAACTGGAAAAGAAATTTACCAAAATAATACAGAGATAAAAGAAAAAGAATTTGTTGTAAAGAGTTTAAAAGTTGGGGAAGTAAAAGAATTTAGATTTGATGTACAAATTTTAGAAAATGATAAGGATAAAACAATATTAGAAGGTTATACACAATTAAATGGTGTAACGCAAAAATATCAATGGATGGCGCGCAAAGGAAAGATGGCAGTTTATACTAAGCTTGAGGATAACAATATTGTGAAATATCATGAAGGTTCTGAAATTGTTTATTTGGTGGATATAGATAAAAAAAGTAAGGAAGTGCTAAGAGATTTAAGATTATCGTTTAAGTTGCCAGATTGTATGCAAGTATCTGATATAAAAGTTGTGAATGAAGATACGGAAAGAAGTGTTGTTTATCAAACACAAGATAGAATTACGACTGCTGAAATTGGTCAGATGAATTCAGATGAAAAACGTATAAAAGTATATTGCAAAATAGAAGGATTGAATGCTGAAAATGCTATTTATGAAACAATATTTAATGTATTTGAAGCAGATCAAAAAACAAGACTTTATACTTCTAATCGAGGAACAATTATGACAGAAAAAGTGTTTGTAGAAGTAAAACAATCGATGAATAGTAACGAATTTAATTATCATGATTTATTTGAATATAGACTTTTAATAGAAAACAAAAGTGAAATGGAAACTGAAATTTCAATTAATAATTACATACCAGATACGATTTATTTCGGAGAAAGTAGGATTTTTATTGATGGGAGGCAACAAGAAGATGTAAAGCTTTATAATGGTTTTACAAGATATGAAACTTTGTCCCCAAAAGGAAAAATTGAAATTGTTGTGACAGGTGCTATTATTGATTGGCAAGGATATAATGAGCAAAAAGAGATATCCAATACAGCAAAAGTTACATTGAGGAAAACAGGAGAAGAGATTATTTCAAATGAAATGAATATAAAAATACATGGAGACTCGAATGTAAAAAAAGGCGAAATGGATTTTGCAGAAGAAAACAATGAACGAATTTTGCAACAAAATAACGAAGCAAATTATTCAATTTCAGGAAATGTTTATGTGGATTCTGACAAAAATGGAATGAAAACAGAAGAAGATAAAACCTTAAAGTCACAAGTACAAGTGCAACTACAAAAAGGTTCTCAAATGATAAAAGCAACAACAACTGATTCAACTGGCAACTATTGTTTTTCAGGATTGGAGCCAGGAGATTATAGCATTAGTTATAATTATGATAAAGAAAATTATACATCAGCGAAATATACACAAGAGCAAGCAACGAAAGAGGTTAAAACAATTGAAGCAGAAGAAGGAATTTCTGTGACAGATAATATTACGATAACAGACAGTTCAATTGAGAATTTGAATGCTGGTTTGCAAGAAAAAGATAAATTTGATTTTGAAATTAAACAATACGTGGATAGTGCAATTGTGAATATTAAGGGAGAAGAAAAAGAGTACAATTACGATAAATTAGAACTAGCGAAAATAGAAATTGACCCATTAGATTTGAAAGATGCAATGGTAAAATTGAAGTACAAAATTGTTGTAACGAATGTGGGAAATCAGGTTGGACAAATCACAAGTATTGTGGATTATATTCCAAATGGAATGATTTTTAATCAATTAGAAAATGCGGAATGGACGATTGGAACAATGGAAGGAAATATTTATTATGATGGTTTAAAAGGTATTGATATTTTGCCAGGAGAAAGTCAAGAAATTTCGTTAATTCTAAACAAAAAAATGACAGAAGATAACACAGGAGTGGTTAGTAATAAAGTGCAAATTGCTTATACAGAAAGTAGCACAAGATTGACAGAAGCAATCGAGGGAAATTTTGCATCACAAGAGACGATTGTAACATTGACACAAGGAAGTCATAAAGGATTGACGATAACAATTATAACAATCAGTATGACAAGCGTGATTGGAATGTTTGGTTATATGATTCAGACAGGTAAGTTGGATAAAAAGTTTAATGGAAAGAAATGGATTAAGAGAGTTTATAAGTAGGGAGGTGAGAGGATGAAGAAAAAAAGAATTGTAAAATTAGTTTTTATAGCGATAAGTGTAATTATAGGAAGTTTCATGTTTGCGAAGAATGATTTTACAGTTGGAATTGATGAAATGGATAAAGTGTGCCGAAGACCAGATGAAAGAGAAAATTTATTTGATAATTCTGGTACATATATAGCTGGAAGTGGTTGTATAAGATATATTGAAAAAAGATATAAGCCAAATTTTGATGGTTATGTTACTACAGGAATTCCAGATAGCTGTGATAAACTTATTGAATGTGATTGTGAGAGAGCAGGTGCTGGTTTATTTAAAACAGTAGAAAATTTTGATAAGGAGAAACTTAATGATGTGAGTAATCAAACATTAAATGATGGAAGTATTTATAGTAGAAAATGGACGAGTAGCTTGAAACCGTATCTTTGGTTAAATGAAAATAAGAAAGATAATATGTTTGATTATTTAAACGAAGAAGACGAAAAAAAAGCAACATTTTTATGTATGTCTGATACAACAATAGTAAATTACGTAAAAGTAGTGCAGCAATTTTATAGAATGGGAGAATATCCTCCTAGTTCAAGTGTTGAGACAACATTTAATGGAGTAACGGAGACAGTTGACTGGGCAAATTACCAACAATATAAAATAGCCTGTCCAGATAATGGGAAACTATATAATAGTGAACTAAGACATGGAAGAGTACGTATTAGTGAAACAGAGCTTTATCCAGGGCAGTATTTTTATGTTTATGTGAATAGTCAATATTTGAAAGAGCAATTTAGTGGCAAAAATGACGAGTTCAAAAAGGAAGGCAATCAACTAAATTGGAAATGGCCAGATGGAAGCAAATGGAAAAAGTGTACATCAGGTGAGTATAAAGGTTGGTATAAACGTAAAGCGCAAGTTAAAAATAAAATATCTGAAAGTAATAAAGTTCGTATTGCAACAAAATATAGTTATAATAATTGGTTTGCACAAGCTTATCAATGGACATGTAATGAAACTTGGGTATATAAAGATGAAGAAGGTAATGAACATATAAAAACTTTAAGCAGAATGATGCTTGAAGATCCTATGGAGGGATTGCAAACAGTAGACAGATGGATTAACATTGAAGTTCCATTAAAATGTGATGTTTCAGTTAATCAATATATAGATAGTGTATATAAACCAGGAAATCAACAAGTATATGAACAACTAAATTATATTAGTGAGGGAGAGGGAAATTGGAAATTTCAAACTGGTCATAACGGGGCTAGAAGTGGCTGGGCAGAAGATGTTAAGAAAGCAAATCCAGTTGTGTTAGAAAATGGAGCAAAACTTGTTTATAAAGTAGAAGTTAAAAATAATAACCCAACGAAAAAGAATGGACAAAAAGTACCGCCAGTTTATGTAGCGCTTAAAGATACTTTACCTGGTGTTATAAAAAATAAAAAGAATGGAACGATTACAATAACAGCCACGAATGCAGAAGGAAAGACAGTTAGTAAGACAATATCTGTTACAGATAATACAAAAATAGAACAATTTGATTGGCCATTAGTAAATAGTAAAGGAAATATAAAGATAAAATCAAAACAGACGATTGTTTTTACCATAACAGCAACTGTGAATGCAACTACAAATAGTACAGCAGTTTATAATTATGAAGAACCAGCGAAAGCAACTGCAAAAATTATATATACTTCCTATGTTAATAAGAATAAATTTAAAATGACAGCAAGTAACACTTATCCACAAGGAGAGTGTCCAAAAGCAATCAATAAATCTGATAAACAACAATCACAGGACTTTTTTGTATGTAAAAAGTATAATATGACAATTGATAAATATATCAGTAAAGTACAAAGAAGCAATAAAGGAAGTTTGGAGGAGAATGAATATCAGGTAGTTAATAATAATTATGGAGTAGGATTCAGAAGTGGTAGAACAAATGCAGTGAAAGCGTCGAATGAAGTTTTTATTGAAAATGGAGATATTGTAACGTATACGATAGCATTGAATAATGGTGCTTCAATGAGTAGTCCATATTTTTCGCCAGAATCACTTTCCGTAGTTTTAGAAGACACATTGCCAAAGAATGTTGAAATAGTTGGTATCCAGGCAGCAACAGGAATTGAAAATAAAACAAATGCTCCAGACGATGACGAAGAAATAGATGATGAAACATACGAACCAAGAGAAGAAGAAGATAATATTGAACGGTGATGACGAAGAGGAATCAGATGACAATGAAGAAGAAGACGACGACGATAATGTTGATGATAGTGATGATATCGATGTTGATGACGATAGTGACAAAGAAATTGATGACGATGATAAAACTGAGTATATTAACCCTGGAGCTGATATTCCAGATTGGTGGAAGGATTCTTCTGGTTCAACTGCATTAAATAATGAGAAATCGCTTACAGTAGAAACGGTTGCTTCTTATGCAAATGTGGAACATTTTTTTACTGAAAATGTTATGAATTCACCTATAGTGGGGGGGGTTGTTGAAGGGTCAGAAATAAACTATACCCAGAATGGAAATGTTATCAAACTTGAGCAACTAACAGTTGCAACTGGAACAACAGGTTATATCACAATCAAACTTAGAATTCATGATAATGCTGACCCTGACCCTGACCAAATTAGTAATTATAAGGATTTACTAGAAAACAACATCAAAATAACTAAAATTATCAATGCTTATGGCGTAAGTGCTAAGCCAATTGATGGAAAGATAAAAAATGTTTATGCAAACAATACAAGTGTTGCAGAAACAGCTATTACTTCTTCCGATTATTGCAGAATAAAGGATTACAATGTTGTTGTTGACAAATATATTCAAAAGGTAAATCACGAAGAATCTAGAGGCGGAACGGAAGTAACGTATGAGGCAGATTCTAGAAAGTCAGTGATAACAGCAGGTAATGGCGTTGGAACACAAGATGCTACAAAAACGAATACTCCTGTATCAGTAGAATATGGCGATAGAGTAACTTATAAGCTAAGAATTTACAATACTACTGATGCAAATGAATATAATATTGGAGATAGAAAAGAAAAAGATGGACCACATCAAGACCCACAATGCATCTATGTTAATATGACAGATACATTGCCAAAAAAATATAGTGGACTTCAAATAGAGGGTGTTGATGCAAATAATTATGAAGTAAGTGAAGGAAGTATCAAGTTCAAAGATGTAAAAGTCGACAAAAATAGTTGTAGAGAAATAACCGTTAGTTTAATTGTGGAGGAAGTTACGAAAGGTACAGAAGAAATAAATACAATCAAAATTGACCGAGTAGGCAACATTAATAATTATCTTATTACAAATCATGGCGAACGATTAACTGCCTCTGACAAATATCAACTGAATGATTATAAAGCACAGTTAGACGAATACATTGGGGTTTACAATGCCGAAATGGCAAAATATAACGAGAAACATGGTTTTACAACAGATGATGATACATCTTATAGTGATACAAAATTGATTGAAGGAAATACTATTTATTATCCAAAGAAAAATTGGAATTCTGAAAATCCACTTAAACTGGAGAAATACGAAACCTTAACATATGTAGCAAAAGTTACGAATATGGCTGAAGTAAATCAAGATGGTAATTTAGAAATAGAATCCAATGAGTCAGGGTACAAAAAATATACAACAAGAGTTCGTCCAACCGATGTAACTAATGTGTTAGATGATGGATTAGAAAAAACTGGGTTTACTGCACAATGGTATAAAAATAATGGAACGGTAGAAGACATCACAGAGCATATATCTGTAAAAGATACAAAAGATGGAACGAAGACAAGCTATCAATATACTATAAAACCAAATGCAGAAAGAATTATCTTGTCACCAGGAGAATATATATTATATATTACAAATGTAACCATTAAAGAGAGTAATTTATGTTTGCAAGATTTGCGAAGTCATTCATTAATTACGACATTAACAAACATAAATAGAAATACAACAAGTAAAACGCAAGGAACAAAAGAAGCAGGAACGGCAACAATTGCTGAAGAAGACAAAACAAGAATCGTTACGAAACAAAATATTTGTACAAAAATAGAAGATGAAGATTGGGTTAGCTTAAAAGAATTAGTTATTGCTGGAAATGTTTGGGTAGATGAAAATAAAGATGGCTATCAAAATGATAATCAAGATAAAAATGACGTAGTTGTTAAATTATATAGGGTAACCAATCAAGATAAAAATGAAGCTAAACTTATAGGAAATTCAATAAAAACTATAAAAGCAACCGATGGCAGAAATGGTTTCTATACCTTTGGAAGACAACCAAGAGCAGATGCTAATGGAAACTATTATAAATACTATGTAGAATTCGAATATGACGGCGTTAAATACAAAGCAACTGAAATTTATGGTGGAGACAACGATGGACAGGCAGACGGAAAAGGAAATTATGATTCTAATTGGATTCGTGGATTTGATGATTTACCGACTACAGTAAAAACAGATGCACAGGGAAGAATAGGAATTGGAAAGATAGAGTATATGACGGATTCCAATGCTTATGAATTTGATAATGTAAGAAATAATTTCAATAAAAAATATACATCAATTGGATTTAATAAAGCTTATAGTACATTTGAGGATAGAAATCTTCCAGGTGAAACAGTGGATTTAGAGTATACGAAACAATCTCCAGAAAAAGAACCACACATAAGTACTTTAAACGAAAATGCAACTGGAGAAAGAGTGATGAGAGCAAGAAGTTTTATTACACAAAATTATAAATTAGATGGAGAAGGCGTTCAAGAAAAATTAAGTAATACAAATACATTATATTTGAATAATTACGAAGGTTATCATAACGAACAACCAGAAACAGAATATTTGAAATTTATCAATTTAGGTTTGGCACCAAGAGAGGAAGTAGATATTTCATTAGATGCAGATGTAAAATCTGTAAAAACAATAATTAACGGTGAAGAAATGACCTATGAATTTGATAAAAATTCAGTTAAATCTGACGCTGATGATTATGGAATTGGAAACGAAAAAAATTATTACAAGTTAGATGAAGCTTATCAATTACTATTAGATAAGTCAGATTATAATTATCGTTATGATGATTATTATGATGATGAAGATATTAAAGATTACAAAGGAGAAGAATCAGGAGAAAAGAAAACGTCGTCAGAATATGAGCAAGCTGTCAATAAAACAGAAAATGACTTGAACCCAAACGGGCAAAGTGAACTAACTGCTGAAGTAACGTACACAGTTGATATACGCAACAAGCAGATTGTAAACGATGAACCACAATGGGAAAATGTAGATAATGGTTCAGAATTGCAAGATACAGATATTCCAGTAGAAGTTGCAATCAACGAAATGGCAATCTACTATGATGCGAACTTTGTGAAAAAAGGAACAAAAGATACAACAACAGTCAAAGATAAAAACACAAACAAGAATGGTGAAACAGACACAGGAACAGGCTTATTAGAAGATTTTAAAAATCTTTCAATTCGTGTTAAATATGGAGACCAAGAAGCGTCGTTCAATATTTATGATAAGATAAGAGAACAATCTGCTTATTCTCCAAACCAGCCGAAACATCCGCAATCTCCAAGCAACAACAGTACAAAAGGATATAATGTTTTATATTTAAGTGATATTAAAGATAAGGACAACAAGCCAATTTATATTAAAGAAGGCGACAGTAAACAGCTTGAAATTACTTTTACAGTTGATAAAGCTGATATAGAGGGGTTAAAAAGAGCATTGAAAATATTTAGCGGAAATGAGATGGGACTAGAAATGATTACTGAAATAACATCTTATACTACAAGATACGGAGAAAATTATAAACACAAAGCATTTGCAGGAAAAATGGCAGGTTTAATTGACCGAGATTCCAACCCCGGAAATTTAGGTCAAATCGATGGAAACAGTAATACAAAAATTAATGATAATACAGCTGATAGAAGCGATGATAAGTTTTATGAAGATGATACTTATCGAGTTGGTGTAAAAGTATTATTGGAGGATGAAAATATTCCCAATAATCCTAATGCTCCGATTACAAGAAAAGTAACAGGTATGGTTTGGGATGATGCAAGGTCGGAGAAAATTGAGGAAAATGGAAAATCTGTACAATATTTAGGAAATGGCGAATATAAGGTTCAAGATGAAAATAAAGGTAATGTAAATCCAAATGACCAAAAACCAGGTGAAAAACCAGTACCAGGTGTAAAAGTTACCTTAATTGAAGTAGTTCAAACAAAAGATGGATATTATGAACAACCAGCTAGATATACGTATGATACTGGTAGTGCTAAAAAAGGTGATGTAATAGAATGTATCACAAATGAAGATGGAGAATATACGTTAGACCATTTCATTCCAGGATACTATAAAGTAAGATTTGACTATGGTTGGAGAGCTGAAAAAAATGGTGTACCAGATGAGGACAGCATACGTTACAATGGACAAGATTATAAATCAACAACATATTATAATAAAGAAGAAGCTGATTTGCTATATTATAATACTGAAAAAGGTTATAATACAGAGGATTATATAGGCAACGAAGATAAAAAGAATTTTGAATATTTTAACAAAGTAAAAGAGGCATTGAAAGTGCAAAGTAAATCTGATGCACAAGATGACGAAATCAGAAGACTAAATGTAAATGCTTATTCTGAAACAATGACAGCTTTACAAGCAACGGTATTTGCTGAAACATCTGTAACAGGAAAAAATGGAGATGGCTATATTGATTATGAGAAGTATAAAAAAGCAAATGACAAAATTTTAATCGATAATACACACATGTACGCAGAAAGTACGATTTTCTATGTAAAACCAGAAGAGGTTAAGTCTGAAATAGAAGATATTGATACAGGAATGGATAACTTTAACCAAAACAGACTTTGGAATATCAAAAACTTAGATTTTGGTCTAGAGTATAGACCCGAAGCTTCGATTGTATTAGACAAGGATATTTCGACTATAAAACTTGTTACTTCAGATGATAAAACTTTAATAAAGTTGGCTTTCAAAGTGAATGATAAGGATGAAAGAATAATTGATGAAGCAAATTCAGTTGGTTATGATAAAGTACAATATATTCCAAACAACGAAAAAATTGATCAAGGTTTTGTTTATATCAATATGGATACAAATATTTTAGAAGGTTGTACTATTGAAGTAGAATATGAAATGACAACACAAAATCAAAGTGAAGTTGATAGAATTAATAAAAATCTGAACAGAATCAAATTTGAAAAAGGTGCAAAAGAAAAAAGTTATAAAGATAATCTAGTGTATGCAAGACAAAAAGTAGGAAAAACCGAAGAAAATGCAAGCGAAGCTACAATAGAATATACCTATAATGCCAATGCTACAGCAGCAGAATTACTAGCGAAGAGATATTATCAGAAAGAAAAGTATGTTGAAAAGGATAGATTAAAGCAAAATATAGGAATGCAGAAATGGTTAAATTACATAAAGAAAGCTTATAAATCTGACGGAACAACTGAAATTGAAAATGTGGAATTGCTAGGTACAGAATACTATGGAATATATCAAGGTGAAACTTATTATACTGGAAAGATTGGAAAAAATGATATTGTAGCAGAATTAAAAGTAGACCACATTTTAGACTATGTTGATAATGATTTGACATTTAATACTTCACAAAATAATACCAAAAATAGATTATGGGCAGCAACGACTTCTAAAGAATTATACAGTAAAAGCATGCTGAATTGGAACAAAGTGAATAAAGTCGGAGAGAGTCCAAACTATTTCCTAATCGATAAATTCGGCATTAAATATGATACAGATAATCGATCAAACTTAGCTTTGTCAGTAGATGATAATAAGAATGGTCAGGCTTGGGAGATTAAAGGAGATGGTACTGAAAATTATAAGGAAAGTAATATCAATACGTTATTATCAAGATTCTTGATTCCAACTGGAAAAGATGCGGATAAATCAACTGGTAAAATTAATATTATAACAAGCAAAGTATTATCTGCAGAAGATATCAGTGGAAACACAGGATTAAGTTATGAAAATCTTTCAGAAGTATTACAATATACCACTTTAACAGGAAGACGAACAAAATTACCAAGTGCTAATAATGGTGGTGGTGTCATAGGAAATGCGAAAACAGATGGAAACAAATGGACAGGATATCCAGATTGGGAAGACGACACCGACGGAACAGAAATCATCAGCATTTCACCTCCAACAGGATTGACAGAATAATATCATATAAAAACAAATGCTAAGCAAAACGCTTAGCATTTGTTATGTTTTATGGATAGAACTATTTTTCAAACATTTTTCGATGTAAGGTATGTTTTTACTTTCGACCATAAAACGTTTGTCACTAAAAAGCCTTATAATTCTTTTAATACTTAATTTAATGAGAGTAGGCATAATGTCATTGTTAGTTGCGTTTGGAAAGCTTGAATTTACTTGGAGAATCTGATAATCATGAGAATTCGAGGAATTTGTGTTTTTCTGTAATAGATATTGCTCATGGATGACAGATAATGCTTTTTCTTCGTCTTCAGATAATGAATTATTCGGCAAATGAATCACCACCTTTCTCTTGCGTAGATTAATGGCTAATTTATATTTTTATAAATAAATTATGCCAATATTCCTCTTTCGTGTAACTAGAAAATTATATCATAGAAAAGTCGAAAATAAGTATTAAAATGTCGACATAAATTGACACTTTCAGTCATTAAAAGACAAACATTTTATAAGAAAATAGAATTAAATTATAATAAATAGTAGGTAAATCTAGCATTTCCTAAGATGTAAAATACAGACATGATTCGACACGATTTGAGAAAAAGTGTCGAATCGTGTCATACAAAAGTTTGAAAATAGTTAGTTTTTCGACATATTTTTACAAACTAAAGAACTTATAGTAATGAAAAAAATAAACCAAAAGGATGAAATATTCAATCCTTTTGGTTATTTTTATTATGTTATTAAAATTCGCAATTATTTGGCGTTCTTGGAAATGGAATCACGTCACGAATGTTTTGCATACCAGTTAAATACATCATTGCTCGCTCAAATCCAAGTCCAAAGCCAGAATGAACAACACTTCCGTATTTTCTTAAATCCAAATACCAGCAATAATCATCCATATTCATATTTAGATTTTTCATTTTAGCTGTTAATTTTTCAAGGTTTTCTTCTCTTTGACTACCACCAATAATTTCACCAATTCCGGGAACTAATAAATCAGTTGCAGCAACGGTTTTTCCATCTGGATTTAATTTCATGTAAAATGCTTTGATTTCAGCTGGATAGTCTGTAACAAAAACAGGCTTTTTGAAGATTTGTTCACATAAGTAGCGTTCGTGCTCGGTTTGTAAATCGGTTCCCCAACTTACTTTGTATTCAAATGTATCATTGTGTTTTTCTAATTCTTTGATGGCATCTGTGTATGAAATTCTTGCAAAATCTGAGTTTATGACGTTTTGCAAACGTTCTAATAATCCTTTATCGATAAAAGTATTGAAGAATTCCATTTCTTCGGGGCAGTGTTCGATGACATAAGAAAAAATGTATTTTATCATATCTTCTGCTAAATCCATATCGTCTTTTAAATCTGCAAAACAGATTTCTGGTTCAATCATCCAAAATTCTGCGGCGTGTTTTACGGTGTTGGAATTTTCTGCTCGAAAGGTAGGACCAAATGTGTAGATATTACGAAAAGCGGTTGCATAAGTTTCGCCATTTAGCTGACCACTAACCGTAAGATGTGCTGGTTTATTGAAAAAATCTTTGGTGAAATCGACATTTCCGTCTTCGGTTGTTGGTATATTTTTTAAATCAAATGAATTGACATTGAACATTTCCCCAGCACCTTCTGCATCACTAGAAGTTAGAATTGGGGTGTGAACGTAGACAAAATCGCGTTCTTGGAAAAATTTGTGAATGGCATAAGAAAGAACGCTACGAACACGAAAAACAGCATTGAACGTATTGGTGCGAGGACGTAAGTGAGCTACGGTTCTTAAATATTCAAAAGTATGTCGTTTCTTTTGAAGTGGATAGGCATTATCGGCTAGATTTTGAATTTCGATTTTTTCTGCACGTAATTCAAAAGGTTGTTTTGCATTTTCGGTGATGACAAGCTTTCCTGTTACAGCAATGGATGAAATAATGGTTAGTTTGCAGATTTCAGAGAAGTTTTCTAAAGTATTGTCAAAAACGATTTGTAGATTTTTAAAAAAGGAGCCATCATTTAGTTCAATGAAACCAAAGGTTTTTGAGTCTCTAACGGTTTTTACCCAGCCTTCTACGAAAATGGTTTTGTTTTCAAAATTGTTAGGAGATTTGTATAAATCTCGAATGGTTAATTTGTTCATAAAATTTCCTCCGATTTTTAGTTTTTCTTATTATATAGCAATTGTTAAGAAAATACAAGTTTTTTCCGAAAAAAGTAGGGATTTAGTAACTTGACGTGAATGGTATTTTGTGCTAGTATTTTTACAATGGAGGAAACAAAAATGAATGAAAAAGTGATTTTAGTAACAGGTGCGTCACGAGGAATTGGAAGAGAAATTGCTAGGGAATTGGCGAAAGAAGGAAATATTGTTGTTGCAAATTATTATAAATCAGAAGGAAAAGCAATAGAATTGCAAAAGGAATTGAGCGAGTTAGGATATAAAATTGAAATTTTTCAGGCAGATGTTTCAAAAAGAGAAGCAGTAAAATCCATGATTGATTTTGTGATAAAACAATATGGGAAAATTGATGTGTTGATAAATAATGCTGGGATTGACCAAGTAAAATTGTTTACGGATATTACAGATGAAGATTGGAATTGTATTATACAAAATAATTTATATTCTGTATTTTGTTGTACGCAAGAAGTTATTAAATACATGATTTCTGAAAAAAGTGGGTGTGTGATTAATCTTTCGTCGATATTTGGTAGAATTGGCGGAGCGTGTGAAGTGCATTATTCTGTGAGCAAGGCTGGAATTGATGGAATGACAAAAGCACTAGCAAAAGAATTACGGATTGTCGAATATACGTGTAAATTCCATTGCACCAGGAATTATTGATACAGATATGAATCAAGATTTGGATTATGAAGAAATAAAAAAGGAAGTTCCACTTAATAAAATTGGTAAACCACGTGATATTGCAAAATGTGTGAAATGGCTTATGGAAGATGAATACACAACAGGTCAGGTAATTGAAATAAATGGTGGGTGGAATATGTAAAAAAGAGAGACTTTATTAGTCTCTCTTTTAGATTAAGCATCTGCTCTTTTTTCTTTTCTTTTATAATTTCCAGAAATCAATTTTGGAATTGATATAATAATTTTATAAATCGTTAAACGAATTTTTTTTGAGATAAGATAAGATTTACGAAGTTTATGAGGACGTGCAATTGGTGCTTCTTCGGCAACGGTTAATGAAACTTCTGGATGTTCTATTTTAAAAATATAATTTGTGCCATCGTTATTATCCCATTCTTGTTTTTCATTTTTTAGACAAAAATTAAAGGTGTCACTATCTAATAATTCGATTTCGATTTGAAAACCTAAATCTGTTTTTTGCATGGGTAATTCTGCTAAATTATCCCAATTATTTCCAAAACCATAGTGAATATGTACTTCTTCTGAATCGTCTTGAAAGAATTTTCCAGTATATGAAATTTTCACTTTTGTATTAGATGTTAATTTATCAGTATTAAAAAATATATTCTTAACAAGTTCCATAAAACTCTCCTCTTAAGTATTAATCATTATTAATTAAATTATAGTATTAATTAAATTTTTTTTCAAGAGGATATGGCAAAAAAAGTAAAATGTAATCAAAATGTAATATTAAATGTAGATTTTTCCGATAATTTGAAAGTGGTCAGAGTCGGAAATTGTAATATCTTCATATTTTTTGTCGTTTGCTTTTAAGATAAAATGATTTCTTTTATAAATTAATTTACGAATTACAAATTCACCATTTACTCGAAAAAGTCCAATTTCCTTATGATTGATTAAGCCATTAACTTCTACAAATACATAAGAACCTTCTTCAATGATTGGATTCATGGCGTTGTCAGGTGCTTTATAAGCAAAGGAAGCATTTGGAAAATTAGCAGGGCAAGGCATATAACCATCGATTTTTGAAATAGCAGGGACTTGGTTGTAAGAGATATAATGGATATAATTGTATTCTAATTGATTTTTATTTAGTTCTTTATCATAAGTAGAAAAAAGCGGTTGATAAGGAACCCCTAGAGAATTAGCGATTGTTTTTAAGGATTTATGACTTGGATTTCTAGAGCCTTTTTCAATATGTGTTAAATGACCTGTATTGATTCCTGTTTTTTTAGCTAATTGTGTTTTTAAAATTCCTTTTTCTGTTCGAATTCTTGCGATTAAATTTCCTAACATATTTTTTACCTCTCTTAATTTATTGTCAAATTTATTATATCGATAATTTTTTTTGTTGTCTAGTATAAATTAAAATACTTTTGTAAAATTTTGTATTTTTTTGTAAAAAGTTGTTTTGTAAAATCGTACAAAACATGGTTCCACAGTATTGTTATATTTTTGATACAAAAATGTAACAAAAATGATATATTTGTCAAATTTTGTTGGCGAAATAAGCTAGTCCGTAAGGGAAAATTGTATTTTGTAATGTTAATTGTATTTACTTTGGTAGAATTTGACTATTGACATTAATTTAAAAAAAGGGTTTAATAAAATTAAGTTATATATATTGAAGGAGGAAAAAAATATGAACAGAAGACGAATAGTCGCAACAATCTTATTAATGATATTCATATTATGCAGTGTTTTACCTACCATAAATGGTTATGCTGCAACAACAGATGGCATTACATTAGATAGTGCTTTGTATACGGCTGTAAAAGATAATTTAACCAAACAAGGAATACAAGCTTCTTATAATGATATGCAAAATACGATTACAATTTCAGCTAATGAAATTGCAAAGGTAACAAAATTAACGTTATCAAATAGTAGTATAACAAACTTAAATGGATTAGAGAACTTTTCGAATGTAAATTACTTAGATTTATCAAGTAATGATTTAACAGATGAAAGTGATTTAGCTATTTTAAATAGTTTGAAATTAAGTTTCTTAGATTTATCTTCTAATAAACTTAGTGATGTAAGTGCAATTAATAATATAAAAGAAATTGCAACAGTGAACTTACATAATCAAGTTGTGGATAAAGTTGAGGTAATTGATAACTCAATTGTAAAAGAAGGAATTTATAAATATTCATGTGAATTGCCGCAAATTATAAAAGAATTTGCAAAACCAATTAAACCAGATTGGATTGATTCTACTGAAAGTGAAGATAAAACTTTAAAATTTGATGTTGGTTCATTTAATTCAAATAGTGATGCAATTGATTTGACAATTGGAACTGAAAGTGGAGATCAATATGGTGGTTTAGTTACATTAAAAATAAAGATTAAAGATAACACAAATAAATTAGCAAATTCAGAAATTAATGTACATTATGTTGTCATTGAAGAAAATGAAAGAGCAATTTATTTAAAAGATAAAAAGTTATATAATGCAGTGGAAGAAGAATTAAGAAATCCCCAATTATATAATGAAAAATATGATGATCAACAAATATTGGTAATTAGCATAGATAATTTAGTAAATGAAATAACAGAGTTAGAGTTAAGCCAAAAACAACTTTCAGATTTAAGTGGATTGGAAATGTTTGTTGGATTGGAAAAAAGTTTAGATTTATCTTCAAACTATATTAAAGATATTGATACAATTGTTGATTTACAAGAAATGAAAGATACAGAAGAAGCTAAATTACAAGAAAGATTCAAGGAAAAAGCAGGACAATTAAAAGAAAAGATTGAATTATTAGAAAGATTAAAAACTGAATTAGAAACAGTTGTAAAAACTTATAATGAAGCAGCAGAAAAATATATTGAATATAAAAAATTAGATGCAGAAGATACAACTAAAGTTGACAAAATGTTAGAGCAATTAAAAGTTTTAGAGGCACAAGGAGAAAGATATGCAGAATTAACAGGTGATAACAGCAAAAAAATTGCAGATGCAAGTAATACTAGCACCACTGTAACTAAAATAACAAGTACAACAATTTCTGGGGGAGAAATAAAGGAAGCACAAGAAGATGTAAATAAAAAAGAAACTGAACTTTATAATATTTATAATCAAGTATATAAATTAACTTCAGTTATCACACCTGAGTTAAAGAATATCACAGATGATGAATATAAGAATTTAACATTAGAACAAGCAAAAACATTATTACAAGCACAAGCGACTAAAATGGGTTCTATTGAAAAATATTTTACAAGTTCAGAAAAAACATATTTAGAAACAAATTTTAATGGAGTAACTTTTGATGATGAAGACAAAAACAAAACTCCAGTAGCAACTTACTATACAAAATTATTGAAGAATTTAGAAGAAGCGAAAAATATTAAATTATATAAAGATGAATTGATGAAATTACGTAAATTTGATGCGTATGTTATGTATTATAGTAGCTGTAACATTGGTAGATGGTATAGAAATGACGCTGAAAATATTCCAGAAAATTACCAAAAGGATGTAAAGGAACTTGATGGTGAAGATATGGAGTACATGGAAATAAGCGATACAACATTAAGTCGGTGGAACCGAGGCTGTGCGTTGTTTCTTCTCAAGAATTGTCGACTCTTCTGATGCAGAAATTACAGAATACGTTACATTACCTAGATTATACAAATTAAACATGAATGAAAACTTAATTGAAAATATCGACGAGATTTCTGTTATGAAAGAATTAAGAGAATTAAACATGGGACAAAATGAAATTGTTGGTATTAACAATGTTGAATGGTCAGCAATTCCTTGGTTAAATACTTTAGATTTATCTTTCAATAACATTAGCGAAATTAAAGTATTAGAAGGAATGAAAAAATTAAAAAGTTTAAATGTATCAAAGAACTTAATTAGTGGAAGTTTTGATTTTAACTTAACGAGTATCAACTTTAATGGCTTAGAAAAATTTGATGTTTCACAAAACCAAATTAATGATATAGAAAACTTAAAAAATCAATTTGAATTTATGGCAAAAGCAGACAAGGATGAGGATGGTAAGAGTACAGAGCTTAATACTTATGTCAATAATATCATAAGCACAAAGAACATTAACTTAAAAAATCAAGACCTAACCATGAACTTAAAAGTGCAAAAAACAGGTGATAGAATTAAAGTTGAATTACCTAAAATATTTAGACAATTTGAAGAATTAGATTGGGAAAATACAAGCTTTGGTGTAACAAGTTTAGCTGGAAATGTAACCAGTGATGGAAAATATGTAACATTAGAAACACCTATGATTGGTTCAAGAATTGCAACAGTTGTTGTTTCTGGTGGAATTGGTTCAGGTACAAATTGTGTAATTCAATATGAAGTTGTTGCTGATTTAGGCGACACAGACAATAAAGATGATGACAACAATAACAATAACCAAGATGATTCAATTAATGTAAACATAGCAGATGGAAGTTGCGTGGAAGCAACGAAACAAATGAACAATATGAGTTACATTGTTGTTTCAAAAGATACAACAGTAACAGACATTTTAAAAGATGTTACAGTAAACAATAAAGCATACAAAGTTGTTGTAAAAGATGAAAAAGCACAAAATGCAATTGATTCTAAAGATAAAGTACAAACCAATCAAACAATAGTGGTAGAAGGTTTATCTGACGAAGCACAATGCAAAATTGTTGTAAAGGGTGATGTTACAGGAGATGGAACGATTGCTCTAGGAGATATTATTAAATTAAACCAATACAGATTAGATGATAATCAATCATTAACTGATGCAGAATTCATAGCAGGAAATATTGTTGATGATGATGAAGAAATTAATTTAAGTGATATCTTGGCATTAAATCAATATAGATTAAATAACCAATAAATTGGATTTTAAATCAAATACAATGAGACGGAGGCAGGAAAATATACCTGCCTTTGCTCATAAAATATTGCCAAATTTTATAGTCAAAATTTGACGAAAATAGAAAATTTATGGTTAAAAAAGTATTGACTTTGGAAAGATATATATATATAATGACTATAATTTATAAAATATGGAGGTAACAGATGAAAAGTAAATTAAGAATAGCTTTGTTAGCAATGCTTGTTATTGTTTGCAATATAGCTACATTTTCATGGGCAGCGGATGAAAAAGTCAGCATGACAGCGTCTAAAAAAGATGTAAAAAGTGGAGATACTTTTGAGATTACAATATCTCAAGAAAGTACAGGAGTTGTAGGATTTGAATCTACTTTAAACTATGATACAAATCTATTTACATTAACAAAAGTAGAAAACGGAACAGGTTGGAGAGATATGGGAAATCAAACAACAAAGTTTGATGCGATATCAGATAATGCAATTACTTCAGGAAATATTTTCAAATTAACTTTTACAGTAAAAGAAAATGTTTCTGCTAAAACAAGTGAAATCAAATTATCAGGAATCAAATTATACAGAACATCTACTGACAAAGTTGATATTGAAGGTAAAAGCGTTAGCATCAATATAGCAGGACAAGGTTCATCAAACAATAATGATGAATTAAAAGGAATTACATTAAACAAAACAAATTTAACTCTTGCTTTAAATATTGCAACTAAAATGCAACTATCAGCAAATGCAAATCCAATAACAGCAACTTTACCAGAAATCGTATGGTCAACCAGTAATGATAAAGTAGTAGCAATCGAAAAAACAGAATTTAACGATAGTGTAATACTTTCATCAGTTGGTGTTGGAAATGCAACAATAACAGCTAAAACTAAAGATGGTAAATATTCTGCAACTTGTCAAGTAACAGTAAATGCAAGTGGAAACGTTTCTGGTGATACACAAAACGGTGGAAACAATAGTAATGGAACAACAAGTCAAGAAAATAGTATCAAAGCAGATAATGTTTCTGCAAATTCAGATGATACTATAAAAGCTGGTATCTTACCAAAAACAGGTAGTAAAACAAAATCAGTATTATTAGTTGTAGCTGGTTTAGCAGGAGTAGGAATTATATCTTACATTGGTTATAGAAAATATAAAGAAATCTAATTCTTTTCGAAAAACTTGAGGGAAACCTCAAGTTTTTTTTTATTTATATTGAAATTGTCCTCAGAATGTTGTATGATATAAGCTAGTAACAAAATACGAATAATTTGAATAAATTATAGTAAAAATATCCACAGATAATACAAAAAATGTGGAAATAAAGGAGGAAATCTTGCAAGTAAAAATAAAAGGCTGGAATATTTATTATGAAGAAATGGGGCAAGGAAATCCAGTCATCTTATTACATGGATGGCTAGCTAATCTAGAAACCATGCGTCCAATTGCAAATTCACTATCGCAAAATTTCAAAGTATACCTTGTAGATATTGTAGGGTTTGGTAAAAGTGATTTGCCAGAACATCCACTTAACACAGATGATTTTGGAGATTTTTTAGCAGAATTTGTAAATCAATTAAACATTCAAAATCCAATTCTAATTGGGCATTCGAATGGTGGAAGAATGATTATTAATAGTGTTGGTCGAGAAATTGTCAAACCTAGAAAACTTGTATTAATTGATAGTGCTGGAATTGTTCCGAAAAGAAAGCCAAAATATTATATAAAAGTCGGCATTTTTAAAACAGGCAAAGCGATTTTAAATAAATTACCTGATGTTGGCGGAATCAAACAAATTAAAGAGAAATTGCTAAATAGTGTTGGTTCTGCCGATTATAAAGCATCGGCGCCAGTTCTTAGAGAAACGATGAAACGAATTTTGAATGAAGATGTATCGCCATTATTGCCGAATATCAAAGTTCCAACTTTGCTAATTTGGGGCACAAACGATATGGATACGCCCATTTCAGATGCCAAAAAAATGGAACAATTAATTCCAAATTGTGGACTTGTGGAATATAAAAATTCGGGACATTTTTCTTATTTACAAAATATTCAGAATTGCAATACTGTATTAAACGAATTTCTGAAAAATGACCAATAAAATAGAAAGGAAATGATATGCAAAATTTATTAATCCTATTTAATCTAATCTTGTTTTTAATTTTTTTCTACCAAAGAACAAGAGAAGGATTACATATCCTACAACTAGAAAATTATTATAATGACCGCTATGCTATATGGATGAAACGATATATCAGAAAAGTATTAAATATAAAAGTAATTTTAGCATTGCTAATACCTGTAATATTACTTTTATTCCATTTCATTAAAATAGCTTTAACACTAAATATAGTGATTTATTTCATATTCATTCTAACAACAAAAAGACCGCAAGAAAAAAAGGCATTTGTTGTAACAGCAAGAATTCGAAGAATGTATATTACGTATTTCATACTATTTATTCTATTAATCTTAATAGGAGTATTAGCGCATTCAAAAATTGCAATAATTTTAGCGAATATTTTTTCTATGGTAGCTTATACATTTGTTTATATTGTGAATCGAATCAATCGACCAATTGAAAAAAGTATTCGAAAAGGATTTTGTACAAAAGCAAGTAGGAAACTAAAAGAAATTCCTAATTTAAAAGTAATCGGAATAACAGGAAGTTATGGAAAAACAAGTACAAAGTATGCAATCAATACGATTTTATCCCAAAAATTCAATACTTTAATGACACCAGAAAGCTATAACACAACCATGGGAGTTGTACGTACGATTAATGAAAACTTAACTTCAACCCACCAACTTTTTATTTGTGAAATGGGAGCGAAATATGTTGGAGATATCAAAGAAATTTGTGATATTGTTCATCCGGATTTTGGTATTGTAACAGCCATTGGACCACAACATTTGGATACTTTTAAATCGTTAGAAAATGTAAAGAAAACGAAATTGGAATTAGTGGATTCTCTTCCACAAGAAGGTTTAGCTTTTGTCAATTGGGAAGATGAAAATATCAAAAAATCGAATCTTCCAAACAATATTGTAAAATTTGGTTTAACCAAAAAAGCAGATTATTACGCAGAAAATATTCATATTACAGAACGTGGCTCTAGCTTTGATGTTGTATTACCAAATAAAGAAAAAATATCAATTAAAACAAAATTATTAGGTGAGTTAAATATTTTAAACATTGTTGGTGCAGTTGCAATTGCAGATAAATTGGGAATGACAGCAGAAGAAATTAAAATTGGTGCTAAATATTTAAAACCAGTTACTCACAGATTGCAATTAAAACAAAATCCAAATGGAAGCATTATTATTGATGATGCCTATAATTCTAACATTAAAGGTGCAACTATGGCGTTAGATGTGTTAAAGTCATTTGAAAATAAAAAGCGAATATTGATTACACCAGGAATTGTTGAATTAGGAGATAAAGCGACTGAAATTAATCGAAACTTAGGAAAAAAAGCAGCAGAATGTGCAGATTATGTTATATTAGTAGGTGCAGAGCAAACGCTACCAATTTTAACTGGTTTACAGGATAAACATTATCCGGAAAATCAAACATTTGTAGCTAAGAATTTACAAGAGGCATTACAAGAAATGAACCGAATCACAGATAACAACACAGTGATACTACTCGAAAATGACTTACCAGATAATTATTTATAAAATTTAGAAAGGAAAATAATTATGAAAATTAAATTAGGAATATTTTTTGGTGGGAAATCGGTTGAACATGAAATTGCAGTTATCACAATGTCACAGGCAATTTCTGCGATTAATCCAGAAAAATATGAAATTGTTCCAATATACATTTCCAAAGAAGGAGTTATGTATACAGGAGACGATTTATTAGATTTATACCAATATAAAGATATGGAAGTTTTGTTAAAACGTAGTTATAAAGTTTCTGTCGTAAATGATGGAAATGGCGTAAAAGTTGTCAGATGTCCAGCACCATTGATTGGAAAAAAGGTATTAAATACAATCGACGTTGCTTTTCCAATTATGCATGGAACCAATGGTGAAGATGGCACTATGGCAGGATTCTTAAATCTATTAGGAATTCCTTATGTTGGACCAGATATTTTAGCATCTAGTATCGGAATGGATAAGATTTTGATGAAAAAGGTATTGAAAGAATCGGGACTTCCTGTTGTAGATTATGTATCTTTTTATAGTATGGAATATATTAAGGAAGAGGAAAAAATCTTAGATGAAATTAAAGAAAAATTGACTTTTCCAATGATTGTTAAGCCAGGAAATTTGGGGTCTAGCGTAGGAATAAAGAAAGCGAAAGATCAAGCAGAATTAGAAGAAGCTATTGAATTTGCGATGGAATTTTCAGATCGAATCATTGTAGAAAAAGCAGTGGTAGATTTGAAGGAAATTAATTGCTCAGTGCTTGGAAATATTACGGAAACACAGGCATCGGTATGTGAAGAACCTTTTTTCTCAGATGAAATATTGAGTTATGCAGATAAATACATGGGAGGAAATGCAAGTAAAAATAAAGCAGGAGTAAAAGGAATTGCAGGAGCAAAAGCTGGAAGTAGCAAAATGAATGGTGGAAAAGGAATGGCAATTGCAGATAAAAAGTTACCAGCTGATATTTCAGATGAAAAAAGAGATGAAATTCAAAAGTTGGCTAGGGAAACTTTTAAAGTGCTAGGTTGCAGTGGTGTATCTAGAATTGACTTTTTGATGGACCAAGCGACAGAAAAGGTTTATGTCAATGAAATTAATACTATTCCTGGTGCATTGTCGTATTATTTATGGGAAGCAACAGGGAAGTCATTTGAGCAAGAGTTAGATGAAGTGATTGATATTGCGTTAAAAAGACATCGTGAGCGCGAAAAATTAACATTCTCTTATGACCAAAATATTTTAGCAATGCAAGGAAGTCCGAAAATGGGAATGAAGGGGAAAATGAAATAAGACATATATTTCGTGCATATTTTAAGATTGAAAAGTGGATTGGAATCTTATGTTAGGGGAGTTTGATTAAGAACTTCTCTTTTTTATATAGAAAAAATATAAAGTATTGGAAAAATTAAGAAACTGTGGTATAATATCAAAATAGAAAAGCAAAATAGGGGGAAAACATGAAACAGTACAAAGAAATTTACGAAATTGTTAAAGCTAGATTAAGCGAACATCGATTTTATCATTCGGAATGTGTGGCGAATCGATGTGTAGAGTTAGCAACAATCTATAAAGTAGATAAAGAAGCAGCAAGATTGGTAGGGATTGTACATGATATGGCAAAGGAAATGACAAATGAAGAAAAGATTAAATATTGCCAAGAAAATCTTTTAAAGATTGATGCAATTGAAAAAGTGCATGTGGGTCTACTTCACGGAAAAATTGCTGCTCATATGGCAAAAAAAGAATTTGGATTTAGCGAAGATTTGTGTTCAGCGATTGAATATCATACAACCGCGAAAGAAAATATGTCTCAGCTAGATAAAATTATGTATGTAGCCGATATGACAAGTGCAGATAGGAAATTTCCAGAAAAGGATTATATTGTAAAATTAGGGAATAAAGATTTAGATGAATGTGTAAAATATATCTTAAAAATAGGAATCAATCAAAGGATTCAGCAAGATAAAAAAATTCATTTAAATTCCATTCGAGCTTTAAATTTTTTTATGGGATAATATTTTACAAAAAAATACAAAAAATATATTCACAAAATCAATGCAAGATGATATAATAAGACAAAGTAATAGGTGGGGGATGTTGAAATGATATTTAAGGATTATTATAAAATTCTAGGATTAGAAACCAATAAAGTTACTTTAGATACAATAAAAATAGCTTATCGAAAACAAGCAAAAAAGTATCATCCAGATGTTAATATTGGCAATAAAAATAACGAAGAGATTTTTAAGGACATCAATGAAGCTTATCGAGTATTATCTGGCATTTCAAGTAAAAGAAAATATGATAGAATGTGGAATCGCCATGTTGGTAGAAAAAATAAAACAAGTTATGAAGAAAGTAGAAGAAGCAAAGATTCTTTATTTAGCGATTTTTTTCATTTGTTCTTTGGAGCAATGGATGAAACAAAATCATCAAAAAAACAGGAATTATGCAAAGGTGAAAATGTTCAAACAGAAGTTACCATATCGATTGAAGATGCTTTTCGTGGAAAAGAGCAAAATATTGCTGTTAGAACGATTGATGGGGATTTAAAAACATTTAAAGTACAATTGCCACCAGGAATCCAAAATAATGAAAAAATTCGTCTAGTAGGGCAAGGCAAACCAGGCAAAAATGGTGGGAAGAATGGGGATTTATTCATTCGAATTAAAATAAAAAATGATGATAAATTCAAACTAGAAGGTTACGATTTAAGAACCAATCTATATTTAACACCATGGGAAGCAGCGCTTAGCACAAAAGTAACGGTGAATGGCATTAATGAAGATGTTTCGGTGTACATACCACAAGGAATTCAAAGTGGAGAAGTTATTAAAATTGAAGGAAGAGGCTATAAAAATGGTAAGGGTGGCAGAGGAGATTTAATTTTAGAAACAAGAATTATGATACCAAAGCATTTAAATGAAAAAGAAAAATCATTATTTGATGAGTTAAATAGTGTGTCAACTTTTAACCCAAGAATCGTTTAAAATTATTGACATAACAACGAAAATATTATATAATTAAAGAGTAAGTTTATACATAAGAAAAGTCGCATTTAAAAATGTAATAAAGGAGAGTAAGTATGGAAGAAGAAAACTTACAGGGAAAATATTTCAGTATTACCGATCCAAAAGAGGTAAATACTGTTATCTATCAAGTAAACAGAACCGAAAAAGAATTTCTAGACAGAGCGCCAAAATTTACAGTTGAAAGACTTGCATTTTCAGAGCAACTTGTTGGCGACAGAAAGAGAAAAACATTCTTTGTTGACAATCCTGCACCAGAAGGGAATCCATTGGTGTTTTTGTCATTTGGTAAAGATAAAGTTGTTGTAAATTCAGGTTTTTTAGATTACGACGAAATAAAAATTTCAAAAAAACCAATGCCAATGAAACTTTCGACAATTTATAACGAAAAGGAAACGGTTTATCGAGAATTTGAATATACACCAAACATGAAAAGGCCTATTTCAATTATAGACCCTGAAACTACAGAAGAAGTAAAGCCAATTTTGTATTTTGATGAAGAGGCAAATGAAGTAAAGGGGAAATGCACGCTTAAAGCGCAAAAACAATATTTTGCATTTGAGATAAGTGTGGATAAAAGGAAAAAGAAAAGACTTTAAAGGAGGAAGATTTTTATGAATACCAACACTTCAACTGAAGGGAATGGAAGAAAAGAGTTAAAAGTAACCAAAACAAATGATGCAGAAAAATTAATCGATAATTTCTTTGCGAAGTTTAAAGAGGAATATGGTAAATATCCTAATTTATCAAGAAAAGGACATTATGATGAAGATATAGAATATGTTTTATCAACACATGGAATTATATTTAAAGCAAGTGAACAATCTGTCAAAACACAAAGTGGAGACGAAAATGAAAGTAGACAAAATTTTGTTAGCGGTATCAATGTTTTGGTAAATGGAAAAAGAGATTTTGTATTAGAAGAACTTGCAAGAGGCGCAGGATTAAATATAAAATTAGCTGATTTGAGAAAAGTAAAAGCAAAAACAGATAAAATTAGAAAAGAAGATGCAGACCAAAAACGTGAAGAATCTAAGATAGAGAAAGATGATATGGAAAAATAATCTACAAAAGAAAAGGTGATAAATTATGGGATTTGGAGAAAAGTTAAGAGCTGCATTTAGAAAAATAAAAACAAAATTAATTGTATATTTCGTTATCATGATTGTAGTGGCAATTATGGGAGTAGCGCCATTTAATGTGTCAGTTCAGGAAGGACAAATGGCAGCAGAAGCAGGAGAAGATTTTTGGGCTGTTTTCTTTACACAAATATTTCATAACATCCAAAAACCGTTATCTTGTTTAGGAGAATGCTTTAGTACGTATTTTACAGCTTTTATGAATACATTAAAATGGTATTTATTAATGTGTGCATTTTTTGCATTGATAGGATTAATTAAAGCAGTTCCAAAACATGAATTTCAAGATATTGAAAATGGTTCCAGTGATTGGAGTGAAAACGGTGAACAATATGCCGTTTTAAGTAGAAAAAAAGGAATTATATTAGCAGAAAAAAATTATTTACCAGTAGACAAACGTGGTAACGTTAATGTGCTTGTTGTACGGAGGTTCTGGTGCTGGTAAATCTGCATCTTATGTTAAGCCAAATGCTTTACAATTATTAGGTTCCTATGTATTTACAGACCCAAAAGGAGAACTTTATGATGATACAGCAGGGTATTTTAAGGCACAAGGTTATGATATTAAAGTGTTAAATTTGGTTCATCCACAAAATAGTGATGGCTATAATCCACTTCATCATATCAATAGTGAAATTGATGTTGACGTTATTGCACATACAATTGTGAAAGGTCAAAGTGAAGGTGGAGGTTCTGACCCTTATTGGGAAGATATGGGTGAAATGCTATTAAAAGCATTAATCTATTATTTAAAAGCTGTACGACCACCAGAAGAACAAAACTTGGCAAGTTGCTCTGAATTAGTAAGGGCAGCTAATAATAATGGTGGAGATAATTTATTGACAAACTTGATGAATCAATTACCGTATGACCATCCAGCTAGAATGAACTATAAATCAATTGAAATTGCGCCAGAAAAAACGTATGGATCGATTTTGAGTACTTTGCAATCAAAACTTGGTAAATTCGATTCAAGAGAAATTGCAGAAGTAACTTCAACAGATACTATTGATTTTACTTCGATTGGTAAAAAGAAAACAGCAGTATATGTTATATCTTCAGATACACACACTGCTTATGATTTCTTACTAACGATATTTTTCTCGCAGATGATTCAGCAATTATATGATTTTGCCGATATTAATGGTGGTGCATTGCCAATTCCTACATATTTCATATTAGACGAGTTTGCGAACATAGGTCAGATACCAGATTTCGATAAAAAAATATCAACATCAAGAAGTAGAAAAATTTCTTTTAGTGTTATTTTACAAAATTTGGATCAATTAGAGGCTGTTTATAAAGAAGCACATGAAACAATTTTAGGTAACTGTGATACACACTTGTTTTTGGGTTCTAACTCACAGAAGACCGTTGAATATTTCTCAAAAGCATTGGGAGAAAAAACAATTACCAGAGATAATATTTCAGTTAATAAGGATAAAGATAACTGGAAACAAGGTTTGAGTCAATCTGATCAAATTATGGGTAGAGCGCTTATGACGCCAGATGAACTTCGTAGAATGAATGAAGATATGTGTATTATTTATGAAAAAGGAATTAAGCCAGTTAGGGCAAATAAATATTATTACTTTAAATATCCAGAAGGCAAGATTATTAAGAAATATAAAGTGGACCATAATGATGTTCAAATCGATAGAGGTCCATGGAGAAAATATAATCCATACAATCCATATGTAGAAGGGCAGGAAAATAAAGGTGGAAATCCACAAACTTTGGAGAATTTAGATAATTTATTCCAAGAGGAAGAAGGATTGAAATCTGACCCAACTCCAGCGAATAAACTGCCAGTAGATTCAAATCAAAAAGAAGAAACAAAAAAAGAAGATTTAACAGATATTCAAAAAGAATTAGAAGCAAAATTTGATGAGTTATTTGGAAGTTTGGATGATTAAAATAAAACAAAGGACGCCAGTCGGGCGTCCTTGTTTGTGCTTATGCGTTGATTATGTAATTTTCAAAATCATCGTTATTTCCGACAAGCCAATTCTCATCAGGAAAGAAATTGATAACATAATCTATTATCTGCTTGAGTGCGTCAATGCAGTCGTCTAAGATGTGAGAGTCTGTCTCCCAGTCATTGGGAAATGTTGTTACTTTAATCTCGGAATGGTAAAAAAATTCCATACCAGGTATGGCTTCATTTGCTGGTATAAAAACTATATCCCAGAGTGAAGCAGTTGCCCGTACCTGCTGGATGAATAACATCCCCAAATTGCATTCAACTTTACAGTATTTTTCCATACAATGCACCTCCTGAAGTTATTAAACAATATAGCAATAAAATTATTATACAATAATTTACATAAGATGTCAAGGAAAGTGGGATAAATACTGAATATTTATCTATATAAGAGAGTTTTTAATAATATGCTTTTTAAATTTTTAACTTTATAAGGATGTAACTAAAATGTAATAATAGCCATAAAGTAGGAATCCTTAGGAAATTTGCTATTTTGTAACAGAAAAGATATTTGCGTTATTGATTAAATTAGTATAGTAATTAATAAAGTAAAAAATATAAAAAGGATGTCTAAAAATATGAAAAAACTTAAAAAGATTATAATTGTGTTAATAACACTTATGATAATTATTGTTCAATATTATTTTCCATTACTACTGAGTTTTGCAAATGAAACGGTTGATGTTAATGTTATGCCATGCCCAACGATTGATGTCGTTTTGGCAAAGTCAAAAACAAAAGTAGATGTGAATAACTTTGAAGAAGATTTGAAAAACGAATTAATTAATCAAAATATTTCACCAGATAGAGTGAAAATTAATGCGGTTGAAGCAGTTGAAGCCAATATCCAAAATTCGTTTAATTGGAATACGGATGTATCTCCTACAATAGGAAGTTTCCAGATTACAAATAACGGTCAAAACATTGTCATGAAGGGAAATAAAAAATATGCTGGAAAAAATGCCATTTGGATTATTCCAGAAAAAGAGCAAGAGCAAGAAATTAATTTTGACTATTCGGTTGATTTTGGAGATAGTTTTAATGCTGCTGGAATGCTACTTAGAGTAAAACAAACGGGAAATACGTTGACAGGATATATGTTGAGTCTTAATAAATCAGGCAAAACTTGGTACACAACTGCAGGTAAAAAGTATGGTGCGATTTGGAAATTTACTTACCAAATTGGAACAAATACAAGTAATATGACTAAAACATTTGTGCAAGGTGTAGATATCGCAACAAGTGGAAGATTAAATATAAAATCAACAGATACTGAAATTATCATTTCAGGCGGAGGTTTAAAGGCACCAATTCATTATACAATGGATACAGAATATGGATATGGATTTGGTTTCTTTTCGGATCATTATTCTCATAATTGTAGCAAAATTGGTGCATTTACTTTAGGCAATATTAAATTAACAACAACAACTGTCAAGAAGTTCAAAGAAGTGCTTAGCAATCCAGAATGGAGAGAGAGTTCGTTAAAGTTTTTGGTTAATGTTGATGATTATGAAAATGAGGAATTAAAGGATAAAGCTCAATTAGCTTGGTTAGAAACAAGATTAATAAATGAACAAATCAATCCAGTATTTTGGGGGACAGATACCAACAAGGAACAATTAAATGAAGTTATTCAATCTAATAATAATACAGGAATTTTTATTCCTAATACAGATTATACAGATGCAATAAAATCAACAGCAGAATATATAAAATCTTTAGTAGATGCTTCAAAAAGTTCACAATATGCGTTGATTGATGAATCTGTAGAATTGAAAGTGACACCAGAAAGTGCAAAAACAAATACGATTACACCAGAATATCCTCAAGGAAAATGGAAGGTAAATCACGATTATGAATATTTTGAAAATAATTTAGGAGAGTTTAAAGACAGTGGAAAATATATGTCAGATTTGACATTATCTTTTGACAAAACTGGTCGATATGAGTTGTTATATGAAGATGGAAATATTGCTTCTAAATATATTTATGTGCATAGAAAACCAGTAGCGAATTTTAGTGTATCTCAACAAGGAAATAATGTTACTTTAAGCAGTACTTCCTATGATTTAGATAATTATTCTAACCAAAATGGAATAGCAGCAGAAGAATGGAAATATAAAAAAATGGGTGAAGAAAATTGGACAAGTGGAAAACTGGTTAATATTGAACAAGATGAGGTTTATGTTATTCAGTTAAAAGTAAAAGATTTTCAGGAAACTTGGAGTGCACCAACTACTAAATATGTTATGTATAATAATGAGGGCGCAGATGTGGCTCCAGTTGCTTCATTCAATATTAAAAATCCTACTATGTCGAAATATGAAGAATTGCAAGTAGAAAATACGTCTTATGATCCAGCAGGAGTTACATTAAAAGAGGAAATTTGGAAAATAAAAAAAGATGGAAATGTGTTATATAGTGGGGAAACACCAGCTATAGATTATAGTGCTTATCAAACAGGAAGTTATACGATAAGTTTGGTAGTTACGAATGAATTAGGAAAACAATCGGAAGAATTTTCTAGAATATTTTATTTAACAGATGATATTATTGCTCCAGAAATTGCAGCCACACCAACTACTAGTAATTGGACAAACCAGCCAGTAACAGTTGATTTAAGTCTGTCTGATAAAGGTGGAAGCAAAGTAAAAGGATATCAATATGCGATAACGGATGATGACAAAACGCCAGAGTCTTGGAGTGAAATGGTTTTAAAAGAAAAGGATACGATAACAATTCATACAGAAGGTGAAAAATATCTGCATGTAATAGGATATGACAATGCAGGAAATATGAGTGAAGAGAAAGTTTTTGGACCATATAAAATAGATTTGACTAATCCAGAAGTGGATAGTATTGTGCCAGAAAATAAAGATTGGACCAAAGAATCGATTGATATAAATGTAGCATTTTCAGATAAAGGAGGAAGCGGTTTTTCTGGGTACCAATATGCTATAACAACAAATCAAACGACCCCAGAAAGTTGGAGCGAAATTATAAAAGAGGAAAAAGCAAAATTTACGATTTCTGGCGAATCAGAATATTATTTGCATTTGATAACATATGATAATGCTGGAAATAGGAGTAATGAAAATGTATATGGACCCTATCAAGTAGATAAAACAGCACCAGAAGTAGAAGTAGATCCGACATTTTCTGATTGGACCAATCAGCCAGTAACAGTTAATGTAGCGGTATCGGATGAAGGTGGAAGTAAATTTCAGAAATATCAATATGCGATAACCGATAGTGGAATTATGCCAGAAAAATGGCAACAAGAAGTTGTAGGAGAAACGAAACCAATTACAATTGATGAAGAAGGCGAAAATTATTTGCATATTATTGGTTATGATAATGCTGGAAATGATAGTTCGAATCAGATTTTCGGAAAATACAAGCTTGATTTTACATTACCAGAATTAATAAGTGATAGTGATGTGGATGCTACTACAGAAGTATCTTCTATAAAATTTACTGCAACAGATGAAGCTTCAGGAATTGATAAATTTATTGTCAATGGAACAGAAGTAGAGGGAACAGAATATATAGCAGTAAATAATGGAGATTACGAATTTGTGGTTGAAGATTGTGCGGGAAATAGATTAACAAAGCAACTAAAGATTGATAATTTATTACTTAGATGTGATAAAGAATTGGGACATCCAGAGTATTCATCATCCTACGAAAAATGCCCAGTGTGTGATTTAACAGGTGGAATTACAATAACTGTTGATGAAAAAATATATGAGGGAAAACCGATTGGAATTTCGTATGAAAATACGAAAAATGCAGAAATAGTGGAATATTATAATAATAAAGTAGAAATACCATCAAGAGTTGGTGCCTATGATTATGAACTGAAAACTGTTTATGATGGGATAAAATATAATACACGGAATTGATGGTGAGTTTTCAATTCATAAAAAAGCGATTAATATTGTTGGTGCAAAATTGGAAGACAAGGTATATGACAACAAAACAGAAGTCAATATTGATAAAGCTAACCTTGAATTGGAAGGCATAATTGATACGGATAAATCGTATATTGAATTAGAAATTGTTGATAAAACTAATTATGATAACACGAATCTAGGCGACAAAACAGTGATTTTGCAAAAAGATGTGGATTATCAATTAAAGTTAAAAGAAGATGTGGATTTATCATATGAAGGAATTATTGATTGCTATGAATTGCCAGAAACAATTACTTTAACAGGAAAATTAATGGCACAAGAAATTCCTACTCAAACGCCAGATTCTGATACAATGGAAGATTCAGAAAAATTAGAAAATACATCAAATACAGAAAATAGCAATAAAAAACAAAAACCAAATAAAACTTTAGAAAAATTATCTTATACGGGTCATGAAATGGAGTATCATTTAATGATAATAGCATCTATAGTAATCATTTCAAATATGATTCTTAGAGAGAGAATAGTAGGAAAAAACAAAAGAAAAAATCCTAGAATTTTTGAAGAGGTGATTAAAAATAAATTAGATAATTAATATATGAAAAGGGACGCCAGTTTGGCGTCCTTTTTATGTGCTTAATATTCGTTTACATAGATGAGAAAATGTAATCCAGTTTCTTCAGATGATGTGATAAAGTCAGAATCGGTAATGTAAGAAAGAGCATCCTGCGTTATTCTGTAAAAATCCGCAATTTTTGCACGCGTAATTTTCCAGAAAGTTTCTAAGTTAGTCAAACTTGTTACTTCTCTCCAGTTTTCATGTTTGTCCATTACCAAAAGATTCTGTTCACGGATTCTGAAATTGCCAATAGTAGTCCAAAATCCATATTGCTTTTTCTGGATGATTACGATGTATGACCGTTCCTTTAATAATACTTTTAATTTGTATTCTTCCATGTTGCACCTCCAATAATTAATATTATAATTATAACATGAAAAAAGCATAATTGCAATAGAAGAATTCGAAACCAAAGTACCGAACAAATTTTCATGTTTTTGTTGACTCGAAAGAATATTTATGATAAAATCAAAAGCAAATAAAAAAGGGAGTGATTTTGTGAAATTTGTTCATATAGCAGATATGCATTTTGATAGCCCATTTACTGGTTTGAAAACAGTCAATCATCTGGGGGATGTCAGAAGATTAGAGCAAAGAGAAGCATTTCGAAAAATAATAGATTATATCAAACAAAATGAAATTGAATATTTGTTGATTGCAGGTGATTTATATGAACAGGAATATATCAGAAAATCAACGATTGAGTTTATTAATAGTCAATTCCAAGAAATTCAAAATACAAAGATATTAATTAGTCCCGGAAACCATGATCCTTATATAAAAAATTCGTACTATGCTGATTTTGCTTGGAATGAAAATGTACATATTTGTAAAGATAAAATGGAAGTGATAGAAGAATCAGAAGAGGATATTTATCTAACAGCATTCACGGATTTTTTTCAGAATGAATCAATGATTGAGCAAATGAAAATTAAGAATCCAGACAAACTGAATGTATTAGTAACACATTGCGATTTAAATGGCGCTAGAGACAAAAATCGGTTTTAGCTATCATCCGATAACAGAATCTCAAATAAATGCTTTGAAATTTGATTATGTGGCAATGGGACATATTCATAAAAATTATATTAGTGAAAATGGCAAAGTAGTGTATCCTGGTTCGCCAATTTCGTTTGGATTTGATGAATTAGGAGAGCATGGAATGATGGTGCGGAGAGATTACGAAGAGAGGATTGCAAACACAATTTGTTAAATTAGATGAAAGAATTTTTGAAAAAAAGAATGTATGGGTAAATAATTTACTAAGTCAAGAAGATTTAGTAGAAGAAATCTGTCAGTTAAATTTAGAAAAAAATCATATGTATGAAATTGTTTTAGTTGGAAATCTACAATTTGATATCCATGCAAGAGAAATTTTGAAATTGATTTGCCAAGAAAACATTTTGAAAGTAAAAGACAAGACACAAACTAATTATGATATTGAAGAAATTGCAAAAGAAAATAATTTGCGAGGAATTTTTGTCAGGGAAGTAATTAAGAAGTATCAAAATAGCAATTATTCGGAAGAACAAATTAAGAAAGCAATTGAAATCGGATTGGAAGTTATGTAAGAAGGTGAAAATTTGAAAATTGATGCAATAAAAATTAATGGATTTGGAAAAATAAAAAATAAAGAAATAGAATTAAAAGACGGAATCAATATTATTTATGGCGAAAATGAATCTGGAAAATCAACCATTTTGAAGTTTATAGAATCAATTTTGTATGGAATAGCGAAAAATAAAAATGGCAAAGATATTCCTGATTTCGACCGCTACAAACCTTGGGATAATTCGGAATTCTCAGGAAAGATAAAATATACATTGGATAATAATGAACAATATGAAGTTTTCCGTGATTTTAAAAAGAAAAGTCCGATTATTTATAAAGCAAATGAAGATATTTCCAAAGAATTTGCAATTGATAAAGCAAAAGGAATCCGATTTTTAGAGGAGCAAATTGGAATTGATGAAATGTCATTTTGTAATACAGTTATGATGCGACAACAAGAAGTGAAACTTGGAAAAACAGATACGGATGCAATGGTTCAAAGAATTAGCAATTTAGTGTCTTCTGGTGATGATACTATCTCGTTTAAGAAATCGATGGACAAGTTAAATAAATTACAAAATGAGAGAATTGGTACAGAACGAACTAGGCAAAAACCAATCAATGTCGTAATTAGTAACTTGAATAAATTAGAGGAACAAAAGCAAAAGTTAAAAGAGTGTCAAGAAAATTCTGTTCATCAGGAAACTGAAAAGGAACAAATAAAAGCTAAGATAACTGAATTACAAGAAAAAAAGCAAAGGCTAAAGGAAAGTAAGCAAGTTGTAAATGATGACAAAATTAAAAATATAGAAATGCAACTTAAAATGAAAAGCGGAATAGGAATGATGTTAGTTTTGATACTCATTTTAGTTTTGCTATTGGTAATTGTGCAAAATAAATTGTTTGCAATAATTCCAGCTATCATTTTGGGGCTAAATATTTTTGGAATTTTGAAAATACGTCAAAATACAAGAATGGGAAATTCGAATTTCGATATTTCAAAAATTGAAAAAGAGATTGAAAAAATAGAAGAGGAAATCAGCCATTTGCAGTTTAAAAATCATATTTTAGACTCAGAAAAAGCGAATCTCGATGAAAAATTAGAACAATTAGCAAGAATAGAAGAGGAAATAGAAGAGCAAAATTGCATCAAAGAGGAATTAGTTTCTTTAAATGTATCTTTTGAAATTGCAAAAGAATGTTTACAAAATGCGTATGATGAAATGAAACATCATTTGAGTCCGAAATTTGAACAGAAATTGTGTGAAATTACTTCCAGTTTGACAAACGAGAAATATAAAAATGTAGTTGTAAATGATGAAAAAGGATTGTACATTGAAGTGGAAAATGGTACTTATATGCCAGTGGATAGATTAAGTATTGGTACCATTGATGAAATGTATTTGGCTTTAAGATTAAGTATTTTAGCAGAAATTTCAAAGGAAAAATTGCCTATTTTTTTGGATGAAACCTTTGCTTTTTTTGATGAAAATCGTCTAAAAAATATTTTATGCTATTTGCAAGACCAAAATTACGATTATCAAATTTTGATTTTTACGTGTAGTAATCGAGAAGAACAAGTATTAAATCGATTAAAAATAGAATATCATTTAATAAACCTTGAAAATTAGAAAAAATTAGTGTATAATATCAGCAGAAAGGAATGATAAAATGTTTCAAAAATTAGAAGGTGTGGAAAAAAGATATGAAGAATTAAATCAGTTGATTAGTGATCCAGAAGTGATTTCAAATCAATCGGAATGGCAAAAATTAATGAAAGAGCACGGAAGTTTAGAAGATGTAGTAGGAAAATATCGAGAATATAAAAAAGTAAAACAACAAATGGAAGAAGCAAAAGAAATGCTAAATGACCCAGAACTAAAAGAATTGGCAAGTGTGGATTTTGAAGAGGCAAAAGAAAACTTACCTAAAATCGAAGAAGAATTAAAATTTCTTTTAATTCCCAAAGACCCTAATGATGATAATAACGTTATTTGTGAAATCAGGTCAGGTGCTGGAGGAGAAGAAGCGGCGCTATTTGCAGGAACACTTTTTAGAATGTATTCAATGTATGCAGAAAGAAAACATTGGAAATTGGATATTGTTAATGAAAATGCGACAGAACTTGGTGGTTACAAAGAAATTACGTTTATGATAACAGGAAAAGGTGCGTATAGTCGATTTAAGTTTGAGAGTGGTGTTCATCGTGTACAACGTGTTCCAGATACTGAAAGTAGTGGAAGAATACACACTTCGACAGTAACAGTAGCCGTACTTCCAGAAGTAGAAGATGTAGAAATTGAATTAAATCCTGCAGATATTAAAATGGAAGTATTTCGAGCATCAGGAGCAGGTGGACAGCATATTAATAAAACTTCTTCTGCTGTAAGATTAATTCATGAACCAAGTGGAATTGTAGTAGAATGTCAAACACAGAGGTCACAAGTGCAAAATCGAGAATATGCGATGAAGATGTTGCGTTCAAGATTATATGAAATTGAGAAAGAAAAGCAAGATTCAGCAGTTGCTAATGAAAGAAAAAGCCAAGTTGGAACAGGTGATAGAAGTGAGAAAATTAGGACTTATAATTATCCGCAAGGACGTATCACAGACCATAGAATTGGAATGAGTATATTCCAATTTGAGAATTTTTTAAATGGCGATTTAGATGAATTAATTGATAATTTAATTGCAACGGACAGAGCAGAAAAATTAAAAGGAAATGAGGAATAAAAGAAGTAGGGGCGATTGCGAATCGCCCCTATGTTTCATTTATGTAGTACGTTTTGAGTTACTAATTTTCCACATTCTTTGATTTTGTGTATCATTAAATCTGAATTTTGAATTGGTACAGCAAATTCACTAATGGCACTTGATAAAGCAATGGAATACGAATCTTCGATATTTTGTAAAATTAAGAAAAAGCAATCATGATATTGATATAATGAGTTGGTTTCACTTAATTTATCGACTAAGTTTGGTAAAGAAACAGATAAAAAATTACTGAAATTACAAAAATCATCAAAATTTGCAAATTGATAAATAAGAGTATGATTAATGGCAGTGACAGTTTTTCTATGGGCCTGTACGCGTGTGGATTTTAAAACTTCTTTTTCAATTCTGGTAACTGTAATGATGAAAGTTCCATTGCTAAGAGCAATTGCTTCAATGGAAAGTTTGTAATTATCAGTAATAAAGCCTACTTCACGTTCTGCTTCATCTAACATAGTTAAAAATAAACTTTGACTTTCAATGGAATTGGACATAAAGGAATGGACATCAATATTGTTTTCTTGTAAATCAGAATGATTAAATGTGATTCGAATTCTATTTTCATTAACTTTCTCTATTTTCATAAGGCAAACCTCCTAAACATAATTTAATTATACTACGTCTAAATAAAAAGTAAATACTAAATTTCTGGAAAAACTGGGACTGTTAAAGCTGTGCTTGTTACAGTCCCAGTTGTTAATCTTTGTGGATACAAAGATTAACTTCCTAAGAACCGACTGTTAAAGCTATGCTCATTATAGTCCTAGTTGTTAATATTTGTATGCACAAATATTAACTTCATTATCAATTATATTAAGAAATCTTGAAAAATGTACTAAAATTACTTGAAAAATTTCTATTATCACGATATAATAGAAAACAGTAATTCTATTTTGGGGGAGAATAAATGAACAGAAAGGACTGATATGACGACCAAAATGAATTTATTGCCAATGTCAGAAAGACCCTATGAAAAATTACTTACTTATGGTGAAGAGACTTTAAGTAACAGCGAGCTATTGGCAATCATTATAAAAACAGGAACCAAAGAAAAAACAGCTTTAGATTTAGCAAGACAAGTGATGAATTTAAGTTTAAATGCAAAACAAAATGATTTACGATTTCTACAAGAAATTTCAATTAACGAATTAATGAAAATTAATGGAATTGGCAAAGTCAAAGCCATTGAATTAAAAGCAATTGGCGAAATAGCAAAACGAATGTCAAAGCCAATTAATTTAAATAAAATATGCGTCAAAACAAAAGCAGATGTAGCCAATTTACTAATGCAAGAAATGAGATATGAAAAAAAAGAAGTATTAAAACTAATCTTGTTAAACAACAAGAATATTATACAAAAAATAATTGATATTGCAACAGGGAAAGATAATACATTAGTTTTTGATATTAAGCAAATATTATCTGAACCAGTTAAATTGCAAATACCAAAAATTATTTTAGTGCATAATCATCCAAGTGGCAATTCTGTGCCTAGCAAAGAAGATATACAAGCTACTAAGAAGATTTGTGAGTCATGCGAATTAATGGGAATTCAATTATTGGATCACATTATCATTGGGGATGGAGAATATCACAGTGCAATTTAACAAACACTAAGGGCGATTATTAAACAAATTTGAAATGGAAAGGAAATAGAGATGAGCAGAAATAAGCAATCCAATATATTAGGTGGAGTGATAACTTTTATCATATTAATTTTATTGATTTTTCTATCAAACATGAAAAATGATAAACTATCCTTTTTAGAAAGTGCTGTCAATTCTATTGTAACTCCAATTCAAAGAATATTTACTGACTTGAAATATAAAATACAAGGAAATTCTGCCTATTTTACCAGTTTGGAAAATTTGCAAGAAGAAAATAAGGAGTTAAAAGAAACCAATAGTAAATTAGAAACGGAATTAAGAGAATTAGAAAGTATCAAGGCAGATAATGTTACACTACAAGAATACATGAATTTAACACAAAAATATGCTGATTATAATACGATTCCAGCCTATGTCATTAATCGAGATGTTAGTAATTATAGTAGTGATTTAATTCTTAATGTAGGAAAAAATGACGGTGTTGAACCAAACATGACAGTCATAGCAGATAAAGGATTAGTGGGACATGTTATTTCTGTTACAGATAAAACAGCGAAAGTACAAGTAATCGTTGATGCAGCAAGCACAGTAAGTTGTAATATTAGTACAACAGAACAAAGCATTATTAGCAAAGGAACCATTGAAAATAATCAAATTCTACGCGCTTCTTATATTCCGACAGATGCAGAATTAATCCAAGGAGATAATGTGTATACATCTGGAATTGGTGGAATTTACCGAAAAGGTATTTTGATTGGAACAATAGAAGAAATTATAACAACGACCAATATAACCGATCGTTATGCTACGATTAAGCCAGCAGTAGACTTTTCTACAGTTGATACCGTATTAGTCATTCATAATTAAATTATTTAGTCGGGAGGAAATCCATGAAAAAAACGACAATTACCATTTTATTAATCGTAACATTTTTTATCATATTTTATTTACAAGCGAATCTTTTCCAAGTATTTACAATAGCAGGTGTAATGCCCAATTTATTTGTGATATTTATTTTGTTTGTAAGTTTATCATCCAATGGGGCTTTAGGAATATCTTTTGGCGTAATGGGAGGGTTAATGATTGATTTGGTTTATAGCAAGTCAATTGGAATAACGGCAGTTATGCTATGTTTAGTAGGATATTTAGGAGCATATTTTGACCGAAACTTTTCAAAAGAAAATAAAATAACCATTATTATTATGGTAGCACTAGCTACGGTTTTATTTGAATTTGGCTATTATATATTAAATTCGGTTATTGTAGGGTTTGAATTAGAAATATTTTACTTCATAAAAATATTGTTAATTGAAGTGTTATATAATATTTTGCTAGTCATTTTATTTTATCCATTAATTCAAAAAGCAGGATATAGCATGGATAGAACATTCAAAAGAAATAATATTTTAACTAGATATTTTTAAGATTTAATAAATGGATAAGAAGGTGAGATAAACGAGATTAAATAATGAACTACAAAATTTAAATTTCAGATTTAATATTTTATCTGTTCTGGTATATATTATTGGCGTAATTGTGCTAATTCGATTATTTGATTTACAAATTATTAATGGACAAGAATATCGAGAAAATTCGAATACGAGACTATCCAGAGAGTCTACAATAGAAGCTGCAAGAGGAAGTTTTGTGGACCGCTATGGAAATGTATTGGTTAGTACAGATATGAGTTTTTCGCTTGAAATGTATAAAACCAAAGTAGAAGATGAGCAATTAAATGCTTCGATTTTGCTTATGACAACCATATTAGAAAATAATGGAGATACCTATTTAGATACATTTCCAATTAGTATAGAGCCATTTGAGTATCATTTTGAATCAGACGAAAAACTGGCAGAATGGAAGAAAAAGTATAAGATACCAGAAACAGCATCAGCAGAAGAGGCATTTTATTTGATGCGAGATAAATATAAAATCAAAACAGATGACATTCAAGACATTCGAAGAATTTTAACCATACGATATGGAATTACAACAATTGGATATTCTGCCACCAAGTCAATTAGTATTTCAGATGAAATATCCAGAGAAAGTGCGATTCAACTGCAAGAAAGAAGTCAGGAATTGACAGGAATTAATATTGTCAAAGAGCCAGTTCGAAAATATTATACAGGAAGTATGGCATCACATATTTTAGGATATATGGGAAGAATTGAAAAAAAAGATTTAGAAGAATTGGAAAAAAGTGGTGATACTTATGAATATAAACCAACAGACAAAATTGGAAAAACAGGAGCAGAAAAAGTATTTGAAGAATATTTGCGAGGCGAAGATGGTATAAAGCAAATTGATATGTCTGTTGATGGAACAATAACTGGTGAATACACAGCCAAAGAAGCAAAAGGTGGCGCTGACGTAGTATTAACCATTGATTCGAACCTTCAAAAAATAACAGAAAGGGCATTAGTGACCAATATTGAAAAAATACGAACAGGCGGATTTTCACAAAGATATGATACCAAAGGTGGTGCAGTTGTAGTAACTAATGTGAAAACAGGCGAAATTTTGGCAATGGCAAGCTATCCAGACTATGAGCCAGAACTGTTCTACAACGGTATTAGTAGCGAAAAATACAAGGAATATAATACCAATCCATTGAATCCGCTACACAATCGAACGATTTCAAGCCCTTATGCACCAGGTTCTACTTTTAAAATGATTACGGCTATTGCTGCTTTGGAGACAGGTGTTACAAATACAACAGAAAGAATCAATGATAATGGTCCATATCCAGCAGCGCATCATCCTGCTTGTTGGTATTATAATAGTTACAAAAGAGGACATGGGCCACTAAATGTATCAGGTGCAATAGAGAAATCGTGTAACTATTTCTTTTATGAAGTAAGCAATCGAATGGGAATTGACAATTTGGAAAAATATGCCAGATATTTTGGCTTAGGACAAAAAACAGGAATAGAGCTATATAACGAAAGAGCAGGTATTTTGGCTAATCGAACGATTACCGAAAGCAAAGGAACGCCATGGATGGTAGGTGATACATTAGTTGCTGCCATTGGTCAAGGCTATAACAATTTCACACCTGTGCAAATGGCAAAATATATATCCATGATTGCAAATGGTGGGCATAAAATTGATTTAAGTATTGTAAAAAATGTTGTAAAATCCGATGGGACACAAGTTCCAGAATCAGAAATAAGAGAGTTTACCAATAAAAAACTAGGACTGGAAGGAGAGGCGACAGAAGACTTACAAATTAGTGAACAAACTATAAATGCAGTATTAGAAGGTATGAAATCTGTAACATCAGATGAAGGAGGAACAGCCCATTCCGTTTTTTCTAATTTCGACATTGTTGTAGGAGGAAAAACAGGTTCAGCAGAAACAACAAATGGAGATGTAAATGCATGGTTTGTGGGATTTGCACCATTTGATGACCCAGAAATTGCGGTTGTTGTTATTGTAGAAAATGGGGGACATGGTTCTTATACAGCAGAGGTTGTAAGAGAAATTATTGAGGAATATTTTGGAATGAATGTTCAGCAAATAACAGAGACAATGTCAGCTGAAACAGAAACAGAGCAATTTACTTAAACGCAATAATCGCATGCTATAAAAGGAGGATGTAACATGTTAAATAATGTAAGAATTAAACAAACAACAAAAGAAATAGTATTGAGTATCAATATACAAGCAAGTAATCAAGAAATTTTTGAAGAATTACAAGAGAAACTTCCTAAGTTAAAAGAATTTTATCAAAATTCAAATGTTCCGATTCGTGTAACAGGAAAATTGTTTACAGAATCAGAAAGAAAAGTGATTGAAAAAATGATTATGGACGAAATTAATGTGGATGTTAAATTTGATGAACCATCTGACCTTTTGGGCTTGCATGCGATTAAAAAAACATTTGAAGCGGAAACAGAGATATCAGAAACTAAGTATGTATACCATTCGATTCGTTCAGGAACAAAAGAAGAATATGTTGGAAGCATTGTGATATGTGGTGATGTACATTCTGGTGCAGAGATTGTGGCAGGAGGAAATATTATTGTTTTAGGGACGTTAAGAGGGGTTGTACACAGTCGGAGCAAATGGCAATAATAAAGCAATTATAGCTGCTAATACAATAGAAACAACGCAAATTCGAATTTCTAATTTAGTAAAAGAAATTACAGAAAAAGAAGAACGATGTCCTATTTTTGGAATTAGAAATGAGGCCATCGAATTGCTAGAAAATTAATAAAAATAATATAAGTAATAAAATGAAATCATAATTCGAGTCTTTTAAAAATTTAAAAGAGTGATTTTCATCGAAAGAATCTAGAACAGATAAAAGATTAGCAATCTTAATGTACTGTTCTAGTTTTTCTTTTTTCGTATCTTCCAAATATGGTTTTAAAGATTGCAACAATTGATTTCTCGGACCATTTTGATGATTCATACTACTCATAATATTTTTTATTTTCATAATGGTATTAATATCGAAGGAAAAATCCTCGTTTTCATTGTTAGGCGGAGTATTTCCGCCTAATATGTTGTTTAAGTCAATATCTTTTTCTTTTAAAATATCAGAAAAGTTATTTAAAATATTAGAAAAATCTTCGTTCATAGTTACTCCTGTTTATCGATATTCTTTTTTATGTCAGAATTATTTAAGATTTGCTGAGCACGATATAAATTTTTTTCTAGCTCAGATTTATCCATTTTTGAAAGAACGGAAAGTAGTTTATTAAGATCCATATTATTATTCATAAAACGCCTCCTTGTTAAGAAATACTTTATATTAGTATATGCATAGAGTTAAAAAAAGTGACAAATTTTTATGAAGTAGAGATAAAATTGATTTTCCAAAGACATTTTTATTCTAAAAGGAATTCCTTAAATTTATTGTTCCCTAAGGGAAAATAGCAATTTTATAAAAGGTAAAATAACTTATCGTATAGTAAAGCTAGGAAATGTTTTTCCCAAAATTTGACAAAAAAACTGTCAATTCGACAATAAAAAATTTACATATACTGAAAAAAGGCAATAAAACCATCGATTTTTTTTGAAAAATTGTCAAAAAAAGGTTGAGAAAAACCAAAAAATGTGATATAATAAAAGTGTAGGCTTATAGAAAAAGTCAATATTCATGCAAAAGATAGAATGTAACAAAAATTTTATATTTGATAAATAAAGTAATTATAAAGCTTTATTTCCGTAAATAAAAAGTTTTTAAAGTTTAGAAAACGAAGGAAGAATCATACTTTGAAGGTATTGACTACAATAAGAATTGTAGTAAAATATTATATGATAAAAAAGATAAAGGTATGATTCTATTTTTAAGTTTGTTTTTGAGGAGGAAAAATTATGAGAAACGGAAAAAAATTATTAGCAATGTTTTTAGTTTTTACACTAGTATTTTCGCATTTTGCAGTGGTAACTGAAGCACTTGCTACAACAAGTTTCGTGTCAATATTCGGTGCAAAGTCCGATACTGGAAACGAAAATGTTGAATTTGAAGCGTATCTAGCAAATGGAGAGGAAACATCGAATGCATTGGTAAGTGATGTAAATAACACAAATCTAGCGATTCAATTGCAATTGGGTGTGAAAAAAAGCGGATACCTAAAAAATGGAAAGGTAGAAATCAAGCCAGAAGAAAATGCAGACTTGAATTTTGCTATGAAAGAAGAAAATCAAGTAGCAGAATCAGAACATGTTCAAGTCTTGGAAAACAATGTGTTAGAGTTTAACAAGATTGAAAATTCTTCTGAACAACTTGAAATTTCAATACCAATTGAATACAAAATGGAAGAATATATTCAAGAATCAAAATTAAAAGGAATTGCTCATGTTATTCTTTCAGGTATTTATGTGGACGAAAAAGGAAAGGAACATGAGATTTCGAAAGAAATTCCATTAACTTTGGCTTGGAAAGATGATCGAGCAGTTAAAGTTGAAGAGGAAATTTCAAAGTATGTTCAATATGGAAATGATGGAGTGATTTTACAAACAATTGTCAAAGTAGACAGTTCGAATGAAAATCAAAAATCTTTGCCAACCAAACAAACTGAATTAAATATAAATGTACCAAAAATAAACGAAGTATCTCCAACAGAAGTTACTGTTATTGCAAACTCTACTGTTGGTACGAACGGTAAAGGTGTCGGAGAAGTAGAATTTGGTTCTGAGAATTGTACATACAACGAGGCAGAAGGTAAAATCAATATTAAACTAGAAAATAAAAAGCAATTAGTTGATGTCAATGAATCAGAAGAATATCTTAAAGTAGAAGGTGAAGAAAACAAGCAAGAAGAAAGATATTACAGCCAAGCTGGAATGGATGAATATGTTGTTACTTATACATTCCAAAATGTTAGGCTTTCAGATGAAATACAAACTTCTTCTAATTTAGAAGCCAAAGTTGTTACCTTTAGCGGTGTAGAAGCAAACAATATGGAAAATTTGGCAACAGCTGAAAAAATGCACAATCTTATCCTTACAGGACAAACAGGAGATATCATATCTTATAATGTAGAAAATGATACACCAGAAGTATCAAAGGTATATTCTTATTTAAATAAAGAAATGGAATATAACTCAAAAACAACCATAAATGTTTCTTATACAGATATTGTACAAGAAATGATGATTGAAGATGTAGAAAATTATTACATGAGCAAATCAGGAAATAAAGTTCCAACGGAAGATATTTATTATAAGCAAATTTCAGTTAGTCAAGAAAACTTTAACAATATTTTAGGCGAAGCTGGAAATATTCAAATATTAGATGTTTCTGGAAATGTTTTAACAACAATTAATAAAGATAGTCTAGTTGACGAAAGTGGAAATTATAATATTAATTTCCAAGACAAAATCTCAAAAGTAATGATAAAAACTTCTGCTCCAATCAACACAGGAAACTTAATTATTTCTAATAAAAAGGCAACTTCAAGCAGAAGTATTTCCAAAGAAGCTTATGCAGATATGGACTCAATTGCAACAACAACGGTTCAAAAGGCAAAATATTCTTATGTATCCGATATTGTTGAATTAGGAAGTAGAGAAACTGCAACTAAATTAAAGGACACAGTAACAGATATTAATTTTATATTAGACAGAGACAATTTATCAACTGTAACAACTAACACAAACGTGGAAATGAGATTAGAACTTAACAATGATAAAGCAACTTCTGATATTTTCGGAAATTCTGTATTTGAAATTGAGATGCCAGAATATATTACAAGCTTAAATATAACAAATGCTAGTATTCTTTATGGAGAAGGACTAGAGATTTCAAATCTTGAATCTTATGTAAGAGACGGAAGAATTATTGCAAAAGTAACTGTTTCTGGAAAACAAACAGATTTGAATTCAGGTGTTTTAACAAATGGTACGAATATTGTATTAAATGCTGACATGAATGTCGATATATATACACCATCTGTTGAAAGAGGATTTAAAGTATATTGTAACAATGAAGAAGCAACTAATTATGCAACAGAATATAAAGAGACCCAAATTCAATATTCTGCACCAAATGGAGTCATAGCAATTAATACAACTTCTAATTATAATGATGCAGGTTCTAGATTGACTTCAATTAAACAAGGAAAACAAGTTGATTATTTAGATATTTATGCACAAGCTAAAAAGGCAACAATGGAAATTGCTGTTATGAACAATAACGAGAATGCAATATCAAATTTAGCTATATTAGGAAGAATTCCTTTTGAAGGCGTAAAAGATATCACAACTGGTGACAACTTAGGAACCACAATTGATACAAAAATGGTAAGTCGAATTGCTACCAGTCAAGGAAATAATGGAGAATTTACAATATATTATTCAGACAACAAAGAAGCAACCCAAGATTTAAAAGATAACGCAAATAGATGGACGACAACACCAGAAAACTTAGAAACAATTAAATCTTATTTGATTGTACCAAACGATTCAAATTATAAAATGGAAGCAAAACAAGTTTTGAAATTTACCTATGAATATCAAATACCAGCTAACTTAAATCATAATGAAAATATTTATGGAACGTTCGTTGCTTCTTATACAAACAACATGGAATCAGTTGATTTAACAGAAGAAGCAAGACCAGATTTAATTGGACTAACAACAGGAGCTGGTCCAGAATTAGAATTAACATTGGAAACAGATGTTAATTTGGTCAAAGAGAATGATGAAATCAAACTAAAAGCAATTATCAAAAATGTAGGACAAGACATTGCACAAGATGTGCTTGTTAAATTACCAGTTATTGCTGGTACAAGCTTTGTGTCAGCAGAAGCTAATAGAGATATTGCAAAAGTAGAGTATAGTGATGGTAATGTTATCACCAATATTGAAAAATTGGCGAAAAATGCTTCGATTGAAATAAATATAACTTTAAAAACAGGAAGAATTTATGCACAAAATACAATGAATATATCAGCAACAGCTATGGCAAAAGATTTAAAAGCTGAATTAACATCTAATAAAATAGATATTAATTTTGAGACAGCAGAAATAAGTGTGGATCAATTTATTGATATGGAAGATGGTTCTTATATAGAAGGAAATACTTTAGATATTGTTTTACGTGTGGAAAATTTGACACAAAAAGTGAAAGAAAATGTCGAAGTGGTTACTTCTCTTCCAAAAGAATTAGAATTTTTGAATGCTTATATGATAGAGGCAAATGATAATGGTGGATATAACCAAATTGATAATGCAAAATATGATGCTTCAACCAATCAAGTAATTTGGAATATTCAAAAAATAGGAGCCAATGAAGGACAGACTTTGAAATTATTTGTAAAAGTCAAAAGTTTAAATACAGGCATAACTTCTAACACAATTCAAGTTTCGACACAAGTTTCTGGAAAAGACATGGAAATGTATAAAGCAGAAGATATTATGATTGATTTAGCTAAAAGTAGTATTTCTATTACGCAAACATCAACAACACCAACCTATGTCATGGAAGGTGAGAATATTCACTATACATTTACGATTAAAAATGAAGGTCAAGCCATTGCAAAAGATATTGTACTAACAGATATTATTCCAGAAGGAATTGTTGTAAAAGAAGTTTCTTATGAAATAGATGATGTTCTTTCAACTAGACAGATGTCAGATACAGGCAAAACAGAATTAACCATATCAGTTCCAGAAAATGACGAAGTGCAAGTAGACATTCTAGCAACTGCTTCAAGTTTAGAAGGAGCACAAGAAAAAACAGTAACCAATGTTGGTACGATAGCAAACTCTGAAATGGATGAAATCACAAGTAATCCAGTAACACACATTATTCAAGCAATAGAAAATACAAATAATGCAGACAATCATGAGGATGACGATGATACCAATTATCCTTATAACTCAAAATCAGACATCACAAAATCTCACAAGATTTCAGGTGTTGCCTGGTTAGATGCTAACAAAAATGGTATGAGAGACGATGGTGAACAAAGAATGAGCAACATTACAGCGATTTTAGTGGATAGCAACACAGGTGTAATAAAATCTACGGTTACGACAAATGCAAATGGTGAATATACATTTACAGGATTGCAAGATGGTTCTTATGTTGTATTGTTCAAATATGATACTGCTTTATATACAGTAGCAACTTATCGAAAAGAGGGAATTGAATCAAGTATCAATTCAGATGTTATTACAACAAAGATTGAGCAAAATGGAAAGAAAGAAAATGGAGCAGTAACAGATGTTATTAATGTAAATGGAGCCAATATATCAAATATTGATATTGGACTTGTTGAAACAGCACAATTTAGTTTAGGAATTGAAAAAGCAATTACCAAAGTAACGGTTCAAAATGCACAAGGAACTGTAACAGAAGAATTTGACAAAGTAAAATTAGCACAATCAGCTATTACTGCAAAATATTTAGCAGGAACAACAGTATATGTCGAATATGCAATTACAGTTACTAATAATGGAGATTTAGAAGGTTTTGCATCAGAGATTGTTGATTATATTCCACAAGGAATGACATTCAATTCAGGATTAAATCCAGATTGGTACACAGGAACGGATGGAAACTTATATACAAAAGCATTAGCTAATACAGAATTAGTTTCTGGACAAAGTCAAGAAGTCAAGTTAGTGCTAACCAAACAAATGACAACAGAAAATACTGGAAACGTAAGTAATACAGCAGAAATTGCAGAAGACTTCAATATTTATGGTGTATCAGACAAAAATTCAACACCAAAAAATAAAGCACAGAATGAAGATGATATTTCAACAGCAGATTTGATTATAACTGTAAAAACAGGTGAAACTTTGATATATCTATCAGCAATTATTATTAGTATTTTAGCTGGAGGAGCCATTGCGTTTGTAGTATACGAAAGAGTGTTAAAAAATAAGAGAAAAGGAGGTGTTTAGTCAAATGGAAAAATACAAAACAAAAATTTTAAAAGTGTTAATAATGTTGATTATTTTCATGACGACCTTAGTATCTTATCAAGCTTATGCAGAAGAATTGCAAGAAGGCTATCTAGAAAATGCTGCAGCAACAGGAGGACAATTCATTAGTTATGATACCATGGCAGCACAAAGAGAATTGTGGTGTATTGAAAAAGGAAGACATATTCCAAGTGAAAGACAAGCAAGATATGCAGTTTTTGGAGGAAGCACTATTGATACAGCAACATTAGGAGCTAATGAAGCAACTTATCAATTATTATTAGGAAGACTTTATCAAACCGAAGAAATTGCGTATTATGCAGAAATAGAAGATGTGATTTGTACACCAAAGTCAGCTTATATTTTGAATTATACGGATGAAAATGTAGGTGCTTATCCAAGTAGAGTACAATCTGCTTGGTGGACAACAAGAGATAATTTAGGACGAAGAGTTCCTTCTAATACATTATCTTTAACTGCAGATGCTTACCAAGATTTTGTCAAAAAAATTAAAGCTGATGGAGTAGATGTAAATGATACAGCAAATTACGAAACAAGAACACATACGTATCCAGATGGAAAAAATGTTAGTATACAATTTCCAAAAACAGATATTGATAATACCTTTAAATTGAATGCTTCAAAAGTAGAGGTAAATTATTATGAAGAAGACCAAAAATATGTAATAGGACCATTTACATTAAAATATGAAGAAGCAAATTATGGTGGTGTTGACTTTGGATTTATTGATGACATGAGAATATATACAGATGCTAGTAATGAGCCATTAGCTAGAAATCAATGGAATTTTATTTATACTGATAATCATGATTCTGCTAAGAAATTCCCAGCTGGTAATGGAAGAGATAAATTCTATATTGAAATGGATTATATTCCAGATGCAACGAAAATTACAGGAATTGATATTGATTATAAATATTTAATTGCTGGTGGTAAATATCAAAGACTAAGTGGAACTTATGATAAATATAATTGGACTTGTACAAAAACACCAGTAGCATCAAGTTATGATGAAGAAAGTGGAACTTATACACAATACACTTATGAATTATCAGCCAAAAAACAAAATTTAGCACTAACATCTCAAACATTAGGTTTGTTAAATGAGGCTGCTAGATGGTATGAAACAAAAACAGTTTCGATTCATAAAAATCAAGCAACATTACAAATCAAAAAACAAGTATTAGACGAAAACGGAAAAGAATTAACCGAAGCACAAGTAAAAGAAAAATATGGAGAGCAATACTTAGCGTTTACAGTCAAAGTTACTCACAGAGGTAAAACGACAAGAACGGTTAGAAAAGTACTAGCAGGTGCAACAGCAACGATAGGAACGTATATGTGGGATGATGATGAAGCAGCTCCAACCTATGAAGTAGAAGAAGTAAAATTATTAAATGGTACTTGGCAATCTCAATCGATTAGTAACAATAAAGGAACGTTAGGTGACGGTCAAAAAGTAGTCGTAACAGCGACCAATAAGCTTAAACCTCAAAAGAATAACATACAACTTATCAAACAGACAAGTGAACCAGCAGAAGAAGATGAAATATTTAAGTTTGAAGTAAAGGTAACTATGCCAAATGGTACAGAGGACGTAACAGAAGCGACTCTTATTGTACCAAAAGGAAAGACAACAAGTAATGTATGGAATTCTAAAGAATATAAATGGATTGGAAATAAAAAGCCAACCTATAGAATTACAGAGATAGAAACAGAACATAGTAAAAAATATACACCAAGTATCACGCCATCAGAAGGTGAATTGGATGGTTCAGGTGCTGCTGTAGAAGTTAAGGCTTATAATGGTCATCCAGAAAGTTATTTAACCATCAAAAAAGAATTACAAGAAGGACAAGTAACACAAGATACATTTGATTTCAAAGTAACACTAGATGGAGTTAAAAATACAGAAAGTGGACATCATGAATTTACTGTAACAGGATTAAAAGCGGGTGAAGTAGCAGGACCATATGGATTCGAATGGGCTTCTGATGATGAACCTACTTATACAGTAGAAGAAATTGATCCAAAAGGAGGAACAGTAAGTTCAATTGAAGCAACAGGTGGCGAGGTAATCGAAAAAACAGCAACCAGTATAAAGGGTAGATTGACAAAAGCGCAAACAGAAGATACAACTACAGGTGATACAACAACGGCGATTACAGAAATTAAATTTACTAATAATATGACGAAGCATCATGGCAATATAAAAATAATCAAAAACTTCACATCTGCTGAAAAAATGACAGATGAGGAGTTGAAAGCAGAAATTGCAAAATTGGATCCAACTGTGAAATTTGATGTAAAAGTAGTATTAAAAGGTAGTTTTAAATATAAAGAAGAATTTTATGAAAATACAACAAAAGTAATTGATGTAACTTTATCTAAAGACAACAACTGGCAATTTACAATTGATGATGTATATTGGTGGGGTGAAACAACACCAACGTATACAGTTACAGAGCTTCGTTCGCAAGAAGTGGATTGGCAATGTGTATCGCAAGATTATAGCTATATAGAAAATGAATCGACAGATGAGGAAGGATTTAAATTATTAGATGGTAGTACAGTTGAGGTTACAATCGTAAACCAAATTCCTTCTGATACAGAAATTGATTTAACTTTCGAAATGGCAGGTATTGTCTGGGTTGATGAAACTTTAGAGGATAAAAATAACGACAATGATGGATATTACAGCAAACCAAATGGCGTTTACGATGAAGGTGAAATGCTAAAAGATAATGCGGAAGTTATTGTTTACAAAGTATTTTACGATGCTTCTGGAAAAGAAGTAAAAAGAGAACAAGCAAAAGCTTATAAAGATGCCCAAAATAATGAAATTTCTTTCCCAATTGTGACCGTAACAGATGGTGCATGGGATGTTCCAAGAATCCAAGTGCCAGGTGTGACAGATGAGGAAAAAGAAAAATATGGTTGTGAAACAGCAAGCTATGATGTAGAATTTACTTACGATGGTCAAACTTATGAACCAACTGAATTCTTATCTTATAAAGTTTCAAAAGATGGAACCATTGAGAAGAATCAAGGTTCAAATGAACAAAAAGCAAAAGATTATCGTGAAGCAACCAAGTCAGTAAAGAAAAAATATGAAAGAGATTCGATGGCAATTGGAAGCTCAGAATCAAAAATTGCTAAAATATCAGGTAAAACACCAATCAATGCCAATGGAGAAACAACAGGTATTGCAACGTTGACAGACGGAACAGAAGTAGAAATCACTTATTCTTCGGATGATGCAGGTGTAGCGTATCCAACGCATTCTACCTTAAATACAATGGATAGCAATGGAAGAATATTAGATATATTTAGAGCTACAGCATCTACTCAGGCAGGAAATTTGACTTTCCCATTTGATGTTAATGGATATGACGGAAGTAGTTTAACAGCAGTGGACAAAGAATTTAATGCAACAGGATTTAAGACACATTATAAATTTATGGCAGTTTATAATTATTGTTTACACATTAATTTAGGTTTAAAACCAAAAGAAGAAGTTGATATTGGCTTGACGAAAAACCTAGATAATGCGAAAGTAATTGTAAATGAAAAAATGTACCAATATAAATATAGTGGATATTATGATTTGACAGAAGAAAAGACAAATTCATTAAATAAAGACGTTTTTGTAAAAAATCCTACTGAAAAAATTCAGTATACCTTAGGACTTTATCGTTCCGATTATTACTATCGAGCAGAAATGTATCAAAATAGTAACGATCAAAATAATGTTTATGACAAATTATCAAAATTTTATTCAAACATAAATGGAAAGGATGAAAATAAGGCATTAGAAGATACGGAGTTAGATATTTATTTAACGTATAAAATCAAAGTACAAAATAGCTCAGCAAACTATGTAGCACAAATTCACGAAATTGATGATTATTATGATAGTAGCCTGATTCCAGTGATGAGCGATGAATCAAAATATCTAAAAACGAAAACAGAAAGAGTCAAAGAAGGCGACGAAGTTAAAGTAAAAGAAATACCAGTTAATGGCATGGAAGTCGTTGGAGAACAATCAGCTTATGCTGAAAATTGGAAACCGATTAAAAGCGGAATCATTGGTTCGGATACAGATGGAAATGGTAAAAATATTATTTACAACCAAATGAGAGCATATAATTTAGGAATCAAATTACAACCAGGAGAATCAGAAGAATTCTATGTGACCTTTAAAGTTGATAAAGACAAAGATGAGGAATTTGGAATTGAAGATTCAATTATACTAGGTCAAAAGTGTAATGTAGCAGAAATTGCAAGTTATTCAACTTTTGATGTTGAAACTGAAAAAAATGCCGGAAGAATTGACCGAGATTCAGCACCAGGCAACGTAAATATTTCTAATTACAACCAAAAAGCTTGGTATGAAGATGACACGTTTGCAGCACCAAGAATCAAGCTAAACTTAATTGCTAGAAACGAAGATAGAAATATTAACGGTATAGCTTGGGAAGATAATAGCAAAGACAAAAATGTAGATACACCTGATTCAAATTATAACCAAAGAATTGGTAATGCTGAAAAAGACGACAATGAAGAAGATACAATTGAAGGCTTGACAACTGAGTTAGTACAAAAGGTTATGGTAGACAGTGGTAATAGAAAAGACTATACAGAATATGATTACATCTGGCCAACTAATATAGCTTTAGATTGCTTGAATGGAAAGACGATGGAAGACGTGATTGGATTAGATACGACAAAAGAAACAGGAGCTGACGGAGAGTATAACTTCACAAATGTTATTGCAGGTGATTATGTTGTAAGATTCCATTATGGAGATACTAGACCTTATAAAACAACTAATGACTGTAGAATAAAATCAGCAGATTATTCAGATGCGGAATATTATAATGGTCAAGATTATAAATCATCGAAATTAAATGCAGAATTAAAATTCGGTCAAGCAATTTTACAAGCTGATAGCTATTTAGATATTGACAAAGTAAACGATTATGATAGAGTCAGAAATACGGCAGTTGACAGTGAAAGAAAAAGACTGGAAGTAGTTGCAAAATCGAGAGAAATTGACAATCAAAATTCTACCATTATGTTTAACTATGCTGATGAGTTGTTTACAGATTATGCGATGTTTGCTGATACACCAAAACTAGACATGAATATTGAACTTTCTGATAAATATTATAGTGGATTAGATAATACAAACTATATGTATGCTGTAAATAATATCAACTTTGGTTTGGAAGAAAGACCAATTACGCAATTATCATTAGATAAGCAAATTGAAGAAATTATTTTGACAACTTCAGATGAAAATAACATTATGCATGCTAAATATAACATTGATTATGATGTAAATGATAAAGGAGAGATTAAAGCAATTGTAAATTTAGACACAGCAAATTCTTATGGAATTGACAATTTACAATCACTAAACAGAGATGACGCTACTGATAACGGATTCCGATATATTAATGTTGATTCTAGTATTTTAGAAGGAACAACAATTACGGTAAAATATAAATTTACAGTATTGAACACAGGCGAGGTTGACAGAACAGGTAAATTGGCAGATATGCTTTATAAAGAAGATATCACACAATTTAATGAAGCACTTGAAAAATTATTAGCAGAATTTTCAGGATTTACTAAAAATAGTGAAGGAAGTTTAGGAAATACAAAAGCATTGGGTGAATATGTAGGAACCATTTACTATTATGGAGCAGATAAACAATTATTTGATTATAATGGAGATGGCAATAAAGATAATGACAATATTGTTACATCAAGAGTAAGACAATTAGTGGATTATATTGACAATGATGTGGTATTTAGTGCTAACTCAAATAATACATCAAATATGAGTTGGAGCGAAATTACAGTAGAAAAATTAAGACCACATATTGATGAAAGTATTATTGATAGCGAAGGACGTATTTTAGATGAAGACGGAATTAGTTATACAACAGATAAGAGAACTAATTTAGTAGTTAGTGCTGATGAGGACTCTCCAAATAGTACAATTAACAATAAAGATTTCGTTGTCGATTTACAACCTAAAAATGCTACTGATACAACAAGAGCAAACTATAGAGCATCGATGTACTTGACAACAACAAAATATGTAAGTGGTGACGCAGATGATTTACAAATTGATAACATTGCTGAAATTATCAGATATAATAATAAAGTTGGTAGACGTGATGAATTAACAATTGCTGGTAACCAGGTACCTGCCAAGGCATTTGAGGAAGTTGACCCACTTGACAAACTAAGAGCAGATGGCACATTAAGTGATACGTTAGAATATGAAAGAGATACTAGTGCAACAGAAGTAATTACTTTATCACCACCATTTGGTAGTGGATTGATGGTATGGAAATTACAAGTTATTGCAAGTATTACAGGAGGACTAGCAATTTTAGCTGGAGGAATTGTATTCATTAAAAAGAAAGTTCTTAAATAAGCCATAGAAAAAGAAGGATGAACCTTAGGGTTTGTCCTTTTTGTATTAATTAGAGTGTCGAAAAATGTCGTATAAAAAAATAAGTTTTCATTGCAATTTGAGGTTAAATGTGTTAAAATTGTTTACAAATCTAGAAAGAAAGGAGGAAATAGATGGAAGAAAAAATTGAGAAGATATTGCTTACACTAGATACATTAGTTGAGATGTATCGAAAATTTGACAGCAAATTTGAAATAATCGATAAAAGATTTGATGAGATTGATAACAAGTTTGAAATAATCGATAAAAGATTTGATGAGATTGATAACAAGTTTGAAGCAATCGATAACAAATTTGGTGAAGATGACAGCAAGTTTGCTTCAATTGATGACAAATTTGATGTAGTCAATCAGAAAATAGAAGATGTAAAAGAAGAATTGAGAATTGAAATGAAACAAGAGATGAACAACATGGAGAAAAGAATTTTAGATCAACTATTTTTATTCGAACAGGAATATGGTACTAAAATTGATGCTATTTTTGATGCAGTTACATTAGAATTAGACAAAAACTTAGAAAAGTCTGTAAAAATTCGTAAATTAGATGGCAGAATGGATCGATGCGAAGCAACTCTTTTTAATCATGAAAAAAGAATTTCAAATTTTGAATTAAATTCATGATTTTTATTCTAAAACAAATCAAAAAGTAGAGAGTCTATTTATTATTTTTAGGAAAGAAATAATAAATAGGCTCTCTATTCAATTATAAACATTGACAGAAATACAATAAACCAATATAATAAACAAAAGTTCAAAAATGAAAGGAAATTTAATGAATCCGATAATAATTATAGGAGCAGGTCTTGCTGGATGTGAAGCAGCCTTGCAAATAGCGAAAAGAGGCAGAAAAGTAAAATTATATGAAATGAAGCCACAAAAGTTTTCTCCTGCACACTCGAATACAGATTTGGCGGAAATTGTTTGTAGTAATTCTTTTAAATCAAATCGTTTGACAAATGCATGTGGTTTGTTGAAAGAAGAATTGAGAATATTAGGAAGTGAGCTAATTCCAATAGCAGACCAAGTAGCAGTTCCAGCAGGACAGGCTTTGGCAGTTGATAGAGAAAAGTTTTCGAAAGTAGTAACAGAAAAGATTCAATCTAATGAGAATATTGAATTAATACGTGAAGAAATAATGGATATTCCAGCAGAAGGAAAAGTTATTATTGCAACAGGTCCACTTACTTCAGAAAGACTTTCTAAAAAGATTAGCCAATTAATTGGCAAAAATGATTTACATTTCTATGATGCTGCCGCGCCGATTATTGAAAAATCTTCAATTAATATGGAAATTGCTTTTTGGGGTGATCGATATGGAAAAGGAGATAGTTCCTATATTAATCTTCCAATGAACAAGAAAGAATATTTGAAATTTTACGATGAATTAATTCATGCAGAAGTTGTAACATTACATGAATTTGAGAAAAGAGAAATTTTTGAAGGTTGCATGCCAGTGGAAATTATGGCAAAAAGAGGAGAAGATACATTGCGCTTTGGGCCTCTAAAGCCAGTCGGTTTTACTGACCCACGAACAGGTGAAAGACCATACGCGATTGTTCAATTAAGGCAAGATAATAAAGAGGGGACTTTATTTAATATGGTAGGTTTTCAAACGAATTTGAAATTTGGTGAGCAAAAACGAGTATTTTCGATGATTCCTGGTTTGGAAAAGGCAAATTTTATGAAATATGGTGTGATGCATCGTAATACTTATATTGATTCGACAAAATTATTAGATGCTACTTATCAGTTCAAAAAAGACGGTAGAATTTATTTTGCAGGACAAATTACAGGCGTAGAAGGATATGTGGAATCGATTTCTTCAGGATTTGTGGCAGGTGTAAATTGCTGTTCAGATGAAAAAATTATCTATAATACGAAAACAATGATAGGTGCTCTTGCTGATTATATTTCGGCTCCAAACGAGAAGTTTCAACCGATGAATGCTAATTATGGGATTTTGCCAGAGTTGGATGAGAAGGTGAAAGATAAGGTGAAGCGATATGAGGAGTTGTCGAATAGAGCACTGAAAATTACAAAAGAATATGAAAATTTACATAATACTTGACTTTTTTCTGATTTTATGTTATACTAAATATATAATGTGTCAAAATATTACATTTTTGTAACAAATATCTTTTTTATGTAACATGTATTGACGAAACTACATGGTTTTTGTATAATTTAATTTAGGAATATTGTGCAAAAGAAAGAATTGGAGGAATTGAGTATGGAAGAAAAGTTGAAAATAATTGATAAGGAAATTGAAGAAAGAGAATTAGACTTAGCAATTAGATATAATGAAGGTTATACAGATGATTCACAGGAAATTCAAGATATTATGAAAGAAATAGATGAGCTTTATAAAAGAAGACAAGCTATCATTATGGAAGAAAGATTAAAAGAGATAGACAAAAAGATTGAAGAAAAAGAATTGGATTTGGCAATCAAATATAATGAAGGTTATACAGATGATTCACAGGAAATAAAAGATATAAAAGAAGAAATAAATAATTTGTATAAAACAAGACAAGAAATAGTAACACCAAAAGATAAGAAAGAAAGTAAAACACCAGAAACTCAAACAGGACAAGATAAAGAAGAAAGTAAAGAAGAAGCAAAGCAAACTTCAGAGCCAGAAATAACAGAAGGAATTGATAAAGAAGAAATACGAGCAAGAATTGAGAAATATAAAGAACAGCAAAAACAAAGATGGATGGAAGGTTCAGAAAATATCTCAGATAAAGATAATAGAGAATTCGAAAAGATAAATAATATAATGGCAACTTTAGAAGAATTACTAAATAAACATCCAAACTCAAAATTTGTTGCTTTAGAAGATGTAAATGCTATTATTTATGATGGTCAACAAGAAATGAATGAAATCTGGAGGGATGTTTCTGCACGAGGTGACGGAGCAACTCCAGAAGAAAATGCACGTTTGACAAAATTAGGTGATATTGTAGCAGAATTAAAAGATCTTTCAAAAACACAGGAAAAAGATACCAAAAAAGAAGGTTCAACTAAAGAGCAAGAACCAACAGGACAAACTAAAAGTGGCTATGCAGAAGGAGGATTTCAGCCACCAGCAGTACAAGAATTTCAGCCACCAAAACCACTAAAATTTCCACAATTAGATTTAAATATTAATAAAAAAACAGGAGAAGTTCTTTTAGTAGAAAATGGAGATAAAGTACATCCTTTTGTAACTTACATGGATGCATATGATTATACAAAAGAAGGTCAAGCATTTTGGAAAAAATTAATTGAGACAGAACAAAATGTTGCAGAAGAAGATAAAAAATATTTAGAAAGTGTTGACCCAACGATTTATAATGCTTATAGGGAATGGGATGAAGAAAATGCTGAAGATTTCGATAAATCTGCTGCTAAAATGTATGTTGAATCTGTTATAACAAGAGCAAAAAATTTAGACAAAGACCAAGATTTGCAAGGGGTTGAAATGCCAGGAGAAGTTACTGTTGACATTGGTTGGCATAGAGGTAAAAATAAGAGACCTGATGATGTTAAAAAATTCTCGTTAAGAAATTTAATGGCTTCTCACAAAGCAAATAAAATATTCAAACAACATGATAAGAAACATATGGATTTAGCAACTGTAAAGTCAAATCGTTGGAAATGGCTAGCATTAGCAGGAACAGCAATTGCTACTTTAGTTGGTGGGGCGAAACTAGCTCAATTAGGTCAAGGTAACGATGCTCCAATGCAACCTAAAAAAGAAGTAAGCATGGAAAGTTTAGACAAAAACCCAATCAAAACAAAAGAAACGCAAGATAATTCTGCTATTGAAACAACCCCAGCTTATAATCCTACGGTTAATGATAAAACTCAAAATGAAGGTACGCAAACACAAAGCAAATCTGCAAGAATACAATTAGGAGATATTATAACTCCTGAACAATATGCGATGGTATTTGATAGTTCGGATGCTAAACAAGCAAAAGGTGCAATGGGAGATGTAAATCAAGCTTATGGAGTTAATAAAATGGCAGTTGTTGTTGGAGATAAAATTTATTCAACAGACGAATATTCAGTAGATGAGTTATACGATATGGCACAAAATAATCCGAATGCTTCTATTAGATGGCATGTTGCTAAAGCAATGGAAATGAATGGTAAAATGGTTGTGGAAACACATGAAAAAGGAAATCCATCACCAACTTACATATATAATGATAATGGAACAGCTAAAACAGTTGATGGTAGAAACTGGAATGGTATTGTAGAATTTGGAACAGGTTGGATGAATGCAGCTGATATGTCAAAAGCTAATGAAACTGAAATTCAAGCAACAATAGCAAAACAAAAAAATTCACCAGAACAACAACAGGTGAAAACACAAAGTAAAAAGAGAACAGCTACTAGAAGTCAAAAAACAGAAGCTCAACAAACTGTAATGCCACAGGAAACAACACCTAATCAAAATACTTATGTAAATGATGCAGTGAAAGAAGAATTACATTTTGATGAAGAAGATGGAAAGCTAAATTCAAAAGAAATGTTAATTCATGATGAAGAAAATAGAAGAGAATTTGATGATATTGAGCATGAGCCAGAAATGACAGAAAGAAGAAAAGGTGGACCAGAAAGAGACGAAAGATAATTTTAAAAGCTAATAATATATTCTTGTATTATTAGCTTATTTTTATGAGAAAATCCAAAATTTTACATAAAATCATTGCATAATTGGAAAAAATATGATATAATATAAATAAGAATGTAGTTTTTTAGAGGAGTTATATGGGAAAAAGAAAAAATAGTATGTTTGATTATAAGGCAAAACTAGATGAGTTAGAGAAAGAAATTGAGGGGCTAAAAGATGTATATCCTGACTTATATAAAAAAAATCGTCAAGCATTGGAAGAGATGAGAAAAAAATACGAGGCAGATAAGAAAAAGATGGATGAAGATTGCAAAAAATATGAAAAAAAAGATGAAGAATCTAGGGAAGCTTATAAAAAATGGAAGCAGGAATTTGATAAGCAAAGACGAGAAAGTAGAAAAGAAATAATGGCTCTTTGTGAGGGTGTAAAAGGTGCAGATCCTGAATTATATAATAAAATTGTGGAGATTTTGGAAGAAAAGAATTCGGAAGCGAAAAAACCGGAAGCGAAAAAACCGGAAGCGAAAAAACCGGAAGCGAA
>CANSKZ010000009.1 GCA_947647595.1 uncultured Clostridium sp. | reverse complement strand
CGAATTCATTATCGAATGTTACAGAAGCAACAGCTTTCATTCTGTTCTCTGAATTTACTTTTCTTAAACGTACATCTGTTATTTGCATTTTAGCACCTCTTTCTATTGTTTATATTAATACATCAGTTATTTTCTGTATGTATTAATTATATTATTCGCCAAAATATAAAAAATTCCTTCTATTTTTTACAATATTTTTTATTTTTTTTGTAAAATGTATTTTCTGCATAATTTTTTCTAATATTCTCATAATAAATATGAACATTATACTTGAAAATAGCATATTTTAATTGTATAATATGTTTGCATTATAAATTGGGACTTTTTGAGGAGGAGAAAAAATGAATTTTGAAATGAATGATTTATCTAAATATGAACATATACATTTAATTGGAATTGGTGGAATTAGCATGAGTGCCATCGCAGAAACACTACATAATTGGAACCATACTGTGACAGGCTCTGATTTAAATCAAAGTGAGATTACGGACAAATTGAATTCTCATGGAATTAAAACTTCGATTGGTCACGATTTGGAAAATTGTAAAAAGGCAGATTTAATTATTTATTCTGCTGCGATTAAAGAAGACGACCCTGAAATGGTAATTGCCAAAGAAAATTCCATTCCAATGGTAACGCGTGGTGAATTTATTGGATATTTGACAAAATTATACAAAGAATCTATTTGCATTTCTGGCACACACGGAAAAACAACAACAACTTCTATGATTTCACTTTGTTTTCTAAAAGCGAATCTAGACCCTTCTATTCAAGTGGGCGCTATTTTGGATGCGATTGATGGAAATTATCAAGTGGGAAATAGTGATTATTTTATTGTAGAATCTTGTGAATATCAGGCGAATTTTTTGAAATTATTTCCAAAAACAGAGGTCATTTTAAATATTGATGATGATCATTTGGATTTCTATAAAACTTTTGATAATGTAGTAAAAGCGTTTCAAGATTTTGTCAAAATTTTGGAGCCAGACGGATTGCTTGTTGTGAATGCTGATGATGCAAATTGTTTGAATTTAAAAACGATTACGAAATCAAATTTTATTTCTTATGGAATCGAAAACAGCGAAGCTACTTTTTTGGCAAAGAACATTACATTTGACAAAAATGGTTTTGCAATATTTGACGTTTATAAAAACAACGAATTTTTGCATCGCTTTTCTCTTTCTGTGGCAGGAAAGCATAATATTTTAAACGCTTTGGCTTGCATTAGTGTTTGCGATTATTATGGAATTGATAAGGAAACATTAGCAGATGCTTTAAAGAGTTTTACTGGGGCAAGTCGTCGATTGGAATATAAAGGTTCTTTTAACAATGTTTCTGTATTTGATGATTATGGTCATCACCCAACTGAAATCTTAGCAAATGTGAATGCTATTAATAATAAGGATTTTCATGAATCTTGGGTTATCTTTCAGCCACACACTTATAGCCGAACAGCAGCTCATTTGGAGGCTTTTGCAGAATCTTTAAGTGGATTCAACCATATTGTTTTAGTAGATATTTATGCCGCTAGAGAGAAAAATACGATTGGCATTTCTTCTCAAGATTTAGCTGATAAAATTAAATCTTTGGGAAAAGAAGTTATTTATATCAAAGATTTTGAAGATGTTGTAAAATATATAAAATCCAATGTAAAACCACATGATTTAGTCTTAACTTTAGGCGCTGGTACAGTAACCGAAATTGGACCAATGTTGGTAAAATGAAAATTAAATAATTTAAAAAGACGTGTTTTTCATAACACGTCTTTCTTATTTTATACGGTCAACGTTCCGCCTGGAGTATCTAAAATTACTAGAATATCTTCTTCTTCTCCTGTTTCACAGTTAATATAAACAAGGAATTCTCTATCTTCTACTTTTCCTTTAAATTCATAACATAGAATTTCGGTTTTCCATTCCGTTGGAATAATTGCCATTCCTTCGTCTAAAATTTCTAAATCAGAATTTAATTTGGCTCTTGCTTCATCGATTGTTAAATTAATTGTTCCAAAATTTCTGCTGGTATGCGAATTCAGATAGCCATTGGTTTCAATTCCTAGAATTTCTCCGTTGTCTAAAGCTATTTTGACTTTTATTAAATCTGGATAAGCTGTGATTCCATCATATTCATAAGCATAATTCACTGTTACAACATTGGATAATTTGGTAAAATAGGTTTCTTTCATATTTTTGAAACCTTTTTGTGCTAAAAATTGTTTTCCAATTTCATTGGCTTCCTCTTGCGATAATTTTTCTTCTGTTACTTCTCGATTGTTTTGCATTTCAACAATGCTTCCGCCTTTTTTCGCAATTTCTAGATTGATTGTATTTTCTTGATTTTTTAGTTTGACTGAAAAATCATAACTTGGAATATTAGCGTTTTCTAGAAATTGATTGAATTGTATATTCTCAATTTTGTCTTCTCCTAAAAATTCTTGAACCTTTTGTTGTGCCTCTTCTTGGGAAATATCATTTCCAACTAATCCTACTTTTTCTGCTTTGTTGACATGGTCGGAATAAGCTCCGTCATAAATTAAACCTTCGTATTGTTTTAGGTTAGAATCAATATTGGAAAATACAGAAATGTTGTCGACTGCTTGAGCATATTCTAGAGAATTATTTTTGGTTAAATCCTCCCATTTTATAGTTCCTGCATATAATTCTTCGGATAATTGATTTAATGTATTCTCCAATTGAATACTATATTGATGCAAGTTTTTTAAATTTTCAAAATCCTCTTCTGATAATTCTTCATTTTTGATATTTTTTCTGGATAATGAGTACGAATAATCACTAACTTGATTTAAAAATTTAGCTGTTTGCGAAAGTTCTTCTGTATTCATTGGAATACCACTTAAATAAACCAATGCTAAATTCGAATCTCTCCAAACTTCGGTTAAGCTTTCTGCTGCATATTCTGGACTTTTGGAAATCATTGATTTTGCTAGCAAACTTTCCACACTATTCATATAATTAACTAAATTTCCAAACGATTCATTATAATGATTTGTTTGAAGGGTTGCATAACTTTCATTTTTGTTATAAGCATAATATCCAATTGCAATGCTAATTACTGCTAATAAAATTGTCGTAATCGTAAATATCTTTGTTTTTACACCATTATTCATTTTATATTCCTCCTTAATTTTTATTAGTTTTTCCAAAATTGTTTTTAATATTCCAAATATTGTAATTTTAATTTTTTCATGATATAATTTAGAAAATTTATAATACAAAATAAATTTAAGGAGTTTTTATGAAAAAAATTTTAGTATTTTATAGTTCTTATGGTGGTGGCCATTTATCGGCTGCAAAATCAATTGAGAATCATATAAAAAATAATTACTCAGACATCGAAATAAAATTGGTGGATTGCATTGAATATATTAATAAACACTTAAATAAATTATTGGCAGATAGTTATAACGAAGCAGCAAAAAAAATTCCTTTTGCTTGGAAAACCGCTTATCATCTTGCTAATGATGGGCTTACTTCTAAAGCAGTTACCACTTCAAATAGACTTTTTTCAATAAAACTGAATACTTTATTGCAAGATTTTTGTCCCGATTTAATTATTTCAACTCATCCTTTTGGAACGCAAATGTGTGGCGTTTTGAAAAAAAGAGGAAAAATCAATTGCAAATTAGCTACTATTTTAACCGATTTCCATATTCATGGACAATGGTTAGTTTTTCACGAATATTGCGATTATTTCTTTGTTGCAAATAATCAAATGAAAAGCGATATGATTGAATATGGTATTAAAGAAGACAAAATTTATGTTTCAGGCATTCCTGTATCTGATAAATTTCAACAAAGTTATAATCGAAAGGAAATTGCACAAGAATTTAACTTAAATCCAGATGAGCAAATTGTATTATTTTTTGCTGGTGGAGAATTTGGATTGGGAAACAAAACAACCGTTTTAGTATTGAAATCACTGATTCGTTTATTTTCAAAACTTCAAGTTGTGGCAATTTCTGGAAAAAATCCAAAAATGAAAACTAAATTTGAGGAACTTGTAAAAAATACAGATTCTGAAGAACGAATCAAAGTCCTAGAATATACAAATAAAGTACCAGAATTAATGTCTGTTTCTTCTTTTGTAATAACAAAACCTGGCGGGCTTACTTCAACCGAAAGTTTGACTTCTCATTTACCTATGGTTCTTATTAATCCAATTCCTGGTCAGGAAGAAGAAAATGCTGAATTTTTAGTGGAAAAGGGAGTTGCCATTTGGATTAAAAAAAATGATAATGTTGCAAGAGTTTTAAAAAGCTTATACCGTGACCCTCATAAATTAGTTTTGATGAAAGAAAATACGATTTCTTTAGCAAAACCAAATTCGACGGAAACGATTTGTAAAGTATTGTTAGAAGAATAATAAAAAAGAGAACACTCTTTTACAGATTATTAATAAAAAAACATGAAAGCCCAGATATTTTTCTGGGCTTTCATGACATAGCTTGCACATTTTATTACATTTATTCCTTAAATCTCAAATTAGTCTAATATTTGTACCTCCAAATCTTTATTATAGACATATTATATTAAAAGATAAATTCATGAAAATTTTATTTTACCGAAATGTAATCTTTCATACTTTCAAACTTACTATCTCCAATTCCAGATACTTTTTTAACATCTTCAATTGCCTGAAACTTCCCGTTTTCTTCACGATATGTAATAATTTTTTGAGCCGTCGAAGCTCCGATTCCTGGAACAGTTATAAGTTCTGTGGCAGTTGCTTTGTTAATATTTATTTTGCCATTTGAATGATTACTTTGACCAGCTGAAGCATTCGAAGCGTTTACTGTTTCCTCTTCTGTACCAGCTTCGGCAATGTTTGGAATATAAATTTTTTCCCCATCCGAAATTTCATAGGCTAAATTAATATTTTTTAAGTCAGCTTCTGCTTTCACTCCGCCTGCTCCTTGAATGGCATCTTCTATCCTTGCTCCTTCTTCTAATTCAATTACACCTGGAATATTTACCTCTCCTGCTACATATACTTTGATTTTTGTTTTTTCTTCCTTTGTTACTGTTTCTTCTTTTTTATTTTCTACAACAGCAGTATTGCTTAAAATGTCTTCATAGTCAGTCGATTCTTGCTTAGTCGAAATGTAATAAATCATAGCTAGAATTCCTATTACAACCGCTACCGCAATTTTGATTATTTTTTGTTTATCCATATTTATCATTCCTTTCTTATTTTATTTAAATTTTATGTTGAATTTTGTATTAATTTGAGATAAGATAATAGAAAAAGTTTTAAGGAGTTTTTTATGAAATTCAAAAGAAAAATTTTTATGATATTTACACTATTTTGTTTAATTTTTATGAATTGCAGTTTTGCATCTGAACCAAATATTGTATCACCAAGTGCAATTCTTTTGGAAGCTAGTACTGGAAAAATATTATACGAAAAAAATGCTTACGAAAAAATGTATCCAGCTAGTACAACTAAAATTTTGACAGCTATTTTGACACTTGAAAATTGTACTCTTGAGGAAAAAGCAACGGTAAGTCGCAATGCTGTATATTCAATTCCAAATGGATACGTAAATTGCAATCTACAAGAAGGCGAAGAAATTTCAATTAATGATTTAATGTATGCTTTAATGGTGAAGTCTGCAAATGATGCTGCTGTTGTCTTAGCAGAACATATTGGTGGCTCTGTTGAAGGTTTTGCCGACATGATGAATGAAAAAGCCAAAGAAATCGGTTGCCAAAATACTCATTTTGTGAATCCAAATGGAATTCATGATAACAATCATTACTCAACAGCTTACGATTTATCTCTTATGGCGAGTTATGGAATGGAAAATGAAATTTTAAGAAATTATGTATCTACTACTTCTTATACCTTGTCTACAACAAATAAATATCCAAACAAAGACAGAATTTGTATTACAACAAATGATATGCTTCGTCCAAATAGTCGATACTACAACGAAAACGTAATTGGCATTAAAACAGGTTTTACAACTGAAGCCCAAAATTGCCTAATTGCAGGTGCTCGAAAAGACGATGTTGAATTAATTTCTGTTATACTACACGCTGGAACAAATGCAGAAGGATTAAGTGAACGTTACATGGATACTCAAAATTTATTTGATTATGGTTTTAATGAATTTCGTTTTTCGGATATTGTAAAAGAACAAACTGTGATAAAAAATGTTGAAATTGAAAATGGAACAAAAGACACAAAAAATCTGGATTTAATTGCTAAGGAAACTTTGTCTACTTATTTGAAACAAGATTTTGATTTTAATCGTTTATCGCCCCAAATATCCTTAGAGGAAAATTTAGTAGCACCAATTAAAGCAGGAAACGTTTTAGGAAGTGTTACTTATACCATTGATGGAATCGAATATACAACTGAACTTTTAGCAAAATCGGATGTTGAGAAAAAATTAGATATTGAAATATTCGTTTTGTTTGGTGGTGTGATATTATTGATTGTTGGAATTACATTTCTAAAAGTCTCGGCTAAGAAAAAAATGAAAAAGAAAAAATTTAGGAAATAAATTTCCTGTTTCTATTATAAAAGCTTGCTTTGAAAAAAGCAAGCTTTTTATGAATTTTTTAATTTATTTTTTTGTTTTCGTTTTTGTAGACTTTGTTGTGTTTGTTGTTTTTTTGGTTTTTGTAGTATTCGTAATGCTGTTTTTTGTATTTACTTCATTTGTCTCATTGGTTGTATTTGAAACATCTTCTTCAACTACATTATTTCCTTCTAGGTAATTCGTCATTTGTTTAATGGTTTTTAGAGTTTCCTTCTCGTTATGGAAGAAAAACCATATTCCATTGCCTTTGTCCGATACTCCAGGCAATTGATTACTACTAATGTTAGTTGTATCAAAACCAGCAGCCCAAGGAATATAGGCATAGATTTCATCGAGTGTTAAATTGGTTTCTAGATTTTCAAAAATAGCTGATGTGATTGTTTTTATACGAGGAATATTTTTTAAGCTAATTGTTTGTTTAGCAAGTTCCATCATAAATTCTCGTTGTGTTCTCATTCTTCCATAGTCGTTGTCTCCATATTCTGCTGGATAAGATGTTCCATTGTTATTATGTCTGAATCTTAATAATTGTTCCGCATGTTCTCCATCAATTTTTTGATAACCCGCTTTTAGATGAATATGCAAATTTTGTGTTTTATCATCATAATCCATATTAATTGGCACTTCAAAATTTACGCCGTCAATCGCATCGACTAAATCAATAACTACTTGATTGTTTACAACAACATAATATTTGATATCCATTCCTGTTATTTCTTGGACTAATTGCATCATTTTTTCAGGACCTTTTCTACTATATATTGAATTTATTTTATCTGAACCTGACGCTTTTGTTTTGCTTTTTCCAATAAACGTATCTCTCGGAATGGACAACATAGAAGCTCGTTGCGTTTTCGGATTATAAGAACAAACCATAATTGTATCTGTCAGTTCAGCTTCAATGTCTTGACTAACTCCGCAATAATAAAACATGAATTGTTTCTAAATCCTGCAACTTTTCAGCATCTTGGTCTAAAACTGTCGCCAAAAGTCCCTGTAGTCCTCCACCATTGATAGAAATAGAATAACCAAAATAACTACCTAACACAATCATGAGAAATAATATAAAAATAACAAATATTTTTTTAAATCCTTTTTTCTTCTTTTTACTTTTTTTCTTTTTTTCGTTTCTCAATAAATCATCTCCTATATTATACAAACTTAAAAATTAAATTTAAGATAATGTTATGATTGAACATTTTACTTGCAATTGGTGCTTTTTGTATTGCGTCTATTATTATTGTATGATTGATAATCGGCAAAATCAGTGATAAAACAGCAAATGTTGTATAAATGATTAAAAATCCTTTTATCACACCATAAATCATTCCACCAGAACCATTGAATACACGAATAATTGGCAAATTAGCAACTAATTCAACGTAGTTTCGTAAAGTATATAATAATAATCGAATCACAGCAAATAAAATGAAAAATACCAAAACGCTTATTATTTTATGAGAAATCTGAGTGGATAAATATTGCGCCACACTGTCAGTTGTATCTTCAATAAGTGTTCCCATATCATTGCCAACAAATATTTTTAAGATGCTGTTCATATCATTGCTTTGTTGTAATTGTTCTGTTGTTTCAACATTTTCTTTTTCAAATAAATATTCTAATTTTTGTTCACAGGCAGTTTCTAATTTCTCGGCTAATTTTGCGTTATGAATGATATAATTTGTTGTTGGTCGATATAAAATTAAGACTAAAATAATAGCAACAATCGAGGAACAGATATTAAATATTACACGAGCAAGTCCTCTTTTATATCCTAATACTGCGTTTCCTGCTATGATAAAAAACAGTATAATATCTACTATTATTCCACTCATTGCTATATTTCCCCCTTACTTACAAATTAATTACTTCGATTTTATTGTTATATACAATTCCCATTATATTATCACCAAATACAATATCTTGTATTTCTCGATTAGTTGTATAACGTTTTACCAGCCATCCACTTGAATTAACTATTCTTACTTCATTGGCCAATTTAATACAAATTAAATTTTGTGTTGCTTTTATTTCTTTTGGTATATCATTTTCTAAAATGTATAATTTATCGCTTTTTCCTGTTGTGTTCTTAATATTCATTTGATATTGATAAGCAAATAATCCTGAACTTTCTTTTTCTATTCTAATAATATTATCTCCTAAATTAATATCTACAAATATATCTTCATTTTTTATATCATAAATTCGCTCATCTGACAATGTTGTAATCTTTTGAATATAACTGTCAAACATACAGATTGCTTCATTTTTACTATTAAAACATATATTATTTAGAATTTTACTTGATTCTGATTCATAAGTATATAAAATTGAATTCTGTGAATTTTCTATTACAGAATCAACAGATATCATTTTTATAATTGATTTAACAATGGTTCCTGAATAATCAATTTGTCCAATTGCTAAATACTTGTTATTATCTGAAATTTCTGCACAAATTGCATAATCCGTTGCGACATAATATCGAAATAATTCTTCTCCTTCTGCATCATACGTTATAATCAATGATTTATAAGTAGTATTCTTCAAGACAACTGAAATATAACCATTTTTATTCACACTAACTCGATAAATTTCGCCATCTACATCTTTTTCCCATTTAATTCCTGAGTCTAATATCAAATATAACTTTTGTCCATTATTTTCAGCTAATACAAGATATTTATCATTGGATGTCATATAAGGAGTTTTAACATTAACATCTATTTTGGTCGAAACGTTTGCATCTTGATTGTAAAAAGTTAACACATTTTTACTTAATACCGTTATATATTTATCATATGCATATATGTATGGATTACTATCTGAATTTACTTCAATTATTTCAGCCATACTTTCAGAAATTTCTTTTCTTAGAATTTTGGTGTCAACCATATTTCTAAATTCATCATGAATCAAATAACTTGCTAAAATAAATACCACACAAATAACCATCAAAATAAATATGCACATTTTAATCATATTTTTTTTCGAATGTATCCTTGGTTTTTCTTCCATTCTTTTTTCCGCCTAATTGTAAATTTTTATTATCATATCAATTATATGAATTTTTTTCAAGTGTTATACAACAAAAATTTTGACACATCAAAAATAGAGAGCATACAGATTACTTTTTTACAAAAATAATTTGTATACTCTCTATCTTTCTGGGTACTTTGTAACTTCCAGAACAGAAATTACACTTGTTTCCTTTCTAATGCAGAAACTCTTTTTTCTAAATCCTCGATTTTATTAAATCTTCGTAAATTAGCCCTTTCAGAAAATTGAACATTATCAAAAATTGCATCAATTTTTGAGCCATAGTCATCCTCAAATACAAGTTGTCTATCTAAAATTTCTTTTGCCACATCAAGCATATCTCCTTTTAGTTCCTTACGTAAATTAGTTATACTCTCATTTACTTCTTGACGTAAATCGTCCATATCTTTTTTTACTTCTTGATGTAAATTAGCCATGTCTTCTTTTACTTCTTGACGTAAATTAGCTATGTCTTCTTTAAATTCTTTTCTTAAAGTTTCTACACTTTCTTCTAATTTTTGTTCCACTTTTATTAACCTTTGATTCATCTCATTTAATAAAAGTAATATTTTTTGTTCCATAATATCACCACCTTTCTTTTTATACTTTAAATGGATTTTAACACATTAATACCTCAATTGCAAGAAAAATATATTTTTTTATTCGACGTTTTTCGACAATCAAAAATCACCTATATTTACACAAAAAACTTTTATGTCAAAACCTTTGCCAAAATTCCTAATGTAATTCCTAATATATTTCCAAAAGATGAAAATCTACCTTTATATATTTTATTTGATTCTGGAATTAATTCACAAGAAACAATATATAACATTGCACCTGCTGCAAATGCTAAAGAAAAGCCAATCAATTCTTTTGATATGTTGCCAATAATCGCTCCAAAAAAAGCCCCCATTCCTGTTGTAACGCCTGATAAAGCTGTCAAGATAATTGCCTTAAATTTTCCATAACCACTATTATTAATTGGTAAAGCAATTGAGATTCCTTCTGGTACATTCTAAATTAGACAGTCGCATTTTTTATCCTGTTCAATTTTCTAAAATTAAATACAACATCCACTTGTTTATCTTGGTGAATTAAAATTTTATGGACAATCACTCTCATTAATTCTGAGTTTGGTTTTTCCAAATTCAAAAAATTCTGTATAATTTTTTCCAACTCTTTATCATTGTCCTCTTCTGCATTCAACCTTTCTCGATTTAACTCTTCGTATAACTCATTTTTCTCTTCAATTTCTCTCTTTAATTTGTTTGATAAACGCTGATACATTTCTTCGCTTATTTTATTATCTAGTTTATCCATATACATTTTGTCAAATTTGTCGTGAATTAATCCTACTTCTATTTCCAATTTTTTTAACATTTTGTCATAATCATACGTTGTTTTATTTGCCTGATAATTTAATTCAATTTTTTTACTGTCGATATCTTGAAACAGATTTTTTATTGTCTGCAAAACAGATTCTTCTAATTTCAAATAATTAAATCCGTGAGAAGTACAAAGCCCCAAACTGGAATTTCTGCGATAATTGTTACAAATCATGTATGGCGTGTTTTTATTTGTGCCTCTATTTTGATTACGAAAGCCAATCGTATGATTGCATTCATAGCAAAATAATAAGCCATCCAATAAAAAATTATGCTTTTTCTCATTTCTACCATAATTCTGAACAATGACCATTTTTTGTATATTATCAAATGTTTTTTTATCAATAATTGCCTCATGCGTATTTTCTACAATACGCCATTCTTCTTTGGGATTTGGTCTGAGTTTTCGATTTTTATAACTAATTCTGCTATATTTGTTTTGTATGGTATTTCCTATGTAAACTTCATTTTTCAAAATATTTTTAATCGATTTATTTTCCCAAAAAGTAGCTTGATTACTTCGTAATTGTTTCAAAGTTGGAATTTCATTATCATTCAAATATTTTTTAATATCACACAGTCTATTGCCTGCTATCGCCATATCAAAAATTTTTCTTACGATTTTGGCTTCCTCATCTTGTATGATTAAGTGGTTTTTATCTTCTGGATCCCTCATATATCCTAAAGGAACTGTTCCTCCTAACCATTTTCCTTGAGTTTGCATGGTGGCAAAAGCAGATTTGATTTTTTTAGACAAATCCTTGGAATACATATCATTCAAGATTGCTTTAAATGGTGCAATATCGTTATTGCCATTATTGTGTGCAAAAGTATCAACTCCATCATTGACTGACACATATCTTACCTTTTTTTCTGGAAACCATTTTTCAACATATTCGCCAGTTTCAATATAATCACGTCCTAGACGAGATAAATCCTTTGTGATTACCATATTAATTTTGCCGAAGTTCAATATCATTTATCATTCGCCTAAAATCTGGTCGATTAAAATTCGTGCCTGTATAGCCTGGATCAACATAGGTGTCAATTAATTCATAATCGGAACCCAATTTTTCCACATAATCCAATAGCAAAGCCTTCTGATTCGTAATACTTTCACTTTCATCATATCCTCGGTCTTCGTCTTCTTTTGACAATCGTATATAAATCGCTATCTTGTATTTCGCTTTTCTCATTATTGCTTCAAGCATTATACCTCCCTTCTATGCCTGAAAAAATAATTTGAATTCGTAATTATATTATAACATTGCTAGTACAAAATTACAATATTATACTACAAATTCAAATTTTTATATTACTATTGGATTTTCTCTTTACTATTTAATTTGCTTATTAAATAATTTGCTAATAGTTTTTCTATTTCTTCACCATCTTGGCGAAAAAATACGTTCATTTTAAAATTTTCCATTATACATGCCTCCTTAATAGCAATTGTATTTTCAATTGACATTTTTATGACAGCTTAAAGGGCTTTTAAGCTAATCATTTTTAAGAAGGGCATCCTAGAAAGCTCTATTTTCCTATTTTCTACCGTTATTTGGTTATTTTTTTTGTCGACACTTTTTGGGTGCAACAAAACTATTAGAACCTTATGTAAATTCTAACTTTTTCATATTTTTAATAAAAATCATAATACTGTCTCCTTTCATTTTTGATAGGGCAAATCAGGAAACACTATATTTCACAAAGCAAACAGGGTATTTAGTTAACTTTTTGGGTCACACTTTTTGAACATAACGGTATTATTAGAACTTCTATAAAATTCTAACTCTTCCGTATTTTTCATAAAGCTCACAAGATTACCTCATTACATTTGTGAATTTATATAATTATACCACCTTTTTATTTCAATCTCAATAAGCACAGCAAAAAAATTTTTTTCGTTGATTTTTAGGCGTTTGTTAGCATTTTTAGTATATAATTTTGCGTTTTTTAATAAAAAAAATTAAGCCACTTAGTAACCTTTTTGTGTTAAAATATAAAATAATATTTATCAGTTAAGGCGTTTAGCATAAAATATGCTAAACGCCCTTCAAAATTATATTATTTTGAATTGTCAATAGTTTTCTCGGCATAAAGAAGTCAAGTCAAAGAAGTATAGTCAAATTTATTTCAATTTCCTATTGACAATTTTGTAATACTACAATTGATTAAGATATTGGCTCTTGTATTAAATCATCTAATTTTACATCCAATGCAACTGATATTCTATAAAATGTATCAACAGAAAAATTGTATGCTGTTTTTTCACTTTCAATTTGTCTAATAAAATCATGTGACAAATTCACTAATTCAGCAAGTTGTGCTGATGTCATATTTCTCGCCTTTCTATATTTTTTTACATTCTTTCTAATCACATCATAAATATTATTATTAAACTTTAATTCTTCCACTGTTAATCACCACCTAACAATAGTTTACTGAAATAATTCAAAAATGTATGTTAGGTAATTCCTCACTTTCGGAATTATTTGTAATAAAAATAAAGAAGTAAAATCATATTTTGATTCTGCTTCTCATTATGTATGTATTTTAATTAAAAATCTTTTTCTTTTGACATTTCAGTTACTGTTATTAAATTGTTATTTTCATCTTTAAATAACAACTTAAAATTACAAATGTTTGCAATTTTTAATATTGTATCAAAATCTGCTTGACTATTTTCTCTTTCATAACTTGATATCGTCGTATCTGCCAAATTTAATTTTTGACCTAGTTCTTTTTGAGATAATCCTGCAGTTAATCTCATATTTTTCAAAATCATACCTATCATTTTGCTACACCTCATTGGTATTATTGCAAAAAATAAAAATTTAATCATAAAATCGCAAGATACTTGCGAATATTTTTAATAAATGTTATAATATACCTAACAAAAAACTATATTATTGTAAAGGAGTTAATAATATGATAAAAATTAGTGACGCAGAACTAGAAGTTATGAAAGTAATTTGGAAAGAAAAAGCAGTGAAAAGCAAAAAAATTATAGAACAAGTAAAAGATTTTAATTGGAATCACAATACAGTAAGAACGCTAATTAATCGATTGATCCATAAAAAAGCAGTTGGTATTTTAGAAAAGAACGGAAAAGAATACACATTTGTTCCCTTAATTAATGAAGAAACGTACAAATTGGAAACTACGAAAAAATTTCTTGAGACGTTTTTTCATGGTTCAGTTTTGGAATTTCTGAAATTTCTAATAAATTATGATAAAAAATATTATGAAGAAATATGTGATTTTTTGGAGCATTATAAAGATTGGAAGAATAATTATCCCCCAGTATAACTGGGGGTTTTCTCTAAAGTTAATAAAGACACAAGATTAATGTCTTGTGTCTTTAATACTGTATTTTATATTTATAATTCATTATTTAGTATCATATATGTAAAGTATAATATTATCTAAACGAGTTTCTACATTGCACAATATATTGGGTATTTTCTCTTTAACTTCATCTCTTAAAAAATATTGCACCCCTTGTCCAATATTTTCATTAATAAAATCATCTAATTTTCCTTTTTCATTTTTTAGCTCTTTTATATCTTCAGCACATTTTAAATGAGTTGACAATTTTTCTAAAACAGCAATTTTATTATCTATGTATTTGAATGAATGCAAGTATTGCTGTTTATTTTTCGGATCTATGGGTTGATTAAACACATCATTAAATTTATTTCTCAATAATTCAATTACATCCTGGGTTTTCTTATTTTTACTTTTTATATCATCATTTATCTTTGTTAAATAATAGATACCAAATGACACTACTACAGTAGTTAAAATTTCCATTAAGTTATAATTAAATAAATCATGGTTAGGTATCAAATATTTCAATACAATCAATAGGATACATACTACTAGTATAATTATTGTTATTATAACTTTTTTTCTCATTTTACTTCTCCTCTCTTAGAGGATTATCTATGGCTGCTTTAATATATCCTTGTATTTTTTCAATCCATGTTTTATTATCATTAGATATAATAACTATTTCTTTTACCTTCTTGTAATTATCATTTTTTTCTTCTTTTAGTCTTCTTACAAGTCCTCCAAATGTTTCTTCTAAAAAAGAAGAACCATATCCATATCCACCATCTAGATTAACTACTAAATTTTCTTTTTTTTCAATAGCTTCTAAAAATTTCGAATATAGGATTGTATCTCTAAATTTTTCGCCAGAATTTGATCCTTGACTTTCATATCTTGCTCCTGGCTTATCTGTATATTCTTTAACAACACTAATTTCCATATTATATATTAACCTCCTTTTGAATTTCCCAATAAAAAATCGTACCATTTAAACTATTTTCTAAATCTCTTGGATTTTCTTTTAAGTAATAAGCTCTATTTGATATTATTACCAATTTGCTAACTTTATTATCAATATATTGTTCATATATTGATGGTAAGCCATTACCTCTTTCTATTAACCCAGTCTTACTTCTTTTTTCAAAACCACTTACACCTGCTTCAATATATTTATATTCTTTATCTATATTAAACTTTTGAATAAATTTTTCAAATATACTCTTTTTAATAGTAGTTGGTATTCCTAATCCATTATCCATAAATGTATATGATATTTTATCTATGTTGTTTTCTACAAATATGTACCAACTATGTTCAAATATATTCTCATTATCATATGCATGATCTTTTATATTAGTTATCATTTCTGTTAACATCGTCATTAAAAAATTAATTTCCACTTTATTTTTATTAATCTTTTGACATGTAAAATCTATTATTTTTTGCCTTATATCAATTACTTGGTTTCCATCCTTATATTCATAGCCTTGTCCAGTTTGAATTTGTATATGTTCATTAGTTTGTATTAGGTTTTCTTGTGCTGTTTTCATATATTTTAAGTATCCTGAATTTTTTAAAAAACTTTTCATTTTTTCTTCTCTAGGAAAATTTCCTTTCCAATCTATTGGCAATAGCTTATGACCTCTAGTATTCTTTATTATTGTTAATAAATACATTAAAGCATCACCTGTTATTTCTATTGTATCATCCATTTTTATGTAAAACAATCTAATAAAATTAGTTTTTTGAGAATTATTTTTTACCAATTTACGTATGTTTTCCACTTGTCTAATAATCTCATTAAAAAATTGTATAGTTTCTTCGGGGTTTTTTATTATGCTAAATATACTTGGAACATTAAAAGTTTTAAATGGTTGTTTAGTTCTACTATTATTTTTCTGTATTATTGCATTTGTTTTACATTTTCTTTTATGTTTTAATTTACTTCTAAAATTCTTTTCATCATTTCTTTTTTTCCATTGTTTATATTTCGAATCACTTTTATGAATACTACTCACCCCATTTCAATTCTATAAAATTTTATCATAAAACGTAACAAAAAACAATATATTCATATAAAATTACAGGGAAATTATAATATATATATTCAAAACTAAACATATTTCATTGTAACATTCTTTAAATCTTACTAAAAATTTTTCAAAAATACAAAAAAGAGACCTCACTTTTTTAGCAAAATCTCTGAAATAATAATCAGTCGTACTTATTATTCCTCCGCATCATTATTTTCCTTCAATTCCTTTTTCGTCCTATCTTTCAATGTTTTATTATCCTCTAAATATTCATAACTCAATGCATTCTTCCTTGTAACTGCTGTTTCTCCCAACTCCTTTTCCAAATCATCACGCGTATTCTTAGCAATTTTTCCCCCACGTTTTGCAATCTCTTTATTTTCTTTTAGTCCATAAGGCTTGTGTTTTTTCACAAGTTCTCTTGTTGCAATTTCTCCTAAATCGGTTAATGTTACTTCTATATCTGTCATATTATCTCTCAAAGATTCCTTCCTAAGTCCCTTGTATTCTTTATATTGGGAAGCTTTCATTCCAGACCATTCTTGATAGATTTCATTGGTAAGGATTCCATATTCATAATCTTTTGTGATACCATTTTCTTTCCACACATCAGTTAATTTTCGTCTATCTACAACTCCCGTCAATCTTTGTTTAATCCATTTATCATCATATCCACGACTTCTATAATAGTCAACTCACGATTTACAGCAATTTCTGGATCAAACACTTCATCAATTCTTTCTTTTCCCATTTGAGCCAACCAAAGTTTAAACGGCTCTGCTTTTGGACTTGGCACAGACTCTATTAATCTTAAAATTCCTTTTGTATCTAATGTATCTGTACTATAAAATTTTCCATCTTTTGATTTTAATTTCAGTTGTCGACATTTTGTCGATAACTCACTTTTTTCTTCTTCTGTCATCCTTTTCTTTAATCTATACCAATAATCTTTTGAATCACTACTTTCTGTTAAAGCTCCAATTACATCAACTACACTAAAATAATATTCTTCTTTTTCAGCATCCCACATGCTTCTTATTTCTTTTCCCTCAAAAAGATTTGATATTGTTTCTAATTTATCATTTTCCATTTAGGCATCATTCCCTTTATAAACTTATTATTATGCATACATTATATCAGGAATATACATCTTTTTCAACTAAATTTGTATTTTTTAATACATATTAATATCAACAATAAACCTTATCAAATCAATTTCCTCACACTGCTCAAAAAATAACTTATATAAAACATCTCAAATCTTACTTAAAAATTTACCACTAAATTGTCCTTGGCAAGGATGCGCTAGCTTTCGCTATCGCCTCCTTACCTCCACACGCTAAAGTAGCACTCAAAAATCTCAAAACACTTGGTAATCTAACATTTGTTCATTTCTCTACCTGTCGCAAAAATTTAAAAATCAAATCACTAAATTGCGACACTTTTATGTACTGTAAATTATTGTTTTTACAAAAAATTAGAAACCGTCAGTCAATCGTTTTGCTTATAGATAGTCTAAATATGCAGCCTAATTTATACTGTTTAACTTTATAATTTCCTTACATTTTTTTGCAAACTTCCGTTTCTCAATATTCAATTAAAATCTCTATGTATTGCACCTGCTTACATCAACACGCCAAAGTAGCGCACAAAAATCATAAAACTTTTGATTCTCTAACAATTCCCTGTTTTACTACCTAGCGCAAAATTGTTTCAAATTTTCCTAAAAATGTGCTACTTTTTCATACTGTAAAATTGCCTTTTATCCCATACAAAAAAACAGCATATCTCTACACTGCTTCAAAATATCTTCTATTTTTAATAAACTAAATTCAAATTATTCTTCCAAACACATCAAATTTTCCTACTGTCTACTTTGGACCATTCCTTCTGGTACATCATGTATCGCAATTGCGATTGCTAACGATAACCCCAATGTCGTAGAAGCATCAAATCCAGAACCAATTGCGAGTCCTTCGGGAAAATTATGAACGGCAAGCCCCACACAGATAATCATTCCTGTTTTAAACAACGTATTATTTTTTATACTACTTTTAGCAAAATTAATTTTATTAATTAATTCATCACATAATATCATTACAATAACACCCACAATAATTCCAATGATACATCCTGTAATATTAGAAAACTCTAATGCTTCTGGTATCAAATCAAAACATATAATTGCTGTCATAAGTCCTGCTGCAAATTCTAAAACAAAGCTTAATATTTTATTAGAATGAATGTTCAAAAAGGCACCAATTATCCCACCCAATGTTGTACCTAACATTCCAAATATTAAACCATACATGGTTATTGTCCCGATATTTTCCATTTTAAATCCCCTTTATTTATTTTTATAAATAGTATTAGCATTTTTTGAAAAATATGCAAAAAAGAAAGCAATCTTTTTAAATCTATTCAAGAATATCACGATTAGTCTACTTTTAACACTATTGGATACTTGACATTTTAAAAAAACTCTGCTTTCTTTCTATTTGTTATATTTTATAAAATTTTCTAATGATATAAATAATTCTGTGGGTTGGTAGCTTTTCCGTTTATACATATTTCTAAATGTAAATGTGGTCCTGTTGAATTACCTGTTGAACCAACGAAACCAATTACATTATTGGTATCAACACGATCGCCAACATTAGCATTTAATCGGCTACAATGGGCATAATAGGATTCAATGGTTTGTCCCTTGTCATTTTTCCCATGATTTACAATAATCATAAGTCCATAAGAACCTTTTCGTCCAGAATATGTAACAGTTCCTGGTGCAATTGGTAAAATAGGTGTTCCTGAAGCATTTGCAATATCTAAGCCTGTATGGGCAGAAGAACGAATTCTACTTTGCACACCAAATCTTGAAGTGATACGTCCTGAAACTGGCTGTTGAATGGATGCTAATCCTAAAGAAGAATTGGTATATACAACTGTGTTTCTTCCACTGGAAGTTGTGGTTGGCACTTTTTTATTAACCGGTGGTTCTGTATAAAGGGATGCCACTGCTGTTTCTATATTGGTAAATTCTGATAATTGCGTATCGTATTTTACAACATACGATACCGCATCTTTATTGTTACTATTTTTTTCCTTTAACTGATTGATAATTCCCTCAGATTCTTCATACGTTGATACATAACATTTTTCTACGCCATTTTCTAAAATAGCATAATATTTGTAATACGGCGTTCCTGTGCTGATTACAGTTGATAAAATCTCATCATCATTTGCAGTTAAACCTTTCTTTAATAAACACATTTTGTATTCTGGTAAAGTGTCTATTTCAACAAACGCAACGCTTTGATTATCTCCACTTTTACTATATTCACTTATTTTACTTTGTAATTCACTTTTATCGGATGTATAACCAATAAATTCATCATTTAGAGTTACGCTATACATTGGCTTGTACACAACAAATATTAAAAATGAAATAATAGCAATTCCAATGAATAGCAATAGTGCAAGTTTAAAACTAGTTCTTAAATGAATTACTGTGTTTTTTAATATACCTTTTATTTTAAACACTCCTTTTTATCTCTATATGATGGTTATATTTTATAAAATATTTTTAATTTTTGCAAGAGGAAAATATACTTTTTTTACATTATTTTTTTCATTTTGCTTCCTCATTCTCTTATTAGGTTCTATATCCTTACTTTTTGGATTTCCGTAAAGAAATTTTTAAAAAAATTTTTATGATTCTAATATTTATCTTGTTTTTTTTAATTGGTTATTATATACTGTTATTAATTTGTATTTATAAAAATAAAAGGAGGTTTTTTAATGACAGCATCACAAATACGTGCGGAAGCTCGTGAAAAACTTGCTTCAAAATGGGGAAAATCGGCATTTATCACTTTACTTTTTTTGTTGATGATTTATTTTATTTCCCGTATTTTTAATTTAGATTCTAGTTTAGGTTATTTAGCTTTCATTATTATTGCTTTGCCATTATGTTATGGTTTTGTTTTTTCGTTTTGTAAGCTAAATGAGGATATTTCTATTTCTTGTCTTGATTTTATAAAAAATGGATTTATTCATTTTGGAAAAGCTTGGAGTATAACTTTTAATATTGCTTTAAAACTCATTTTACCAATTTTATTGGTTCTTGCTTGTGACTTTATTCATGTTTATGGATATATAGAGGGAATCAATTATTTAAGAATATTAGGACTTGTTCTTTATATAATTGGCACATTGTATATTTTATTTAAGCAATTTAGCTATAGAATTGCACTCTTAGTTTTGTATGATAATCCTAGTATGAGCGGAAAAGAAGCTGTTGAAAAAAGTGCCGAATTGATGAAAGGAAATGTGGGAGCACTTCTTTGTTTGGATTTAAGTTTCATTGGTTGGGCAATTCTGGCTATTGCTACTTTAGAAATCGGATTTCTTTGGTTGATTCCTTATATCCAAGTTTCCGAAATTAATTTTTATAAAAATTTAACTGGAGAATTAAAAAAATAGAGCACTAGTCTCTATTTTTTTTAATTGGATAATTCATTTTTTACTTTTTGAATTTCTTCTGGTTTGGCATTTTCAGCAGGCACATAATAGCCTTTTGATTCTGCTAATTTGAATAGTTCATATTGAAAACTTTCTTCTGAATTTCTTAAATTTTGAAATGTTTGTCTAAGTTCCATATTGGCTGTTTCGATAATTGCTCCTTGATAATCTTTTAAACTTGATTTTGTACATTCCAAAATATCATTAACCATATACTTTTCTTCCATACTTCCTCCTTGATTTCATTTTTATTGATTAAAAAATGACATTAATTTTTGTTTTGTATTTAATGAATCTTGTGCTGCCTTATTTAAAATTTGTTTAATTTGTGGGTCAACAGCATAGTCTGCATAATTTGTTAGTTTTTCATAACTTGTTTCTTGCGCTCCAATTAAATGTCTCAAATTTTGTAATTCCGCTTGGTTTAACGTTCCCATTTTTACCACCCTTTCTTAAAATTCTAATGGTATTATGCGCAAAATTTGTAGATTTATGCGGAAAAAATGAATTAAATTTATTTGTTTTGGAATTGACACATTTATGTAAATATGATATAATTTTTTGCGTATAAAAATTTTGAAAAGGAGGTTGTTTCCCTTGAACAAAGAACTCGTAAACAACGCATTCTGGAAAATCATGTACAATGCACGGTATAACCCAACAGTAGGAAGGAGTTTCAACGATAAAGTTGCACTCAAGCATATTTCTGTGAAGGATATGTTAAAACAAAGTGCAAAATTTGTCGAAAACTCTCGTTCAGGAAGTACTCTACACTTTAGCCTTGCTCTGATAGCAAAGTTAGCGGAGAACGACATCTCTGCTTTTTTGGTCTCAAAAAAATCAAATGACAGTTTTGGGGTCGGCTATTGCGATGAAGACGGTAATATTCTGGTTGCTGATATATCTGCAATTCTTACTATGGACAAAAATCGGATTACCAAATCGGATTGCAAGCGTAACTCTGCTATCCCGCTTGAAGCGTTCCAGAAACAGAATATTTTTCTTCAAATGTATTCTTGTTTATTAAAAACGGGGGGAAAATTTTTTCCCGATTACCTGCGAGTAAGTAGGCAAATTGCCTAAACGTGAAGAACAAAGCGTTCGCTGACTGCGAACGCTTTATTCTTATTTCCAAACTTCTCCATTAATGATTTTTATCAAAGCCATAATAAAAGCTTGTTTTGTTAAATCGATTCTAGAAATTGCATCTCGTGTTAATATGCCAATTCCACCATTTTCCTTGCTTAAACCATTTGCGTGAAAAAGTTTATCCATAACTTTTCCTAATTCTGAATGGATAATTTCATTTACATATTTATCTGGAATTGGAAATCCTGCACTAGAACCTATACTTTGTTCCCCATCTTTGCTTTCTAGTACAGCCATATTAAAATCTAGCCACTCACCTAATAAATTCGTAATTCCAGCTTCACTTGCAATATAAAAATCAGCTTGTATGTTATTTTCTTGAGCATATTTTTTTAAATTTTCAACTCTATTTTTGGCTCCCTGTAAAATTTGTTCATTGACTGGTTGTGCTCCCACGTTTGACTCTACAGCAACACCTTCTATTTCAACATTTTCAAAATATTTCGAAAAGGCTTGTCTGGCTCCTTCTATTTTTCCTGGATTTTTGGTTCCCATTAATAGTTTCATTTTTATCTCCTTAAATTTTCTGTTTTCCATTTTCCACATCTTTTATAACTTTTTTATTTTCAATAATTAATCTCGGATTTATTTGAGTTAAAATTTCAAAATAATTTTTATCCACGACTTTCAATAATTTTTTCTGAATTAATTCCATTTCCTCATAAAAACATCTCATATCATGATGAGTATCGGTTGCTAAATAATGAATTGCTTTATTTTTTAAAAGTATCTTTATTGTTTTTTTGACAGCTCTGCCATAAACCCCAAGAATACTTGCATAATTCCCTTGAAAAATGACATTTTCTCCAAAATATTCAACTAATTTATCTGGATTTCTTTGAATATAAGAATATCTTTCTGGATGGGCAATTACAACTATACATCCTATTTTCTGAACACTTTCCAACATTTTTTGAACAACTTCTGGTGGCAATTCTTGATACATGGGCACTTCAATTAATACATATGGTGTATTTGCTAAAGTAGAAATTTTTCCATCTTCCAATAAATTCGCCATTTGTTCATTTATAAAAATCTCATTTCCTAGCAATAAATCAATTGAAATATTTTCTTCCTTTAATTTATTTCGAACCTTTTGTAAAATCTCATGATTTTTTATTCTATCATTTATGTAAGTAGGTTCTGCATAATGTGGTGTAAAACAAATTGTATGAAATCCTGCTATTTCTGCTTTTTTCAAAATTCTAATTGTTTCATCCATACTATTTGAACCATCATCCACTTCTGGTAAAACATGACAATGTAAATCTATCATAAATTTCTCCTATTCAAATAAATTTTTATTGACAAATTAGTATCTATGTTTTATAATAAATATGTACATGCGCCATTAGCTCAGTTGGTAGAGCAGCAGACTCTTAATCTGATGGTCGGAGGTTCGACCCCTCTATGGCGCACCACTCTTTTCAAGAAAAATAATTTTAATCTTTTGTTATATATTAACATTCTTTCCCCAAAAAGACAAGTCTTAAATAAATATATTTGTAATTTTTCGTGATACTTTATAGAATCTCTTTGAACTTTTGACAAAAAAATAGTACCATTTTATGATACTATTTTCTATTTTTATATCTTAAAACAATTTTATTATTGTCCAACATGAATAATTGCTTTCATTGCATTATATGTGTCATTTGATAATACATCTTTTGATACAACTGCTCCCCCAATTCTTTTTTCTAAATAAGTCGTAACTTTATAACCACTATGCCCTGCCTGTTCTAATTTGTGTTCGCCTGGTTGCAAAGCAGAATCTGGAACATACTCTGTTTGGTATGGTATGGTTTGGGTTGTAACTGGAATAATTTTTATTTCATATTCAACTTCTTCTTTAATTCCATGTATTTTAAATTCAGCAATACCATTGGCTACATTTGCCTCAATTTTAATAGGATAGCTTCTTGAATTTTTAAATTTAAAATCTTGAGTTCCATACACTACTGTTGCATCTCTTCCTGCTGGCACATAGGTGGATGTGAAAGAATGATTACGTCTTTCTGTTACTTCTAAATTAGCAAGTAATACTGCATTATAAAGCGTAGAAGAAATTTGGCAAATTCCACCTGCTAATCCATCAACTACTTGCCCATTTTCATAAATTTTGGCATTGCGATAACCATCTTCAATTGTTCTTTTTCCAACGACTTCGTTAAATGAAAATTCTTCACCAGGCATCAAAACAGTACCATTGATTTTATTGGCTGATAATTTTAAATTTCCACTTCTGTTGGTGTTACTTGCATCATATTTCGTTGTGTAAGATGATACTAAATAAGGAAATGCTTCTGTACCAATATCATCAATGGTTTTGGTCGCTGGTGTTAATTTTAGTGGAATACTGTATTCTTCTTGTACTTGGCTATTTATAATTGCTTTTGCCTCCTCCATGGTAATGGCAAAATCTACACCATCTTCTTCTGCAAATAATTGAAATGGCTCCATTGTATAATAAGCATCTTTTGGTTCTGTGTGTATTTCGGCATATATCTTGTCTAAGTCTATTGGAGCTGGATTCGTATTTTCAACTTGAATTTGGACAATTTCTTCTTGACTATTTTTCATAATTTCAATAGCATTTCTATTTTTTATTTTTTCTAAAATGTCTTGTTTTAACTTGTCTTTATTTACTACAATTCCTGGTTTTCCATTATTAATAATCAATTGGTCACCTTCTCGATAATAACTTGCTTGCACTACTAATCCTGGTACCTTAGACCCGATATCTTCCATAATCCCATTTAATGATTCTTCATTGTAAGTTGCTTCTGGCTCTATGTTTTTTCCAAAAAGTACTGTGCCAATTAAAGCATAATTATTGAATATAATATTTTCGTTTTTTCCAATTTGGTAAGCTTGTTTTACAGCACTTGAGATATCATACGTATATTGTATTTGATTAGCATCAAAATCAATCGCATAATCATCACCATAAACTAGATTAATTCCTAATAATAACTCTACATTTATGGCTTCATTTATTTTATTGGTTGCTTCTTCTACTGTTAGATTGGATACATCAATTCCCTTAATCGATACTCCTTTCGCAATTGTTCTTTTGCCTAAATTTAATAAAGCAAATATGGTAGAAAATATCAATAAAATAGCTGATATTGTTGCTACAACAGTCAATACTAATATATTTTTATTTTTGATATGTTTTTCTTTTTTCGAATTTCTATCTTCTTTTTCTTCTTTTATTTCTTTTGCGTTATTGCTATTTTCTTTCTTTTGTGGCTTGCTATCATTAATCTTTTTTTCGATGTCCGAAATTTCTTTTTCTTTTTGTTCTGATGATTCTTTTTCGTTCCCTTTATCTTTTGAAGACATTTTGGTCTTTTCCCCCTTTTTTATCTTATGTATTAATATCTTATCATAAGTGTTTTTTTTTGGCAATAGCAATTTAAAAACATTGTTTGGTATAAAAAAAGAGAGATTTTATCTCCCTTTACATCTCACTTCTTCCTTCTAAAGCTTTCATCAGCGTAATTTCATCGGTATATTCTAAGTCTCCGCCTACTGGAATTCCCCTCGCAATTCTTGTTACTTTGATGCCCATTGGTTTTACCAATTTGGAAATATACATGGATGTTGCTTCTCCTTCAACTCGCGGATTGGTTGCTAATATTAATTCTTTTACGCTTCCATCCATTAATCTTGCTAATAATTCTTTTATTTTAATATCATCTGGTCCAATCCCATTCATTGGCGATATAGAACCATGCAAAATATGATATACTCCGTTTATATTCATGCGTTCTTTCCATAGCAAAAACATCTCGCACATCTTCTACAACACAAATTGTACTTTTATCTCTTTTGCTATCTGAGCAAATATTACAAGGGTCTGTATCAGAAATATTAAAACACTTGGAACAGAATTTTAAATTTTGTTTCGCATTTAAGATTGCGTCTGTGAATTCTTTGGCTTCTTCTTGGCTAACATCTAACATATAAAATGCTAAACGTTGTGCGGTTTTGTGACCTATACTTGGTAACTTTTCAAAACTTTCTATTAATTTTTCAATGGATGGTGAATAATTCATATTACATTAACCCCGGTATGTTATATTTTCCGAAACTTGCAGATTGGGCATCGTCCACTTTTCTTAGAGCTTCGTTGACACATGTTAAAATTAAATCTTGTAACATTTCTACATCATCTGGGTCGACAACATCTTTTTGAATTGTTATTTCTTTGATTACTTTGGCTCCATCTACTTTAACAGCTATTGCATTGCCTCCTGCTGTTGCTTCAAATGTTTTTTCTTGCAACTCTTCTTGGGTTTTTTCCATATCTTCTTGCATTTTTTTTGCTTGCTTCATTAATTGATTCATATTCATTCCGCCAAATCCTCCCATTCCTCCTGGGAATCCTCCTCGTTTTGCCATTTTTAAATCTCCTTTCTTTTTATTGATATTTTTTAATAGTATTATGTTATTCCTAATCTATAATATTAATATCGATTCCTAAATCATCAAATCCTGATGACGTGGTTTCTACTGGTTTTACATTTTTAGTATCTTTCAATTTAATATTAATTTCATGACCTGTTAATAATGCAATGGTTTTAATTAAATCATTCCTGTTGGTAATATCTTCTAAAATTTTCCTGTTAAATTCTGTTAAACCATTTGGAAATTCAATTTCCCACGTTTGGTCATTTAATTTATTTAGGTTTGTATTTACTAAACAAGTATATAATCGAATTTTTCCGCTTTTTTTTAAATTGTCTACAATTTCTTTCCAGTCTTCTGTTTGTTTTACTGGTTTTGCTACTGGTTGCGTATTGGTTGTTTTTTGAACTGGTCTTGGAATAGATTGGGTCGTTTCTTGCCTAATTGGTTTTGAAACTGAATTAAGATTATTTATTTTTTGTTCTAACATTGCAACCTTATTTTCTAAGTTGGCAATATCTCCATTGGTTTGATTCATGCAGATTTTTATAATGCCAGCTTGAAACATAATCGTTTTTTGTGTCGAACTTTTGATATTACTTTCTAATTCTGAAAGTTGATAAATTACATGCAAAAGTCTTTGTTTTTCTGTTTTATCAGCTAAACTTTTAATTTCTTGCAATTCTTGTTCAGAGTATAACTCCAGTTTTTGAGTTGATTTGAAAAGTAAAATATCTTTTATGTATTTGATAACTTCCCATAAAAAATTATACAAATTTTTTCCTTGATTTATTACCTCATCAATTGCTTGTAAAGCATCAATTTCTTGATTTTCTAAAATTGCTTTAGCGAGTTTGGTGATATATTCTAAACTTGGCAAACCAACCAAATCTTTGACAAGCTCAATGGTAATTTCGTCTGCACTTTCTTGACTACATCTTTCTAAAATGCTGATAGCGTCACGCATGGCACCTTCTGATAAAATAGCAATTGTTTTTAAAGCATCTTCTGTTATTTTTAAGTTAGATTCTGAACAAATAATTTTTAGGCGTTTGATGATATTTTCGTCATTTATTTTTTTATAATCAAATCTTTGACAACGTGAAAGAATCGTCGCTGGCAATTTTTGAGGTTCCGTTGTTGCTAAAATAAATTTGACATGTTCTGGCGGTTCTTCCAATGTTTTTAATAAGGCATTAAAGGCTCCTACTGATAACATATGAACTTCATCAATAATATAGACTCTATATTTTGCTTTGGTGGGCAAAAAGTTTACTTCATCACGAATGGCTCGGATATCTTCTACACTATTGTTAGAAGCAGCGTCCATTTCAATTACATCGGTTAGAGAACCATCTAAAATTTCTTTGCAGATTTCGCACTCATTGCATGGTTCACCATTTTGAGGATTCAAACAATTGACTGCACGTGCTAGAATTTTTGCTGTGGTTGTTTTTCCTGTTCCACGTCCACCATTAAAAAGATAAGCATGACCAACTCGTTCTGCTATAATTTGATTTTTAAGTGTTTTTGTTATGTGCTCTTGTCCTACCATATCGGCAAAATTTAATGGTCTAAATTTTCTGTATAATGCTGTATACGCCATATTCAAAACACCTCTTTTCTATAAATTAAGACTTCCCTTAAGGAAGGCATGTAACTCACATAAATACACTACTTATCGCTGCTTTCTCTCGAACCTGACGAAATTCATAGCTTTTTATTGAAACATACCTTCCTTAAAAGAAGCCTTTCTGGCTTTGTGTTATTATATAATGAAATAGAATAATTTTCAAGTAGTTTGGTAAAGAAATTTGTTATTTTTATACTTCTCTAAAAAATGGATAACACTTTATTTCATCTATAATTTGAATAATATACCCACTTTTGACACTTCCTTCTTCTGTTTCTAATGGCAACTTAGCACTCATATCGCATACAAAATTTTGGTCTAAATTATTTTTTAGATGAATGGTAAAACTGATTTTAGGTGATAAATTTTTTAAATCGATATCCATATTATTAAAAATTCTGCCATCAAAAGAAACTAAATTATTTTCCCCAGTTACTTGGTAGTGATTAATAATGTTTTTATTGATATAACCAATTGTAATAGGATTTGAGCAATCTGCGAAAAAAGTAGGTTTTTCATAATTGCTTTCCTCATTTTGCTCGTTGGTGTAAATAATATTGTAAGTTAAGGAATCTTGAATTTGATTTTCATCTATTTTTCGATATTTAGAAATTTCAAGAGGATTTTTATAGTATAACGTTGGCGTTCCATATTGATAGCCAAGTTGTACTTTAAAATTGTCTAAATATAATTCTTTGACAGAGTTTTTTTCAGTTAATTCGTCTGTTAAATTGTCAATATAAATCGCAATATCGGAATATTGTTGGATGCTTAAATCTTGCAAATTTTGTTCTGCTGTATTATCAATCGCATCTGCACTGCTGTATTTTATAATTTTGGATACTTGAAAAATTGGTTCTTGATTGGCTTGTGCTATTTGTATCATATCATTTGCAAATTGATTTTTGTTAGCTATTTTTCGGATGATAAATCCAAAGTTGATGGATAAGATTGCCAATATTATTAATAATACTGGCAATCCAACTTTATAAATTTTAGATTTCATATTCACTCCATTTTATAATTTATTATATAAATATTCCATATACTTATATATTTTATTGTTCCAATTTTCATCGCTAGCATACCTAACATTGACACCTGCAACGGTTGGTCCATTATAATAAGAACCTTTTGCAGATTCGCCTTCGTAAATTGGTGTTCCTGTTTCATTTATGTAATTTTTTACCAAGACTTTTGCTACCAATTCAATACCTTCTGCATAAGTTTCAAATGAAAATGAACTAGCATATGGAGAACGATCATAAGCACCATAGCCAAATAGATTCTTTTTGTCTTTTGAAATTGTTGACGTTGCCCAACCACTTTCGTGAATTGCCATGGAAGCTAAAAATACACCATTCATATTATATTTTTTATCCATATTATAAAACACTTCTGCATTTTCTTCTATGATGTGATTTTTATCTTGTAAATTACCTGATAAAATTCTTTTGTAATCCTCTAAAGTTAGATTGGTAGAATGATTTAATGGCATCTCTTTTGCTAATGTCATTTTTATTCTTTGAATTCGATTGGCTTCCACAATGCCTGGCGTTACTTTGCTTGATGTTAAATCTTTGCATTTTACATATCCTTGTAATCCATCGCATTCTATTTTACACCATTCTTCGCCTTGTAATTCTAATAAAATTATATCCAAACTTTTAAATATTGTACAAATTTGATTAGCTGAATCATTTGCACTATCCATTAGTACAATTTCTTTCGTGGTATACATCGTATCGCCTAAATGTGCTTTGTTATTGCTTAAAAATTTTGAAGTTCCTTTGTCAATTACTTGTGGAGTGGCACTTTCTATCACAATCGATTCTAAAATATCTTCTGCTACTAATCTATTATTTTCATAAGATTTAATTACTTTGACTTGTTGTCTTCCATCTACTCCCTCTTTGCTTATAACCTCTTCTCCTTCTGGTAAATTTGGATTCTCTTGATAGGTCATTTCAAATGCAAGTGGACGTTCTTCTTCTATATATTCTTTCGATTTTAATACACTAATATTTTCTAACAAAATTTCTTCTAGTTGAATGGCATTTTCATTTTTCTCTAAAACAAATTCTGTATCACTTATCTGTTTTTCTTGATTTTCATTTTGTACCGTATTTTGAGATACTTCTTTTTCTTCGTTTTGCTTTTCTTGAATTGACGGATTTTCGGTTATGTTTTCAGACATGGTTTTAGCAAATATACTCGTGGAAAAAATACATGTAAAAGCCACAATTGCAATGGTTATCATCACAATGATATGTTCCTCTTTTGCAAATTGGGTTACTTTGGGATGCTTTATTCGATTTATTTCTTTTTGTACAGCTCGTCTTTTTTTGGCTTTACGCTTTGCTGATTTTGTCATTTCTACCTGTTGTATGCTTTGTAAATTATTTTTTAGCTTGGCAAGATTTTGCTGCATCTTTTCAAAATCATCTATTCTCATATACCTATCCTATTTTATCATTTTCTGATTTTATTATATAATATTTTGTTTTACTTGTCTATACAATTTTTTTGATATTTTGGAAATTTTAGCAAAAAACAAGCACATTTTTTGTACTTGTTTCACACATTATATTCTTTTAAAAATAACATTATCAAAATCTTTAATTTCAAAATTAGAAGCACCATTTTGAATTAAATCTTCTCCTGGTAAAGCAACTGACAAAGTTCCTTTATACGTTACATTTTCATTTGTCTCAATCAATATATCGAAACTTAATTCCAATTTTATTTCCTCTATGTTTACACCAATATTTTGTAAAAGTGTGCCATTGTACGTAATTTCCGTAGAATCATTTGAAATAAAATTCCCTAAATTATTGAGTGCAACTCTGTAACCAATAACCCCTCCTGTGTTTGCAATTTCTAAAGTTTTCAAATCATCTATGGTAGCTCCTGTGTATGTGATGCTTTCATTTAAATAATTTTGTTCACTATAAGTATACAAATTTTCCAATTCACCAGTTGGTCTATAAATTGTCACTTCTCCTTTTTGTGGTGCTTTTGTTAATGAAAAATTTTCGATTGTGATTTGTTTTATGGTTTCTTCTGTTGTTTCGTTTTTCTCAATATAAAAATATAAATCATTGGCTTGCTTGATATTAATATTCCAAATATTTTCTCCATCATCTGTCGGTGTTCCCTCTACTGTGCTGATGACAAATATTTTCGATATATGATAAGGTAGTTCTTTTTCTCCTTCTACCTCATATTTCAGCATAATTGAAACAACAATCATCAGAATTACAATAACACAAAATAAAAATGCACATTTTTTGAGGATTTGAATTTTTTTCATTTTTTATTTCCTTTCTTTATCCTTCGTTTTGCGACTTCGTAGTTGTTTAAAAAATGTTTTAAGGATTGTCTCACATTCATCTTTTAATATATATTTTTGTACTTCAATTTTATGATTAAATTTATAATCTAATAAATTCAATACAGAACCACAAGCACCTGTTTTATCATCTTGTGTGCCAATATATAATGTTCGAATTCTAGCTTGAATTAAAGCTCCTGTGCACATTGGACATGGTTCAAGCGTAACATACATATCACAATTTTCTAAACGCCAAGCGCCTAATTTTTTGCATGCTTTTTGAATCGCTAAAATTTCAGCATGATTAGTTGCGTCACATTTGAGTTCTTTAATATTGTGTGCTCTTGCAATAATTTTGTTGTCTTTTACAATAACTGCACCAACTGGCACTTCATCTTTTTCGAAAGCTTTTTGGGCTTCTTTTAGCGCTTCTTTCATAAATTTTTCTTCCATGATTCACCTGTCTTCTTTATAAATTATTTTATAGTTATATCATATTTTACATTTTTTGACAAGCGTTTTGAAAATAAGAAAAAACTGCTACCACAAAAATTATCCTGTGTGGTAGCAGCTCTCCGAAAGAAATTTAATACAGAAGACATCCTTCTTCAAAATAGATGGGCTCTCCGTAAAACTGTTCCTGATCTGGAAGATCTGCACGTTTTACATGACCTGGCATCCAGTCTTTTTCTGTTCTCGATTGAAAAAGAATTCTCTCTGGCAAACAAGGAATCTCCCCTGTTAATAAGCCATGCGCAACCTCCTTTGCTTCTGGACTTGCTTCTAGTCCTTCTGCTATTATTTTTTTTGTATCATTATGATACTGTCTATCTTGATAAAGCACTTCGTGAATTGTATGTACATCACGAAAGTCAATAAAGGTTGTACGAACTCTGTTTAATACCACAGAGCCTACTCTTCGCCTATCTTCCATTGATTTTGCAGCTTCGGCTTCAATGATTTTGCCGAGAAGGGATTCTTCTGGCAAAAGATACATATATTTTTCTTTTTCAGCCCTTTCTTTTTCAGCCTTCTCTTTTTTTCTTTTTGCTTTTTTCTCAGCAAGAGCTTTTCTTCGAGCCTCTTGCCGTTCTTTGGCTCTAGCTTCTTCTCTTGCTTTTTGCAAAGCTCTTTCCTTTTCTAGACGCTCTTCCTCGCGTCTTTTTTGATATTTTACAATATCGGAAATTTTTTCATCAGAATCTTCCGCTTCTAAAAACACTGATGGCTTTTGTTTTATTTCTACCATCTCTATTTCTTTCACGTCTGATTCTTTGATTGTGGCAGTGGCAGTAGCTGTATATGTATTATTGCAGATTGCAACACCTGTCCATAATACTATTATACCTGCTTGAAGAAATTTCTTCCGTGTGTCTCTACTTCCTAATTCCTTCTTCAAGTTCTGCCAATCTCCATCTTCTCCCATACTATTCTCCTTTCGTTTAACAGCGCAAATACGTTGTTTTTATTTGGCAAAAACTTTACCATTCTGTATTATATCATATTTTTCTATGCTTGACAAGGCTTTTGCTAACTTTTTTACGCATGTAAATAAAAAAACTGTTGCACAAATTTTTCTGTGTAACAGTCTCTTTATGAAAATCTCTTTGGTTTTTATCTGCCTTTGAAAAAGCAGGAATATATATTAACATTTGAAAAAAACTCCCTTTTCAAATGATTTCATAAATTAATTTTATTGTATAATACATTTTTCTTCAAAGTCATCGGGATATGCATAATACTGTTCTGAGTTTGGAAGATTTGCATCTATAATATTCTCATCCATCCAGCTATTACGTTTCCTTGACTGAAAAAGAATCTTTTCTTCTAGGCAGGGAATTTCCCCTTTAAGAAGTCCATTGGCTACTGCCATAACTTCGGGCTCCACTTCGACTCCTTTTTCCATTCTCTGTTTACTCTCATCACTATATTGTGTTCCCTGATAGAATACTTCACGAATTGTATGAACATCCCTAAAATCAATATAGTTTGTCCTCACTCTATTGAGTGTCACAGAACCTACACGCCTACAATCTTCATACGAGCCTGATGCTTCAATTTGAATCAGCTTTCCAAAAAAGTCTACTTCATCTAAAAGATGAAGAAACTGATTCTTTATAAGCATTGCTTGTCTATGTGCTTCTTGCCTTTCTTTGGCTCTTGCTTGTTGTCTACCAATTTCCATTTCTGTTTCTTTCTTTATTCTTTCTTCTCTTTCTTTTGCCATTTTTATTTGCAACGCTTCTTTTTTCTTTTCTCGCTCTATGAGTTCCTCAATTCTTTCAAATTGAGTATCTGGTTTAGTAAGTGATAGCAATTCACATATCGCTATATTCACTTCTATTACCACAGAAATTGTACATATAAAAAATAAAATTAATTTACGATTTTTCTTCCGTTCAATTCTCCTTTCCTGCTTATTTTCCAAAGTTACACTTAACTCCATTTCGATCTCCTTTCTTTTGTGACAAATTCCAGAAATTTGTCGATTTTTTCTATGTAAAAAACTATCGTTTGAAATTATATCATATTTTAAAATAGTTTGCAAGACTTTTCTTGATTTTTTTACGTTTCTAATTTAAAAAAGAAATCTGCCATTGGTAAATAACAGATTTCTTCTTTTTATTTCTGGTGCACCCAACTGGAATCGAACCAGCGACCTTCCGCTTAGGAGGCGGACGCTCTATCCTACTGAGCTATGAATGCATATAAGCCAAGTAAGCTTGGCTTATTTTTAAGCATTTAACTTGGCAACTAATTCATCTACATCAATTCCATGAACTGCACAAGCTTCTTCTAATGTTTCAGCTTGTGATGCAGGACATCCTAAACAATGCATTCCTGCTTCTAATAAAATATCTGCTTTTTCTGGATTTTGTTCTAATAAATCACCAATTTTTGTTGTTTTTTCTATCATCATTTTCCTCCTTATATTTTTAATTTTAACAATATAAATAATTTTAACACAAATTTTCAAAAAAGTATAGACATTTTATAAAATTTATTGTATGATAGATAAAATTTGAAAAGAAAATTTTTTATTCAAACTGATTTTCTTCATCAGTTTATACTATTTTTTCTTATATTGCAATTTCTTGCAAATTTTCAAATTATTAAAAATTTAACAAGAAAGAAGGTGACTACTTTTTAATTTAATTTATTTTTAGAAAGGAGTTTTATTTATGAAACGAAAAAAATTTTTATTATTTTACACGCTTTTTGTAGCTGTTGTATTTTTTTGCATGTTTAGCAATATTTGTTTTGGTGCAGATCCAAAATTGGTTTCAACTTTGACTGGTGCTTTTACGAAAGTTAAAACTTATATTGTAAAAATTGCAACTTCTTTTGTCGCTGTTGCGATTGCAACTGGATTGTTGATGAGAAAATTCAGTTTGGGTGATGAAAAGAAAATTTATCGCGCTAATAATTTGATAAAAGGAAGCATTACTTCTTATGTGCTAATTATATGCATTGATTTAGTTCTTTCTTTTGTTGAAACTATTTTATCCTAAAGGAACACCATTTGGACAGCGAAACTATTAATTTAACAAGTTTAATTTGTGATACTTTAAATAGCATCTTTGTTAAACTTTTCTCATCAATTGACAACACCGTTTTTTCTCATTTAGATGATATTTTATTTATTAATTCCGATATAATTCATGATACAAAATTTCAAAAATTGTTTGGTACTAATGCAACAAATGGATTATTATTAATTGCCAATAGCCTTATTTTCGGCATTTTATTATTTTATATTTTTAAATTTGTTGTTTCTCACTTAACTTATTCTAATGTCGATTCCCCTTATCAATTTATATTTAAGTGCATTATTTTCGCAACTTGTATGAATTCTTCTTTATGGCTTTGCGAAAAATTAATTGATTTTACAACTTTACTCTGTAATTGTATCGGCGAAATTGGAAATTCTGTAACTGGTTATGAAATTAATCTTTCTTATTTAATAAATCATATTCATTCAATATTATATCCCTCTTTCCAAACTTTTGACTTGTTTTCTTTTGACGGAATATTAAAATTACTCTCTATTTTTGGATATTTTTATATTTTCATTACTTCATCTGTTTGTTATCTTTTGTGCAAAATACTTGTACTAATTGCACCCTTTGCTTGGATTAGTCTAATTCACCATCAATTTGAGGGATTTTTTAAAGGATGGTTAAAGCAATTTCTAATTTTACTATTTAGACAAATTTTGATTACTCTTATTTTAGTTATAGGTTTTAGTTTAGAATTTTTCACTGGAAATATTTTATCTCAAATCTCTTATTTTGCAATTATTTTAGTTATTGCAAAATGCAATTTTTATGTAAAAGAAATGTTTCGTCATATTTATAAATATCATCATAATAAATTAAAAGATTTTATTTAGGAGGTTTTTGAAAAATGAATTTTATTATACCAAAAGATTACAAATTCAAATCTAAATTGTTCGGATTAATCGATTATCAAACGGCTATATTCGATAGTATTTTTGCTGGAATTTTGTATGGATTTTTGAATTTTATTTTCACATCCATTCGCTTAAAAATCTATCTTTTTATCGGATTATTTTTACCTTTTTTACTATTTAGTATTCTTGGAGTACAGAGTGAAAATATTGTATCTGTATTAATTTATATTATAAAATACTATAAAAAACAAAAAATTTATCTATTTCAGAAAAAATATCTTGAATTTACAAAAAGCAATTAAGTTGAAAAAGAGCTATTAGAAAAAAGCCTAATAGCTTTTTTTCTTACTCCTCATTGCATTTTATTAGCAAAAATATTTTCTGTATTGTGTTTTAAAAAAGTTAATGGTATAATAAGAATACTGTACAAAAGAATTTAAAAAGAATAAAAATACAATACAATATTCTAAAAAATGTGTTGATAAATATATAAAAATGGGGGCTTTTTATGAAACTAAATCAAAGTGATAAATCTTTTTTATTCTCAAGTACAGAAATACCAGATATCTTTTTTACAGAATATTTACCTGAAGCAAAAAGTGAATTTGTTAAGGTTTATTTTTATGTTCTTTTTTTGTCAAAACATAATAGTGAAATAAAAATCAATGATTTATCTAAAACGCTTGATTTAGATTTTCCAACCGTGCAAGATGCTATCAAATATTGGGAAGGTGCAGGTCTTTTTATCAAAAACCCAAATGGTTATTCTTTAGCAAATCTTCAAGAAATTGAATTAAATAAATTATATCATCCAAAGGTAAGTCTTTCTCCAAAAGATATTGAAAAAAATGCAGAAAGTCAAGCACGTGCAAAAGTAATCGATAGTATCAATTCGCAATTTTTCTCTGGAACAATGGCTCCATCTTGGTATCCTGATATTGAATTATGGTTCGAAAAATATGGATTTGATGAGCAAGTCATGATTGCTTTATTTAGTTATGCTTTTGAAAATCGAGCTTTGCATCCAAATTATCTTCGAACGGTTGCAGAAGGTTGGAATCGAGAAAACATCAAAACTTATAATGATTTAGATTTATATTTTGAACGTCGCGAAAAAACCAATATTTTAAAGAAAAAAATTGCTCAAAAACTTAATTTATCCAGAAATCTTACTGCTTATGATGAAGAATATATCATCAAATGGACTGAAAATTACAAATACGATATGGATATTATAGAAATTGCTTTAAAAAGAGCTGCTACAAAAAATACAATTAATTTTGAATACATTGACACACTTTTATCTGATTGGCACAACAAAGGACTTTCGAGTGTTTCTGATGTAAACGCTTATTTAGATTCTGCCAAAACAAAAGACAAGAAAATAAAACAAGTCAAACAAATGGCTTTAGAATATACACAAAGTACTTTTGACAATTGGGATGCGTTGTATGATAATTAAGGAGGATAAATCATGGAAATTTCCGTACTAAAACAGATTTTAAATGAATACGAACTCAAACGCAATAACGCCATACAACAGGCGGAAAATCGAAAACGCGAGTTGTTATCTGTCAATCCTAGATTATCAGAAATTGAAATACAACTTGCAAATATTTCAATTAAAACAGCCAAATTAATTTTACAATCGGAAACTTCTGAACGAACAAAATTATTAACTGATTTAAAAAAACAATCAGCCGAATTAATCAAAGAAAAAAATAAATTTCTAAAAGATTTATCAAAAGATACCAATTATTTAAAACCTCATTTTGAATGTAAACAATGCAAAGATACTGGTTATGTTGAAAAAAATGGTACTTCCACTATGTGTCATTGTCTAAAGCAAGAATTATTTAATATTTATTATAATAAGTCCAATATTGGAAATTTGCAAAAAGAGAATTTTTCTAAATTTAATATTTCTGTTTTCTCTTCAGAAAAAAATCCAGATGCATATAAATCAAAACTTTCACCACGAGAAAATATTGAAATTATAAAAGATAAGGCACAAAATTTTATTAGAGATTTTGACAATCCTGAAGAAAAAAATCTTTTATTTACTGGAAATACAGGGCTAGGCAAAACTTTTATGACAAATTGTATTGCCAACGAACTTCTATCTGCTGGCAAAACGGTTCTATATCAAACAGCACCAGTGATGTTCGAAGAAATTATAAATGCAAAATTTGGAAAAGAGAATTCCAAATTTGATTTAATGCAAAATATATTAACTTCTGATTTATTAATTATTGACGATTTAGGGACAGAACATACCAGCGAATTATACATAACAGAATTATTTACGATTATCAATACACGATTATTAAACCAAAATAACAAAATTACCAAAACAATTATTTCCACAAATTTACGACCTGACGAAATTGAAAAAATTTATACGACGAGAATTTCTTCACGAATTGCGGGATATTACAGAATTTTGCGATTTTTTGGCGAAGATTTAAGATTTAAAAAGCGAAAAACCGACTAGAATTGCTTCCGTCGGTTTTCTTGTTTTTGGTTAAAAAACATAATTTGAAAAATTTTTTATCCTTCTTATCATAACAAGAAGAATAAAAACTCCTATTGCTATCAACACCTTTGTGACATCCTGTGGCTGTTTAATAAAAAAATAGCCCATAACTGAAGCATACCCGAAAAAGATGCCCCATTCAATGACTGCCAATATTATAATGGGCTCTTTTGTCCCCATCATCCCAATAAAACTTATTGCTATGGTAAGAATAATAATATTGGGATCTTCTCGGACTCGAACTAAAGTCAGTAAAAGTCCTATAACCCACAAAAGAACTAGTCCAATCCGTACAATTTCTTTATATTTTTTCAAAAAATCACCCTTTCTCTGTGTTATGTTTAGTATTTTATCATAATTTACATAAAATGTCAAGTAGCTAGGACTGTAAAAAACAAGGTAGAAACAAAATCTACCTTGTTTTTGATTATTTTTCTTCTTTTTCATCCTCTTCTTCTGGCTCTAATGTTGCTATACTTACTACTTTTCCATCATTGGTTCTCATTAAAGTGACTCCTTGTGTAGATCTTCCAAGTATACTAATTTCTGCAACTTTTAAACGAATTATCGTTCCTGTGTCAGTAATTAACATGACATCTTCATCACCGTTGACTACTTTTATTCCAATAATATCTCCTGTTTTTGGTGTTATTTTATAAGTGATAACACCTTTTCCTCCTCTATTTTGAACACGATATTCATCTAAATCCGTTCTTTTTCCAAAGCCATTTTCTGTTATGGCAAGCAATGTTGCTTTTCCTCCTCTAACAATTGGTTCCATACCAATTACTTCATCATTTTCATCCAAGCGCATACCAATAACACCTTGTGCACTTCTACCTAATGGTCTAACATCTTTTTCGTCAAATGTAATACATTGTCCTTTTTTGGTAACAAGCACTACATTATCTTCTCCATCTGTTAATCTTACATCAATTAATGCATCATTATCTTTCAATGTAATCGCCATTAATCCAGATTTTCTGCTAGTATCATATTCTTTTAGGGCTGTTTTCTTAATTGTTCCATTTCTTGTTGCCATTAGAATATATTTTCCATCTGCGAAATTTTGAATTGGAATAACTGCTGATATTTTCTCACCTGATTCTAAATTCAATAAATTTACAATCGCTGTTCCTTTAGCATTTCTACCTGCTTCTGGAATTTCATAACCACGTAATCGATACATTTTTCCTTTATTGCTAAAAAATAAAACTGTATCATGTGTCGAAGTCGTAAAAATTTCTTTTACAAAATCTTCTTCTCTTGTTGTTATTCCCATGATACCTTTTCCACCACGTCTTTGGCTTTTATAAGTATCTACTGGCATTCTTTTGATATATCCAAAATTAGTTAATGCTACAACAGTTTGTTCCTCTTTGATTAAATCTTCTACATCAATTTCACCTTCTGCAGCAACAATTTTAGTTAATCTTTCGTCACCGAATTTTTCTTTAATTTCAAGAAGTTCTTCTTTGATGATATTAAATACTAATGTTTCACTACTTAAAACATCTTTATAATACGCAATCAATTTCATTAATTCAGCATATTCTTCTTCGATTTTTTCACGTTGCAAACCAGATAATCTTTTTAATTGCATATCTAAAATTGCTTGTGCTTGAATATCGGAAAGCCCGAATCTTTCCATTAATTTTTCTTTGGCGTCATCATAAGCAGAACGAATGATGTTGATGACTTCATCAATATTATCAATTGCAATACGTAATCCTTCTAATATATGAGCTCTTGCTTCTGCTTTTTCAAGCTCGAATTTTGTTCTACGTAAAACAACTTCTTTTCTGTGTTTAATAAATTCATCTAAACATTTTCTTAATGTCAAGATTTTAGGTTCGCCATCTACTAATGCTAACATAATAATTCCAAAAGATTCTTGCATTGCTGTATGTTTATATAATTGATTTAGCGTAACTTGTGGTCTGGCATCTCTTTTTAATTCAATAACAACTCTGACTCTTTCTTGTCTATCAGATTCATCTCTAATATCAGAAATTCCTTCGACTTTTTTATCTCTTACAAGGGCTGCAATATTTTCAATTAATTTAGCTTTGTTGACTTGATATGGTAAAGATGTAACAACAATTCTTTGTCTATTTCCTGACATTTCTTCAATTTCAGTTTCAGCTCTTAATGTGATTTTTCCTCTACCTGTTGTATAAGCTTGCTTAATTCCTTCTCTTCCTAAGATAGTTGCTCCTGTAGGAAAATCTGGACCTTTGATAACCGTCATTAATTGTTCATCTGTAACATCATCTTCCTCAATTATTTTGATTAATCCATCGATTATTTCATTTAAATTATGTGGTGGTATATTGGTTGCCATACCTACTGCAATTCCTGAAGAACCATTGATTAATAGGGCTGGAACTTTGGTTGGTAACACAGTTGGTTCTTGTAATCGGTCGTCATAGTTTGGCATAAAATTGACAGTATTTTTTTCGATATCGACTAACATTTGCTCTGAAAGTTTCGCCATTCTTGCTTCTGTATACCTCATGGCTGCCGCTCCATCACCATCGATTGAACCAAAATTTCCGTGTCCATCAATTAACATATAACGCATTGAAAAATCTTGTGCTAATCTTACCATGGCATCATAAACCGATGCATCTCCATGGGGATGATATCTTCCTAAAACAGACCCTACTGTATTGGCACATTTTCTATATGGCTTGTCTGATGTAATTCCGTCTTCATGCATTGAATACAGAATTCTTCTATGTACTGGTTTTAGACCATCTCTAACATCTGGCAAAGCACGAGAAACAATAACGCTCATGGCGTAATCAATATAGGCTGTTTTCATTTCTTCTTCAATATTTCTCTCAACGATTGTTTCCTCTTGTCTATCCATATTTTTCCTCTTTTCCTTTTATTTTTTCATATTTGTATTATATATAAATTTTTAGAAAATTGCAAGGAATTTTGGAAAATTATTTCATTTAACAAATCCTTTTATACATTTTTTCATATTCTCTTTTAATTTCTTTTTTATCTACATTTTTGTTAATCATTAAATTATACGCATCATTATATTTCATTCTGCCAAGTAACTTTATATCTGGAAATAATTCTTCAATAATGGTATTTGATATTTGATAAATATTGGCTTTATTCAATATTAGTTTTATTTTTGAAAAATCAATTTTCCAATCATTTTCTAATACTTCTAACATATTTTTAGATTTTTTTACCCCTAAAATATTTGGTTCTAATAAAAAAATAATTTCATCGCTATTGTAAAATATTCTTTTGGTATATTCATTTTCCAATTTTGAAGAAGTATCAATAATAATTAAATTATATTCTTGTTTAAATATATGAAATATTTCCTGAATTTTTAAAAAGTCAATTGGATGGTCTTGTGGATAAATAAAATCTAAATGGGATAATACATCTAAATTTTTATTTATGTGTATAACCATATCCTTCAATGTTTCCATACTTTGTGGTTGCTTTTTTATTTTCAATAATGTTCTAATTTGACTTTCTTCTAAATCAAAATCAATGAGTAATGTTTTAATAGATTGATTTTCCACACTTTTTGCAAGAAATGTGGAAAACGTACTTTTCCCCACCCCACTGACACCTGAAATCGAAATGGTTTTTGAAGTATATTTTCTAATATTTTTTTGAATTACTTTTTGCAAAATTTTTTCTAAAATCTCCAAATCTAAGTCAAGAGAATTATATATTTTTAAATGCTCATCTTCTTTTACACTACTTTCTATATTTTCTCCTTCAAAAAATATAATTAAAATATCTTCTTTTATTTTTCGGATAATTTGTATAAATTCATCAATTTTATAATTACGAATAATATGGCTACACAAAAATAAAATATCAACCTCTTGCGTTTTTTCTATCCACTCCAATAGTTCTTCATCTATTTTTATATCTTCACTTAATACTTCATAATTTTCTGTATTTTTTATTTTATGATTTAGCATCGGATTTCCAATGGCTGTTAATATTTTTTTCATTTACTCCTCCTATATAATTAAATTTTTTTCGTATTCTGAAGCTTCAATTTTAGCTAAAATATGGTCATCGCCTATAAACATTAGGCTTTCACCTCTTTTTAAAGATTTCATTTCAATTCTTTCTTTTTCTGAAATATTGGCATATTTTTCAAGAACCATAATATTTTCTTCTTCCAAAGAAAAGAAAGATTTTATGCTACAATTATTTAAAATACTTTTTCCATAAGCCCCTTCTTGCAAACTGAATAAATCAGAAATATCCTGTGTTATTGCGACAGCACTTCCTCCAAATTTTCGAATTGTTTTAAAAATTTTATAAATAAAACTAGCCACAAATCCGCTTGAAGTAACACCTATTAATCGCCAAATTTCATCTAAATAAATCGCCTTATTTTGATTCCTATCTCTTTTGATTTTATCCCAAAAAATATCGGTAAACATGTACATCCCATATTTCAAATTTTCTTCTCCTAAATCATATACATCACCAATAATTAATTTATTATTCAATTCCACATTTGTATGATGATTAAAAAATTTCAAAGAACCATAAATAAATGGATATAATTTTAATTTAAATATTTTATCTTTTTCATCTTCTAATAAATGATATAAATCCTCTAAAATTGGCATTTCTTCACTTGTTTTAAAAGATGGTATAATTGGAATTTTTCCTTCTTGTGGCTTTTTATATAAAGATTCATCCTCAAATGTAATACCTTTTTGTTTATACATTTGGATTAATTTTTCTTCTAAAATTGCCATTTTTTCTTCTTCCATTTCGCCAAAAATTAAGCTAAAAAATCCTCTTAATTTTAGCAATTTACTACTTAAATATCCGACTCCGTCTTCCATACTTTCTTCTCTAATGTCAAAGATATTAACGTAGGTATCAGAACTTGGTCCAAGTTTTATGAGTGTTCCATCTAAATTTTCTGCAATTTTATTATATTCTCTTTCTGGGTCAATAATATATTGTTCCATTCCTAATAATCGATATCTTAAAATTAATAATTTTATATAAAAAGACTTTCCTGCACCACTTGTTCCAAACACGCACATATTAGCATTTTTATATTTATCTTTGTTAAATCGGTCGACTAAAATCATCGAATTATTGTATAAGTTACTTCCTAAAAATACACCATTTTCGTCACATAGTGTAGAAGAAATAAAAGGATACGTGCCTACTAATCCTTGTGTTAAAACATTTCTCTTTGTAACTGATTTCAAATCTTTGCTGTTTTCCATAATTGGTAAGCAACTTAAAAACGTCTGCTCTTGCCTAAAATTTGCTCTTCTTGGTATCAAACCTGAAGCTTGTAAAATACTTTCTAATTTTGATATATTGGTCTGCAATTCTTTTTCATCTTTCGCCATTACGATGCAATAGGTATATAAATAATACATTTCTTCATTGTTTATTTGCATCTCTTTTCTTATGTATTTAGCATCATTATAGGAAAATGCTGCTAAATCAATATCTTCTTTATTACTGTTTCCAAATTTTAAATTCACACCAGTATTTCCAATGCTATAGGTTAAATCTTTTATTGTTTTATAGCTATCTTGTTTTTCATAAAATATTGAAATGTTTACGTTTACATTAGTATTTATGAGATTTTTAAAGATAATTTCACTATATTCTCTTTCATAATCCACAATAAATAAACCTGCATAATATTTTCCATCTAATTCTATGTATTTGGGATTGCTAAGATTGATATAACCTGGTGCTAACTTATCTTTTAGATTTAGCGTACCATTTAAAAAATTTTCTATTTTCTTCACCTCTATTTAATTATTTTTGGATTTTTAATGAATAAAAGATTGTAAAATGTTAATTACATTTTGTTTTGAATTAATTTCATCAACAAGGTTTCCACATCTTGTTAATGTTTCTTTGATTTTAAAATAACATTCGTTCAAATATTCGAATGCTTTGGTTTCTTCTTCCATGAAGTCTTCGATTCCTTTGTTTAGAATATCTACTTTTTTTTGGATAATGATAAAAAAATTCTTAGAAGATGAGTTTTTTTCTTTGTTCATTTGGGTAATATATTTTATATAATTTTCTTTCATTTCTTGAATTTTTTCATTTTTTTCACTTACTTGATTGATTTGGGAAATGGTTTTAGAAATATCTTCTTTTTTGCTTTGAATTAATATCTGTATATCAAAATCACAGATTTTTAAGAAGTTTTTATAAGAATTTAAAATAGATTCTTTTTCTAATTTAGATTTTAAATCATAATTGATAGGATTGATTTTTAAAATTTTAATAAAAGAATTTTTATAAAATATCAGTCCATTTTCATAGATATTCTCAAAAGGCAACCATTCTTGCGTTGTTTGCTCTTTTTTGAATTTCAAAATTTTGCTCCTTTCTTTTTGTTTTTATGATAATACAACTTTTATCTACATTTGTCAATATATTTTTTAAAAAATTTCTGAATATTTTTTCAAAATTCGACAATACTATAATTATAAGGTTTATATTAGCCTAACTTAGAGTAATATGAGGTCAATTTTTGGCTTTTTATTATTCGAGCTAAGATGTAATATAGCTGAAGCAATCCTTTGGTTATATTATGTCGGACGCGGTCTGAGTAAATTATTTGTTTGTAAGCTATTGAAATATTCATTTTTATGTCTAATCAATGGTTAAATGATAGGTAATTTATTCCAAGTCATGATGATACTTGTATTTAATTGTGGTTATTAATAGTCTCTATTTCGAGATGAATATGGCTATGATGAGTGCATTTATTGTCTAGCAACTGATTAATATATGTGGTATATAGGTTATTCATATAGTGATATATGTTAGCTTAGACTATTATGTATATTAGTTTTCGCTGAAAGTTAATATAAGTTTTATCGATGAACCTAGTTTAAGTGAATTCTTAAACTAGGTTTCAATTTTTATACGATTTCAATCATTAATACAAAATAATTTCGAACAAAAAACAGAAATAACCTATGTTATCTCTGTAATATCCCCTACCTTAAATTATATCATATTTATGTAAATTTGTCAATTGACAAATCATTAAAATTCTGCTCTCAGTTGATTTTACTTAGGTTTAAGCTTTATAAATTCTCCTTCAAAATTAATTTATTAAAAAAATTATTGCTATTAAAATAAATGTGTGGTACAATTCCAAAAGCCTTTCGCAAGGTAATCTTGAAGAAAGGAGGATAAATAATATGACCTCATATGATTTAATCTGGAAACTAATCATTTTACTATTGTCTAACAATAAAAATGATAAAGACCAAGAAAACAAAGAATAATCTTTGTAGGTAGGGCGGACACCCTGCCTTTTTCTTATTTTTATGCAAAAAATAGAGATTATGCGGACACATAATCTCGGATAAGCTCAATGACCTCGTATGAACTTATAAGCTATTTATATTATAGCATATTAATATTATACTGTCAATATAACTTTTTATACATTCAAGCAAATAACTAAATTCGTCCTTTCTATCCTGCCTTTTATTATTTTTCAACATTTATCTAATTATCGTTTCTTTTATTTTTAAATCCATAATTAGGCTAATTGTTTTTTTATTTTTTTCCACTTAAAATCCATTTTACAATTTCTTTTTTTATTTCAAAATATTCTTCTTTTTCAAATTGCATATTGGAAATACAATATTTTCGATTCGAAATATGTGAGCAAAAAATACATTCATGCAAACTGTTGCAATCCTGAATAAATAAGGAATTGCTAATTTTAGCTGAACAAATTACATTATAACTATTTGTGCAACTTCCTGAATCATCTACACGAATACAAAACGAAGAATTCGAACTTCTTTGTGATGCAATACAATATTCTAACTTATTTCCACCATCTAAATATAACGAATTCTTACATGCTCTACAATCGTTACAGCGGTATAAATTTTCAGAACTATAAATTGTATCAGATTGCGAAATATTGCTTGAATCATAAATTCTTTCGGTTGTTGTAAAATTTACTTTTTTCCACAATTTTATAATATCTTCTAAACTATTTATTTCTCTTTTTTTGAGCATCCAGCCTTTTCCATTATTAAAATTTTCTGAATTTTTTTGTGTAATAAATTTAGTTGGATTAATTGAACTTGCCCAAGTTTCTTCTCCTGTTGTATTGTCAATTACTTTTTGGGGAAGTTTAATATCAAAAGCAAATTCGGTTAAAATTTCTTCTAAATGATAGGGACATTTTTGCCTAAAAATATTTTCAAAAACTTTATTTGCAATTACCATTGCTTCTTTTTTATTCATTTAAATGAATCCTCCTCCTACCTGTTGATTGCGAGCTCATAATGTCTTTTAAATTAATTTTTTCACCAATATGAAAGGTAATTTTTTTCATTTCTTGTTTGATTTTGTTTTTATTTTTTACTTGCAAATTTGTGCTTAATATTTGACTTTTGTTTTGTCTTGGAAGTGAAACAAAATCCAGCGTTTTTCCTTTAAAAGCTGGTAAAACTTTTCCATTACTACTTACACGCAAAATACATTCTCGATTTGCTAATTCTGTTAGAATTTTCATGCGTATTCGATAAGAATCATGAACAGCAACTTCCATTTGAATATTTGATTCTAAAATCTGTGCATCTGCTCGTGATACACGAAATATGTAATAATTAAGCACATTTGAAAAAATTGATTTTTGTAACTCTTCACTTATTTGACTAAAATATTGCTGTGCTAAAATCAAAGAAAGATTATATTTTCTAGCTTCTGATAAAAAACGACGCAAAATTGGATTTTCCACAACCGCAACTTCATCAATTACAAAAATAATATGTTCCTCGAATGACATTCCCTGAACTAATTGCAAAATCTGCCCCATTACAAATCCTGCAATTGTTTTTGTAACATTTTCACCTAGCGAAACTTGATCTAAAGAAAAAATGGTTAAAAAATTATCTTTTACAATTTCTTCAATATTTCTCATTTTCCTATCTTCTTGATTAAAAACAGGCAAAATTTGCATTTCATCAATAAACGAAATAATGGGTGCAATTGCTTCTTGATAAGATTGATTTTTTAATTCATTAAAATCACTTAAGAAAAAATCAACCGTGCTTTCTGGAAGTTCCTCTTCTAATTCATTTATCATTTCTGTTCGATATTCGATTTCTAAAATAAATTTTCTTAAATTTGAAAAAGATAATTCTTTTTTCACAAGTAATGTATAAATGCTATGCCTTAAAACACGTTCTAATTTTGAATTATATAAATCTGCAATTAAAGACTTGAATAAAGTAAGTATTAATTCTGTAGAAGTTACCATGTCTTTACCAGAATTCATAAATAAATTTGCACTGTCTTCTACTTTTTTGAAATCAATAACTGCTGTATCATCTAAACCGCCAATATCATCTTCCATTGCGGCATGCGGGTCAATTACAATGACTTTATATTTTAAATTATAATTTGAATTATTCTTTATATTGGCAATAATCGAACTAATTAATTTTGATTTTCCACAGCCACTTGCCCCTACAACTAAAGAATGTTTATCAAAATCGTAACGATTTAGATGCAAATAATAATTGTTATTCAAATAGGGAAATCCATTTACTTTAAGCAAACTATCTTTTTCATCACTTTTTAATAAATGCAAAGATTTTTGAATATCCAAAAATTTAATGGCATCTTTTTTATAAAAAAATCGGCTATAATTTGAAAAATCAATACTTAAAAATCGATGTGGAATATTAAATAAGGCTAATTTTTTAATGATTTTTTTATTCTTTTTTTCAAAAAAGAATTGGGTGAAAGATAAAAAATTATCTTTGCAATAAGGCCATATTGTAATTTGTGAAATAGTTAGATTTCTTGCTTTTTTTACTTCATTTTTATCATAAATATCTAGAACATTAATTTCTCGATTGGTTATAAAGTAGAAAAAATTAAATTGTGAATGTATTTTTTCTTTTGTATCAATTCGTTTTAATAAAAAGTCACTTAAATGGCTGATAACTGGTGGCAATTCGCGGGAAGAACTAATGAAATATCGTACTGTATTTAATTCAATTTTGACAAATAAATCCCATTTCTTAAATCGACCATTTAGTTTCGAAACTTCAAAAATTAAATTTAGCCAAGATTCTTCTGTAACATATTTTGAAGTTAAAAATACTTCTGATATAATTTTTTTACTCATTTCAATCCCTTCTTTTTCTCAAATTATATCAAAATAAAATACAAAAAAACTGACTTTTTCTTGATAAAAAAAATCAGTTTTTCTTGACGAATTATAATTTCCATATTATAATCTCCCCCTCCTTTCACAAAAGGAAATCTTTTGAAAGGAGGCAATTGTATTTATGTTTAAACGTATACTTAAAACGCTAGCTTTACTCATTATTTTATCTATGATAGATGATGAAGAATAAAGCAAAAGACTAGGAAACGCCATTCCTAGTCTTTTTTTGTATTTCGTTTAAAACGTATACTTAAACTTATAAGTTATATTTATTATAACTCACATTTTATTATATGTCAATGTTTTCTTTTTAGTCGTATAAAAAATCAGTTTTCTATCGGAATCCAAAATTCTGTCATATTGTCGTGATAATACTCCAATTCTGGCAATTCTCTTAAATTATATTTTAAAACAGGAACAATTTCTGCATAAAATCTATGTGACATTTCTTGAATATTTTTTTCATCTTGTGATGAAATATCAAATTTTAACCATTTGCTTTTCGGAATAACATATTTCTCAAATTCGGTAATTTCCTTATCATACAAAACCCAATATTGATAATTATCACTTTCAAATCTTTTTTCATATACTACCATGCCATATTTAATTGGTCCATATTGGTGAATATATTTTTTTTGCATATTAGCAAAATGTTTTGGCGCATCTTGGGAAATTTCATAATCAGTTGTTTTGATTCCTTTTCCATATAAAATCATTTCTTCTTTTTCAATTACGCTATATTTAATATTGGTATTTTCTTTTATATTTTCATCAAAAATTAACTTGGTAAAAATCTTTAATCCATTAGGATTATTTTTTACATTGCTTGGTTTCATTCCATGAAATTTCTCAAATGCTCTGGAAAATGAAGTAGCATTTTCATATTGATATTTCAAAGCAATATCAATTATTTTTTCACGACTTTTACACAAATCAAAACCTGCATTTGATAATCTTCTTTTTCGTATATATTCTGAAATAGACATATTGCAAAGTAAACTAAAAATACTTTTCATCGTATATTCACTCACACCTAAAATTTTTGCCAATTTTTCATATTCAATTTTATTTTCGAGATTATTTTCTATGTAATTTATCATTTCATTTAAAGATTTATAAATATTCATTTTTTACCTTTCTATTTATACCACATCAAAATTTCTTCTAGCGTTTTTCTAGGTTTGGGATTTTTATTTTCATTTGAATATCCAATTGAAATTGCGCAAACTAAATTCATATTTTCTTGAGAAATTAACTTCAAAATTTCTTCTTCAGCATAAACAGTATCTCTAATCCACAATGACCCTAGTCCTAAATCTGTGGCACGTAAGCAAATATGTTCTACTGCTGCACCAATAGAAAGAGCATCTCCAATTCGCCAATTATCATCTGGTTCTCTTAATACTAAAATTAATATTGGCGCTTGCTCGATTGCTTTTACAGTAATTGGCACACTGGTTGGATAAACTTTTCCACTAAATTTGGAATCTGGATTTTTCTCTTTTTCTAGCATAATTTCAATAATCTTATTTTTCATTTCATTTTTTATCACAACAAATTTCCAAGGTTGTCTATTTTTTGCCGAAGGCGCAAGTCTTGCACAATTAATTAAATCTTCGATGATTTCATTTGATATTTCTGTATTTTTATAGCTTCTAATACTTTTTCTATTTTGAATTGCATCTATTAATTCCATTTTTTCTCCTTTTTTACAATTTTTTATTATAATACATCGAATATTCCGAAAATCCATTTTTCTGGTAAAAAGAAACTGCTGACATATTATGATGAAAAGCCAATAATCTTATGTATTTAGCTCCCTTTTCTTTTACTATTTTTTCAAATTCATTTAATAGTTTTGTTGCATAACCATTATTTCTATATTTTTTATCCACACAAATATGGTCCAAAAAGGCTACTAATTCATTATAATACCAAGCATCATCCCACAATAAACCATCAATAAAACCTATAATTTCATTTTCTTCATTCGTCGCTACTAAAAATATTGTATTTCTTTTTCGAATTCTTTTCTTTAAACTTTCAATTTCCTTATCTATTATCTCTTGTTTTTCTTTTAAATTACTGTCAAATTCTATTTCTGTTTCATCTAATTGAATTTGCAATTCCAATATCTTTTCAAAATCTTTCATCGTCGCTTTTCTAATATTCATATTTTTACTCCTTTTCTATAGTTTATAATATTTTTATTAAAAAGTCACTAATTTTACGGAATTTTTGTTGATTAAATTTTATTAGCATGATAAAATAAAGAATATATAAGTGTAAATTTAAATTGGATATAATGATACAAAAATAAGGAGGAGAATTAAATTTATGCCTATATTATCTAATTTTTACGGTATTCTTATAAAAATGTATTTTCAACAATCAGAACATAACCCACCACATATTCATGCTATATATGGTGAATATACAGGTTCTATTAAAATTGAAAATGGTGAACTTATAGAAGGTGATTTACCAATTAGAGCATTAAAACTTGTTCAAGAATGGTTACAATTGAACAAAACTCAAGTTTTAGAAGTTTGGAATACTCAAAAATTTAAAATTATTCACCCATTAAAATAGGAGGGATTAATATGTTTCATAAAATAAAAAATGTACAATATTTGGAAAATTATATTATAGAAATAACTTTTGAGAACAATATTATAAAATATTATAATGTTAGTAATTTATTTGAAAAATGGGATGTTTTTCAAAATCTCGTTAATATTCCTAATCTTTTTGAACAAGTAAAAGTTGAACCAGGAGGATTTGGAATTTCTTGGAATGATGAAATTGATTTATCTTGCGAAGAATTATGGGAAAATGGTTATATTCAAAATTCTGAATCCTATTAAATGTAAGTAAGAGCATATTTTTATAATTTTGTCAACTTAACAATTTTACATAAATATGATATAATAAAGTTTAGAGGAATGTTTATGGAAATAATTTAAAATTATTTCCATTTCTTTATTTTTTCTCTTGACATTTATAATTTTTTCTTGTACAATACATTTACTTTTTATTCAAAAAATTTATTTCTAAATAAAATTCCACAAAACAAAATTTAATATAGGAGATGATTCATATAAAATTTATTTTAAAATACAAAAAATATTTAGCAAAAATAGCTGAATTTTTTCAAACAATTGACTCTTTAAATAGTCAATACATTCCTTTAAAAACTCAAAAAATTTTAATTCGAAAATATAAACCAATTTATCATTTTTTCAAAATTAATTTCAAAAATAAGCAAATTAAAAAATTCCTTAAACTTTATTCCAATTTAGAAATTTATATTCAAACTCAAAATAGCATTTATTTAAAAAATCAATTAAATAATTATGAAAATTTACTCAATAATATTGATGGAAAAAGTCTGGATTTACAGCAAAAAATGGCTGTTTTAAGCGAAGAAACAAATAACTTAGTAATTGCACGGTGCAGGAAGTGGAAAAACTTTGACGATTTCTGGAAAAGTAAAATATTTAATTGAATCGAAAAAAGCCAAACCAGATGAAATTTTACTTATTTCTTTTACCGATAAAGCAGTAAAAGAAATGACGGAACGTCTACACAGAATTGATATTGAAGTGCAAGCGAAAACATTTCACAAACTTGGTTTAGATATTATCAAAAATTTTCAACAAAGTCGCCCCACCATTGCCAGTGGCGAATTTTTAAATCAAATTATTTCTAATTATTTCAAAAAAGAAATTTTACATTATCCCCAGCAACTAAAATATATTCTTGAATTCATGACAGCTTATTTGTATATTCCTGAAGATATCTCAACTTTCCAAAATCTAGGTGAGTATATTGATAACTTTCGAAATATCGATTACGAAACCATTCAAAGTAAATATTTGAATATTTCACAAAAAGTCCGCCGTTTGGATGATTTAATTATTGCTAATTTTCTCTTTTCTAACGGAATTCGTTATCAATATGATTTTTATTATCCATATGAAGCTGAAAATTCTTTTAAGAGAAAAGTAAAAATGAATTTCTATCTACCAGATTATGATTTATATTTAGAACATTTTTTAATCGATGAAAAAGGCCACTCCAAATTTTTAACAAAATACGAAGAACAAAAATATCTAGCAGAAATTACTTTAAAAAGAAATTTAACTTCCCTTCATCATACCAATCTCATTGAAACTTATTCTTACTATAATAAAAATAAAAGTCTGCTTTCAAAATTAAAAAATTTACTTGTGGAAAACCACGTTATTTTTAAAGAAATAAATTTAAAAAATATTTTTGAAAAAATCTATATCGAAAGAAAAGACAAACAATTTGAAGAATTTATTAAATTAATTACAACCTTTCTAAGCCTTTTTAAATCTAACAATTTACAACAATCCGATATTGATAAAATGCTTGTGGAAAACGATAAATTAAAAAATTATTTTTTAAAATGTCGTAATGAATTATTTTTAAATATTTTTCGTCACTTTTTTGATTTCTATGAATCTTCCCTCCAATCCAATGGAAAAATCGATTTTAATGATATGATTAACAAATCCACAGAAATTATCAAACTTGGATTTCTTCCACAACCCTACAAATACATTATTATTGATGAATATCAGGACATTTCTGTGAGTCGATTCAAATTAATTAAAACTTTACAAAATGCAACAAATGCAAAAGTAATTTGTGTTGGCGATGATTGGCAATCCATTTATCGTTTCTCTGGAAGCGATATTGATTTATTTAGTAATTTTGAAAAATATTTTGGTCCATCTAAAATCTTAAAAATAGAAAAAACTTATCGAAATTCGCAGGAATTAATTAATATTGCAAGTGAATTTGTAACCAAAAATCCATGTCAACTTACCAAAAATTTAAAGTCTGATAAGCATATCCTTGAACCAATCAGAGCTGTGTTTTATTCCGAAAATATTTTAGAAGCTGTGGAAAACGCAATAAAGGATATTATTTTTGAATTTGGAGAAAATGCTGAAATATTATTTCTTGGACGCACAAAATATGATGTTCAAGAGTTATTAAATAGTGAAAAATTTGAATCAAATGAAGACAATTCTGTTCTTCAATATCTTCCTATCCCTACTCTCAAAATTTCATTTTTAACTGTCCACAGGTCAAAAGGACTCGAGGCTGACAATGTTATTTTACTAAATATGCAAAATCAGTTGCTTGGTTTCCCAAATCGCATTTCAAGTGACCCAATTCTTTCGTTAGTTTTGGCAAATAAAGAAGAATTTTTATATGCAGAAGAACGTCGTTTATTTTATGTAGCAATTACACGTACCAAAAATAGAACTTATCTGATTGCACCAGAAAATCATTATTCACAATTTTTAGAAGAATTAATTTCGAATGGATTTTTAGAAAAAAAGGAAAGTGAAAATAAAATTAATATTGAAAATAAACCAAAATGCTTGAAATGTAAAAAAGGTCATTTGATTTTAAAAACAAATAGTAATAATCAACAAGAATTTTTGGGTTGCATTAATTATCCACATTGTGACTTTACAATTAATGATATCAATATTTTGCAAAAACAAATAATTTGTAAAAAATGTAGTGGTTATATTATAGAAAAACAATCTTCAAAAGGAAATTTTTATGCGTGTTCTAATTATCCATTTTGTAAGTAAATCTGTTTATACTTCGCTTACTAACCTCTTGAAAGAGGGTGATAATATGGTAGTTCGTTGTTAATTATATTTACTATAAAGAAATTTTTGTCAATGTTTTTTTTTTTTTTATTAAAATTATTATTTTTTACTAATAAAAATTTCTGGCAATAATTGTTCTAAATCTACAATCTTATCTTCTCTTACCATAATTTTAGTTTGTAGATTTTTCTCATTTATCATTCTAATTAATTCTCTACATTTTCCACAAGGTGGATAAATTATCCCTTTTGAAGAATAAGCAACTATTTTTTCAATTTCAGATTCGTTATTTTTTAACATTTCTGCAATTGCTGCATGTTCTGCACAATTTCCTATATTACACTTGGCTGCAATTGAAATTCCTGTATAAATATTACCTTTTTTGGTTAATAAGGCACAGCTTGTATGTCCGCAATCTGCATAATCTGTTAATTCTCTTTTTCTGGCAATTTTTTTCGCTTCTTGAATTAATTTTGAAAAATCTTTATCCATTTTTATCTCCTATTATATATTAATTACATAATAACAGAAAATATAAATTTTTTCAATAATTTAGATAATAAAAATCCACAACTTATTGACAAATTGTGGATTACTTTTTTTATACATCTAAATTTTTTACATATTTTGCATTATCTTCAATAAATTTTCTACGAGGGGCAACTTCATCTCCCATAAGAAGTGAAAATGTTTCATCAGCAGTCATCGCATCATCCATGGTAACTTTAATTAGAATTCGATTCGCTGGGTCCATTGTTGTTTCCCACAATTGTTCTGGATTCATTTCACCCAAACCTTTATATCTTTGAATTCCAACTTGATCTCTTGAAATTCCTTTTTCTTCTAATTCTTTAAAAGCTTTTGTCAAATCTTCTTCGGTATAACAGTAAATATCATCCATTCCCCTTTTTGACAATTTAAATAATGGTGGTTGCGCTAAATAAACATTTCCATTTTCAATTAATGGTCTCATGTAACGGAAGAAAAATGTTAATAATAATGTTCTAATATGTGCTCCATCAACATCGGCATCCGCCATGATAATTACTTTTCCATAACGAATTTTTGTAACATCAAATTCTGGACCAATTCCAGCTCCTACAGCCAATATAACTGGATTTAATTTATCATTTCCATAAATTTTATCTGCTCTTGATTTTTCCACATTCAGCATTTTGCCCCAAAGTGGCAATATAGCTTGGAATCGTCTATCTCTTCCCTGTTTTGCACTTCCTCCTGCTGAGTCTCCCTCAACAATATACACTTCACATTCTTCTGGATTTTTACTACTACAATCTGCTAATTTTCCTGGTAAAGTTGTCGTTTCCAAAGCATTTTTTCTTCTTACTAATTCTCTTGCTTTTCTTGCCGCTTCTCTTGCCCTTGCAGCACTAATACATTTCTCCAAAATAGATTTTGCTACATTTGGATTTTCTTCTAAGAAATTAGATAAATGCTCATTTACCATTGATTGAACAATACCTGTAACTTCACTATTTCCTAACTTTGTCTTCGTTTGTCCTTCAAATTGTGGATCTTTTACTTTTACAGAAATAACAGCCGTAATTCCTTCTCTTATGTCATCACCTTGTAAATTTCCGTCTTTTTCCTTTAATATATTTTTTGATTTTGCATAATCATTAAACACTTTTGTTAACGACCTTTTAAATCCCTCTAAATGGGTTCCACCTTCAATTGTATTAACATTATTAACAAAAGTATAAATATTTTCAGAATAACTTGTCGTATATTGTATTGCAATTTCTACAGGATATTCCCCATCTTTTTCAATATAAATTGGCTTTGGATGCAAAGTTTCTTTATTCTTATTTAGGTATTCTACAAAAGAAACCAAACCACCTTCATAACAGAAATCTCCTTTTTTAGGTGTTTCTTCTCTTAAATCTTCAATTATAATATGCAATCCTTTTGTCAAAAAAGCAACTTCTCTTAATCGATTTTCTAGAACATCAAATTCATATTGTAAAGTTTCAAATATTGAACCATCTGCAAAAAATCTAACTGTCGTTCCCGTTTTGTCAGAATCTCCTATTCGAGTTAAACTTTGGACTGTTTTTCCTTTTTCAAATTTCATTTGGAAAATTCCACCATCCCTTTGAATGGTAACTTCTGTCCAATCTGACAAAGCATTTACAACTGACGAACCAACCCCATGAAGTCCTCCAGAAACTTTATATCCACTATCACCACCGAATTTTCCACCAGCATGTAAAACTGTATACACTGTTTCTGCTGCTGAAATCTTGGTTTTTGGATGAACATCAATTGGAATTCCTCTTCCATCATCTTCCACACAAATAATATTTCCTGGTTCGATTTTTACATGAATATTTTTGCAATATCCCGCCAAAGCTTCATCTACTGCATTATCCACAATTTCATAAACTAAGTGATGTAATCCTCTTACAGAAACACTTCCAATATACATTCCAGGTCTTTTTCTAACAGCTTCTAATCCTTCCAAAACTTGAATTTGTTCTGCATTGTAATCATGTTCAAACTTTTCCATTTTCCTACCTCTTTCTAAAATTTTTTTATTATTTTTCTTCTTGTACACTTCCACTTTCTACATAAAACTTTTTCATCATTTCCTTTTCAATCTCTATGCTGTCTGTGCATGTTATAATTACTTGACTATTATTTAAGTTTTCTAAGAAACTTTTGCGCCTTTTTTCATCTAATTCAGACATGAAATCATCCAATAATAAAATTGGTGTTTCCCCTATTTCTTCAGTCACAATTTTTAATTCGCATAATTTCAAAGTCAAAGTTGTCGTTCGTTGTTGTCCTTGAGAACCATAAATTGAAACAATTTTCTTATTAATATAAATCATGAAATCATCTCTATGAATTCCTGTACTTGTAAATCCTCTTTTTAAATCAATTTCTCGAGACCTTTTTAAATTATTCAAGAATCCCATTTTTTCTTGTGCATTTGAAATATATTTTATTTTGATTATTTCCTCAAATTTTGTATTACTTGTAATAATATTATGCATTTCTTGAATTATTTTAGCAAACTTAGTAAAATATTCATCTCGATATTCAAAAATAAGGTACGATAAATCTGCTAATTGTTCATCCAAAATATCCAAAAGTTCTCGGCTTTTTCCTTCTTTTACAATTTGTTTTAAGTAAATATTTCGTTGTTCTAATACACGATTATAATCATTTAATAAATGAATATAATTTGGTTTTAGTGAGCTAATCATCATATCAATAAATTTTCGTCTTCTACCGTGGACCATCTTTTATAATTTCAATGTCATCTGGTGAAAAAATAACCATATTTATTTTTCCAATTACATTACTGACTTTAGCCTGTTTTACTCCATTAATGAAAAATTCCTTTTTCTCCCCAATTTCAGCTTTGATTTCTCCACTTCTATCTAGTTTTTCATAATTAATTTTTACTGTAGATGATACTTTATCAAATTTCACTAATTCTTTATCTTTTTTCGTTCGAAACGATTTTCCTAAACTGCATAAAAAGATAGATTCAATGATATTCGTCTTTCCTTGTGCATTATCACCATAAAAAATGTTGATTCCTTTACTTAATATAATTTCCTGATTTTCATAATTTCTAAAATTCGTTAAATTTATATTTTTTATGTACATCCCTTATCCCCATTCTATTCATAAAATGTGGAAAACTAATCCTTCATTTTAATTGGTAAAATCATATAAACGTAATCACCATCTTCAATTGGTTTAATAATACATGGTGAACGATTGGTTCCAAATTCAACAAAAACTTCCTCATCATCAATCGCTTTTAATGCATCTAAGAAGAATCTTGGGTTAAATCCTACTTCCAAATCTTTTCCCTCTGTCTCAACATCAATTTCTTCTTTCGCATCCCCTGTTTGATTTGAACAAGAAATTGTTACTTTTCCAAGTTCAATATTAATTTTAACAGGATATTTTTTCTCTTTTTCAATCGATGATGCTGAAATCAACAAAATTCTTTCAAAACAATTTTGTAAATGACTCTTATTTACCTTAATCCTTGTTTCCCAATTTTGCGGAATCGCACTTGAGTATTTTAAAAATTCACCATCTAATAATCGTGTTACAATTTTACAATTTTCCATTTCAAACAAAGCTTGATTTTTCGCAATCCCAACAGTAATCATATCAAAGGAATCCGAAATAATTTTATTAACTTCATTTAAAGTTTTTCCAGGAATAACACAACTAAAATCATTTGCTTCTTCTATCTCTTTACTTTTTACTGCTAAGCGATAACCATCTACAGCTACTACATTTAATTTATGATTCATTACTTCAAATAAACTTCCTGTAAAAATAGGACGATTTTCTTCTGTGCTAACCGCAAAAATAGTTTTTCGAATCATATTCTTTAAAGTAGTCTGTTCTAACTTAACTGAGTTATCAATATTAATTCTAGGTAATTCTGGAAATTCCTCTGGATTCATGGTTGCTAATTTATATAAGGAACCTTCGCATTCAATTTCTAATAAATTATTTTCATTCATGCGAATTTGAATTTCTGCATTAGGTAATTTTCGAATAATTTCACTAAACATAATAGCATTTACAACAGTGTTTCCCTGCTCTTTTATATCTGCATCCAAAATATATTCAATTCCGATTTCTAAATCATAAGAAGTTAATTTTATTTCATGATTATTGGTTTGAATTAATATTCCTTCTAATATAGGCATTGTTGTTTTTGTCGATACACCATTAATAACAGAATTAATTCCTTTTAAAATTTTTTCTTTTTCACAAATAAATTTCATTTTTATTCTCCTTTTATATAATAGATATTATTAGTAGTATTAGTATTAGGTCCTGTGAAAAGTGTGGAAAAGTTTTTCTAACATAGATTTCCCTAAGGAAAATTTTAGTGTATAACTATGCGAATAACTAGAGTAGGTTTTCCACATTCTTCCACCTCATTTGTGAATTTCTATTTATTAACAATTTATTTACAGCTTTTTAACAGTCCCTATGTGAATAACTCCTAAAAAATAGTAATATAAATGAAAATAAGTATCCTTTGTAAATGTTTGTTCCGTAAAGAAATGTTTGCCTCAATATGGTTTTTTATTTAGAAAAATCTATCATTGATTTTGTCGAATAATATTTTTTAAACTATCCACAATTAATTTTGTATCTGTGTTTTCTTTTATCTCTTTTTCAATTTTATTGCAAGCATGCATAACTGTTGTGTGGTCCTTTTTTCCAAATTCTTTACTAATTTGTGGGAATGACATATTAGCGCATGTCCTACATAAATACATTGCAATTTGTCTTGGATACACAATATCGTTTGATTTTTTCGTAGATATCAAATCTTTCTTATCCAAATTAAAATATTTGGAAACCACATCTTGTATGTAACTAGCTGAAACAATCTTTTCCTTTTGTAAAGCAATCTCATTAATTGATTTTTCCGCCACTTCTATCGTAATTGGACTGTGAATTAAAGATGCATAAGCAATGATTTTATTTAATGCACCCTCCAATTCCCTAACATTTGAATTGATTTTAGTTGCAATAACGGATAAAATATAATCATCTATTAAAATATTTTCTAATTGAACTTTTTTTCTCAAAATAGCCAATCTTGTTTCATAATCTGGCATTGAAACATCAGCAATCAGCCCCCACTCAAATCGAGTTTTCAAACGTTCTTCAATTAATGGTAAATCTCTTGGCGGTCTATCACTTGAAATAATAACTTGTTTATTACTTTCACGTAATGTATTAAATGTGTGGAAAAATTCATTTTGTCCCGTTTTTCTATCTTTTAAAAATTGAATATCATCAATTAATAAAACATCTACATTTCGATATTTTTTGCGAAAATGATAATTGTTGTTATTTCCATCACGAATCGCATTGACAATTTCATTCGAAAAATTTTCTGTGGTGACATATAAAATCTTAAAATTCGGATTATTTTGTAGAATTTTATTCCCAATCGCATGCATTAAATGTGTTTTTCCGAAGCCCTACACCACCATAGATAAATAACGGATTATAAGAAGCCGCAGGCGATTCCGCAACAGCTAATGCCGCAGCATGAGCAAACTTATTATTATCTCCTACCACAAAAGTATCAAATGTAAGTTTTGGATCTAAACAGCTATTGGAATATGTTTCTGTTTGTGTATAATCTTCTGTGTCTTCAGGAATATATTCTAAATTTTGCAATTCTGTTTTTTCCACAATTTTAATCTCGCAATTTTTGTTCGTAATAAAATTAAATGTATTCACAACTAAGTCGAATAATCTAGATTCTATCGCATCTTTTTGAATAGTAGATTGTGCAATTAGAATGATTTTGTTGTCATTAATGGATTCAATTTCTAGATTTTTAATCCAAGTTGTGTATGAAATGTTGGTCATTTCTTCTTTAAGAAGTTCTTTTGCTTTTGTAAGTAAATCATTTTTATCAGAATACATTCATTTTTTCCTTTCTTCTTTACGGTTTGCAAAAATAAATTTCCGTAAGTAAAAATATATTTTTAATCATATCAAAAAAAAAAAAAAATAGCAAGAGAAAATAAAAAAATAAAATAACTTATTTAATAGCTTGACTTTTTATATATTTGTATAGTATAATATGTATTACTTGTGAAAAAAAAGTGATTAAAAATATAGGAGGTGCAAAATGAAAAGAACATATCAACCAAAAAAAAGACAAAGAAATAAAGTTCATGGTTTTAGAAAAAGAATGCAAACCAGAGCAGGAAGAAAAGTACTAAAAGCGAGAAGAAATAAAGGAAGAAAAAAAATTAGTGCATAATAGAAATAGGGGCATTTTGCGTCCCTTTTTTTATTAAATACAATTTTAAACGAGAAGTGATATGAAAAAAACAGTAATGTTAAAACGAAAATATGAATTTAAAATGTTATTTTCCAAAGGCAAAATTTCTTACGGAACCAATCTTACGATGTATGTTTTAAAGAATAAATTAACTGTGAATAAGTTGGGGATAGCGGTAGGGAAAAAAAGTGGAAATGCTGTGGATAGAAATAAAATAAAACGATTAATCAAGGAAAATTACAGGATTTTCGAAGATAGTATAAAACAAGGATATACCATTTTAGTTTATGTGAATAAAAAATGTGAAATCAAAAAAGTAGATTTTTATATCATCCAAAAAGAAATGCAAAAATTATTAAAAAAATCAGGATTATGGTTAGAGGGAATATGAAAAAATTATTCTTAAAAATAATTAAGCTTTATCAAAAATGGATTTCTCCATATTTATCACAAATTTTAAATATTCATTGCAAGTTTGAGCCAACCTGTTCAGAATATAGTAAACAAGCCATCGAAAGATATGGCGTCATTCGTGGAACATGGAAAGGGCTTAAAAGATTTATAAGATGTAATCCTTTTTCAAAAGGAGGATATGATCCATTAAAATAAAAAGAAGAAGGAGGAGATAGTTTGTTTAAATTTTTTGCCAATGTTTTTGGTTACGCATTAAATTTTATTTATGGAATTGTAAATAATTATGGTGTAGCAATCATTTTATTTACTATCCTTTTAAAATTAATTATGTTGCCAATTTCAATTAAACAACAAAAAACAATGAAAAAGTCCACTAAGATTCAAAAACAAGTCAAAGAAATTCAAAACAAATACAAAAACGACCCAACAAGAATGAATCAAGAGGTCATGGATTTATATAAAAGAGAAAATATGAGTCCATTTAGTGGATGTTTAAGTTCTATTTTACAAATTATATTAGTAATATCAATGTTTTATTTAGTCAGTCGACCATTAACTTATATGAAACATGTAGAACCAGAATTAATTGAGAAATATTCACAAGAATTGAGAGAAACAGAAGGAAATGCTAATTATCAAGAAATTGGAATTATTCGAACCAAGTCAGCTGAAGATGAAAAAGTTAATATTAATATGAACTTTTTAGGACTTAATTTAAGTAGTGTTCCAACACAAAATTATACAGATTGGAAAGTGTTTATAATTCCAGTATTGTATGTTATTACTTCATTTATTTCAACAAGAGTAACCGCTAATTTGAATCAAACCAAGAAAAAATCAGAAGAAAAAGTAGAAGCAAATCTAGATACCAAAGAATTAGCCAAAAAAGAAGAAGAAATTGATATGATGGAAGAAATGAACAAAAATATGATGATTATGATGCCATTAATGACAGTTTCTATCGCGTTAATTGCACCTTTGGGACTAGCTTTATATTGGTTAATTAATAATATTTTTATGTTAGGGGAAAGATTAATTATCAATAAAGTTTGTTGTGAAGAGGAGGAATAAAATGGACGAAAAAACTTATATTTTCGAAGGAAAAACGACCAATGAAGCGATTGAAAAAGGATTAAAAGAATTAAGGACAACAAAATATAAAGTAGATATAAAAGTGCTGGAAAATGAGGATAAAAAAACATTTTTTAGTATATTAGCGCCAAAAGTTGTAAAAGTTGAAATGAAATTTAAAGAAGGAATAGCCAAAAAAGAAGTTAACAAAGAACCAATGGATGTCACACAAATTATAAAAGATTTGCAGAATTTTATGAATGTTTTTTTGGAAAATTTACCAACAAAAGGTTTAAAATATGAAATAAAATCTGAAGGAAATTTGATAAAAATTGATATTAAAGATGAACAAGCAGCCTATTTAATAGGATATAGGGGAGAGACGTTGAATTCTTTACAAAATATTTTATCGAATATTGCAAGTAATGATAAGCAAGAAAAAGTAAGAGTATTATTGAATATTAGTAATTACCGTGAAAAAAGAGAACAAGATTTAAAAACATTAGCTAACAAAATTGCTGAATCAGTTGTAAAAAGCAAAAAGTCAATTACTTTAGAACCAATGACAGCTTATGATCGAAAAATTATCCATAGTGTGCTACAAGAACATGAGAAAGTAAAGACTCATAGTATTGGAAAAGATCCTTATCGAAAAGTGGTAGTAAGTTTAAAATAGAGGCGAAAGCCTTTATTTTTTTACTAATACTCTTGACAATTTATGTAAAAAACAGTATTATAAATTTGATTATGATTTAGATAGTTCTTATTTTCAAAAGGAGGGATAGCATGGACGAAAGGACTGCACGCGAAGCCATTAGAAAAATTAACATTGAGGCTAATAAGAAGAATGTAGGAACATTGGCATTGAGCGAATTAATTAATATGCCAAAAATCAGTGAGAACTTATATAAACTTGCTAAAAATGGTGTTGTTTATGTTGTACGGATTGACAATGGAGTGATTTGGACAACGGTAGGAAGGTAAAGTTTTTGCTAAAAAATAGAAAAATGGTTGACAAATTTAGTTTGTCACCATTTTTTTATGTTTTTTTAATTTTACATAAAATAGTGAAAAACTATTGACAATTAACATAAAGTGTGATATAATAATTTTAAGCAAAAAAATTATTAAGAAAAAACTCTTCGCTCTACAGGAGGAGTATATCAGGAGGAAAAAGAGATGGCAAAAAAAGACGACAAAATGGGCAAAAAAACAGCTAGCCTTATACAGGTAGCATTTCATGAGAAAAAGGAAACCTTCTTACCTATAGAAGAGATTCGGAAAATGGTAAGAATCCCGAGTGAGGCAAATACTGAAATATATGGTATTTGTTTAAGGAAAGAAGATGGTGAGGAAGTTCTTTATCTTGCCAAAGTTTTTCGTAAGGTTACGGGCAGCATAAAAAAAGTAAATGTGACGGATTTCTATGAGGCAAGAGAATTAGCAGGAAAGTATTGCGAAGAGAAAGAAAAGGGAGAGTAATTTCTCCTTTTTTCTTGCTTTTTTATGTAAATGGTGCTATAATAAGGAAGATTATAAAAGGAGAATTAAAATGAGTACGATTGTAGCAATTTCCACTTCACCTGGAATCGGTGGAATTGGAATTATCCGAATGAGCGGAAAGGAATCTTTTGAAATATTAAACAAATTTTTTGTACCAAAAAATAAATCAAAAATAAAAGGTTATTCCATGAAATATGGAAACATTGTGGATAACGAAAAGAATGTTGTGGATGAAGTCTTAGTTTCTTATTTTTTAGCACCGAAAAGCTATACCACAGAAAACATGTGCGAAATTAATTCGCATGGTGGAAATATTGTGATGAATCAAATTTTGGAAATTTGTTTGAGAAATGGAGCCGTTTTGGCTGAGCCAGGTGAATTTACCAAAAGAGCTTTTTTAAATGGAAGAATCGATTTATCACAAGCAGAAGCAGTTGTGGATATTATTAATTCGAAGACAGATAAGGAATCAAAAGTTGCGATTCAGCAATTAGAAGGAAGTTTATCTGAGAAAATCAAAAATATTCGTCAAAAAACGGTTTCACTTTTAGCAGATATTGAAGTTACCATTGATTATCCAGAATATGATGTCGAAGAAGTCACAGAATCAAAAATAAGCGATTTTTTGAAAGAAATAGATATATTACTTGATCAGTTAGAAAAAAGCTTCTTAAATGGCAAAATTTTAAAAGAAGGAATAAAAGTTGCGATTATTGGAAAACCAAATGCTGGAAAATCTTCTTTATTAAATTTAATTTTAAATGAAGAACGTGCCATTGTAACCGATATTGAAGGAACTACGCGTGATTCTATTGAAGAATTTATCCACATAGATGGCGTACCATTGAAAATAATTGATACAGCGGGAATTCGAAATGCAAAAGATGAAGTGGAAAAAATTGGTGTGGAAAAGTCATTAAAAATAGCAGAAGAAAGTGAAATTATTTTAGCTATTTTTGATATTTCGAAAGAATTGGATGAAGAAGATAAGAAAATTTTAGAAATGATAAAACAGAAAAATGCCATTATTTTATTAAATAAAATTGATTTAGAAAAACGTCTGAACCTTACGGAAATAAAGGATTGCGAAAAACCAATAATTGAAATTTCTGTTAAAAATAAAGAAGGTGTGGATAAATTATATCAGCAAATTTCGAAAGAATTTAAGCTAAATGAAATTGCGATAGATGGTGAAACGATTGTGAGTAATAACAGACATAAGAGTTTAATCATAAGTGCACGTCAACACGTGAAAAAAGTGCAAGAAACCATAGAGCAAAACATGCCGATTGATATGATTTCTTCTTATTTAAAAGAGATTATTGAAGAACTCGGGAAGATAACAGGAGAAAATGTGACGGAAGATGTTATTAATGAGATTTTCTCAAAGTTTTGTCTGGGAAAATAATACAAACGTTTGGAAAACATTTTTTCTTGTTCCACGTTTAACAAAAAGAAAAGGAGTAAAAAATGGGATATAAAGCAGGAAAATATGATATAGCGGTTATTGGAGCAGGACATGCTGGTTGCGAAGCAGCACTTGCTGCAGCAAGATTGGGAATGAAAACGTTGATTTTTTCCATTAGTTTAGAGTGCGTTGCTAATATGCCGTGTAATCCACATATTGGAGGTTCATCAAAAGGACATCTTGTAAGGGAAATTGACGCTTTGGGTGGCGAAATGGGAAAAAATATAGATAAAACACTCATTCAGTTAAGAATGTTGAATACTTCAAAAGGTCCAGCGGTTCACTCTTTGCGTGCACAGGCAGACCGTAAAAAATATCAAGCTGAAATGAAACATATTTTGGAAAAGCAAGAAAATTTATATTTGAAACAAGCAGAAATTGTGGAAATTAAGGTTGAAAATGATAAAATTAAATCAGTTGTAACGAATTTAGGTGCTGAATATGAGGTGGATTGTGTTATATTGGCGACAGGAACGTATTTAAAAGGAAAAATATTTATTGGAGATTGTTCATTTGAAAGTGGACCAGATGGCGTTTTTCCAGCTAATCAATTGTCCAAATGTTTGAAGGATTTGGAAATTGAAATACAACGTTTTAAAACAGGAACACCAGCTAGAATCAATAGGAAAAGTATTGATTTTTCAAAAATGGAAATACAAGAAGGGGATGAAGATGTTGTTCCTTTCTCATTTGAAGATAGAATGTCACACGTGGAACAAATTCCTTGTTGGCTTACTTACACAAATGAGAAAACGCATGAGATTATTCGAAAAAATTTACATAGGTCGCCGTTATATGCGGGGATGATAGAGGGGACAGGACCACGATATTGTCCGTCGATTGAGGATAAAGTAGTGAGATTTGCAGATAAAGAAAGGCATCAAATTTTTGTGGAGCCGATTGGAAAGGATACAGATGAAATGTATATTCAAGGGATGAGTTCTTCTCTTCCAGAAGATGTACAAATTGAAATGTATCGAACGTTACCAGGTTTAGAAAATGCAGAATTTACAAGACCAGCATACGCAATAGAATACGATTGTATTGAACCTTCTCAATTAAAAAGTTCATTGGAATTAAAGAAAATAAGTGGAATGTTTTTTGCGGGACAAATTAATGGAACATCAGGATATGAAGAAGCGGCGGCACAAGGATTGATTGCTGGAATTAATAGTGTTCAAAAGTTGAGAGGCAAAAAGCCAATTATTTTGGACCGTTCACAAGCATATATTGGTGTTTTAATTGATGATATTGTAACCAAAAGCACCGCAGAGCCATATCGAATGATGACTTCTAGGGCGGAATATCGATTATTATTGAGACAGGATAATGCTGATTTGCGATTAACGGAAATTGGATACGAAGTTGGTTTAATTTCAAAGGAGAGATATGAGAAGTTTTTACAAAAAAAAGCAGAAATAGAAAAAGAAATCGAACGTTTAAAAACAACTAATATTAAGCCAAATCAAGAAAATAATGATGTTTTAACAAAATATGGAGCGACTCCTATTTCGGCAGGAACGAAGTTGGCAGATTTATTGAAAAGAACGGAATTAACGTATTCTAATTTGAAAGAAATTGATAAAAATAGGCCAGAATTGGATAGACAAGTTTGGGAAGAAGTCGAAATTATGGTGAAATATGAAGGCTATATTGAAATGCAGAAAAAGCAAGTGGAAAGTTTCAAAAAAATGGAAGAAAAGATTTTGCCAGAAGAGATTAATTATGAAGAAATAAAAGGATTGCGTTTGGAGGCAAGACAGAAATTAAACAAAGTAAAACCATATTCGATTGGTCAAGCATCTAGAATTTCTGGTGTTTCGCCAGCAGATATATCTGTTTTATTAATTTATTTGGAACAATACAAACATACCAAAAAATGATTTTAGGGAGAAAATATGAATATAGAAGAATTTCATAATATATTTAAGGAAGAATGTAAAAAAAATGATATAGAATATGATAAAGAAAAAAGTGAAAAATTATATCAATATATGAATTTAATATTGGATTGGAATGAAAAAATTAATGTAACGGCAATTAAAGAGGAAAAAGAGTTTATTGTGAAACATTTTATTGATTCTTTGACAATAAGTGGATTTTTGAAGGATTCTGATAGAATATTAGATATTGGAACAGGAGCAGGTTTTCCGGGAATTCCATTGAAAATTTATTTTCCTATGATAAAAGCGAGTTTAATTGACTCGGTGAATAAAAAAATTATTGTTTTAGAAGATGTGATTGAAAAGTTGAATTTGGAGAAGATAGAAGCTTTGCATGTTCGTGCAGAGGAATTAGCTAAAGATTCGGATTATCGAGAAGAGTTTGATGTTGTAACGACAAGAGCAGTCTCAAATTTGGCAACGATTAGTGAATATATGTTGCCTTTTGTGAAGATTGGTGGGAAAGCCATTTGCATGAAAGGACCGAATATTGAACATGAAATGGAAGATGCAGAAAAAGCGATAAATTTGCTTGGTGGAAAGATTGAAGATGTTAAAAAACTGAATATTAATGGCGAATTTGAGAGAAATATAATTATTATAAAAAAAGTAAAACATACGGATAAAAAATATCCAAGAGGACAGGGAAAACCAGCAAAAGAGCCAATAAAATAAGTTATAAGGGCGATTATAAATCGCCTTTTTTTAATAAATTAATATCTTATTTGAAAGAAAAAAATCGTAAAAACAATGAAAATTTTATTGACATTTTTGCAAAATTTATATATGATAGAAAGGAAAAAAGGAGTGAGGAATTTGAGCAGAATTATATCAATAGCAAATCAAAAAGGAGGCGTTGGAAAGACTACAACCGCAGTCAATGTAAGCTCAATGCTAGCGAAAAAAGGCAAAAAAGTAATGTTAATTGATTGTGACCCACAAGGAAATGCAACTAGCGGATTAGGAATCGAAAAAGATGGAGAATATTCATTATATGATGTTTTGATTAATGAAGTTGACATAAGACAAACATTGCAAGATACTTGTATAAAAACTTTGAAAATATGTCCTGCCAATATGAATTTAGCTGGAGCAGAAGTGGAATTGGTGAATCAAATGTCGAGAGAGCAGAGAATGAAAACGGCTTTAGAAGAAGTAAAAGGAGAGTTTGAGTTTGTGATAATTGATTGTCCACCATCCTTAGGATTGGTGACGTTAAACGCTTTTACAGCTTCAGATTCTGTTTTAATTCCTGTACAGTGTGAGTATTTTGCTTTGGAAGGTTTGGGACAACTTTTGAATACGATTAATCTTGTTAAAAAACATCTGAATAAAGACTTAGAAATTGAAGGAGCTGTACTTACGATGTATGATATGAGAACCAATCTTTCGAATCAAGTGGTAAAAGAAGTGAAGAAGTATTTTGGAGACCGTGTTTATAAGACGGTTATTCCGAGAAATGTTAAGCTAAGTGAGGCGCCAAGTTATGGAATGCCAATTATTTTGTATGATGACAAATCAAAAGGGGCTAGATGCTATGAAAAGCTTACAAAAGAGATTATGAAGGCAGACGGCGAAAGAAAAAAAGCAAGTAATGAATAAATAGAATGGGGGATATAATATGGCGAAGAAAACAGGTTTAGGAAAAGGGTTGGATGCATTATTTTCAATGCCAGTTCAGGAAGATGTTGTAACAAATGTTGGACAAAATGGCGTTATGAATTTAAAAATTAATGAGATTGAGCCTAATGTAGCACAAGCAAGAAAAATATTTGATGAGGAATCCATTGAAGATTTGGCTAATTCTATTAAGGAATATGGCGTAATTCAGCCGATTTTGGTATCTAAAAAGGATAAATATTATGAAATTATAGCTGGAGAAAGAAGATGGAGAGCTTCGAAAAAAGCTGGATTGTCAGAAATACCAGTCATTATTAAGGATAATGATGACAAGAGAAATCAGGAAATATCATTGATTGAAAATATTCAAAGAGAGGATTTGAATCCGATTGAAAAAGCACGTGGAATTAAGAAATTGATGGATGAATATGATTTAACACAAGCAAAAGTAGCAGAAATATTGGGAAAAAGTAGAAGTAGTATTGCTAATACGGTTCGTATTTTAAATTTGGATGAAAGAGTATTGAATTTAGCTTTAGAGGGTAAACTAACAGAGGGACATTGTAAGTCTTTGATGTCTGTGGAAGATCCAGATAGGCAATATCAAATGGCACAATATATTATCGAATCTGGAGATTCGGTTCGCGAAGCTGAAAAAAAGATGAAAGTTCATAAAAAAGCGCCAAAAACAAATGATAAATATATGCCAATTTATCATGATATTGAAAATACATTTCAAGTTTTTTTTGGAACCAAAGTAAAATTGGATGCTGGTGTGAAAAAAGGGAAAATCATTATTCAATATAACTCAAATGATGATTTAGAGAGAATTTTAGATTTGATAAAATAAGGATGTGAAATCATGAGTGATAGTTTTAATTTTATAGAAAATTCAAGTGTTGTGGGATGGTTACTGATTTTTTTGATTATAGTGGTTATTCTGCAAATGATTGCACTATTTTTTATACATAGAAGGTATAGTTCTTTTATGAAAAAAATAGGAAATGGAAATAATTTAGATGAAATGCTAAAAAAATATTTGGAAGAAGTTAAAAATATTAAAAAAGATAATGAAGAAATTAAAAATTATTATACAAAATTGAATCAAGATATTGCTTCTTGCATACAAAAAGTTGGATTGGTGAGATATAATGCATTTAAAGATGTAGGAAGTGATTTGAGTTTTGCAATTGCTTTATTAGATGGAAATGATAATGGAATAGTTTTCAATGGAATTTATGGTTCGGAATATTCAAATATTTATGCAAAGCCAATTAAGAATAAAAGTTCGAATTATCAATTGTCGCATGAAGAAGAATATGCAATAGAAATTGCAGAACAAACGAAAAATTTTATGACAAAAAATAGAAAATAGTAAAAATCTATTGACAAATCTGATGAAAATATGCTAAGATATAGATGTTGTTCTAAAAGAACAACCTAAATGGAGAGGTGGTCGAGTTGGTTTATGGCACCAGTCTTGAAAATTGGCGTGCGTTTATAGCGTACCGTGGGTTCGAATCCCACCCTCTCCGCCATTTTTTTATAAATAGAATTTGGAGATGTACCCAAGAGGCTGAAGGGGCGGGTTTGCTAAACCTGTAGGGTTCGTAAGGGCCGCGGAAGTTCGAATCTTCTCATCTCCGCCAAAAACCTAAATTATTTTTATATAATTTAGGTTTTTTTATTTTTTATAAATAAATAGCAGAATTAAATATTTTATTATAAAATTTTGACGCGTTAAAATAGAAAATAAGACGTTAAAAAATAAAAATAGTGTAATTATATTACTAAAAAATAGAATGGCTTAAAAGTGAAATTATAAAATAAATTGAAAATTACATAAAATATATTTGTGAAAATAATGCATGTATAAAGAAAGAAAAAAAATAAAATTTTGTTTAGGCGATAAAGAATTATATGAAAATTTAAGGTGGAAAAAATATGATTACATAACACTATAAAATGCGTTGACAAAAAGGCAAAATGTAAAAAAAGAGATAAAAAAGCAGTATAAAAGAACAGATTAAAACTACAAATGAAAACAATAATAAGATAAAGCAAAATTTTGGAAGAAAAATCCATAAAGTATCCAATAAAACAAAATTGATTTTAAATTAAAAAAATATTAGGCAGGATTGAAAAAATTAAATAAATCAAAAAAATAAAAATTATTTATTTTTTATTTTTTTTATATATTATAAAATAAAAGAAAATAATAGAATAGAAATTAAATTATAAATAAAATTAAATATTATAAAATAGATATTAAATAATTAATTTTTAAAGTTTAATAAAATTAATTAAAAAATAAAAAAGATTAAAAATAATAATAAAAATAAATTAATAAAAATTTATTTTTTGAAATAATAAATAAATTAGAATATAAAATGTAAAATAAGAATATTAATATTTAAAAAATAAAGAAGTAAATAAAAAAGGAAAAATTAAAGAAGTATTATTTAAAAATTTTTTTATATAGAATATGGAATAAATTTAAATAAAAAAATAGGAATATAGGTATTGTAAAATTTAAAAGAACTCATGTAAATAATAATATTTTGGAAAAAATCTAGGTAGATGCTAAAGGAGATATAGAAAAAACATAGAAAGTTACATAATATATACAAGGTATAAATATCAGAAAATAAAATATATAATAATAAAGACAATTTTATATGGGAAATAAAGAAGTAAATGTAATTTATGATTCTTTTTATTAAATATACATAATACTAAAATGGTTGTGCCAAAAAGACAAAAAGGATAAAATTATAGAAAAATAGAAGAAAAAAATCAATAGAATATAAACAGATTTTCAAATAAGACTGTATATTAAAATAGAACAGTTTTAATAAATATTATTGCAATAATTTATAATAATAGA
>CANSKZ010000008.1 GCA_947647595.1 uncultured Clostridium sp. | reverse complement strand
TTTTAAAACTACATGTGTGTGTGTGTGTGTGTGTGTGTGTGTGTGTGTACAGCGCCAACGGTTTTAGCAGTTTGTTTTATTCTTTTCATCTTTGGTTCTCCTATAATATTATTATATTTTATCTTTTAAATTTTGACAAGGGATTTACAAAAATGTAATACAATTGTAATATTTTACTGATTTTTCTTTTGTCTTACAACCTCGTATAAAATAATTCCACTCGCCACAGACGCATTTAGTGATGTAATTTGACCTTTCATTGGAATTTTTATCAATAAATCAGCATTTTGCTTTACCAATTTACTCATGCCAAATCCTTCACTTCCAATAATGATTCCAACTGGTCCTGTTAAATCTTGCTCATCATAATCTGTTTTGGCTTCTCCGTCTGTTCCGATAATCCACAAACCATTTTCTTTTAGATTTCGAATCGCATCCTTTAAATTATTGACTCTTGCAATTTTCATATACGTGGTAGCACCCGCCGAAACTTTTGTTACCGTGCTATTGACAGACGCACTTCTTCGTTTCGGAATAATGATTCCGTGAACCCCTGCCGTTTCTGCGGTTCGAATAATCGCACCCAAATTATGCGGATCTTCAATTCCGTCTAATAAAACCACAAATGGTTCTTCTTTTCTCTCTTTTGCCAATTTTAAAATGTCTTCTATTTCACAATAATTAAAAGGCGGTACAATCGCAATTACACCTTGATGATTTTCCTTTGTCATGCTATCTAATTTTGATTTTTCCACTTCAATGATTACAATCTTGCTTTCTTTTGCCTTTGCTATGATTTCCTTAATGGAGCCATGCTTTTCGCCACGCTCAATAAAAATTTTGTTAATATCTTTTTCCGATTTTAATAATTCTAATACAGCATTTCTACCATAAATTAGGTCATCATAGATTAATTGATTTTCGTTTGGTTGCTTCATGATTACTTCTTTCCTTTCTCCCATCTTCCAAAAATACCACATGGCAATACTAAATCTGAATTTTTCATAGGAAGTCCTACTTCACCAGAAGTGATTTTACCCCTGTTTCTTTTTAATTTTAGACGCAAAATATTTTCCAAAACCTTGCTTGAAATGCCTGTTGTATAAGAATTAATCAAAAAGAACAATGGATTATCTGATAATACTTTTTCACATAATTCCACTAATTTCGCAATTTGATTTTCAAACTGCCAAACTTCACCATTCTTGCCTCTTCCATAAGAAGGTGGGTCCATAATAATCGCATCGTATTGATTCCCTCGTCTGATTTCACGCTGTACAAACTTGACTACATCATCAATTAAAAATCGAACGGGTTTGTCAGACAATCCAGAAGATTTTACATTTTCTTTCGCCCAATCGGTCATTCCTTTTGAACTATCCACATGGCAAACCGACGCTCCAGCTGACAAACATGCTACTGTTGCGCCTCCTGTATAAGCAAATAAATTCAATACTTTAATCGGACGATTTTCTTGTTTTATTTTCTGTATCATCCAATCCCAATTTACCGCTTGTTCTGGAAATAAGCCTGTGTGTTTGAATCCCATTGGTTTGATATTGAAGGTCAACTCTTTATAATGGACTTGCCAATTTTGTGGAATTTTCTTTTCCATTTTCCAGCCACCACCGCCAGAATTGCTTCTATGATAACGTGCATGGGCTGTTTTCCATATTTCTGGATAGGTTTTATCCTGCCAAATAATTTGTGGATCTGGACGAATTAAACATACATTTTTCCAAACTTCTAATTTTTCGCCATTTGCCATATCTAATATTTCGTAATCTTTCCAATCTCTTGCTATTTCCACAATTTCTAAAATTTCCTTTCTAACTCCGTTTTTATCTCTTCTATCAGTAATTTCGGCGTTGAAGCACCTGCCATAATGCCAACTTTATCGGTTGGCTTGAATGGAATCTGTTCCATATCTTTTACTGTTTGTAAATAATGCACTCGTTTACAATATTTATTCGCTATTTCAAATAGTTTTCTTGTATTACTACTTTTTTTCCCTCCAACAATTAGCATAATATCGCTATTTTTTGCTATCTTCATCGTTTCTAATTGTCGATTTTCTGTACTATTACAAATCGTTTTATCGATGATAACCTCTGCTTCACAAAAGTTTTTTTGGATTTCTTCTGCTAAGTCATCAAATTTTTGACTCGAAAATGTAGTTTGTGATACCACATAAATTTTACCTAAATTTGTTTTTTCATACTCTATGTAGGCATCTAAAATATCATCCTCTGTTTCGATAATATAGGCATTTTGTCCTGCAAATCCAAGCGTTCCAATTATTTCAGGATGATTTTTTAGTCCAATTATTAGAATAAAACTTGTTTCTTTTGCCTTTTGTACCTTGCTATGAATCGCTTTTACATTTCCACAGGTTAAATCTTGAATTCGTAGTTCCTTTTTTTCTGCTTTTTGATAAGTAGAAGGCGGTTCTCCATGTGACCTAAAAATAACGTTTGCCTGATTTGGAACTTCTTCTAAATCAGATATGGTTATCATTCCTTTTTTCTCTAGCATTTGAATCAATTGTTCATTATGAACAATTTCACCAAGACAATAAATTTCTCCTTCTTTTAATAATTTATTTGCTTGTTTTATGGCAAAATTTACACCAGAACAAAATCCAGCGTTTTGTCCAATTGTTATTTCCATTAGATTTTCTCCTATTTAATAATACTTTTTTTATATCATATTTTGACCTAAATTTCAACTTTTTCTAATCATTTTTTGTTTCATTTCTTGAAAAAAAAATGACTTTTCAAATTTTACCTTGAAAAGTCTCCTTTTTATGATTCATTTACCCACCACTTAACATTTGCAACATTGTTACAAAATGATATAATAAGCCAATAACAAAAGCTACACTCAAGGTTGTCCCGACAATTAATATTCCAATAAAAAATTTCTTCATAAATTTCCTCCTTTGATTTTTCTGTATCTATTAATATATATGTTAGAATCGGAAATTTATGACAAATCTTAAGCAAAGATTTCTGGAATCTCTTCAAATTCCATCTTCTGTTTCGTAACTGGATGCGTAAAACTTAAATAATAGGCCCACAATCGTAATTGCTTTCCGTTTGCCACGTGTGCCATATTTTTGGTCACCATATAAACTATGTCCTCGAGAAGCAAATTGAACTCTGATTTGATGATGCCTTCCTGTTTGTAAATTTATTTTTACAATGGATAAATTCGTTTTTTCATTATATTTTACGACTTCATAATTAAGTATCGCTTCTTTTGCATTTTTAGTGCCTTCTGGTACAACTCGACTCATATTGGTTTTTTCTGTTTTTAACAGAAAATCTCGCCAAACATCTTTGGGTTTTGCTAATTTTCCATCACAAGTTGCTAAATATTTTTTCTGAATTTCTTTGTTTCGAATTTGTTCACTTAATCTAGAAGCTGCTTTAGAAGTTCTAGCAAATACCATGATTCCGCCAGTTGGTCTATCTAATCGATGAACCAAACCAAGATACACTTCACCTGGTTTATGGTATTTTTCTTTAAGGTATGCTTTTATTTTGGTTAACATATCTTCATCGCCTGTTTTATCTGCTTGTGACGGGATATTGTTCGGTTTTTGTACAACCATGATATGATTGTCTTCATAAAAAATTTTTAGATTTTGCATTTTTAACTCCATTTTATAAGGCAATTCTATTTTCATATTGTCCATGTTTTAAATAATGAATGAAATATTGTGTATAACTTGTCGTAAAAGCCTGTTTTAAATCAAAATTTTTAGCACGATATGCTTCAACATTAAATTGAGGACTAGTTACTCTTGTTTCTCTTTTCCCAAAACTAACAAAATGATTCATGCCTTTTAAATAGTCTTGTCCAAAAACATGTAATAAATCATTCGAATTTGCTAAGTAATATGAAATAGAAAAAATACAACTTCCTTGTCTTCCTTCCATAAAGCCATGATATATAAAATGTTCATAGGCTTTCTTATAATCTGTTGGTGAATAGGTATTAGCAATATCTTTGTTGTACGCTAAATAATATCTTGCATCAAAAAAGTAACTAGCTCTCCTTCCTTCTGCTATTCCATATTCATACCAATGTTTTTTTAATAGGGATTCCTGATTTCCAAATGCCCTTGCAACATCTGGATTTAATTCTGCATAAACTTCTGAATCAAACAAGTATCTTATAATATCTGGTGTTGTATTTGCTATTCTTAATTCATTTTTTCCATAGATTGAATAATGACGAATTAGCTCCATTGAAGTCATGTTTTTTAAATCGTTATTGTAATTCCTGTAAAATTTTCCATCATATTCTGGTGAACTTTCTCTATATTCCGAGTAACCATAATTTAGAAAATGATTATATATGGCACCATAATCATGTCCAAAGGCTTTTAATAAATCATGATTTTGAGAAACATAGTGAGCAAGATTAAGAATACTAGAAGACGCTCTACCTTCTCTTATTCCATAGGTATTCCAATGATTTCTTAGCTCTGCTTCATTGTAACCAAAGGCAATGTACAAATCTGGATTGTGGTCTGAATAATATTGATAATCAAAAACATAGTTGCCTAAATCTCCACAATATTCTTGTGTTATAGCACTTCCTTTTTTGGTGAAAGCCTTGATACAAGCATTAGCATGCTGATAATTAAGATTCGTATAGAAAAATTGTTTCATATCACTATAATGAATTCCATCATTGGATAAATAACTTTCTCCATTTCGAGAAGTTATTGTTGCACACCATCCTTCTTTGGTTGGAAGCTCTACTGACATAACACCAGGATATTTAATTCCAATTGAAAATTCGGTATTTTTCAAAATAATTTCTTGGCTTAATTTTATGGTATGATACCCAGCTTGTTCAATAAAAGCATTGATGACATTCGTAGCACTGGTTGTTTTTACATCATTTCCATTGGCATTTATGTAGATTGTAACATTTCCTGCTTGCGGAAAGTAGGAGCTAACTTCTGTTAGTTTTTCCGAATACTTTTCATTTTGTCTTTTAAAAACGTTTGCAGCAAATGTGCCTGTTCCATATCCTGCTTCTGCTGTATAACCATATGGATCATGTTGATATAAATAATCATAATTAATATCGGTTGTATTCGTAGCCCCATAGGTAGTCGATTGTTTAGCAAAAACGTCATCATAAAAAATATAATATAACCCATTATTTCCAAAATTTGAACCATAAGAATTTAAGGCGATATAAGCACCTTTTTTATCTGGAAAACTAGAATTGGTATAAGTATCATCCCACCCAATTAGAATCACTGCATGATTGGCTCCTCTTCCTGAATTGGTACAACAATAAGCTAAATTTTTATTATAATAAAGAGAAGAACTAGAAAAATAAGTACTTCCTCCAATGTATGTATAAATTGGTACAACGCCATAATGATAGATATAATCTTTCATTTGTGCTTCACCAGATATTTTTACATAATCATTTACTTTAGAAACAGTTGGTACATTACCAATAGATGATGAAGTGATTGGGTGGATGGATAACATTGATGATTCTAGGGCAATTCCCATTCCATTTGTAGCATATGCTAAAGCAATTTGAACATTTCCGCCAGAATCTGCTATTCGATTAAAACCATTTATATTATATTGATAAGAAGTCATATAATCCATATGTAAATTAGCAAATGTTTTTTGCCTTCTGTTGGTTAAGTAATAATTAGTATCAAACATATTAGCAGCAGAATAGGCCCAACAAGCATTTGAACTTCCTTGATTTTTTACTGTCCCATAATATGGTCTTTGATAGCGAGATGGTAAATAAGAGGCAGAAACATTGGTGTTTATATCAGTAGTGGAAGGTTGTATTCCTTGTTCTATTGGTTGGAAATTTGATTCATAAGCTGGTGGTTCTATATATTCTTGTTTTTCTTCTTCCGATAATGTTAGCCACTTTTTATATTCTTCTGTGTATTCTGGTAAAATTAAATTTTCCTCTGCCAATGATAGAATTGGATATAAAAATAAGATTAAAAATAATGATAAGATTATTTTATATTTTTGCTTCATTTTTTCCCTCTTTCTTTTTTATTTGAGTAATATTTTATCATATAATCCCTTAGAAAACAAGTATTTTGGGTTAGAAAAATTTATCTTATCCCTAAATTAATTATATAGAAAAGAAACATATGAAGTGGATAAAATAAATAATATAAATATTTCGTTTTTCGCCCTAATTTTCCATTGTAAAACAGTAAGAAAATAACGGGAATGGTTGTACAAATATAAGAAATTAAATAAGGCAAAGAATTTTCCAAAAATAATCTATTTTGATAATAGATAAGATTCAACATTGCAAAAGCAAAAATACGTAATATCTTTCTTTCACGAAATACATATAATAAAAAAACACTCAAAACACCATACCACCCATAATCGACACGTAAAATTTTTCCCAAGAAAACAAGTAATGCAATAATCGGAATGGATTTTTTACCAAATTTATCCCATACTGCAATGGTACCTAAGCCTAATAATAAGGTAAATAAAATATTAAGCATTCGCCATTCTCCAACTAAGGTTCGAAAGAGCATAAATGGAATTTGGGAAATCAAGGCAAATACGATTAATCTTTTACTATATTTTTTCAAATTGCTTGTGTGACAATATCCTTCTCCCACTAAAAAAGCAAACAATGGAAAGGCTATTCTGCCTAAGTATTGCGTTGCAAAGCAAGTGGTTTCTGGAATCGCATATTTAATATGGTCTAAAACCATCGTGACACAAGCAATGATTTTCAAACTAAAAATTGACATTTTTCAAAAACACTCCTAACAAATTTATATTGTACCATATAATTTTGTCTTTTAAAAGTATTTTTAAAAAGATGTCAATTCTAAAAAACTAACAACAGAAACTTCTACAATATTTTCCAATAAATTCTTATATTCCCTTGTTCTAAAATTCATAAATCCGTCTAAAACAATCGATTTATTTTCTTGAATATATTTTTTAATTAGATTTTTGAGAAGTTTATTTTTATAGCCAATTTTATTGTCTGGTAAATTCATAATTTGCTTACTAATTTTTAAAACATACTCTTGTTCCATTTCATTTAAGTAAAAATAATTTTGTTTTACACATTTTCGAATGATTTCTCTTTCATAAAATCGCTCAATCGCACTTTTTATGACAATGGCAACAATTTCGCAAAATTCCTCTTCATTGCGGTCTATGTCGTGTAGAATAACGTTATCATAAATTTTAAAGCGATAATTCGAGATACAAAAATTGACTGGTAATTTTTCAAATGTCGTAATCAAATATTCAATCATTTCTTGGTTGTTGGTTTTTATGCAAAACGATTTCACTTTGTGGCCTCCCTTTTTCAGAAATATATACTATAATATTCATCTGGGTAAAAATCGGTGTTAGTCACACAAGAAGAAAATTTCTCCTCGTGCGACTTTTCTTCCTTATAAGGCTTCATTAATGCCTCTTGAAATAATATCTTTCATGCTATCGATGAGTTCATCGATTTCTTTTGGTGTAACAATGAAGTTGTAATCATTTGGAATAAGTGCTTCTTTGATTCGTTGATAATTGTCTTCGTCTTTTAATTTGTTTAATACATCATTGGATTCTGCCTTTTTTTGCAAATCTTCAATGAATAAATCTAGACAATCATTTGTAATGGAAGCCATTTCTACAACTGTCGGCACACCAAGTGCAATGACTGGAATTCCTAAGGTTTTCTCTGATAATTCATCACGTGCATTTCCCACGCCTCCACCTGGCACAATTCCTGTATCTGAAATTTGAATTGATTTATTGATTCGACTAACATTTTTCGAACACAAACTATCTATAGCAAGAATCATTTTTGGTTTGACTTTGTCTACAATTCCACGAATAATTTCTGCACTTTCAATTCCTGTTGTTCCTAAAACACCTGGTGAAATCGCAGAAATGCTTCTTGTATTTTCATCAATATATTGTGGCAAATAAATTTTGATGTGTCTGGTAATTTCTACTTCATTTACGACACGTGAACCTAAACTGTCTGGTGTAGAATATAAATTTCCCAGTCCTACAATCATAATTTCTTCTTCTTTTTTTATGTGTTTATCGACAATTGCAGCTAACTCTTTTGAAATGGTTTCTACAATTTTGTCTTCTTTCTCAGTTGCGATATTATTAATCTTTTTGACATCAATTGTAATATAATTTCCAATTGGTTTTTGCAAAGCTTCTTCGCCTTGTGCATTGCTAATTTTGACTCTTGTAATTTTGATGTCTTCTAATTCCTCTTCCTCACATTCCACACCATCAATTTCGTTTTCTAAATGGTTGGCTTTTCGGTATAAATCACGTCTTTCAACCGCCATATCTGTTCTAAAATCCATTTATTAAATCACCTCGTAAGTTATTGTGGCAATTTGCTCCCATTTTTATGCAAGTTTTTGCTTGACTTTATGACATTTTGGCTGTATAATAATTAACATAAAAAATTTGAAGGAGTGATTTCGTATGGAACAACAAAGTAACTCAGCAACACCTTCTGAAACGGTAACACCAACTTGTGGATATCATTGTGTCTATTTTTATGGCACAAATCAATCGTGTGATGAAGGCGCTCCCCCTGCCTGGTGTCGTCCTCCTGGTAGCAGTATGGCACGACCTTGTCTGCCAGGTGAGAATGCATGTAATAAGTCTTGCTTTAAAGCAACTAATTTTTAGCATTCTGCTACTTAAAATGAAAACTGTCCTTGCTTTGATAATACAAAGTAAGGACTATTTTTTTCTACAACTGTCAAAAATTAATTTTAACGCTAATTTAAAAAGCTTTATCTCTCTCCAATGATTTATGTCTACTTAAAATTAAATCGCCCTCTACGGTCTTTCTAACGCTTTATCAAAATCATCATTTTTCTGATACCATGCCTTTTTATGCCTTTAAAAAATTCAAAAAAATACCTTTTTGCTTTTTAAATGAAATTTCAATGATTTATGTATACCTTTTGTGAAAAATTGCTTAAAAATGCTATTTACTATTGAAAATAGCAATTTTTTGTAATATATTAAATTCATAAGGAGGAATTTATGAAGTTTATTATTTTAAGTGATATTCATAGTAATATTTATGCCTTAGAGAAATGTTTTGACTTTATTGAAAACATGAATTTTGATGCTATTATTTGGTGTGGAGATTATATAACAGATGTTCCAAAAGCTCATGAAACGATAGAAAAAATTAAAGATTATTCTCAAAAATATCCGTCTTATCTAGTTAGAGGAAATCGTGAAGATTATGTTTTAGAATATGCAAATGGACAACATCCAGATTGGAAAATTGACGGTTTCTTTTCCGATATTGTAAACACCTATTCTCAATTAACTAAAGAAGATATTGACTGGCTAAAAGGTTTAAAAGAAACCTTAGAAATCATGCTTCCTAATGGTGAAAAAATATTGGTTTCTCATAAATATACAGAAGAAATAAATCACAATTATCAATACAAAATTTGGGGACATGAGCATAAACAATATAATTATTATGAAAAAAATATAAGATTTATCAATCCTGGTTCTGTTGGGCAACCGCTCCATAGAAAAATGGGTGCTCAATTTTCTATATTAGAAATAACAGATTCTTTTAAAAAATTAGAAGAGTATCATATTGAATATGACATAACCAAAACGGTTCAAGCCATAAAGGCAGGAAAAACTTATAACAATTCGGATAAATGGGGAAATATTACTATAAAGCTTTTGCAAACTGGAAAAAATTATGCTAAAATGTGTGTTGATGAATATAACAAAATACGAAAAGAAAACTCTATAGAGTATCCTTCTTTAGAAATCTGGCATATGGCACTTAATAAACTTGGTATTGAATAAAAAAAGCATACAAATTAAATTTGTACGCTTTTTCTTTTTATCCTCTTCTGCATCTACAGCATCGATTGGAATTGTTATTATTTCCATTGTTATTACCATTGCAATTATTGTTATTTCCTATATTATTATTTCCAAAGTTGTTATTTCCTAAATTATAGTTTCCTCGATTGTAATTGCCTCGGTTGCAATTTCCAACATTATTGTTTCCTATATTATAGTCTCCAATATTGCCACTACCACAATTGTTGTTTCCTGTATTATTATCACTTGCGCTTAATGTTGCAATATTGTTATTATTGTTGTTCCCACAACCGCAATTGTTATTGTCATCATGATTGCAACCACAACGATTTCGATTATTACAACCACAACCGTTATTTTCATTATTGTTACAACCACAATTGTCACTATTACCAAAAAATCTACTTACCACAATCGCTGTAATAAAAGCTAGTAATGTATATACCCAAGCAAGCGCAATTAAAATTAATGTACCACCTAACACAAAGGCAACTGTGATGACAATTACAAATATAATGGCTGCTACTTTATAAGGACATTTTAATAAGGTTTGCAAAATGGCAGCTACAATGACCACAAGAATCGGAATAACAAAAGCAATTAATAAATCAGTCATAAAAAGTACCTCCTAAATTTATGAATCCTTTTGTTATATAGTATTCTTTTTTGTTGGGTTTGGTGATTATTTTAGTACATTACTTCTACCAAATATAAGCCAACTGCTGGCAAGGTTTTTCCCGCCTTTTTTCTGTCTTTACTTTTTATAATTTCAGGGATTTCTTCTGGTGCTATTTTTCCAATTCCGACATCTAGCAAAGTCCCAGAAATAATCCTTACCATATTATATAAAAATCCACTGCCTGTGAGTTCAATATAAATTCTCTCGTCTTTTTCTAAAACTTCGGCTTTGAATATTTTTCTAATACTATTTTTATTACTCGTTCCACTTGCTTTAAATCCTGCAAAATCATGTTCTCCTTCGAAATATTTTGCTGCTTTTTGCATTTTTTCGACGTCTAATTTTATAGGAAATTGATATTCCAATTCTCGATAAACCGCCGTTCCATTGGGAGAATTGTCAATAATATAGCGATATTTTTTTGAATGTGCCAAATAACGACTATGAAAACGCTCTTCCACTTCTTCAGCTTTTTTGATACGAATGCTTTTTTTCAACCTCGAATTAATCGCAATCGCAAATTTCTGGATGGGAATTTCAGCATTTGTTTTAAAATTAGCAACTTGCCCTAAACTATGAACACCCGCATCCGTTCTGCCAGAACCGATTAATTCGATTTTTTCTCCGACAATACTTTCAATGGCTCGTTCAATTTCTCCTTGTATGTTTAATTGATTTGGTTGTTTTTGCCACCCATTAAAATCTTTTCCGTGATATTCTATGGTTAATTTTATATTTCTCATAATTTTCCTTCTTTATTTAACTTAAAACAGGAAGGTACATCTTGCGATGAATTCCCTTCCTGTTCTTATTTTCTACCTTTATCAAAATTATTGCAATTGTTTCATAACTTCTTCTGCAAAGTTTTCTTCTACTTTTTCGATTCCTTCGCCTTTCTCAAAACGAACAAAACGATTTAATTTAGCGCCTTTGCTAGCAATCAAATCTCCTACTTTTACATTTGAATCTTTAACAAAAACTTGGTCAAGTAGACAAATTTCAGAATAGAATTTTCCAATTCTTCCTTGTACCATTTTTTCAGCAATTTCAGCTGGTTTTCCTTCATTCATTGCTTGCACTTTTAAAATTTCCATTTCCTTTTTGGTTCTTTCTTCTGGTACTTCTTCTCTACTTAAATATTCTGGATTGGCTGCTGTAATTTGCATGCAAATATCTTTAGCAAGTGGTGTATCAGCATTTTCGAAATCAACTAATACAGCAATTCTTCCATCTCCGTGAATATATCCTTCGATTAAACCTGTTCCTTCATATCTTTCAAATCTTCTGATTGACATGTGTTCACCAATTGTAGCAATTTTGTCTGTTAGAACTTCGTTTACTGTTTTGCTTGAATCAGCATATTTTGTATTCAATAAAGCTTCTATATCAGTAGGATTGGTATCAGCTACTACTTTAGCAACTGTGTTTACGAATTCTTTGAATTCTTCGTTTTTTGATACAAAATCGGTTTCTGCGTTAACTTCAAGGATACTTCCTACTTTATTATCAGCAGAAATATAAACAGTGACTAAACCTTCTGCAGCAACTCTTCCTGATTTTTTGGCAGCTTTGGCGATTCCTCTTTCACGTAATAACTCTGCTGCTTTTTCCATATCTCCATTGGTTTCTGTTAGAACTTTTTTACAGTCCATCATTCCAGCACCTGTTTTTTCTCTTAATTCTTTTACTAAACTTGCACTTATCATTTTGGTTCCTCCTTAAATTTATATAAAAATTGGGCAGACAGAAAAAGCCGTCTGCCTCTATATATTTCTCATTTTTATTCTTGTTCTGCGTTTTCCACAACTTGTTCCATATCGGTTACTTCTTCTTGTGGTTCTTCTTCGTTTAATGGCATAATAGCATCTTCCCCTTGTCTTCCTTCGATAACTGCATTTGCCATTACGTCTGCAATTAATTTAACCGCTCTTATTGCATCATCATTTCCTGGAATTGGATAATCAACATCTTCTGGACTACAGTTTGTATCTACTAATCCAACGACTTTGATACCTAATTTTCTTGCTTCTTTAATTGCATTATATTCCTTCTTTGGATCAACTACGAACATAACGCCTGGCATTTCTGTCATTTCTTTGATACCACCAAGGTTATTTTCTAGTTTCTCCATTTCATGTCTTAAACCAATTACTTCTTTTTTTGGTAATACATCAAATGTACCATCTTCGCTCATAGCTTCTAATTCTTTTAAACGATTGATTCTCCCTTGAATGGTTTTGAAGTTGGTAAGCATTCCACCTAACCATCTTTGGTCTACATAGTACATATTACATCTGATTGCTGCTTCTTTGATGCATTCTTGGGCTTGTTTTTTTGTTCCTACAAAAAGAACATTTTTCCCTTCTTCGGCTTGCTCTTTTACAAAGCTATACGCCTCATCTAATTTTTTTGATGTTTTTTGTAAATCGATGATGTGAATTCCATTTCTAGCTTGGAAAATATATTCCGCCATTTTTGGATTCCATCTTCTTGTTTGATGTCCGAAATGAACACCTGCTTCCAATAATTGTTTCATTGCAACTACTGCCATTTTTAAATTCCTCCTTATTTTTGTTTGATTTCCTCCATAGTATTTTAGAACACTTGCAAACACTATTTTGATAGCACACGTTTGGCAAGCTAATACTATGTGTGTTTTTTAACTTTGACATTATATCAGAGTTTTTTGAAAAATGCAAGTATTTTGTTTGTTATTTTTAAAAATTTTATAAAAAATCTTTTGGTTTGTTATTTTATGTCATATTGCGCTGTTGTAAGACTTAAATTGACATTATAATATGGATCTCCTTAAAAAATAACTATTGTTTCAGTATTATAATATTTATCATTTATTTTAACATATACATGATATTTTCCTTCTGGCAAGTTTACTTTTATCGAGGCATATCCAGAATTAAATGATTGAGGTGCTTCTTTTCCCACTTCTTTATAGACATATGTATAGGTATCTTCTTTTTGTCCAACAAACAAAATCTCTGCTATATCTTGTTTTTGTAAATCGTTGTCAATAGAAATGCGATTTGTTTTTATTTCAAATTTATTAAGATATTTTCCTGCTGTTTTTAAGTTTTTCTTAATTTCTGATGTTTTTATGATATTTCCTTTTACTTGGCATCCATTGATTCTTTTTAAATTTTCAATTTGATAATTATTTGTACTTTTTTGATAAAATTCTTGTATTCTAAAAGTTCGATAAATTAAACCTGGCATTGTAAGTTTAAATATTTCTTCATTCTTTTCATTTATTTCTACAACTACACCATTTTTGAAAGCTGGATCGGTATATAATATTTCTTCTGGATTTTCATAGGCTTCCTTTTTCATCGCCCAACCATAAGTAATTAGTTTATTATCATTTTCTAGAATCTCCATGTGTCCTGCAACATTGCTAAATTGTTCTTTATTGGCAGTATATTGCCATACTGTTTCAATTGTTTTATTTGGTTCATCAATCTGATACAAATCACATGTGGTATAACGATTGATATAATGAGATAAATTTGAATTGCTTAAATCAAATTGATCAATATCATTATTATGCACTCCAATTAATCCATCTTTTGTTATAAAAGCAGAGTGCTGACCTCCTAAAAATCTGGTATTATCTTTAACTTTTAATAAATATTTTTCAAATTTTTCTCCCCAAAATGCTGGGTCACCAAATATCCATTTTACTTCATTTGTATTAAAATCTAATTTCATCAAAGAATTTAAACCTCGTAATGAAATCAATAATTCTCCTGTTTCTTCATTATAGTCTGCTGAATTATTAACTAAATCAAAAGGAACTTTCAAGCTTTCTATTAATTCTGAATCTACGCTATGTAACAATTCATATAAATCAATATATTTTATAACTTTTGCAGTTTTTAAGTCCATTATATAAATATAAGAATCTAAAAAATCTGATTCATCATTTGCTCCTAACACCATCATTCTATCATTGGATAATGGAACTAATTCATGATGTAATCCATATTCTGTAATCCATTGCTTATAAATTTTTCCTAAATAGTCCATTTCTACAAAACTGCTATAATTTATTTTTACACCATTGGTTCCTTGGTTTGGATCACTAATATAAAAATGCCCATTTTCTAAGAATTCAATATCGCCTGCATAATCTCCGTTCGATATACCAGAGTACATTTCCTTTTCCATCTACAATGCAATTATTTACAAAATTGGGAGAAATAAAATACAAATTATTTTTTACTTCTTCTGTTGTTTTTTCTAAAGTAATTGGATCTCCTTTATAGACATCTGTTTTAATATTAAGTTTCTTTTTTTCTCCGTCACTAGATATCAATTCTATTTCATTTTCGAAATCCGCATACATGCCATAAATCGGTATGCTATGCTCTTTACTTTTTTCCATTGTTGTCATTGTTACATCGTTTACTTTAATTTCGATTTCTACTTCTTCTGGTGTCTGAAATATAATCAGCGCTGTTAGAGGCGCAATTTTATAGGGATTTTTTATTATCTTTGGTTCTTCTAATGTATATTGCTTATCCTTTTTATAATTACTAATTTCTTCATCCACTTTTTTCTGGATTTCAAAAATTTCATCGTAGGCAGAAATAACCCTTGTTGCTGTTTGTTTGCTTTGAATTGAATTTAAATAGATAATTCCTATTAATATTATACCAGTAATTACAATTAGTAGTATTCCATACTTTTTCATTTTTTTCTCCTTTTATTCCTATTTTTATTTAATGCACATAACTCTAAAACCATAACTACTACTAGAACTATTTTTGTCTAGTCTATATCTTCCATTAGCTGGATCGTTTCCACCATAATTAAAATAAAAGCTTCCATCTCTTATAACGCTCCAATCTTTTTCATATTTTACAGATTCTAATGTCCATTCAGATACATTACCAGCAAAATCGTAAATATTGCAAGTTTTATTTCGTTCTGATGCTCCTGTCGTTAATAGTAAATTTTTATAAGCTTTCTTTTGTTTTATCGTTGAACTATCTTGATAATCATTTCCATTATTTTCACTATACTTTCCATTATTAATTTCAAATGATGAACTATAATAATTTCCCCATGAACTACTATTTCCAATGATCATATCTCTTGTAATTTTTCCCCTCTCTTTACAATAACCATTCTCCTCAATAAATTTACATACTAAATCACATTGAAAACCAAATAACAAGTTGCTTGTATAACTTTGTTCAGAAATTTTCATAGCAATTTCCTGTGCTTGTTTAATTGTAACATAATTATATACATATAAATCAGGTTGACTTCTCCCTTCCGTCACAGGAGCATTTTTGCTATTTCTAATCTGATCTGTACCAATTTCATATCGACTAATCCAAAATCCACCGTATTGATAAATACTCATTAATGTTCTTTGTTTGATTTTTTGATACGGTTCTTCGTCACAATTATCTTCATATTCTTCTAAAGAATAACTTTTAGTATATTCCTTTATATCTTTTTCGATATTGTTATAATCTTCTTCATTTTGTGCTGTTAAAAACACTTTTGATTTAGGAACTTCAATCCATACCCATTCATTTTGATATTCATCTTTTATGGTCATTCCTTGCTTACTATCTTCTACTAATATTTCGCAATTTGGACTTAGTAGGTAAGGATATGTTTCATCCACTTCTATTGTAATATCCTTTTTACTTTTATAGAATATTATTATACTACAAACAAACAGCAACACAATTATGCTTATTGTTAGCTTTCGTTTATTCATTTTTTTCTTACCTCACTGTTCATTACTTTTATTCACACAATATAAAGAATTGTTTTTGTTTAATGTAAAACTCGTAATTGGTTCTAAAGTTTCTAAGTTTAATTCTTGAAATCCATACTTATTATCTCCAACTCCATAAGTTACTAAATAAATATTTTTGTCTTCATTAATGGCTTGTACAGAACCCATTCTATTCGCAAAAATCCCTAAATCATACGAACTAAACTTTTCTACTGTTTTATTTTTTTCATCTAATTTAATCTTGATGATTCTCGTTTTTTGATTGGCACATCCATTATCGTAAATTAATATAGAATGATCTGATAAAAATGAAATACTATGTTGATTTGAAAATTGTTGTTCTTCTGTTAAACCAAATTCGTCTCCATTTCCACCTAATACCCAGCATATTTCTCCTGTTTTTCTATCCAATTTCATAAGACAATCTATATTTCGAAAAGAACACACAAGGTTTTTATCTAAAGGATCTATTCTCATAGAATTAAAATGCATACAATCCAAAATTGGTTCTAATGTCATAACTTCTCTATTACTTTCATCACAGTAATTATAGATTTGTTTATTTTTTATTGATTGAAACTCCCACACAATTTCTCCATTTAGCACTTCCTGAATTTTACAATTCCAAATATTAAATGCTTCATTTTCATGACCTGGAAAGTCAAAAACCGTTTCTTTCTCAAAACCCGATAAAATATAATGATTATCATCTAAATACAAATAATCATGATTATCTAATTTTTTATCCAACTCTGTCATGTTCTCTTTTTTTTCTTGTGCAAAATAATATAATTCATTCATTAACTTATATTTTTCGTCTAATACGACTAATTTCGTTGGTAAAGACATTGTAAAACCTTCGCCCCATGTTTCATAACTTTCTAAATAAGTATAACGTATTTTTTCATTCACAACATTCTTTTTAAAATTATAGCAAACAGTTGGAGTTGCTTTGTAAAAAGTCACTTTTCCAAATTCATTTAATTTGTAAATATAATGCTGATTTTTATTGGACTCCAAATTATACGTCGTTACATAATATTCTCCATTTTCTTCTGATTTTCCTTGAAATTCATATTCTGGAAATTGAGTAGGTAGTGTATTTATCGTATATTTTTTCCATATAATTTCTCCATATAATTTAACTTCTACTTCTATTTTATTTTCTTTATCAATCTCAATTTTTCCAAGCGAAAGTTCTTCTGAAGGATTAATTACTTTTTGATTTACTCTAATTTTAGAATTTTTTCCTTCATTTTTTATTATTACATCTTGCTCAGAATTTAATGTCTCCAAATCCCATGTATCCACTTCACTATTGTTAGAAATTAAAATTGTTTCATCGTTAATGGCTAATTTTATATAGGCATTATCTCTAATTTGCTTTTTTATACAAATCAATACGATAAACAATAAAATTACTATTACTATCACTGGTTCTTTATCTAATTTTTTCATTTCTAATCTTTATCCTCTTTTCTACTTCTAATAAATTCTTCATCCACTTATACCTTATATTTTTGTTAATTAAGCTTTTTATGAAAATAAAAACAGGTATAACCAATTACCTGTTTTTCAACTCTCTTTATTCCTAATCGATTGATAAATTTTTAAAGAATCTTTTATTACTCTATAATGACTTGATTTATTTTTATTTATATAAACACTTTCAATTGGAATTTCAATAATTGGTATTTGTTTTCTTATAAAATATAAAATTACATTCATTTCATACTCAAATCCTTCTCCTTGTATGAATAGAATTTCTTTTAAATATTTTTGAGAAATAGCTCTTAAACCTGTTTGTGTATCTTTTAATTGTAAATTATATTTCTTTTTTAGAAGATAAGTCATTACTTTATTTCCTAGTCTACTCCTAAACGGAACTTCTTTTTTATCAAAATTTCTACTTCCTAATACAACGCAATCTTCCGCTTCTGTAAATGTCTCATATACATTATTAATATTCTCTATTATATGTTGTCCATCTGCATCTACAGTTATAATTCCTTTAATCAATTTTATATTTTCTATCACATAGTTTATTCCAGTTTTAAGTGCTCTACCTTTTCCACGATTTTGCGCATGCTCTAATAAAACTACATGAAATCCGATTTTCTCAAATATTTCTCTATTTTCACTTCCATCATTTATCACGATAATATGTCTATATTCATTTTCCACTAAATCACTTATCAATTTTAGTAATTGCTCATTGGGATTATAGGCTGGAATGATAATTGCTACTTCTTCTTTCATCTTTTACCTTTCAAGTTTTAAAGTAATTTGGTCATTTTTATTTTCTACTTTATATAAGATATCTGTTTGTACTTCATTATTTTCAAATGCTTCTTTTATTTTGTCTTTTTCTTCTATTTCAATTTGATAAATAAATATATGCGTATAATCTTTTGCAATATTCTTAAAACTATTCACGTCGTAAAAGTTACTTTTGATTGATTTTTTTATTTTTAATGGCATAATTTCATAGTTATTCATGAGAGTCAAATATTCCAAATTTGATTTTGTTCCTACAATATATAATAATTTATCAGTTGGTTTTAATTTGTTTTGATAATTTCTCAACTGTGTATAAATCATTCGATTCATCTGAGACATGACTTTATAATTTTTTCCATCTAAATATTTTTCCTGTAGATTCTTAATTGGCAAAAGTGCTACTAAAATAAAGACAATAATAATTGTTTGTTGTTTCCAATTTTTGTTTTGAGTTTGTGTTAAAATAAACATTTGAAAATATACATCTGCTAATAAAATTGTTGATACATATCGTTCAAAACAATTCAAAGATATTGCTTCTTCTAAATCGAAAATCGTAAGATACATAAACAATAACCCTGCTATCCAAATTGGTACACTAACTAGCATTCCTATGCTATAGTACAAGAATTGTTTATCCTTTCTATTTTTAATACAACTAATCTGTAAGCAAATTAACAATAATATCACTGAAAATACAGTGAATTTTCTTAGCGTAATTTCTTCCTCAAAGAAAATTCGTCGTATAAAACTATTTTTTATTTGAGAAGACATATCTTCTTTTTCAAAATCCGTCTCAACAATTTGTCCAAAATCCCATCTTTTTTGTGCCTGGTTGACTTTAATATACCACATTGAAACAATTGCCATCATCAATATAAATACAATTAGGAGAGCTTTCACTTCTTGTTTTGCCTTTTGTTTATCTTTTTTGTAAACGACTAATTTTTCTATTAATATTACGAAAATACTAAAAATGGCTAAAGCTATTGAAGATGTCTTCGTTAAAATAAGCATTACCTCTCCTACAAATATTTTTAGATATTTGAATTTTGTATCTTCCCTTTCAAAAGCACAAAACATCACATATGCAAACATAATTCCAATGATTCCATCCACTAAAATATCGACATAAAAATTTTCATAAAAAGCTATAGGTAAAAAAATTATAATAGGTAAAATTAGTAACAGTTTGCTTAAACTTTTATTCCAGTTTATATTTTTAGTCATTGGAATCACAACAGAAAAATATAATATATTTTGTGCAATGATAATTGTATCTTCACGATATACTTTCTGAATCATTAAAAACAAATACTGAAAAATTGCAGTAAATGGTGGATATTCGTTAAATATCACTACACTTTGCTCACCTGTACCAAATGTATGATACAAAAACATATTTTTCACAATGACGCCCCAATGATTAAACTCGTCATAATTTTCAAAAATCCTATCCTTATGTATTAAAACACTTGTCCCAAAAAGCAAACTATATACGAATAAGCCTGGCGTTAAAAAGCGATGAATTACTTCTTTTTCTTTTTTTAAAATTATAATCAAAATAATCACTAATTGTATCACAGATAAAATCAGAACAACATTAATCGCCATTTTTAATTTATCAAACAACCCAAATATATAAATCACAAAAACAATTTCTACAATACTAATTGGTATAACTTCTTCAATTCTCTTTTTTAGCAAGATTGTCAGTGTAATTGCAAATGTTAAAATGATAAAATAGGTTAAAATATATCCCATTATTTTCTCCTCTATTTCTAGAATATTTATTATTTTTAGCTTCTTAATGTTGTTCTTTGTATCTAATTTTTATTTATTAAATTGAAACGTTATTCTTTCTTGATCTGAAGCATCCATAAAGTCCTTGTCTTTAACTATCGCATTCCACATGTTTTCACTTCCATTATATTTTATTGTGTTCAAACCAGTATTCCACAAAGCCAAGTAGCCAATACTTTTTAATGTGCTGGGTAACTCTATCTCACACATATTGGGAGTATAAAGTAGTGCACAATCACCAAGAACCTCTATTCCTTCACTTATAAGCACTTTTGTTATATAACTTGGATATCTATATTCCGAATCCGTAGGGTTAACATCACAAATTTCTTGATTCCATATCTTATTGTAGCGACCGACCTATTTGAATAATTCTTATATCTCCATTACTTGTCTTTATATAATTTGGAACAACCACCGTTGAATCATGCCCTTTATAGGTAGTTACTGTCGCAGTATTTGTACTTGTATCAACTTCATAAGTCCATTCCTCTGAATTCAAATATACTTTCCCATCATTTTGGCTATTTCCATTATTTATAGTTACTTTTCCATCAGTGTAATTTCCTATTGTTTCTGCTGTTGCTCCTTCTTCATTTCCTTTAAGCGTTAGTGTTTCTCCTTGTAATCCTATTGTTCCAGATGGGATTTTCTTTCCATTTAATTTATTCTTTATATATTCATCTGCTGAAGCAAATCTTTCTTTATCTTCATAATACGCAATTCTTAATTCCGAAATCGCTAATTCTATTTCTTCTTTTAAACTTTCTGTATTACTTTTACTAACTGCACTTTCTGCTCGATTTAATATACCTTCGTTTCCTGCTATTAATCTTAGTGAAACTCCTGCTAAGATTAATAATACGATTATCGTGATTACTAGGGCAATTAGTGTAATACCCTTATCATTTTGTTTTTTCATTTTTTCTTTTTCCTCCTTATATTTCTAATTTATTTTAAAATACGAAAAACAATCTATGCATTAGGAATTTTCTCACAGATTGTTTTTTGAATTTTCACAGTTATAAAACGCAGATTCTGCATTTATTTTTTATCTCTTTAAAACTGCATATATACTCACAGTGCCAATGATTTTAGCTGTTCTTATAAAATTGAATTCATTATTTGAATTTCTCATTTTTTCTTTACTCCTTTATTAGGATAATATCCCCTCGTATCTTTTGTTTTTGTAGATAATCAACTTTATGGTTACCTTAATATACAAAATTTAAACATTTTTATTATAATCTAAACTTTTTTATTTAGCAAGAGATTTTTCAAAATGTAATAAAATTGTAATATTTAAATTCATTTCTTAAAATCTTTATTCTAGGTTAATGTCATATTGCGCTGTTGTAAGACTTAAATTGACATTATAATATGGGTCTCCTTTTTCAATCACTGTTTTCCATTTTTTCTTAAAATTACTGCTTTCCCTTTCAAATCTGGCTTTTTTCTCTGGTGTATCTTCATATCCCCTTGTTTTGGATTCGTAATGCATTAGTTCAATGTATGGATTATAAATAATTTGATAGCCTTTTTCCCTAATTTTTAAACAAAAATCAACATCGTTAAAAGCCACTTTGAAATTTTCTTCATCCATGTAGCCTACTTCTTCATAGATGCTTCTTCTAGAAAACAAGCAAGCACCTGTTACTGCACTCATATTTTGCGTTAGGCAATCTTTACCAAAATAAGCATGCATTCCCTCTGGTAATTCGGTCAACATATTGGCTGCCAGTCCACAAATTCCTATCACAATTCCCGCATGTTGAATCGACTTATCTTCATAATATAATCTAGCACCAACAGCTCCAATTTCTTCTCTTTGTGCAAATCCAATAAACTTTTCTAGCCAATTTGGTGTCATAAGCTCAGTATCACTATTTAATTGCATCACAAAATCAGAATCACAATTTTTAACACCAAAATTAATAATTTTAGAATAGTTAAATCCTTTTTCTGGATAATTAATCACTTTTACTTTCTTATTTTTTTGAATCGTTTCATAATATTCAAACGTTTCTTTTTCTTCACTATTATTTTCGATGATTAAGATTTCATAATTTTCATAAGTTGTTAACTTCAAAACAGATTCAAGGCAAGCTTTTAACAATTGAACACTATCTTTATTAGGAATCAAAATGGATACTTTCGGATTTCCTTTTACTTCATATTCAACTTCATAAATTCCTGGAATATCCCTTCCTTGAGTTACTTTAGCTTGTAAACCTTGTCTTTCTAAATGAGCTTGAACTGCTTTTAAACCAGCTTCATAAGCATATGGTTTGGCGTTTGCTTGCATAGCTGTAGAATTTTTATGTACACGCCAATGATATAATATTTTCGGAATATGTACAATTTGGTTGGTTTCTTCAGTTGCTCTTAAAATAATATCGAAATCTTGTGCCCCATTGCATTCTTCATGAAATCCACCAATCTTGTCCATTAACTCTTTTTTGAAAACCGATAAATGCGTAATATAATTGTTGGCTCGCAAAGTATCTCTAGAAAAATCTGGTTTAAAATAAGGGTCTTTTCGATTTTCTATTTTGCCTTCTATTTTGTCTTCATCTGTATAAATAAATTCTACCTCTGGATGCTCATTAATGCATTTTACAATTTCATAAAAACAAAATTGTGGCAACAAATCATCGTGGTCTAGCAAAGCAATAAAATCACCTGTTGCTAGTTTTAATGCTTCATTTGTGTTACCTGATATTCCTTTATTGGCGTTCAAAAATTGGTATTTAACACGAGCATCTTTTTTTAAAATCGGTTCTAACTTTTTATTTTTAGTTGGACTTCCATCTGCTAAGCAAAGCTCCCAATTCGAATATGTTTGCCCAATTAAACAATCAACCAATTCTTCAAAAAACTTGATTGGTGTTTGATACATTGGTACAACAATACTAATTTTAGGTTGTATTGCAAATTTTGCTTTTCTTTGCTCTTCTAATTCTTCCTGACTTGGCTCATTTTCCTCAATCCACAATTGATATCTCTGACTCACTTTTTTTCTTTTTGTTAAAATATAAAATAATTCTACAATAATTTTTCGAATCATTTTCAGAATTCCATATTTTTTCCCATAATATTTTACTTGATTATATCTGTGCTTTAAATTCATAATCTGTTCCTCCCCTTTTTTTATATTTTCGATAATTTATTTTCGTACAAATTCCTTCATAACCCGCTGAAGTCATTTGTCCTATTATTGTGCAAAATGGTGTTGGAACAAATGACATCACTGTTCGAATGAAATAAGCAATCATCATATTTAGTGTCATTTTCACAGCGGAATCTTCTAACTGTAAAAAGCATGTTTTTATCATCATAAATGGTGCTATTGCAAAATCTAAAATATGTAATAAAATAAAAATACTGACAATTTTTAAATCTGGTCTGTAAAATGGATATAACACCAAAGATAAGATAATTACAGACAGAATCAACAAAAAATTAAACTTGATTGCATTTTTTAAATGTTGATTGTAAGAAAATCTTTTCTTTGCAATATCTATTTTAGCAACTGTCTTAACAGCATCTTCAGCATCCCATTGCATATCGGTTACCAAAGTAGCAAAAGTAATTGCCAATACATATTGTGGTCCATATTCAAAAGAATTACTAAATCCAAATAAGTAAATAATTAAAAACATAAAACTCACACAAAACGAAACCGAATCGTATTTAAAACAGTTTTTTAAAGAAAAGTAAAAATCGATTTTCTCCACATTTTTCATCAGCAAAATCACAACCATAACAAACATCACAATCCCCGTAATAACTGCTGTTATCAATTGACTGTGTGTAAAAATTGCCATACTAATTAATACACTAAAATTAATCATATTAAACAAAACTGCAATTTTATTGGCTTTTTTGTTTTCTTCTTTATAATAAAGTTTTGTTAATATCAATTGCAAAATCGTATGGAAAAAAATTTGAGTCATGGAAAAAATGCAAAATATTTGATAAATCGTTCGGTCCATATTCATAAAATCAATATAGCTTTTATGCTTCAAGATAATTCCGCCAAAACAAACCATACTAAATACAATTCCATAAAAAATTCCATTATCCGCCATATTTTGATTTCCATTTTTATATTGGGTAATATTAGCTCCAACCCCAAAAATAGATACAATCATTCCCATAATACATTGCAAAGGATAGGTTAGGGAAAAAATATTAATCAAATTTTTATCCAAAAAAATCCCCAACAAAAACCACGATAAAATTGGAACAATGGATGTAATTAATATATCAAAACTTACTCTTAATAATCGTTTCATATTTTCCTCTCAAGCTTTATTTTATGACAAATCTTTTTCGCATATGTTATCATAAGCAAAATTCCCGCTAAAAGTAGCATCTTGATAGAATACGTCATTCCAATTTCATACGGATCGCCCTCTACTCTAAAATACGAAATAGAAGGAAGTATCGCTGTTAAAGTCAAAAGCAAAGTGAATTTTCTCATCGTTTTATTTTGCCAAATGAAACTTGGCAAAATCCACAACAAATACCATTTTTGAAAACTCGATAACACGATAAAAATAAAAATTAACATTTCCTTATTATAAATCTTCATGCATTTATGCCAAGTCAGTTTTTTGTCAAAACATATATTAATTAGCATATCAACATACACAATCACAAATACTGGCATCACAAAGAAATTCACCAAGTCAAAAATCTTTCTATCCGCTTTGACAAGCAAAAATGTTAAAATGGACTGACTATATTTTTGTCCTTGTACAAGCATATTCGTAAAAATCGAAACATCTCGATAATATGGCAAATAGAGCAAAACAACCACTCCCATAATTGCCAAGCCAGAAATGAAGCAATAGCCTATTTTTTTCAAAATCTTCTCTTTTCGAAAATAATACAACAACACAACTGGCACCAATAAAACCGTACTATATTTGATACTAATCGAAAATGCTAAACTTATCATCGTCAAATAAATATTTTTCTGCTTTAATAAAAAATAAAAACTTAAACCAGTAAAAAATACTAAATAAATATCATTATGTACATTGCTTAAAAATTCAATTAACACCAACGGATTTAAGCCATATAAAAGCATACACTTTGTACTTTTCGTCATCTTATAAACTAACACTACAATCGCCAAATGAACCGCATAAGAAGCCAACTTAAAAACAAATAATGCAATGGTTACCTTTCCAAATGATAACGAAACCAATCCTCGCGCAATCCCATTCCACAATGGACCATACACACTCGTCGTATTTTTCCAATATCCTGTATTATCGAGTATTTTATCATAGATTCCTTTTTTTTGCAAATCAGCCACAGATGTATAATATGGATTTTCATGATATTGGCTACTAAGCCAGCTATCTCCAATATAATAATAAATATCGGAACTTAAAAATGGCAAAATCAGCATAAAAATGAATGAAATACAAGCAATCCAAATGAAGACTTGCTTTTTATTTTGAAAAATTTGTTTTTCTTTTTTTATGACAAATAAATAACATAAGCTAAAAAGTAATATTAATCCAATTACAATACAACCACTTAATAATCCAATCATCTGATTATTGGATTTGCTTAATCGGTAAGTATAATACGCATCAAATCTATCTACTGTTCGGTTCATTAGTAAATATTGGATGGATGGAATGCATAATGTAATCGAGATAATAATCATTAAATATAATAAAACTTTACTTTTTTTCATTCAATTTCTTTCCTTACTTTTTATAAAACTCGCTATCTTTTAAAACAAAATAAACCTTTTATCTTGTTAAAAATTTTCTTCCATAGTGGCTCTTTATATACAATCATATCTTCTACTTCTTTTTCGACTTGCATCTTTGAATCTTTTATAAAAATATTGTTTGGATTATATTTTTCTCTTTTTTCGTCTTCATTCTTTATAAAATTATCCATAAATATTTGATTTAATTCTTCTTTTTCTTTCTCTGATTCACACCAATAGCTTATATGAATTAAAGCAACTATAGCAAGGGATTTTTTTTGAATATTGTTTTTATTTATTTCCTTCAAAGATTTATATTCCAAATCTCTAGTATTCGTAATATTACTTCTTATCATATCATACAAAGATTTAGGAATCTTGTCAATATATTGACTGCCTAATAATTTTAATATACTATAAACTTCTCTATAAATAATTTTTTCTTCATTATCATTATTCATAAATCATTCTCTATCTTTCCTCATCTTCTATTTCATGTATTCTTTTTTTACTTTCCAATTCTTTTAATTTCTTTTTATCTTTTTCTTTTCCAAAAATATCAATCGCCTTTTTAGCATTTTCATATAATTTATCTTTATTTTCTTCCATTATACACCTCTCCCATCATTATCTATTCCGAACACTTAAATTATGCTCTTTATCCTTTTCATTCTCTAAAAACTTTCTAGCCTTACTTAAATCACTTGTTTCTATCCCATTTCGTTTATATGCCTCTTTCAAATCTCTCTTCGATCTTTCTACTTCTATCATACTACATTTTTGTCTTAAAGCATTTAAAAAACCTAATCCATACTTATCAACAGCAACAGATATTCCTGTATTCGAAATAGTTTTATCTACTTCACCTTGAACTACATCTCTAAATTTATTAAATAATTTTTGATATTTGTCAAAATCTACATTTTCTATAGATTTTATATATTTCACTATATTATTAACCATATCTTGACGTTGTTTACCAGTAAAATATTTACTTTCTAGAATTTTCGACCCCTTCACACTATTTACATTATTCTCAAACTTCAAAACAATATTCTCGATTAAATCTGACTCAGATATATTATCTTTATTTTCTAATTTTCCCACTAAAATGTCTTGTAATTCTTGCATTCTCTCCCATTCTTTTTGAACATTTTTTTCTCTATCTAGTATTACGATAGGAAGGTTCATTTGTGCTGCTGCCTTTTTAGAAATTCTCCATTTATCATCACTCTTTCTATCAGTCTCTGGTTCTTTAACATATATAATATACTGTGGCTTATCACCTTCAAATTTATGATTTTCTTCATCATATATTAACTTTTCAAAATCAAATTCATTATAAGAATGCCTAGTATGATTAATCATTTCTTCTGGTGTCCTAAATTGTATTCCACAATTTGTACTCCATTTTTCAGACGCTGTCGAAAGTTCAGTATTAGCACCATTAGACATAATATCCCATGGAGCTGACAATAATAATGTTCCATTTTCACATCTAGAATATCCAAACTTAACTCCCTTTGAATTAGCAATCCCAATCGAATCTTGTCTTATAAAACTTTTACAATTACCATGATACTGTGTACTTGGATTATCTAACTTTTCAGCAAAACTTTCTGGTTCATCATAAGTATTGTCACAAGCTCCTTCTGCTCTTACAAACATATTAAAATCGCCCTGTACTTCATATACCTTAATTTTGGTTCCTTCGTATTCTACCGTCCCCAACTTTTGGCTCTCTTGCGGGTGATATAAAATCTCTTGATACATCTGAGCATACATATCAGTACAATCTTTTTCTAAATCTGCTATATTCTCATAATGAATTTCTTCTAATTCATTATCAATTATACTTTTATTTTCTTCATATTTCTCCCCAATATTTTCACATTCTAATATTCTTTTGATTCCTTTTAAAACGATTACATTTCTTCCATATTTATCAACATCAATTTTATCAATATCTTTTCCATACTTTTCAATCAGATTTCTAGCTTCTTCTATGTCAATTCCATACATCATTTCCAAAATAGCAAAACGTTTTCGTTCTTCGTCAGAATACTGTTCAAGCATTGGGCTTAAATTTTCAACCATTTCATTATTTAAAATTTTTAGACAAATATCTTTCTTTATTTCAAAATAATTTCTAGCTTCTGCTACTGTTGAAATATTAAAATAGTTTTCTCTTTGTGAAAAAACCTGTACCAATCTTTTCGCTGATTTTTCATCGATTTCTTCCTTTGATATATCATCAAATAATTCAGGATAATTGTCAATATTCTTCAATACTCCATCTAGCTCCATTACCCAATTATCATCATCGATTGCTCCCATAACAGAACAAAATCCTGGTACTTTACTATATTCAACAATTTTACTTTGCACTTCAGGATAAGTCGTAATTCTTGCTAACTTCTCTAAATCAAAAACCCCTAAAATTTTGCTATCAAACATATTCAAATCAATTGTTTCATTTACATTTTTATTCATTTTAAATATGGAATGATATAATCGATAAACATCCTCAATATCATCTACTAAAACTCCATTTTTGGCTAACATAGTTTCAAAATTTTCTTGTGATAATAGGCCATTTAGTCCCTTAAAAATAAGATTATTTTTTTCCTTATCATCGTATCTATCCAAAAATTCATTTAATAACATTTCTTGAATTTCATAATCTGTAGCTTTCCAAATTTTAAAACTATCTTCTTTTTCATCTTGCATTAATAATTCGTTCATTGCATATTTTAATATGCTAATCTTTTGTTTTTGACATTCTTTATCCAAAAATTTCCAAATATTTTCTATTACTATTAAATTCTCTTTATTTTCACTCATTACCTCTGCTAATTCTAAGCTATGTTTTTTCAAAACATTTCTATCAGAATCAGAAAACACCTTACTTAAATAATAACTGTCTTCTTTTAAATCTTTTACTAGACTCACAAATAATTCAAAATTTTCATCTTGAACTTCTGGTGTTGCATTCTTGAAAAACTGTCTTTTGTTATCTTCCATATTTTCACTTTTCCTTTACTTTGAAAATGTTTTTTTATCATTGGATATCTGCTTCGCATACCTCTCCTCCTCCGAAAATACACATCCACAATACTTCTGCCTATACAATCCCAATTCTCTCGCCTTATCTTGTCCTTCGCGAAAACCTGGTCTAAAATCGCGATACAAAAAATCAACCTCATACTTTTTCGCCATTTCTTCGCATACTTCTTTTAATCTCTCATGTCTCTGATAAGGACTCACAAACAACGTCGTCGTAAAACAATCAAATCCATTTTCTTTCGCATATTTTGCCGTTTCTTCTATACGCACTTGATAGCAATAATTTTGGCATCGATTTTCCAAATCTCCCACCACATTTTGACAAAACTCACGTAAGCCATACTTCTCATTCACAATCAATTCCAAATCAATCATTTTACTATATTCAATCAACGTATCACGCCTTGTTTTATATTCCATATATGGATGAATATTCGGATTAAACCAATACGAAACTGGTTCAATTCCCTCACTTCTTAAACTCTCAATACAATACACACTACACGGTGCACAACAAGTATGTAACAATAATTTCATTTTTTCCTATCCTTTATATTCTATTCCCAAATGTTCATACGCAAGCGGTGTCGCCATTCTACCACGTGGCGTTCTTGCTAAAAAACCGATTTGCATCAAATATGGCTCATAAACATCTTCTAACGTCTCAGTCTCTTCATTAATCGTTGCTGCCAACGTTTCTAAACCAACTGGCTTTCCTGCATATTTCACAATCAACGTTTCTAAAATCTTTTTATCTGTATGGTCCAGCCCCAAATCATCAATTTCTAACTTGTTTAAGGCAAGTCGTGCAATTTCCAACGTAATATTTCCATCACTCAGTACCAAGGCATAATCTCTAACACGTTTTAGCAATCGATTCGCAATACGTGGCGTACCTCTAGAACGCTTTGCTAGCTCTTTAGATGCATCTGGTGCAATTTCAATTTGTAAAATATCGCTCGAACGATTAATGATTGTCTCCAAATCCTGCTCAGAATACAATTCTAACCTACTAACAATCCCAAATCGGTCACGAAGTGGCGTACTCAACGAACCTGCTCTTGTTGTTGCACCAATCAGCGTAAACTTTGGTAAATCCAAACGAATCGAACGAGCAGTTGGTCCTTTTCCAATCATAATATCCAAATTAAAATCCTCTAAAGCAGGATACAAAATCTCTTCCACATTTTTATTCAAGCGATGAATTTCATCAATAAAAAGCACATCATTTTCTGATAAATTCGTGAGAATCGCTGCCAAATCACCCGGTTTTTCAATCGCAGGACCAGATGTAATTCGAATATTGGAATGCATTTCATTCGCAATAATATTGGAAAGCGTCGTTTTACCAAGTCCTGGCGGTCCATATAATAAAACATGGTCCAATGCTTCGCCACGTTTTTTGGCTGCTTCAATATAAATTTTCATATTTTCTTTGACTTTCGTTTGCCCAATATATTCACTCAAAACCTGTGGACGGAGTGAAACCTCATTCACCAATTCTTCTTCATCGTGCAACGTCGGTACTAGCAAATTTTCTTCTTCCATAGTTTTCATCCTTTATCCTAAATTTCCATATAATACTCTAAATTTTCCATAAACGGAAATAATTCTTTCACTCTTTTCAAAGTATATACCGCACTTTTCTGATGCGGACACTTTTCTGGCGCCTCAATTAATTCATTCTTATAACAATTTTTATCCAATTTATAAATCAAATAACGACACTCCATATAATCATAATACAACTGAAATCCATTATCCAAATCTTCCCAAAACATTTCAAATGTGTATTCTTTTTCCATTTCTGTTCCCTTTCGTAATTTATTTTATCATTTCCTGAAACTCTTCTTCACTAATAATTGTAACCCCCAATCCTTGTGCCTTTGTCAATTTGCTTCCTGCTTCTTCTCCTGCCAAAACATAGTCTGTCTTCTTCGAAACCGAACCAGAAGCCTTTCCTCCAAAATTTTCAATGATTTTCTTCGCTTCATCACGCGTATATTTTTCTAAAGTTCCAGTCAATACAAACGTTTTCCCTGCAAATCTGTCATCCACCATTTCGCCATCTTCCAAAGATTCCATATTAACACCCGATTTTTCTAATCGTTGAATTAAATCTCTAGTTTGTTCTTGCTGAAAAAAGTCATACACTTTTTGCGCGCGCACTTCTCCCATATCTTCCACTAGACACAAGCTTTCCACACTTGCTTTCGCCAAATTTTCCATATTTTGATAGCGTCTTGCTAATTTCTTGGCAGCATTCGCACCAATTGTGGGAATTCCAAATCCATTGAGTAATCGATACAAATCATTTTTCTTACTTTTTTCAATACTATCTACCAAATTTTGAGCAAACTTTTTCCCATCTTTTTTCAAACTTGCAAAATCTTCTAATTGCAATTCATACAAATCCGCAATATTATGAATCAATCCTTTTTCCAATAAATCTTCAATAATTTCCTCACCAAGTCCCGTAATGTTCATACATTCACGTGACACAAAATGCAAAATATTTCGATGCAATTTAGCAGGACATTGCGTTCCTGTGCATCTTGTGACTGCTTCGCCTTCTTCGCGAATCGCCAAAGCACCACAAACAGGACATACTTCTGGCATACAATACATCATTTCCGAACCTGTTCTTTTTTCCGTCAAAACACTAACAACTTCTGGAATAACATCTCCAGCCTTTTGAATGAAAACACGGTCACCAATTCTCAAATCTTTTTCTTTGATAAAATCTTCATTGTGCAGTGTTGTTCTCGAAATCGTAGAACCAGCTACTTTTACTGGCTCCAATACCGCCATTGGTGTAATAGCACCAGTTCTACCTACTTGACAAACAATATCTTTTATGATAGTTTCCTTCGTTTCTGGTGGATATTTATAAGCAATCGCCCATTTTGGCGTTTTAGCATTTACACCTAAGGTTTCTCGGTATTTCAAATTATCCACTTTAATGACTGCGCCATCAATTCCAAAACTCAAATCTTCTCGATTTTCTCCAATTTTCTCAATTTCTTTTATCGCTTCTTTGATATTTTTACATAATTTTGTTACAGGATTAATCTGAAACCCTAAGTCTTTTAAGTTTTGTAAAGCCTCATAATGAGAAATATACTGAATATTTTCCACTTTTTGAACATTGAAAATATAAATATCCAAAGGACGAGAACCAGCTATACTGCTATCTAACTGACGAAGAGAACCAGCTGCCGCATTTCGGCTATTAGCAAAAAGTGGTTCTTCCTTTTCTTCACGTTCCAAATTCATTTGTTCAAATTCATTTTTTCCAATAAAAACTTCACCTCGAACCGTAATGGTAACTGGCTCTTTTAAGGTTTTTGGAATGGTTTTAATGGTTTTTAAATTTTCTGTAATATCTTCTCCAACCAGTCCATTTCCACGTGTTGCTCCTCTTACAAATTTTCCTTCACGATATTCTAATGCAACCGATAATCCATCAATTTTGGTTTCTACCACATATTCTAATTCTTCTACTTCTAAGGCTTTTTTCACTCTTTCATCAAATGCTTTTAATTCGTCAAAGTCAAAAATATCTTGTAAACTTTGAAGTGGCACTTCATGTTCTACTTTCTCAAATCCTTCTTTTACTGTTCCACCAACATGTTGTGTTAGCGAATCTTGGCTTACAAATTCTGGATATTCTTTTTCCAAATTTCTTAATTCTACCATCAACATATCATACTCAAAATCTGTAATTTCTGGACAATCTTCATCGTAATACTTCTGCGCATGATAGGCAGTTAATCGATTTAGTTCATCAATTCTATTTTTCGCTTCTTCCTTTGTCATTTTAATTTCCTTCCGATTTTTTATTTTCGCTTTCATAGATATAGGCTTTTAAAATTGGATTTATAGCATTTCTAGGATAACTAATCATATTTTCAATGTCGGCATCAATTGAATCTGCATAGCTAACAATGTAAGCTTCTGCCATGTGCTTTGGCATGGTATCCATATGTGTTGCAATAATGTGCAATGCTTGGTATCTTAGTTTTTCAGAAATATCTTCTTTTTTTAAATATTCATCAACAAGCGCCTCACCTAAATAAACGTGGTCAACTAATAGATAAGCATCATTTAAATTCGCTTTTATTTCTTTTTGCTCGTTCCACTCATCAAATATTATAATTTTTCCTATATCATGTAAAATGGCTCCAAACAAAATCAAATCCATATCGATTTTATCTCTATAAATTGTAGCAATGCTATAGGCATTTTTCGTAACATTTAATATATGATGTATCAATCCACCATCAAAACATTGATGGGTTCTGTTTTCTTTTACATTTTTAATTCCATCATGTCCTGCTGAACGCACAAATAATTCCTTTTTATAATCCTTTAAAATATTTTTACAAACATTTTTCAAACATGTATTATTTATTTTATCTGCAAAATCAAGCAATTCTGTAAATTTTTCTTCTTTTTCATCCTCTGTTAAATTAACAAACATACTCTATTTCTCCGTTTTCTAATTTGTTTTATGCATCTTTAAACAAGTCTTTTCCATTTTTCAAATAATCATATCCTGAAAAAATCGTTGCAATAATGGCTAAACTCATTAAAACAGTCGTTATAATATTTACTACAAATCCTAATTTTGTAAACGTATAGCCATATTCTATAAATTCTCCAAATGCATGAATATCAATAAAGGCTAATACAATGGCTAACATTTGGGTAACTGTTTTAAGTTTTCCCCAAAAAGATGCCGCAATTACTTGCCCACCTTTCTCAACTGCTACTAAGCGATAACCAGATACTAAAAATTCCCTCGTCAAAATAATCGCTGGCACCCAAGCTGGCAATTTATGAAATTGCACCAAAATAATCAAAGCTGATAATACTAATATTTTATCTGCCAATGGGTCTAAAAATTTACCAAAAGTGGTTACCATATTTCTAGAACGCGCCAAATGTCCATCAATGGCATCGGTTATAGAAGCAATGATAAAGATTAAATTCATCCACAACATCATTACTGGAATGCCTTCACTTACTTCTAACACGCCCCAAGCAATGGCTTTATCAACTTTCAGGCAGGATAGAATTAGCATTACTGGTACTAATATCATTCTGAACATTGTTAGTTTGTTCGCTAGATTCATTTTCATCTTTTGTTTCCTCCTTTTTCTCTTCATTTTCTTTTTCCAATTGTGCTTTTCTCAATTCTGACAAGCGATTGATTAAATTTTCCAATTCGCTTAAATCTTTTCCAATCATCTCAAAATCGTTCGAATTTAAGGATTCATTTAAGTTTTCGTTGGATTTTATAATGGCATCAATGACACTATTTACATCTTGCATATCCACAATTTCCAAATCCACCGCATAATCGGTAAACAAATTGGAAATGGCATCATTCAAATCGTCTCCAATCGCTAATTTATTTCCTGAGGCTACAATCACTTTTTTGAGAACTGGAATTTCACTTTCATTTAAACGAACTTGAAATACTGGTTCAACATATAATAACGTATTGTCAATTGGTACGATAATTAGATTTTTTATTAGTTTGGTTCCTGAAACATTCAAATTTGATAACTCATTTGAAATTGTTTCATCTTGCTCAATTTGAGAACTTAGTTGCAAAATGCTAGCTACATTGCTTTCTGAATCAAATTTATAAAGGGCTAATTCTGGATTTCCATTTTCGTAGGTTCCTACTAAATAGGCTGTAATATTTTGTTTTGATTGTTTATTAAACATAGTAACCAACCCTAAATTTGCTTTTTCCTTATCTTTTGTTTTTAACATCGTATAATAACTTTCCATTGGTTTTCCTGCTGTTGCTGTTTTGGTAGAAGATTCTGCTTTGGTGATTTCCCAAATATCATCCATTCGATATAACACATCTTCGCTAATATCATGATATACATTAATCATTTCTGCTTGTACCTTGTACAATAGTTGTGGATACACAAATTGGCTACGAATATCCTCTGGAATCTCTTCGTCTAAATCTTGGAACAAAGTAGGATATAAATTTCTGTATGACATAATAATTGGATCATTGCGGTCTGTAATGTAGAATTTAGTTGTTCCATCATAAGCATCTATTAATACTTTGACAGAATTGCGAATATAATTGATTTCTTGGGTATTTCCATTTACGGTTATGGTCGTATATTGAGAATATGGATATTCGCTAGACGTTGTATAACCATCTAACACCCAAACCAATCTTCCTTCTTTGCTGATTACCAAATAAGGATTTTCATCATAAATCAAATATGGTAACAATACTTTGGCTCTTTCATAAATATTACGATTCGTAATTATTTTAGAATCTCGATTAACATATTGTGAAAATGCTAGTTTCAAATTTTTGTCTGCCAGTCCAACCACTAATCGGTCCCAAAATCCTAGCTTTAAGCCAGCTTTTCCGTCGTATTCATTTTCCATATAATTAGTAGCTGTGATAGGATAATCGTATTCTTTTCCGAAATTGGAATTGGTTACAATGGTACTATTGGTTTCTAACCCAAAGTAAATTCTAGGTTCTTTTATATTGGCTATTTCTTGATTTGTAAAATCTGAAAGAAGATATTTGGCATAGCCATTTTCGTCTGTGCTAGAAGCTGAATTTAGTACCATTGAATAACCATGTGTATATTTAAAAGTTCGATTCTGATAACTCATTCCAAAATTGCTTAAAATTTCTCTTGGCGTAAAATAAACCAATTTTGAGTCCAATCTGCCAAGAAATGTTTTGCCATAAGAATAGTAAATATCATCTTGATGTTCCGCAATGGTTGTCAAAATAACATCTTTTGATAAAATCGGAAGATTGTTAATGACTTCTGCATTTTGGGAAATTTCATCATATGCAATCGTATCATAATCGTTAATCGATTGTTGTTCAATGTTTATTCCATAGGCTTCTTTGGTATTTTTTATATTATAGGCAATATATTTTTTTTGATTATCTAACACATCATTTTTCACAATAAATTGGTCGTAATAAATCATGCCAATTAACATTCCAATTAAATAAGTTGGCACAATTAAAATAGAAATCATAGATTGCTTAAAATTGGCTTTCACAGCATATTTCAACAAGCGCACAACTGAGAAAAATAATACTACTGAAAATAATCGATACCCCCATAATTTAATTGTCACATCTGATTTTCCTGCACCAATTAAATCAATATTGCTATTATTTTCTAATGTTAACATATCTTGCGTCAAAATATTTTGTGAAGTAATAAAAATATAGCCTGAAAATAATAAAGCAACCATTACAAGAATTCCCACAATTTGTTTGATAAATGTATTTTTTTTCAAAAGTTCAATATCGATTCCATCTAAATATACATTCATCACAACAACATAATAAATCGCTGTATACACGAATAACGCAACCAATTCTCCTATCATGAAAAAAATCATCGCCTCGATAAATGGTAGGGTAAAAATATAATAAGCAATATCCGTATCAAACACTGGATCTGTTTTTCCAAACCAAGCGATATTCCCAAACATCGTATATTGTTTATTTAGCATCGCCATTCCTATCATTGCAAAAATGATGGCTCCAATCATCGCAAATGTTTTATTAGGCAATTTAGGCATTTGCTTTTTTTCATCTTCAAAAAATTTTTTAAGACCATGTTTGGTAAGCTTATTTGAAATATAAATAAGCAAATAAGTAACGACAAAAATTCCACCTGCTAAATACAATTTATGATTTACATTTTTAAAGAACAATTCAGTATATTGTTCCCCTATTTCCTGAATTGCTAAATACTCCGCTCGAAATGCTATCACAAGTCCTAAACTAACTAATAGAACCAGTACAATTACTACAATATTTCGAATTCCAATATTTTTTTTCTTTTGTGGTTTTGTATTTTTATTTTCAGCCATATTCCTTCCTTTCTTAAATTACAAAATTATAAGATTGCATCTAAAAATTCCTGTGAATTAAAAGTTTGCATATCCTCAATTTGTTCTCCTACACCAACAAATTTAATTGGAATTTTATTTTCCGCCACAATTCCAATCACAACGCCACCTTTCGAAGTTCCGTCTAATTTTGTCAAAACAATTCCCGTAATATCCGTTGTTTCTTTAAATGCTTTGACTTGCAAAATTGCGTTTTGTCCTGTTTCGGCATCTAACACCATCAAGATTTCTTTGCTGGCTTCTGGCATTTCCTTCTCAATTACTTTTTTAATTTTAGCCAGTTCGTCCATTAAATATTTTTTGTTGTGCAATCTTCCTGCTGTATCACAAATTAAAATGTCTGCTCCTATTTCTTTTGTCTTCTCAATTGCCTCATAAACGACAGAAGCTGGGTCAGAACCTTCCTCTTTTTTTACAAGAATACTTCCTGAACGATTTGCCCACTCTTCTAATTGTTCTACTGCAGCTGCACGAAATGTGTCACTTGCTGCAACCACAACTTTTTTGCCTTCTTTCACCAATTTACTCGCAATTTTTCCAATAGAAGTCGTTTTTCCCACTCCATTTACACCAACCACCAATATAACTGCTGGGTTTGTTTCCAATTGAAGCGAAGTTTCTCCCACTTCCAAAATTTCTTGCATAATCTCTTTTAATGCACTTTTGACATCTTCTTCATTTTCTATTTTTTCTTTTTTTATTTTATTTCTCAAATCCTGAATAATTTGTGTAGAAGTCTCTACTCCAATATCAGACATAATTAAAACTTCTTCTAACTCTTCTAGCAATTCTTCATCGACTTTTCGAAAATTGCTAAATACATCATTTATTTTTTCATTAAAAGACTCTTTTGTCTTTGTTAATCCTGACTTTAATTTATCAAAAAATCCCATATAGCCTCCTTTTGTTTTGTTATATCATTTTATGGACAAAAAAGCAATATGTTCTGTCTGAAAAAATTTATCATTGTTTAATTAGAAAATAAAAAGAACCAATTAAAAATTTTTTATTGGTTCTTAAATTTCTATTTTTAAATTTTTTTACCTAACTCTATTTCATTGTGTTATTACACTTCCATTTGAACAAGAAATTGTTACGTTACTTATAGTATTATAGCCTGTTATATTCCTCCATTGGTCTGGTGTTCCTGCATAATAAAGATTCAATTCCGATTGTTTTTCTCCTTTTTGGACTTTTAATTACTAACTCTACAAGATTATTATATTTTACCTTTACAATTTTGACAAGTAATTTCCAAAAATGTAATACAATTGTAATATTTTTTAATTTATCTTAATTTTTTCACAATTTTCACTAACTGTTCTACTAAATAATCAACATCTTCCACCGTATTTTCTTTGCCAAATGTTACTCTCAAACTGCTCCTTGCAATATTACTTGGAACGCCAATGGCTAATAAAACATGCGATGGATTCAACAATCCTGCACTACAAGCTGAACCACTAGAAGCACAGATTCCGACCTTATCTATTTCTTGCAATAAATTGGCACCATCCACGCCTTTAAAACAAACATTGGCATTTCCAGCTAATCGATTTTCTAAATCACCGTTGATACGAATAAACGGAATATTTTTCTCAACTTTTTCTAAATAATAATCACGAAGAATTTTTAATTTTTTATTATATTCTGGTAATTCTTCTTGTGCAATTTGTATTGCTTTTCCGAAGTCCAACAATTCCTGCTACGTTTTCAGTGCCTGACCTTTTATCGCGTTCTTGATGCCCGCCATCTTGGATTCTTGCAAAATTAACATGTTCACTAATATAGCAGGCTCCCATTCCTTTTGGTCCATAGAATTTGTGTGCTGACATAGATAACGCTGAAATTCCTAATTTTTTAACATCAATATCAAGATTTCCAACGGCTTGAACAGCATCTGTATGAAAATATACACCATAACGTTTAGCAATTCTTCCAATGGCTTCCATGTCTTGAATGGTTCCTATTTCATTGTTAGCAAACATAATGCTAATTAAAATTGTTTGCCTATTAATCGCTCTTTCTAAATCTTTTAAATAAATTCTTCCCTTATCATCCACCTTTAAATAAGTTACACGGAATCCCATATATTTTTCTAAAAAATGACACGTATTCAAAACAGCCGGATGTTCAATTTGGGTTGTGATAATATGATTGCCTCGTCTACGATTAGCAATTGCAATTCCTTTGATGATGAGATTGTCACTTTCTGTTCCACCACTGGTAAAATAGATTTCGTTGGTGCTACATTTTAAAACATCGGCAACTCTTTTTCTGGCAAGATTAATTGCCTCTTTATTGTTTTTTCCAATTCCATACATGGATGATGCATTTCCAAAATTTTCGGTTAAATAGGGCATCATTTCGTTTAGTACTCTATTTTCAATTGCTGTTGTTGCAGCATGGTCAAAATATCTAATATTCTGCATAATTTTCAACTTCCTTACAATAAAATTTATTTGTTCATAGTATTGTATGATTTTCTAGTTTAAATTGTGCAAGTTTGAAATAAATTATACCATTTAACCAAACTGTAAAAAACACTCGCAGAATAATCGTTTTTATCCTGCGAATGTTTTCTATTTTGCTTCCCAACGAAGCAATTTAATATCTTTATATTTATCCAAAATCTTACTATACTTTTGATAATCTTCCTCCCAAAGAGCATCTGGAACTTTGTCAAAAGCACTGAAAACTGCCTCGGCTTCCTTAAGGAAGATAATCTGTTGTTGAGGGGTTAATTTGTCATATTTTAAGCTAAACGCATACAGTTTATCAAGTGTATCATTGGCTTTAATGAATGTCCAAAAATCAGTAACCTTCATTCCAGCCATTTTAATTTGAGCAACTGCCATAATTCCCAATAATACAATTATCATGATTAATATAACGATTATGCTTAAAAACTCCATTTTTTTCCTCAGCTTTCTTTCGTAATTCTTACTAAAATTATTCTTCCCAATTGTGATATACTTCAATTACATCATCTAAATCTTCTAAATTATCAATTAATCTTTGCATTTTTTCTGCCTCTTTTTCTTCTAAAGAAACATAATTATTTGGAATCATTTGAATACCCGCTTCCAAAAATGAAATGCCTTGTTCTGTTAATTTTTCAGTAACTCCCGTAAAATCACTTGGTGCTGTTGTAATTTGATAGACTTCTTCTTCTGCCACAAAATCCTCTGCACCACTATCAATAGCAAGCATCATCAAATCATCTTCTTGCAATTTACACGTTTCCTTTTCGATTACTAAGATTCCTTTTTTCTCAAACATATAAGAAACACAACCAGAAGTTCCCAAATTTCCTCCTGCTTTGCTAAAAACATGTCTAACATCAGCAGCTGTTCTGTTTTTGTTATCTGTATTACATTCCACAATAACCGCAACACCGTTTGTTCCATAGCCTTCATATGTAATTTCCTCATAATTGGCATTGGAACCTTCTCCTGATGCTTTTTTGATGGCATTGTTAATAGTATCATTTGGCATGTTGTTTGCTTTACATTTTGCAATGACATCTTTTAGCTTAGAATTTCCTGCTGGATCTGGACCTCCCTGTTTAACTGCAATTAATAATTCTCTTCCAAGTTTGGTAAATGCCTTTCCACGAGCCGCATCTGCTTTTCCTTTTTTGGCTTGGATATTGTGCCACTTACTGTGTCCTGACATGGTTCATTCCTCCTTTATTTCCTCTCTTTTTATTTTTTTATTATAACATATTTTATTCTATTTGTGTAGTGTTTTTTTAATTTTCTCATATTTTTTCATTCCACTCTTTTTCTCTAAATCCGACTAATACTATATTTTCCCTAATCAACAAAGGTCTTTTAATTAACATGCCATTGCTAGCAAGTAATTTTATTTTCTCTTCTTCTGTCATCGTTTCCAATTTTTCTTTTAAATTCATATTTTTATACACTAATCCACTGGTATTAAAGAATTTTTTAATTTCTAATCCACTCTTTTTTATCCATTCATGAAGTTCCTCAACTGTTGGCGTATTTTCTACAATGTGTCTATCTTCAAATTCTATATTTTTATTTTCCAACCATTTTTTGGCTTTTTGACAAGTACTACATTTGGGATATTCGATAAATAAATATTTCATATTTCCTCCTATTTTACTTCTGTTTGCCATAAACCATGTTTGTTACAATACGCATATAATTTTGAACCTGGAATATATGGCAAATGACATTCTGCATTTTGTTCTGGATATAAAGTTATAAAATATTCTTTATTTTCAGATACAAGAGCAATCCATTCAATAAAATGCTCTTTTTCCATTACATGATTGACTTTTACAAAAATTCCGTCATCCATTTTTTCATAAGTTGGAACATGTTTTTCAACCGCTGCATCAACTGAATTTGGTGTCAAAACCTCCATTGGTTCATCACAACAAACAATGCCACAACCACCGCAATTACAATCTTCTATCACGCGAACAAGCGCACCACATTTTTTACATTTCTTTACAATTAATTCTTTTTTCATTTTTCTTCCTCCTAAAATATTTTATTGAATTGTATCATATAAAATCTAAAAAGTCTACTAGATGATTAAAATTTTATAGGTAAATTAATAACCTAATTCTTACTTAATTTATTATTTTCGCACTTACAGATAACTTCTTCATGATGAAAATAATCTGTATAATTAATCTTGCTTTTATGACAATATTCTTTGATTTCGTTATCCATATTAATTAGTTTTTGCGGATTTCCTTTTATGTAAATTTCTTCATACATTGGATATACGCTTGGATATTTCTCTTCTACATATTTCAAAATAGTATATTTGTATGCGCCTCGTAAATTCAAATCTTCAAACCAATATTCATTGATATATTCCTTAGTTTCTTCAATAATCGCTTTCCATTCTGTTATTCCTATAAAAATTGGAGACATAAATAAAATCGTATAAATTCCTGCTTCATATAATGTTTTTAAGGTTTGTAGCCTTTCTTGTATGGAACTGGCTCGATCCATATCTTTTCTAAAATTTTCATCCAGTGTATTGACTGACATAGCAACATCCAAATGTTTCATTTGTTTTAATATATCTAAATCACGAAGTATTAATTTGTTTTTAGTTGATATTTGCAATCTACAATCAACATCTATTAATTGCTCTAACAGATTTCTTGTGATTTTATATTTAGCTTCATATGGATTATAACAATCTGTAACGGATGACATAAATACATTTTTGCCTTCTAGTTTTCCTTGATTGATTTTTTTATCGCATAATTTAATATCAATAAATTCTCCCCATTCTTCTGGATGATTGGTAAATCGTTTCATAAATGAAGCGTAACAATACTTACATTTATGCGGACACCCTATATAAGGATTAATCGCATATTCCCCTATTTTCGATTTTGTTACATAATCTTTTACCTTTTTTATCTTTACTATCACTTTTACACCTCAAATAAAACTTATTTTATATTTCAACCATTCCACCATAATCTATCACGTCTAACCCTTCAAAATCAACAATTTCTAAATGAACCTTTTGAATAAAATCTTTGATTTTTCCCTCTTTATCAATTTTTTTCAAATCGCCAAACACAATCATTTTATCTTCTATTCTTGCCATAGCACCGCCAATAAAACCTTTCATTTGGCTAAATTCGTTTTGAGCATTTAATAATTTAATATCTGGTAAATAATCTAAACACAGTATCTCTATTCCATCGTTTCTTAAAATTTCTGCGATTTTGGAATCTGTCACAATCGCAGCATTTTGATTTATGACTGCAATCGAACAATTTGCATATCCTTGTGAAATTTGAATTTTTTGCAAATTTTCCTTTTCAATATATTCCAATATTTTCGTATCTGTAAATTTAAAATTATGAATCACTTTGTTACCAATTTGACAAACATTATATTTCGCATCATCTGGATACTGAAAACCGAATTTCTTCTCCAATTTGATACTTACCGTTTCAAGAAATCAATTTGGCTCAAAACGGTATCACCAATTGATTTTGGTGAAAAAATTGTGTTATTTATTTTACAGACAAAAATATCCACATGGGACGAAATTTCAGGATACGTTTGCTTTGATTTTGGAATTTCGATTAATTGATATCCAAAATTTCGCAAAATCTTTTTCTCAAGTCCTCTCATTCTGTTATCAATAACAATATATTTCATTTTTTTAATTTCTCATTCAACTTTCGATAAATATTCTCACAAATCCATTTTTCATTTGATACGTTTTCTACTTCTTCAATTGGAAACCATTTGACACCACTATTTTCATCTTCTTTTATCTGCAACATTTCTTTTTCTTCAACTTCTAAAAGATACGTCAAATTCAAATGTACATGAGAAGACACATACTTTCCATTTTTGATATGGCCATTTACACAAACAATTTCCAAAGAAAAAATGTCTGGATTTAGCACTTTTACATTTTTCACACCTGTTTCTTCTTTTATTTCTCTTATAGCAGTCTGTAACAAATCGCTTTCTCCATCTGCATGTCCACCTGTCCAAGCCCAAGAATTATAAATGTTGTGATAAATCATCAGCACTTTTGTTCTTTCTGGGTTCACTGCCCAGCTAGAAGCTGTAAAATGAGCAAATTCGTTATTTCTGGTTAATACATCTTCGAAAGAATCCATGTATTTTAATATGGTTTGTTTGTCTTTTTCTTCTTGCTCATTATACGGTTTATAATTTTGAATTTGTTGTTTTAAATTCATACTTTTTCCTTTCCTTCAAACCATTTAGCAAATTCTCTTAACGCTTCTTGCGAACCATCCATTTTTCGCTTTTCTTCTCTTTCCTTTTCGTTCATCTCAGCTAATGTTTTCTCAAAATGATTCGGTTTAAAAATATACCATAAATCAGACCATTTTTCGGTTCTGTTTTCCCCTTCTCTTTGGTAAGTTAATTTTCCTGGATGTTTTCCATAAAAATAATGAATTTCTTTACCATCGTAATAAGCCAAACATTCTTCAAAGCGACAATTTCGATTTTCTTTACTTTCCATCAGTTTCAAAATTCCCTCAATTCCTATTGTATCTAATGAAAAGTTGACAAACGTTTTGGGAAAACCATTTAAAGCATCAATAAAAAATCCTGTATCTAATGCAATGCATGGTTTTTTCACAATCGCATAAGCTTGCTTTACTTTGGCTGTCGCAATTTCTTGCAAATCCTCGCTTCTTGGTTCGTCTAATTCAAAATCATAAGTACTGAATTTAAGATTTTGAAAATATTTTTCAGCAGATTTTGCTTTTCCTTTGTTGTGCGTTACAAACACTATTTCATTCATTTTCGACTCCTATTTTACAAATATTGAACCAATTCTTCCAATGTATCATATCCGCTTTCACTGTTGATATGTCCAGCTTTGGGAATGAAAACTTGTTTTGTTGCACATTGTTGCGCAAAATCTTTTTCTGCTTCGTAGGAAACATAAGGGTCATTATCAGAATAGAAACAAATGATTTCATTTGCATATTGTTTCACCTCTGCTAAATTTTCAAAATACATTGTTTGATTAACGGTATCGTATTCTTCATTAATTCCAAAATATTGATTGAATCCACATACAAAAATTAATTTTTTAACTTTTATTTTATGTTCTGTTAAAAATTTTGATATGAAAACAGGTGCAATACTGTGACCTATGATGGTTGTATGTTCCGTAATAAAACCTAAATCCCAATAATATTTCAATAAGCGACTCCAGTTTTCATAAGATTGATGTCCCACACCAATTGGGAAATCTGGCACATAAACTTGCTTGCCTTCCGTTTCAATAAAATCATGTAACCATCCAATCCAATTCGAGTAAGGACTAGAAAATGACCCATGTATAATAAAATAATTTTCCATTTTTTCCTCCTTATTTACAATTCCAATTTCATATCATCCACAGCACTGATGACTTCTATTCCATATTTTTGGCTTAATTCTTTCGCAATCCTATCAGGATTCTTTTCTAAAATGTTCTCATTAAAATGCGTCAGCACCATCTTCTGCGGTTTTATTGCTTTTATGAATTCTTCTACATTGGTTATATCCAAATGCTTTGACTTTGGTTTATTCTGCCTATTATAGGGCACATTCATTATCATTATTTCACAATTTTTATACGATTCTAAGAGTTCTGGGAAATAGACTGTATCAGTTACTAATCCAATTGTATATTTTTTGGTTTTTAACTTAAACCCATAATTTTCTACACCATGTCGATGTTCAATAGAAGATACAATTTCTATATTTTTTATTTGATACTTTGACCTCTGCTTTATCACTTCCAAATACTCTGGAAATTTCATTACATACGTTTGCAATGTTCTTTCTTCTATCGCTTGGTTTGGTACAAGCAATGTTCCTCGTTTTGTTTCTCCACCATTTGTCATTAACTCTACCAATATATTTAGGTCATTTGAGTGATCAATATGAATATGTGATAAAATAATTCCATCGATTTTATCTTGATATGTATGGATGTATTGATAAAAAGTACTTGGTCCTGGATCAATTATGATATTGGTATCATCTATATGAAAATACAATCCACCAGATGACCTAATATTTTTAAAAAAAATAGCTTTACTACCTGTGGTTCCAAAAAAATGAATAAAATCTTTTGACATGCTTTCTCCTCTCTTATTCCTCTCTAAGCTTCTCCAAAACTCTCGCCACTCCATTTTCTTCATTGGTTGTTGTTATTTTATCTGCTATTTCTTTGATTTCATCAGACGAATTTCCCATGGCAACGCCTAATCCTGCCATTTTTATCATGGAAATGTCGTTAATATCATCTCCAATGGCAACCACATTTTTTAAATCAATTTTCAAATATTTACACAAACCAGTCATCGCATTTCCTTTGGAAACGTTTTTATTAGCACAATGAATATAATGAAATTTTTTTCCATTGTGATGTTCAAAAAATTCATTGACAATTGCATTATTCGGATTTTGAGCAATCTGCTTTTTAGCTTCTTCGATTTGAGCATCGTGTTCTGAACTTAGTGATATTTGCCTAATTGCATTTTTATTTAGGAAAGTGCAGATATCTTCTTGTAACTCCATTTCGTAATATCTCATTCGTTCTGTTTGGTTGATAATTCTTCCTAGTCCAAAATCTAATTTAATCAGCATATTCTTTTGCATCGCCATTTCCCACAATCTCTGGCAAATTTCAGACTCCAACGCACATTGATATAAAACTTCCTCTGTTTCGCAATCATAGATTTCTGCTCCATTTGCACTTATCACATATCGGCTCACAGAACATACCTTTCGTAAATCTTGCACAGACCTTCTGCATCTTCCTGAACACAGAACAACTTCGATTCCATTATCTCTTGCATTTTTTAGCACAAGTTTCGTTTCTTCTGAAATATTTTTCTTAGCGTCCACTAACGTACCATCAATATCAACAAATACCGCCTTGTACATACTTCCTCCCACTATTTTTTCAAAATCTCATCTGCCAATTCATTCATTTTCGCAAGTGATTCTTCCTTTAATTTTGACCTTATCGTAACCATTGATTCACAAATCGTAATATCTTTCATACTTGCCAAAATATCTTTCATACACTTTCCTGCCATTGGCGCCCAAGTTCCATTTTCAATGATTCCAACTTTACGCTTCTGATAATTCTTACTCATTAAATGATGCAAAAATTCCTCCATTGGTGGAAATAACTTGGCATCATAAGTGGAAGATGCTAAAATCATTTTATCATAACGAAAGGCATCTTCGATTGCTTCTGCCATATCCTCTCTTGCCAAATCTGTAATAGCAACTCTTTTGGCACCTTTTTTCTTTAAGATTTCCGCCAATTCTTTGGCACTATCCGCTGTATTTCCATGAATGGAAGCATAGGCAACAAAAACGCCGTCGTCTTCTGGTTCATAGCGACTCCAAATATCATATTTTCCAATATAAAATTCTAAGTTTTCTTTCAAAATCGGACCATGCAATGGGCAAATCATTTTCACATCTAACGTCGCTAATTTTTTTAATAAAGCTTGTACTTGCATACCATATTTTCCGTACAATATTGAAATAGTATCTTCTTGCCTCGCATGTCCAATCTTCGTTGGTGTCTAAACTTCCAAATTTTCCAAATCCATCTGCTGAAAATACAATCTTTTCTGTTTTTTCATAAGCCACCATAACTTCTGGCCAATGCACCATTGGTGCCATAAAAAATTGCAATGTATGTTTTCCAATGGATAATTCCTCTCCTTCTTTTACCACTACTTTTCTCGTTTCTAAATCTGGAATCTCGAAAAATTGTGGCAAAAATGCAAAAGTTTTATCATTTCCAATCAATTTCATTTCTGGGTATTTTTTCGCTAGAAGCTCTACATTATAGGCATGATCTGGTTCTAAATGCGAAATGACTAAATAAGCCGGTTTTTCTCCTGCCAAAGCTTTTTCTAGATTTTGTAACCATTCCTCCGTTTTTCTTTTATCAATAGTATCCATTATTACATTTTTTTCATCTTTAATTAGGTAAGAATTATACGATATTCCATTTGGAACGATGTATTGACTTTCAAATAAGTCAATTTCCTTATCATCTGCTCCAATATAGAAAATATCTTCTGAAATTGTAATATCTTTCATATTTTGCCTCCTTTTATCCTTTTTTGTCATTTTATAATAATCCAAGTTAATTTTCAAGACTTTTTTTGTTTTTATCTATTGCAATTCACAAAATTCCATTGTATAATATGCTTACTTTTATTCTTAAAAAGTTTTTAAATTCTTAAAAACTTTTTCCAAAAACAAAAAAACTTCTCATACTTTTCTTGTGCCAAGGAGGTGATGATTGTGGCACAATTTTGTATGGAAGGAGTGAAAAAATGAAACGAAAAAGTATTTCACGTAAAAAGAAATCTAAAAAATTCTCAAAAAAGCAACTAGAAATATATAAACTTATATTAGAGATTTTAAACACAGCTGTAGATTTTTTACATAAATTTTTTGGATTAAAATAAATAAAAACAGGTAGTATTCACAGTACTACCTGTTTTCGTTTCTTTTTATTGAAACAAAAAAGTATTTCTTTATAAATTAAAATGTATCAACAACATTTAATCTACTTCTTATAAGTTATAGTATACTCTATTTATCAAATGCTGTCAAGTAATTTCTTTTTAAAATTTCGTTCATGCAATCTTTTGAGACATTTTTCGCATTTCTCTGGCATTTTGAATAGATGTTTCTGTAATTTCACCATTCGAAATTCTGGCAATTTCACGAATAACTTGTTCTTCATTCAATTGATTAATCTGTGTTTTTGTCATATTATTTTCACTACTTTTGAAAATGTAATAATTATAATCTCCTTTAGCTGCAATCGTTGCTAAATGCGTAATGCAAATTACTTGATGATTTTGCGCAATTTTTTTCATTTTTTCACCTGTACTGTTTGCTGCAATTCCACTGATTCCTGTATCAATTTCATCAAAAACTAAAATTGGGGTTTTGTCTACATCTGCTAAAACAGTTTTAATTGCAAGCATCACTCTTGACATTTCACCACCAGAAGCGATTTTTATCAAAGACTTTTTTTCATCACCTTGATTGGTGGAAATTAAGAATTCTACTTTATCCAAACCATTGCTTGTGAATTTTCCTTTTTCCAAAAATTCTACTTTTACTTCAAATTCTGCATTTTTCATTTCTAAATCTTTTAATTCTTGCGTAATTTCATCCGATAATTTAATCGCACATTTCACACGAATTTCATTCATTTTTTGACTGGCTTCTAGCATTTTATTTTCCAACTTTTCTAACTTATCTTTTAATTCTAAAATATAATTTTCCAAATTCGTAATCGTAAAAATTTCCTGCTCAATTTTTTCTTGATATTCCAATATTTGCTGGATATTATTACCATATTTTCTTTTTAAAGAATAAATCAAATCTAGCCTTGCTTCTATTTTATTTTGTTCTTCTGCATCAAAATAAATCTCTTCACAACTTAAATCTCTAGAAGTTTCTTGAATTTCATAATAGCAATTTTTCAATCTGGTTACCATATCAGAATAGTTTGCATTATATGACTCAATTTTTTCAAGCGCTCGAATTGCATTGTTGAGACCATCAATTGAGTTATTATCAATTTCACTTTGTGCTTCTTTTAAGTGATTCGCAATTTTTTCGGATGCTCCTATTATTTTGCTTTTCTCTTCTAATTCAGTTTCCTCATTTGGCTTTAAGTTAGCTTCTTCAATTTCGGTTAATTGGTAATTTAATAAATCCAATTTGCGCTGTTTTTCTAAATCATCACCATAATTTAGATTTAACTCTTTTTTGAGATTCAAATATTCTTCATACATTTCCTGATATTCTGCTTTCAAAATCCCGATTTCATCATCGGCATAACCATCTAATAATTCAATCTGTTTACTTAAATCTAGCATCATCTGATTGTCATTTTGCCCATGAATATCAATGATATTTTTCATAAAATCTTTTAATTCTGCTACTGTAACAAGTCTACCATTAATTTTACACATATTTTTGCCATGACTGTTCATTTCCCTTGAAATAATGACATTATCTTCAAATTCAGGTAGAGAAATCGACATTTCAATAAAGGAATTCGTTTCTCCTGTTCGTATCATTTCCTTTGAAAATCTGCCTCCTGCTAAAATTTTTAGGGCACCAATAATAAGCGTTTTTCCAGCACCAGTTTCACCTGTTAGAACATTAAAACCTTCGTTTAAATTAATGGTTAAATCATCAATAATTCCTATATTTTTTATATGCAATAAATTTATCATCCTTTACCTCCTACCAAAAATATGTTCGATATTGCTATTATATCAAACTTTTGTTTTTTGTCAATACATTTGTTCGTATTTTTTTGAAATTTTTTACTTGCAATTTACAACAAAGTATTGTATTATAATTATAATTTTACTTTTATTCTAAAAGTTTTTATATTCTTAAAAACTTTTTCCAAACTAAAAATTATATTTCCAAACTTTTTTATAAAATGCGCCAAAGGAGGTGATTTTGTGGCGCAAATTTGGTACGAAAGGAGGAATACATATTGATGAATTCTAAAAAGTCTAAAAGAAAACAAAAGAAAAAATACACAAAAGAACAATATGAAATTTGTAAAATTGTAGTTGAAATACTAAAGATAATTATCGAAGAAATAAGAAAATTCTTCTAAATTAAAAATAAAACGAGTAGCAATCCACATTTGCTACTCGTTTTTATCTAAAAAGTCTAAATTTTTATAAATTAAAGTATACGAAAGTCCCTTAATTTACTTATTTATATTTATAGTATACTCCTATTTTTCCTTCTTGTCAACAATTTTTTTCCTTCTCTCCATACACTTCTCCGAAGCATCACTTCTTCAAATCCCATGTTTTGATAAATTTTTTCCGTATAAAATCCCTTTTCTGTTTGCACACAAACTGTATCAATTCCCAGTTTCCTCAAATCTTTTATGATATTTGACATCATTTTTTTGCAAATACCTTGTTTTTGAAATTCTTTTTTCGTAGAAACACTATAAATAATAGCACATTCCCCTTTATACCATAGATTAGCTGTTCCCACCATTTCTTCTTTATATTTCGCACAATATTCCAATTTATGAAATTCACCATCCTCAAATTTCAAATCATAAATTTTTCGATATTCTTCTGGCAAAGTTCCATAAGGATCTTCAGGGTCATCACTTGAAAATCCTTCCATAACCGCTTGAACAAATTGCGCTTTTTCTTCCTCTTTTACCTGCAAAATTTCCACTTGCAGTTTGCTTTCATACGCAGGAAAACACTCCAAGTTTTCTATCGCCATCCAACAATCAGTATATAAATTTTCTAAATGACAATCTCCCAATTGCTTTTCTATCTTAGAATTATCTCGATTTGACATCAAATATAAAACCGGCTGTCTTTCCAATTTTTGCATATCGCTTTTGATTTTTTCCCAAAGTACTTTCAAATCAACTTCTGGACTTTTTAAAAAAGCATAATTCCAATACCAATCCGCAATCATTTTACTATACTGAACATCATAATTTTCTCTTTCTATTTTTTCGGAAGAACCAATTTTTAGTTGCCCTTCAAAATGAATTTCAATCAATTTTTCCAAATTATTCATTTTCTCCTCCTAAAACTAACGCCTTAGTTCCTTCTACAATCTCACTTTTCATCTCTTCAAAATTCTTTTTCGTTACACCAATTTGTTTTACAACATTCATATGCAAAAATTTTGCCAAAATCTTCATAGAATGCAATGTATTTTCTGTTCCATCTCCACTGCCACCTGCACAAGCAATACACAGCATATTTTTATTTTTCAAGTACGAGTTTTCATCAAATGACTCACATCTTTTTAATCGATCAAAAAACGTTTTAGCCGATTCACTCATTTCATAAAAATAAACTGGCGTAACAATTATCATGGCATCAACGGCATCTATTTTTTGTTTTAAATCATTAAAATCATCCTTCATTCTACATCGATGTTCTTCCAAACAAATGCCCCAACCTCGCTTACCACATGCTTCACACTTTTTAATATTATATTGATTCAAAACAATCCATTCTGTTTCTATCTTCTCTTTTTCCAACGTTTCCTTTGCAATTTCCACACACGAATTCGTCAAACCAATCTCGTTTGGACTGCTACTAATTATCACAACTTTCATTTATTTCTCCAATCGCTCTTTTATCAAATCTCTCACAAATTCCCAACGATTTTCCAAAAATTGTTCCTTTTCAAAAATTGCTTCTGCTTCTTCAAAACTCACCCACTTCACATCACAAACTTCTGTCTCTTGCATGACAATATCTTTCAAATCAATCTCTTGTTTTACTATAAATTCATCGAGCCAAACTTCTTCTGTTTTAAACGTTCGAATCCATTCCACTTCTTGCATATTTAGTTGAATTCCTAATTCTTCTAAAGTTTCTCTTTCAATAGTTTGCAAACTAGTTTCTCCTTTTATAACAGAACCACCTGTCATCGCCCATACATTCGGAGAAAGTCTTTTCTTTGGAGAACGTTTTTGAAGCAGAATTTTCCCTTGCGAATTTATCATCCAAATATCAGCTCCTTTATGAAAAAATCCTTCCGGAATTGGCTCTCCTTTTTGCATTACTTGCCCTGTTTTATTTCCATTTTCATCTAATAAATCCCATATTTCTGGCATAGCTTCTTCACCTTCCTTTGGTTCACATTATATCACAATATTCTTAAAAAGTATAGTTTTATTTTCCAAAATAAAACAAGGCAAATGACATTCGTCAAATACCTTGTCTCATAAAATTATTTCCACACCTTCGTGATTATTTTAACTATATCCATGTTAGGACATTCGTATGTTACTGTTGTACCAGATATCGTAGCTGTGGCACCTAGGTCCTGAGCCATTTGCTCCAATCGTTTTACATACATCGCTGTTGCAACTTCTGGAGCAGTTACCTTAAAAGTCACTTTTAACCCTTCAGACGCAATTACTCTGATCGGCTTCTCCAAAGCCCCTTTCCGCTCTCTAGTGTCTTCTGCCTCTTGGCATACTTTTTTGCTTCCTTCATTAAAGTCTTCTTTCAAAAATCCCATCGTTATCCTCCTTGTTGTTTTTCTAAAACTTTATGTAACTACATTATACCATCTTTTCTTCAAAATGTCAATTTTATGTCTTCCATTTTTGTAAATAATTTACATATTTCACTTCTATAAAATTCACTAACTTCTTTGCTAAAATTTCATGATATTCCTCTGTCGGATGCAAACCATCTGGCAAATATTTTAAGACATCTTCTGTTTTCTCAATTCCACATTCTTCATATAAATCAAACACATCGATTTCATACATTTGGCATACTTCTTTTATCGCCTTCCCAACATCTTCTAAAGTATAGCCCAAATCATTTTTTACCTTTGTTTTTAATTCTAACTTAGCATTTTCATTTTCGTAACCTCTTTTCAAAGGTGTCATAAAAACAAGGATTGCAGTTGGATATTTTTCCTTCAAACCACGACAAATTTCATGAATGGCTCCGTAAATTGTTTCTGTATTTTTTTCGTGCTTATTTCCTAAGCAGATTGGCTTTTCCGAAACAGGGTCATAATCATTCGTTCCACCAAACACAATAACCATATCTGCTTCTTCCATATTTTTATATCGCAAACACATTGGTTCAAAAGCGTTTTTACCACTTGCCAAAGTAGAACCGCTGATTCCATATTGATTAACTTGTTGTAACTGCAATTCTTCTTTTAATAAATCTGGATATCGAATTTTGAGCCTCTTTTCCGTAAACGCCTCGTATCCCCAAGTAATACTATCGCCTAGAATATTGACCTTTTCTATTTTCACTTATTAACTCTCCATTTCTCGAATCAATTCCAATGGATATCCTTCATTTTCTTCTATCTGTCTTATCATTTCTAATATCATTTTTTCGCCTCGCAAATCAGTTTTTGGCATATTTTTGATTTCTTCAATTTCCCACCATTTTACCGCCAAAATTTCGCTTGGATCAAAACTAATATTTTCTTCTAACAATTCCGTCAAAAATGTAATTCTCACAATATTGCTACTTCCTTTTGCAGAAATAATTGGTAACATTTTCGTTAATTTTACTTTGCAACCAGTTTCTTCGAAAATCTCACGAATCGCTCCTTCAAAAATCGTTTCTCCTTCATCTAAATGTCCAGCTGGAAAATTCCATTGTCCATAGCATTTTTCTTGTGCCTCTTGCACCATCAATATTTTGTTATCCTTTCGGATAATTCCTCCCACAATCACTTTCATTTTTCATTCCTCCTTTTTCTTTTAAATCTTTCGAACCGCACAATTCCAAACAATCTTTTCACACTCATATCGCAACATTTTCTCTTGCTTCATCTTTTCAATTTTCCAATCTTTGAAAAAATTATGAATACTTTTTTCATCAAAAAGCCTTTTGCTTTTTTTCCATTTTTCTTGCCAAATAAAATTATTATCAATTTTTTCATGATGCGCAATAAAATTACTATCCTGCGTAGAATTCACTCGAAAAATTAAAATTCCATTTAGCTTCAATATTCTCCTAATTTCCTCAATTATATTTTTCGTTACTTCTTCTGTAAAATAATGAATGCATAAATCGGCTATCACAATATCTGTGTAATTATCTTGAAATGGAAACTTTTGTGCCATATCAAATAATTTCGTTTGTGCTTTTGGCATTTCTTTTTCAATTGTTTTTATAGCAACTTCAGCGTAATCACACGCCAGTACTTCTTTTCCTTTTTCTAGCAAATACAATGTATTGTTTCCCAAGCCACAACCCAAATCGATAATTGGTGTTGTACATTGTTCGATTTCAGTTTCATAATCGGCAAGCCAATTATCATAGGCTTGTTCCCTAAGTTTAACTCTAATGTCTTGATTCATTTCCACAAACCTTTGATTAAATACTTCTTTATCGGTATATTGCTGCATAATTTCCTCCTATTTTTCAAATTTTATCACAAAATTTTATGGTTTGCAATTGTTTCCATAAAAAAAATAGAGTTGTATTCTCTATTTTTACATAACATTTTTCTTGAAATTTATTATAGTCTTACTTGCATTATTAGCCTGACCAGAAGATGAAGAGTAAGACGAAACCCTAGTGCTCTAACACTAGGGTTTTATATTTTGTTTCTCAAACAACTTTTAACTTATAAGTTAATTATAGTATACTACATTTCCTATTTTTTGTCAATATCTGTTTTCCTATGTAACTTCTTTTTTCATTCCTTTTCTCTCTATTCCAAAACCAATCATCGAACTCACCAACAAAATCGCTTCTAGAATTACGCCAAATACCGATTTCACATACAAATTATACAAAATCCACAAAACACCAACTGGAATTCCGCACAACTTATACACCAAAGTTTTCTTTTGCCAAACCGAATACGTATAAAGCATTGTTGCAAAAACAGATAACAAACTTAGGAAACCTTCATAAGTAAAAACTGTAGAAATAGCAATCATACCATAGATTATAATTAAGGCAACAATATCTTTTTTCTTAATTTCGTCATTCTTTCCATTCTTTTGTTCATCTACCATAAAGTAAATATTTCTTATTAAAGCCACAACACACATTGCTAAACCAGTATACGCATTTAATAAAATATACGCCACTGCATTTGCAATGATTGATAAAAAGCTAATGACTAATACCGTTTTACGATTTTTCGCATAATAAGTAATCGCCAGCAAAACATACGTTAAAATCGTAAATACTTGTGACATTACATAGTTAATTGTCAATTCCACCTCTTCCCTCCTCTTTTTCTGATTTTTCCTCTCCTAACATTGCTTTATATTTTTTATCCTTAATATTTTCATTCAAATAATCCTTTTCTTCCTTTGTTAATTCTGGCACATATTCATACACATAATACACAAATTTTGTTCTTCCTGACTTTACAACTGCTTGAATCAATCCAGTTTTATTTTCTACCTTTACTGATGCCAAATACTCATATGCTTGCATTGGATCTTGCAATTCTTCTTGGATAGCTGTTAAATCATCTATCCCATAAGACTGTTCCTGATACTCATTCAAATATTGTAAATAATTCGCCAATTCTGTAATCAAATGTGGATTTTGAGTACCTTTTACTTGTTCTTTCAACTCTGGCACACTATTTTTAAATTCCTCAAATTCTTTCAATGAAACAGGAAACCAATCAAAATTTTTTGTTTTTTCTACTTTGATTTCATATTCTGAATCGATTTTTTTCACTTCTTCAAAAACCTCATCATATTCCTCATCTTTCATTATCATTTCCATATATTTTGCACATCTAGTTTCTTCTAACGAAGCAAGCATAGCAGGTAAATCCGTTCCTGGTACAAATGCCATTGAATAACACATCAATTTTGGATTTCCACTTTCACGAACCAATTTCTCAAATCTTGGCTGGTTAAATCCAGGAATTTTCATATCTGCAGCTAAAAACAAAAATTCATAAATTTGAACAATATCATCTGTCTCAATGATTGCGTTTTCTAAATCTCTTAAATAAATTCCACCTTTTGTTTGTTCTAATAAATCACAAATTGTATAAGCATCTCCACTTTTAATTTCTTTTTCAATTTCAGGATCTCCATCATAAGTAATATGCTTCAAAAAGTCCTCATTTCTTATCATTTCAAAACCTCCTTCAAATCCTTTCCATACTTTTTCAATCTCTCAAAACACTCATACGCCTTTTTCACTTCTCTTTTATTTCTACTCACATAACCTCTTCCTTCGTTTCCATTTTCACTTGGTAAATCCACAATCAAAGTATCGTTATCTATTCCGTCCCAACCGTTTCCAACAATTTTTAATAATTCTGGTTCCTTTTTTAATATTTCATGATAATCCACAAATATCGTATGAACCTTACTTTGCATATAAATTTGCAACGTTTTATTCTTCTTAAATTTTTCAATTTCGTTTTTTCGAAAAATAAAAATTCTCTCCATATTTACACCACGATTTGCTGTCTCCAAATTGACTACTCTAAAATTCATTTCAAGCGGTTCTTCTGTCCACTCATCTTCTAGCATCATGGAAGCAGACCAAAAATGTGATTCCTTATTTAATCTTTTCAAACAATCTTGAATCGCTCGATAAAAAATTCCTCTTTCCAATTCCCTCGTTGTTCCATTTTCGTCAAATTCTAAATAACCACCATTGCTTGTGATAGCCATACCAGTTGTATTTTTAAAGCCAGTTAATAAATTCATAATATCTTTTGCTATTTCATCATAGTTCATCCAAATATGATTCGAAATTGGTACCGTTAATTGAATGGAATTTATTCTTAATCCAATTCTTTGCCTTAATTTTTGGGCAAGCTTTTTCTCTAATCCATAACTTGCATTTTGAGGATGATTCAAAAGAACAATGCTTGAATCACAATCCATTTTTTGTGCCAACTTTAGAATAAGCCATTCTTTATTTTTCATAAATTCCTTACTTGTTTTATCGGTATCGATAAAAATAAATCCATCGTAGTATTTTTCTGTTTTAAGAAACATTTTCTCTAACTTTTCTTGATTCTCAAAGTCGGTTAGAAGTACTTTTAACGCCTTCAACTTTTCGGATTTAATTCTGGTATTTTCTTCACAGATTCCCTCCACAATATACCCTTCTTTTTCTAATAATGGAATTAATTCTTCACCAATTTTTGTATTAATATTGGCAACCAAGACTCTTTTGTGGGTGGGAATATATTGCGCTATATTACTTCGTTTATCACTTGGTTTCATGGCATCTTCTGGAATATTCCAAATTCTGCCTTCTTTTACAGCACCATAAATTCTTTCTTCTTGGCACAATTTTATAATTCTTCTTTCCGATATTCCCCATTTTTCAGAAAGTTGTTTCGCTGTTAAATATCCCATTTTCGCCCCCCTTTTTTATATTGTTCTGTTTTCAGAACAATATGTTCTGTATTTATATAATACACCTTTTTCAGAATAATGTCAATATTTTTAAGTAAAAAAATAATGATTACTTTTTCTAGCTAATCATTATTTCTCTATTTTTACTTCAAAAACTGCTCCACAATTCCCAAATCCTCATACGTTGTTACTTTTATATTCGTATAATCACTCTCCAAAACTTTCAGTTGATAACCATTCATTTCCAATAGCATACAATCATCTGTTACTTCCTCATTTTTATATTTTTCGTGCATTTTAAGCAAAATTTCTCGATGAAAACATTGTGGTGTTTGAATCACCCAAGTATTGCTTCTTTTCGTAGTGCTTGCAATCACGCCATTTTCATCTGTTATTTTTATGGTATCTTTCGATTTAACGCCAACTGTCACACCTTGAAATTCTTCCATACTTTCAACACATTGGTTAATATATTCTTGCTTAATCGCAGGTCTTGCTCCGTCATGCACAATGACAATTTCAGCATTAGTTTCTTGTAAACCATGATACACTGATTCTTGTCTTGAATTTCCTCCACAAACAATGTGGACTGGCTTTGTGACATTTCCCTGTTTTACAATATTTTGTACTTTCTGTATTTCACTTTCTTTGGCAACCACTATCATATCATCCACATATTGATTTTTATCAAATGCATTTAAACTATAAGACATTATATTTTTTCCACAAATGCTCTCAAAATTTTTATTTCTATTTTTTCCAAATCTCGTACTATTTCCAGCAACTAATAAAATGGCTGTCACCGTTTTATTTTTTATCATATTTATTTTCCCTTCTTGTATTATAAGATGTACAAATATATGTTTCATAATTTGTCTTTAATTGATGATAGGCCCTTTTAGCCTCTTCCTTCTTTTCAAACAAACCATAAACACACGAACCAGAACCACTCATTAAAGTTCCTATGGCATCATTTTTAGAAAATTCATTTTTTATATTCTGAATCTCTTCTTTTTCTTCCAAAACCTCTTCAAATACATTATATAAGTGATTTGCCAAAGTTTGTATTTGATTATTTTCTAATGCCAAAATCACTTTGTCTGCTACTTGCAACTGAATCAATTGGGAGTTGGCATCTAATGCTTGATACATTTGCTTTGTATCACAAGAAATAACTGGCTTAACAATCACAACATAATATTTGAAATTGGTATTTATCTTCGTTATCTTTTCGCCAATTCCTTCTACTAAAACCGCCTGATGATACAAACAAGGCACAACATCTGCTCCCAAACTTTTGCCAATCGACTCAATTTCTGATTTCGACAACGACAAACCAAATAATTCATTCATTGCCAAAAGAAACGTAGCACAATCTGCACTTCCACCTGCCAAACCCGCTTGCATTGGAATCTTTTTGTTGATTTTGACATCTACTCCAGAAAGATTCGGAAACTTTTCCTTTAGTTTCAAATACGCTTGATAAACAATATTTTGCTGATTATTTAATGTTTCTACATTGGTTTCTAAACGACAATCAGCTGTTTTATTTTTTCGAATCCAAATTTCATCATAAAAATTAATCTTCTGGAATACCGATTTTATGTTATGATAACCATCTTCTCTTTTCCCCAATACCTCTAAACTTAAATTAATTCTTGCTCTTGCTTTTTTATAGATTTCTTCCATCCATTTTTCTCCATTTTATTCTACTGTAATACAAGCAAATACGCTGATTCCATTTCCTTTACCAAATTCCGTCAAACCATCTCCAGAAGTTGCGGTAATGCCAATACAATTTTCCTCTAGTTGCAAAATTTTTGCTATATTTCTTCTCATCGCTTCTATTTTCGGTGTCATCTTAGGAGCTTTACATTCAATTGAAATCGAAACATGAATAATTTTTTCTTTTAAATCTTTCAATGCTTCTTTCAAATATTCTTCGCTATTCGTAATTCCATTTTGACACATAGCATCCGCTACTTTCCCCAAAATATTTTTACACGTAATTCCTGAAACCGCATTAGTAATAGCATGTAAAACCACGTCTGCATCACTATTTCCTGATAAGGAAAATGGTTCATCAAACTCAATTCCACCAATTATCAATTTTTTGTCCTTATTTTCATAATCGATTCTGTGGCTATCTTGCCCAATTGCTACTTTCAAATTCTCTTCCTCCTAATTTTGAGCAATAATTTCTTTTGTATCACGTGCTATCATTAATTCTTCATCGGTTGGAATCACAAAAACTTTTATTTTAGAGTTTTTGGTTGAAATTTCAATTTCTTCTCCTCTTGTGTTATTGGCAGTTTCGTCAATTTCGACTCCCATAAATTTCAATTTTTCGCAAATTCCTTTTCGAATATTAATTTGATTTTCACCAATTCCTGCCGTAAATACAATCACATCAATTCCTTGTAATGAAACAGCATAACGTGCAATATATTCTGCTACAGTATGATTATAAAAATCAATCGCCAAACCTGCTCTTTCATTTCCTTCTGCTTTAGCAGCTTCCACATCTCTGAAATCTGGACTAATGCCAGAAATACCAAGAACACCAGATTCTTTATTCAAAATCGTATTAATTTCTTCTTTCGTTTTACCCAAAGTGTCCATTAAATAACCAACCATCGATGGGTCCATATCACCACATCTTGCACACATTGCAATACCACCAAGTGGCGTTAGTCCCATACTGGTATTGACTGATTTTCCACCATCAATCGCACAAAGCGAAGCACCTTGCCCTAAATGACATGTCACAATTTTTAAATCTTTTATATTTTGATTCATCACTTCTGCCACTCTTTGTGAAACAAATTTGTGGCTTGTTCCATGGAATCCATATTTACGAATTTTGTATTTTTCATAATACTCAAAAGGAAGTGGATAAATATAATTTTCTTTTGGCATGGTTTGATGAAACGCCGTATCAAAAACAGCTACCATTGGCGTATTTTTCATTTCCTTTTTACAAGCTTCAATTCCAAGCAAACACGCAGGATTATGAAGTGGTGCAAGTGGAATACATTCCTTAATTTGCTCAATTACTTCGTCTGTAATTAAAACAGAACAACTAAATTTCTCTCCACCATGAACCAATCTGTGTCCCACAGCATCAATATCATTCAAATCTTGAATCACACCATATTTTTCACCAGTTAACAACTCTTCCATAACAAACTTCAAAGCCAAATCATGATTCTCCACAGGATGCTCAATTCTTGTTTTCTCTCCATTTTGCTTAATCGTCACAAAAGAATTATTTTGCCCAATTCTCTCATACGTTCCCTTTGTAATCACTTCCTCTTTTTCCATATCCATCAATTGATATTTCAATGAACTACTTCCACAATTCAAAACTAAAATTTTCATAACATTCTTTCCTCTCTTTTACAAAAAATCTCCCTCGCGTGCTCATCGCGCGGTACAATATCAGCTTTTATCACCCCATTTGGCAGGCCTGCACACAAGTTATCGCAATCACCCCGGCCACATCTTGTGCTGAACAACCACGTGATAAATCATTCACTGGTTTTGCAATTCCCTGACAAAGTGGTCCATAAGCTTCTGCTTTCGCAAATCTTTGCGTTAATTTATAACCAATATTTCCACTATTTAAATCTGGAAATATCAATGTATTGCAATTTCCTGCAATCTTGCTCGTTGGTGCCTTGGAAGCCGCTACTTCTGGTACAATTGCACTATCTAATTGAAACTCTCCATCTACTTTCATTTCTGGATACTTTTCTTTAATCAAATTTTTTGCATCAATTACTTTTTGCGTTAATTCCGATTTCGCACTTCCATAAGTTGAATACGAAAGCATTCCTACTTTTGCTGGTTTTCCTACCAATTGTTCAAAACTATCACTCGAAGATTTAGCAATTTCAGCCAATTCTTCTGCATTTGGATTTTGATTCAAACCACAATCACCAAAAACGAACGTTCCCTCTTCTCCATATTGGCAATTCGGAACAACCATAACAAAAAACGCTGAAACAAGCTTTGTATTTGGGGCTGTTTTTAGAATTTGAAGTGCTGGACGTAAAGTATCTGAGGTAGAATGAATCGCACCAGAAACAAGTCCGTCTGCTTCTTCCTTTTTTACCATCATCATGCCAAAATACACTTCATCTAAAATCAATTCCTGTGCTTGTTCAAGCGTCATTCCTTTTGCTTTTCTTAAATCATATAAACTTTCTGCATATTCCTTACGTTTTTCTGATATTCTTGGATTGATAATCGTTGCTTTTGCAATATCAAAATGATTTTCATTGGCTATTTTATTTATTTTATCTTCATCACCCAAAAGAATAATATTAGCATATTCTTCTTGAAGTGCAATTGCAGCTGCTTCTATAATTCTTTTATCGGATGCTTCTGGCAATACAATTGTTTTTTGATTGGATTTTGCTCTATTTTTGATTTCTTCTATAAAACTCATTTTTTCCTCCTTATTTTTATCACTTTTTGTATTATATTAAAAATGCTATCGAAAGTCAAGATTTTAGAAAGGTTTTATCAATAGAAAAACTGCATTGATGAACGTTAATTATCGCCGTCATCAATGCAGTGTAAAACTAAAACCTTTTAGCTGGAAAACCAGCCAATTCTGGATGAATGCATTTCGAAGTATCATATTTTTCACAAATTTCTTTGCTACATGGCATTCCACTATTACGCTTCCTTTCGCATTGCGCTTCTTCCATTTCTCTCATATTCTGCCAAAATTTCCGATTCTCTTTTGCTATTTTTTCTTCTACTTTTGACATGTTTCTCCTCCTGCTTTTTTCTAAATTTTTATAACAGTATATATTATACCACAATTTTACATAAATTGCAAGAAGCTACAGCTGTTATTTTTTATATTTCACATAATCTTTAATGAACTGAATCGTATTTTCAATCCCCAGTTTTGATGAATCGACTAATAAATCATAGCTATCTCGTGCGCCCCAAGTTTGGTTGGTGTAATAATTATAGTAAGCAGCTCTTTCTTTGTCTTTTTTATGCATTAACTTGATGGCTTTTTTCTCGTCTAGTCCTGCAAATTCCATTTTTCTGGCAATCTTGAACTTTTCATCAGAACTATAAACGAAAAGATTGATAATGTTTTTTCGATTTTTCAAAATCACATTCGAACATCTTCCAATGATAATTGCATTTCCTTCGTCTGCAATTTCTTCAATGACCTTGGCTTGTTCGATAAAATATTTGTCATCTGAAGGAAGCTCGGTTAAGGAATTGACACTATCTGACATAGACAAGGATGCCATTGCCAAAGTGTACCAAAAACTTTTCTTATGCTTTTCATCATTTTCGTTTAACAAATGAATGTCAATATTTCTCTCTTGGGAAACACGTTCAATTAATTCTGCATCATAGAATTTCATGTTTAATTCTTTGGCTAATCTTTCGCCAATATATTTTCCACCACTTCCAAATTCTCTTCCTATTGTTAAAATCATTTTAATTTACCTCCTTTTTCATTCCCTTTATTTTTCTGACTTCAATCGTAACTAATATAATGGCTAATATAAATGCCAAACTATCCGCTGTTGGCCCCGCATACAGAAGTCCCTCGATGCCAAAAAATTTTGGCAAAATTAGCATGGCTGGAACTAAAAATCCAATTTGTCTGGATAACGAAAGAATCGCAGCTTTTACTGGATTTCCAATGGCTTGAAAGAAAATTCCAGAAGTAATTTGGAAAGAATTTAAAGTCACTAAAGCAATAAATATTCTAAAACATAATTGGGCAAATTCGTTATATAATTCATCTTCTTGTCCAAATAAATTGATAATCAGTTGTGGGCATAATTGGAATATTAATGTTCCTAGTGCTGTAATTCCTAATCCAACTTTTACCGCAAAGCCATAGGTTTTCAAAACACGGTCATATTTTTTAGCGCCAAAGTTGAATCCTATAATTGGTTGCGCACCAGCTGCTAAACCAATCACTATGGAATTGACAATTTGGTTTACTTTCATTACAATTCCCAAAGCAGAAAGTGGTATATCACTTCCATATTTGGATTCTGCACCATATTTGGTTAGGGTCTGATTGATGACAATTAATACAATCGTAATCGCAATTTGTGTAATAAAACTTGAAATTCCCAAACTACAGATTTTCTTCAATGTCTTCCATTCTAATTTCATACTTTCTTTGGTAATCGTAACCGATTTGAATTTTTTGATATACCAAAAAGACATGACTCCCGAAACCATTTGACCAATAATGGTCGCAATGGCTGCGCCTTTTACGCCTAGATGAAAGACAAATATAGCAATTGGGTCTAAAATCATATTTAAAATAGCGCCAGTTAACATGGTTTTCATGGCATATTGTGGCGAGCCATCTGCTCTTATGATGGAGTTTACGGCTGTTGTAAAAACAAAAAATGGCATTCCTAATACAATATAGGTCATATAAGTTTTAGCATGTTCATAGGAAGCTTCTGTTACGCCAAATAATTTTAGTAAACCTTCTTTAAATACTAAGCCTATACCTAAGAAGATAATTCCCAATAAAGCAGATACGACAATACCATTGCTAACGCCTTTATTAGCACTTTCCTTATCGTTTTTTCCAAGACTTAAACTTAAATAAGCTGAAGCACCATCTCCTATCATTAGGGCAAATGCCATCGTTACGACAGTAAATGGAAATACAATATTCGTGGCTGCATTTCCTAAATATCCAACACCTTGCCCAATAAAAATTTGGTCTACAATATTGTATAGTGAACTTACCAATAGTGATATTATACAAGGTATCGCAAATTGTTTGATTAATTTTCCTATTTTTTCGGTTCCCAGTGGGTTTTGTTTTTCTTGATTTTGTGTTTCTTCTTTTTCAACGTTTGTTGTATCGTTCATTTTTTCCTCCTTATTTTATTTTAAGCAATTTCATCATTGCATTCTTCAAACTGACTATTGTACAGTTTTTCATAAAATCCTTGTTTTTCTAGCAATTCTTCATGTGTTCCTTGCTCTACGATGTCGCCATTGTTTATGACAAGAATTAAGTCAGCATCTCTTACAGTTGATAGACGATGTGCTATTACAAAGCTAGTTCTGCCTTTCATTAATTCATCCATGGCTTTTTGGATTTGCATTTCTGTTCTTGTGTCAACAGAAGACGTTGCTTCGTCTAAGATTAATATTTTAGGATTGACCAAAAAGGCTCTGGCAATTGTTAGAAGCTGTTTTTGCCCTTGTGAAATGTTGGTTGAATCTTCGTTTAGAATTGTATGGTAGCCATCTGAAAAAGTCCTTACAAAATGGTCAACTTGGGCTGCTTTGGCTGCTTGAATTACTTCCTCATCGGTTGCTTCTAAATTTCCATATCGGATATTTTCCATAACGGTTCCATTAAATGCCCAAGTGTCTTGTAACACCATGGCAAAAAGGCTACGCAGGTCATCTCTTTTAAAATCTTTGATGTCGATTCCATCAATTTTGATTTTACCAGAATTGATATCGTAATAACGCATCAATAATTTGACAAGCGTGGTTTTACCAGCACCTGTAGGTCCTACAATAGCGATTTTTTTGCCTTGGTCGACTTTGGCTGAAAAATCCTTGATAATCATTTTCTCTTCATCGTAGCCAAATTTTACGTTTTCAAAAGTTACATTTCCTTGTATGTTTTCTATGGAATGTGGTGTTTTTGTATCTGGCACTTCTTCTGCTTCTTCTAAAAATTCGAATACTCTCTCACAGGCTGCAATCATGGCTTGCAACATATTGCTAACATTGGCAAGTTGAGTAATTGGCTGAGTAAATCGTCTCATATATTGTATAAAACTTTGAATATTTCCAACGGTTATCACACCTCGACTGGCATAAAATCCACCCATAATACAGATTACAACATAGCCAACATTTCCCACAAATTCCATGATTGGTTGCATTAAACCAGATAAAAATTGCGATTTCCAAGTGGAAGTATAAAGTGTATCATTATATTTCGTAAATTGTTCAATCGATTTTTTTTCACCATTAAACACTTTGACTAATGCATGATTCGAATACATTTCTTCAATATGACCGATTTACATGCCCTAAATATTCTTGTTGATTTTTAAAATATTTCTGCGATTTACTAACAACTAGCATTACCAATCCAAGAGAAACTGGTAATACTAAAACTGCTATCAACGCCATTTGCCATGAAATGGATAGCATCATAATCAAAATACCGATAACGGTTGTGGTGGAAGTAATTAATTGGGTAATGCTTTGGTTTAAATTTTGTGCAATGGTGTCAACATCGTTTGTGATGTAAGATAATACTTCACCATGTGTTTTTTTATCAAAATATTTGATTGGCAATTTGTTGATTTTTTGACTAATTTGTTTTCTTAAAGCGTACGTAAATTTTTGCCCCACACCAACCATAACAAATGATTGGATATATGAAAATATAACACTTACAATATAAATACTTAGTAAAATTGCAACAATTTTTCCAATTGCCTCAAAGTCAATTCCACCAATTCCAGTCAGCATTTTCATGACACCTTCATAAATTTCAGTGGTGATATTTCCTAATATTCTAGGTCCAATGATATTGAAAATCGTAGAAATAATGGCACATATAAAGACAATTGTTAGCATGAATTTGAATTGTGCCAAATAACCAAATAATTTTTTTAAGGTACCTTTAAAATTTTTGGCTTTTTCGATTGGCATTGCTCCTGAACCTCTTCCCATTGGACCACGTCTTGGTCCGATTATTCTTTTCTGCCATTTTTCAATTCCTCCTCACTTAATTGAGATGATGCAATTTCATAATATGTCTCACAATTTTTTAAAAGTTCCTCATGGGTTCCGATTCCTGCAATTTTTCCTTCGTTTAATACAATAATTTGCTCTGCTTGCATAATGGTGCTCACTCTTTGGGCAACAATGATAAACGTACTATTTTTACTATGTGTTTTCAATGCCTTTCTTAAATTACTATCGGTCTTAAAATCTAGGGCAGAAAAGCTATCATCAAAAACATAGATTGGACTATTTTTTATTAAAGCTCTAGCAATTGACAATCTTTGCTTCTGTCCTCCAGATACATTTTTAGCACCTTGTGAAATTGGCGATTGATACGTTTCTTCTTTACTTTCGATAAATTCTGTTGCCTGTGCTACTTGAGCACATTTTTGTACAAATTCTTCTGAGGCTTCCTCATTTCCATATTTTAAATTGGATTCAATTGTTCCAGACAACAAATTTCCTTTTTGCGGAATGTAGCCAATTTGATTATGTAATTCGAATTGTGTCATATTTTTTACATTTACACCGTTTACCAAAACTTCACCTTCTGTGGCATCAAATAGTCTTGGTATTAAGTTTATAATGGTTGTTTTTCCGCTTCCTGTTGCTCCAATAATGGCTGTGGTTTCGCCTGGTTTAGCAACAAAGCTAATATTTTCCAATATTTTTTCATCTGCTCCAGGATATTGAAATGTTACCTTTTTGAATTCGACATAACCTTTTTTATTTTCATTAAAAGGTTCTGGATTTTTGGGGTCATGAATTGTGCTTTCTGTTTCTAGAACTTCAGCAATACGATTGGCAGAAACGCTTGCGCGAGGCCACATAACAAATATCATGGAAACAAATAAGAAACTCATCACCACTTCAATTCCATATTGCATTACTGCCATTAAATCGCCGACTTGTAAAGTAGAATTGGCAATGCTATCCGCACCAACCCATAAAATAAGTAAATTCAATCCATTCATAATAAACATCATGGTTGGCATCATCATGCTCATGGAACGATTGATGAATTTATTGGTTTTCATGACTTCTGTGTTGACCTCATCAAATCGATTTTCTTCATAATTTTGTGTTCCAAATGCTCGGATGACCATTAATCCTGATAAGTTTTCTTTGGCAACAAGATTGATTTTGTCGGTTAATTTTTGAACAATTTTTATTTTTGGAAAAACCATTTTAAATAAAAAAAGAATTAACAAAATAATCAATCCACAAGCAAGTGCAATGGTCCAAATTAAATCGGTGGTTTTTTGCGCCATCATAATTAAGGCTCCAATTCCCATAATCGGGGCATACGCAAGCATTCGAATCATCATGACGATGAAGTTTTGCATTTGGGTAATGTCATTGGTTGTTCTTGTGATTAAAGAAGCTGCTGAAAAATTGTTAAATTCAGCAGAAGAAAAACTTTGTACTTTTTGAAATACATCATTTCGGATATTTTTCCCAATTCCTGATCCTACTTTTGAGCCTAAAAAGCCAACTAAAATCGCAGCTATAATTCCTATAACACAGATGCCAAGCATTTTTAAACCTATTTGAATAATAAATTGATTTTGAATTTTTGAAATATCCATTCCTAATTCTTGATAAAAACTTTGTGTAAATACCAATCCTACTGAATTTAGCATACTTTCTGGCATCTGCTTTGCTTCTTCTCTTGTTTGATTTTTTACCGTTTCTGGAATTTGATTTAAAATTGGCTCCATTTCATAAATTTTGCTTACATCCATTTTTTCTGTTTCACTCGTTTGAGTTGTTACATTTTCCATATTATTGGAGATTTTTTCAATCATATTTAGCATCGTTTTGCTTGCTACTGCAAAAATATGATTCAGTTTTTCTATTTCGGTTTCTTCTAATTCTTGGTTTAAGACATAAATATTGGTATTTTCTATGTTTGGATATTCTGCTTGATAGGTTTTATCTCCTTTATTTATTTGAGTATAGTTTTTATTAATTTCCTCAATTTCTTCGTTTTCCATAAAATTTTTTAGAAATGCCAAACCGTTTTCTGAAATTGCTTTTGGCGCTACTTGTTCAATTCCATTGGATTGAATTCCCGTGTTTACAATATCGGACATATAATCTGGCAGTTTCAAATCGCACATTGCTTGAACAAACAATAATGCAATCGCTATTAAAATAGATAAAATGAATGGCTTGTAATATTTACGTAGTTTTAACATTTTTTATCAATCTCCTTTCTTTTGAAATTCCTTTTTTTAAAATTTCGAGTTCGCGTAAAAATCGGTTACGGGCGTGCTCTAATGTTACTTTTTTGGTCATGACATCGAGTAAATTGATGCGCATGGCATAGTTTAGAAGTTTCATGAAGTCAATTAAATCGTCATCATCGATAATATCTAAATTGGTGATATCTACGATATTTTTAGTTTCTTTTATTAAATATTCTCCTGGTTCTTTTTGAAGGCATTTTTCATCGTTGGCAATTAAATTTTTGAAGACATTTGCCATTAAGTCTTTTTCTACTCGGTTGACTTTACATTTGGCTAAATAATCAAAAATTTGAAGATAACTTTGAAATAAATCTCCCTTATTTTTCAGAAAAATTTCTTTGGATTTTTTCCTTTCTTTTTCTAAATGAGATTCGATTAAATATTCAATGGCTTCTTCTTTGCTCTTAAAATAAACCCAAAAACTTCCCTTGGAAATCCCCGCATTTTCCACAATTCGATTGACCGATGCTTCATGAAATGGCACACGACTAAATTCCTTTTTCATGGCATCTACAATTTTTTGACGCTTGCCAGAATCAAGCTTATAAAAACTTTCTGTTGGCATAGGTAAGTCCCCCTAAATACTCTGATTATTACAATATATTATATCATTATAATTGACCAGTGGTCATTTGTCAAGTGTTTTTTTATACTTTATAGGATAAAAAAAGAAAAGAATTTTTAGGTTCTTCTCTTAAAATGATTTATCATTGAATCATTTGTAAAATCTCTTGTTTTAGTTCCTTTATGATATTTTCTTCTTTTATTTTTCGAATAATTTCTCCTTTTTTAAAAAGAATAGCTTCTCCTTTTCCGCCAGCAATGCCAATATCTGCCTCTCTTGCTTCGCCTGGTCCATTGACAGCGCATCCCATAATGGCAACTGTAATATCGGCTTCTAACGTTTGTAAAAATTTTTCTATTTCTTTGGCAATGGGAATCATGTTGTATTGAATTCTTCCACACGTTGGACAAGAAACCAATTTAGGACTTTTGTTGTACAATCCGCAATTTTTCAAAATTTCTTTGACTACATAAATTTCCTCGACAGGGTCATCTGACAAAGAAACACGCATCGTATCTCCAATTCCTTCTCGCAATAATACGCCTAAACCAATACTTGATTTAATCGTTCCACTAAATGCCGTTCCTGCTTCCGTGATTCCTAAATGGAGTGGATACGGAAATTCTCTTGCTGCTTTTTCATACGCTTCAATACACATTTCCAGATTAGAAGCTTTGAGTGCAATTACAATATTCTCAAAGTCTAATTTTTCTAAAATTCTTACATGACGTTTCGCACTTTCAATCATTGCTTCACTGCATGGCTTTCCATATTTTTTTAATAATTCTGGTTCAAGTGAACCACTATTTACTCCAATTCGAATAGGAATCTGATGTTTTTTACATACTTCTACTACGGCTTTTGTTTTTTCTTCATCCCCAATATTTCCAGGATTAATTCTAATTTTATCGACGCCACTTTCGATTGCTTGCAATGCAATTTTATAATCAAAATGAATATCTGCTACAATTGGAATATGGATTTGTTTCTTGATGGATTCGATTGCTTTTGCATCTTCCAAATCAAGGCAAGCTACTCGAATGATTTCACAACCCGCTTTTTCTAATGCTAAAATTTGTTTTACGGTAGCTGAAATATCTTTGGTTTTTGTATTGCACATGGATTGAATGACAACTTTATTTTGTCCTCCTATTTGAACACCTGCTACTTTGATTGGTTTGGTTTGGGTACGTTTGTACATGATGATTCCTCCTTTTTTCTCACTTTTTTAGCATTTTTCGAATCGGAATTTCCAAAATTAATTCGATTTTTCGAAAAATATATAATAGCTGAAATAAGAACATTTGCCCTTTATTGATGTGTTGATACATTTTATGATAATAGATTTTGCTTTTGTACAATTGCTTCATTTTATGATAATAGCTAAGCGTTTTTCCAATGGTTTGACTTTCATAATGAATGCATTTGACGTCATTCACGCTGACAATTTTATAACCTTTTTCTTGTAATTTCTTTGCTAAAATATCTTCTTCGTAAAATAAAAATACGGTTTCGTCAAACATTCCAATTTCTTTGAAAATAGGATATTTAACAATAAAAAATGCTCCTGAAATCGCTTCTACTTCTAGTAAATCTTGCGCATATTGTTTTTCTGAATATTCGCCCGCACGTAGTTTGGGATAGAAAAGGATTTCTAACAATCGGGTGGAATGAATCAAATCTAAAAAAAAGGTTCTGATTTTCCAACTGCTTCTGCGAATTGGTTGTAAGTTGGGATGGTACATTCTTGGTGCTACAATGGCTATTTTTTCATCTTTTTCTAGAATTTCTAAACATCGTTCAATGGCTGTTTTTTCAATTTTGATGTCTGCATTGGAAATGAGGATGGCATCATACGTTTCACCGATTGCTTCTAAGTGTCGTATTCCGAAATTATTTCCATAGCTATAGCCTCCATTTTTGCCAGATTGCAAAATAAGGACTTTTTCGCTTTGAACTTCTTTAAGGAGGCACATGGCATTTAACTCGGTGGACGCGTTATCTACGACCACAATTCGCTCAATAGTTTCAAATTCTCGAATTTGCTTAACATAGTTTATCGTTTCTTTTGCATTATTATAATTTACAATAATTGTTGCTAGTTTCATCGTTTTTGTTTCTCCTAATTTTGACTTGCAAAATGCCAGGCATCTTTGCACATATCTTCAATATTTTTTGAAGCTTTCCAACCAATTTCACGTTCTGCTTTGGCTGGACTTGAATAGCAAGCTGCTACATCTCCTGCTCTTCTTGGTGCAATTTTATAATTGATTTTAATTCCGTTCACTTTTTCAAAATTTTGGATAATATCTAACACACTATAGCCTGTTCCTGTTCCAATATTATACTTACAAATTCCTGCCCCTTGGCTAATTTTTTCTACTGCTTTTAAATGTGCTTTTGCTAAATCTACCACATGAATATAATCTCTAACACCTGTTCCATCTGGCGTATCATAATCATTTCCAAAAACGTTTAAAACAGGAAGCTCTCCTTTGGCAACTTTTAATATATAAGGCATTAGGTTATTGGGGATTCCGTTTGGTTCTTCTCCAATAAAACCACTTTCGTGGGCACCGATTGGATTGAAGTAGCGTAAAATTCCAATGCTCCAAGAATTATCTGAAGTGTAGACATCTTCTAAAATTCTTTCAATCATATATTTTGAAGTGGCATATGGATTGGTGGTTTTTCCTGTTTCGAAAGTTTCGTCAACTTGTGGTTTTTCTGGCACGCCATAAACAGTAGCGGTAGAACTGAAAATGATTTTTTTGACGTTATGTTTTGTCATGATTTTTAATAAATTTAAAGTCGTTCCTAAATTGGTTTGATAATACCAAATTGGTTTTTCAACTGATTCACCAACTGCTTTTAAGCCTGCACAGTGAATCACGCTATCAATAGTGTGCTCTGAAAAGATGGTTTCTACTAATTCCTCATTAGCACAATCTCCAATATAGACCTCAATTTCTTTCCCTGTAATTTTCTGAATTTTGTCTTTGACTTCTATCTTGCTGTTGCTTAAATCATCGATTACAACAACTTGATTTTGCTGATTTAATAGTTCGACACATATGTGAGAACCTAAAAATCCTAGTCCTCCTGTTACTAAAATTTTCATGATAAACTCCTTTCTTACTATTTTTATTTTAAATTAGTTTGCTCTATTTTATAAAAAACGATTTTTGTACAGATGGTATATAATAAAAATTGCACTCCTAATATTATAGCACACGAAATTGTTGCACCATTAATTTGACTGTTTTTTACCATTGCATTGGAAACAAAGTAGGCTATGATTGCAGTAATTACGTAAATGACAAATTGAATAAGGGTGTTACGTGTTGTTGTTAATAATACAAGATTGACATAGGAAATTGCATATAAAATATAAGTTGCTAAAATGACGCTTAAATTTATTCGATAAGCCATTAAATTTTCACCATAAATAAAACTTAATACTTCTGGTCCAATACAAAATCCTAAAGCTGTTGCCAATATGCCAAATCCGATGACTGCCAATTTGATTTGGAAAGCAACTTTTTTGAGTTCTTTTATTTTTCTCTGTTCATAGAATTCTTTTAATTTTGTTAAATATGGCATGAATATTAATTGAGTAAATAAATTGATAATGGTTGCTGGCATCATGATGTAGCCAAAAATGGCTTGAATATCTTCGGTTAAGTAATTGTCGATGGCATATTTGGAAGCATTGAGTATATAAATTCCAATGAATGAATTGGCAAATACGAAAAATTCGGATTTGAATATTTGATGTACATGTGCTCGATTTACTTTTATTTCAAAATCAATTAAGTTTCGGCAATTTCTTCGAAAATCAAAAAAATACATGACTAGGATGTTGAGAAGAATCATACTACTACACGCCAAAATTAAATTGTGTGTTATAGCATCAATGCTTAAAAATAGTAGCAATCCGCCAATCGATTTAATAGTAAGCGATTGCCCTACTTTATATAAATATTCATTTTTCTGCATAATACCATATAAAATTTCACTAATTGCTTCGGTTGCTTTGTAAAAACAAAGTAGTAAAAAAATACTAGATTTATAGGGTGTATATTGTTTTAACATGACAAATAGTATGGCAAGAATTATCATCAACATACAAGTAAGCATTCGATTAGCAATGTAATCTTTGTCTTTTATTTTGTTTTCGGTATCGGTTACTTGGCAAAGCCTACCAGAATAGAGTCCAATGGTATATAAAATGTAGGCTGTAGCCCAAGCAATTGAAAAAATTCCTGCGTCTTGAATTCCATTGATTCTTGTTACAATTACTAAGAAAAATAGTGAGTTGAATGAATTAAACCCTGTCCCTAGCATGTTCCATATAAAATTTTTTAAAAATACTTTTCTTTCGGTTGTCATTTTAGTTCCCTATCTATTTTAATCTTTACTAGAAACATAGATTGGCTTGAAAATGTATAAGCCATCTTCGTTATACAACTCTTCAAATTGCATGTCATAACCACGTTCATTGATATTATTTTTTACAATGATATAATCAATTTTCATTTTTTCTAAGTCATGATAATTTAACCAAATCATAATACTATCTGGGGCTAATAACTGAATATGCGTTTCTTCTTCTATTAAACTTATGTTTAAATGATGATAACGATTATAAACTGATTTTTGGGATTCTGCGTTTTCTTCTAATAACAATTCATACAGTTCTAAATTGGGATAGACATTGGTTGAATTAATGGTGCGAATGCCGTTTGCTACCATATAGTTGTTGATGTAAATTCCAGTATCATCACCAAGCCATAAAGCATCTGGTTCTTGACTTCTAATTTCTGCAAATTTTTTACAAATTGGTTTTTGGTAAATGATATCCGTACTACAAATAATCGGATTTACATTCAGTCCTGTTAATAGAGATATTAGCATTATACTGTATAAAGTGAAAGTTTTTATTTTTTCTTGATTGCTATTGCATATTCCAAATATAGCCATTCCAAATAAGACGGTAGCAATTACCTTTTTCACTGGTCCAAAATATTCTGGTACAACACAAGTTGTAATGGCTTGATAAACCATATAGGCAATCACCAATATCGGCAATGTATAAGTTACTTTTGAAGGAATCCATTTATTTTCTTTTGACATGATTCCTAAAAAATAAATTAACATATAAATTTGCAATGTTCCTAAAGGAATCGTTGCTCTTTGTGCTACTGACATTGACATCAGACTACATTTGGCTAATATTTCAGGAAATCCCCATTGACACCAAATCATTAAAAATATACTTATAATCATAGTTGGAATAAAGAATTTCCAATGCTTTTTCTCTTTTCGATTTATAATCATATAAATGAATGTAAGTAAAATTGGTAATGGATAAAAAGATAACATGCTTGAGGCTTCACATGGATTTGGAGCATCTTTATGGGCAAAAAATAAATTATAAAAATAAGCATACAAAATCGTGGCTCCTCCACCAACTTCGTGTCTTTCTCCTGGATAATCTGTTCCCATAATAGCAGAAATGGTATCTCCTGACAGCATAAACCAACGCACTACTAATCCGTAAAACACAAAGACAAGTAAGTAGCACAACAGTAACATCATATTTTTTGATTTTGTAACCATTTTGGAAATTTTTTATCATTATCCAAATGAAAATGGCTAAAAATACATAAGCAAATGGTACCTGCCAAGCAGGATATAAGACAAATATATAAGAAGTAATTGCTACGATTTCACCTAAGCCACATAACGCTTTTATTTTTTTGCTGTCAGTTGTCATGAATTTGTTGATGAGTAATAAAATAACTTGTCCCCAAATAAGCGCATCAATACTCGTTGTGGAATACCACCATTGAACTGCACTTGAAAAAGTTATCATCAACATTCCACAAAGGGAAATTTTTTTCTTTTGATTAGTTAATAGCATACACATTTCAAATGAACTAAGCATAATAGTAATCAATTTAAAGTACCAATAAAAGCTAAATCCCCTATCATTTCCTAACAATAAAAACATGACTTCAAATGGTTTACCAATCATTAATATATCTTTGACAGGAGCACTAACAAGGGTAAACATATCTGTTATGGTTCCTCTTAATTGATTGGAAAAATATTGAAGTGAATTTTCACTAGCTTTTTGCGATAAAATATACATACTTGAAGTCGCCCATTCATCGGTTCGAATCATTCTAGCTTTTCCTAACAAAGGGTGAAAATGATTCTGGTTTGCATGCGGTTGGATTTGCTGATGATAGTTTACAATGGATGACCCAGATAACTTAAATAGCATAACAAAAACAAGAAATAATAATGCTAATTTATATCTGTGTCGATAAATAAATTCATATAAGTTTTCGATTTTAAATATAAAATGTAAGCCAATAAATCCAAACAAGATGGCTAGAATTAGCATTCTAATTTTTGAATCGTAACTTCCATTGCTATAACGAATATAAAATCCATATTCAAAAATAATAGATGCTAGAATTGCTACTATTGAAAGCATCACTAATTTTATTTTTGTGTAATTTTCTTTGTTTAAAAAATTTTTTATCTTTTCCAATTTAGTGATTCCTCCTCTAATTCTGTTTCCAATTCATCACAAGAATTCCAATAATAACAAGGCTTGCTCCTATGATTCCTGTACGACTAATTTCTTCATTAAAAATAATTTTTGAGAAAACTAAAGTAAGTACTTGTACAATGCCTGTACAAATTGGCATAATATAGCTTAAATCAAACATTACAACAATTCTTGTAAATAATAAGAAACTACATAAATAACAAACAAGTCCAGCTAAACTAATTAAACTAATTCCAAAATTCATGGTTCCGTTTTCAAATGCCAACTCCCCTGGATTTCCTCCTTTTTTCATCAAAACTAATCCTGATAAAGTTAAAATTAAATAAATGATTACTAAAATAATTTGCATACTATTTTTTCTCCTTTTTTCCATTTTTCCCTTCCCTTTTATTTAAAATTTTATATCAATTTTTAGTCGGTCTACCAAAAAACGATAGACTCTAATATAAACCATTGGCCTGCCCCATTTATACAATAATGTAACGCCCCAAAGTGCCACATTTTTGAAGCCTTTTTTTAGAGAGTAACCCAATCTTAAAAATGGCGATTTTCTCCAAGTGCCAAAATGCTCATCCAAATATTTTATCGTTTCTTTTAGCATTTGTTTCATATTTACTGTTTTGTCATAGGATACGCGATACATTACAGATGTTCCCAAATGCAAAAAAGCAAAGGTATCTAAGATATTTTTCATAGATTCATATTGATTGGTCTTTTGATATAATGATTTTACTTCTAATAAATATTTTTTCAAATTTTCTACATCTTGCTGATTGACATTATGAATTTGTGAATCATAGCGTAAATAATAATGATATAACACGTCTGGAACAAATGCTATTTTTTCCATTTTGGTAAAACAACTCGCTAAAAACATCGCATCATTAAATCCACGAAAAGGTAAAAATTTTAAATCTTTGATTTTTTCTCTTCGATAAATTTTATTCCAAGGCGCTGGATTGATTTCTAACAAAAATCCTGCTTCTGGGTTGATTTCTTTCACAACATTTCCAAATTGTGTCATATTGGTTGCTACGACTTGATTGGTGTTTAAGTCAATTCTTTCAAATCCGCAAACAGCCATATCGGCATTCTTTTCTTTGGCAAATTGATATAATTTTTCTGCCCAATTTGGTTCTACATAATCATCTGTATCCACAAATGTGACATATTCTCCTGACGCTCGTTCTAAGCCATAATTTCTTGTGGTAAATTCCCCACCATTTTCTTTATGGAATACTTTGATTTTGTCTGGATATTTTTTTTGATAATCTTCGATAATTTGTGGAGCAGAATCTGTTGAGCCATCATCTACGCAGAGAATTTCAATTTCTTGTAAAGTCTGATTTACTAAACTATCCAAACATCTGGGCAAATATTCTTCTAAATTATAAACAGCTGCTATAATGGATAGTTTATATTGATTCACGATTTTCCTCCTTTTCTTTGAGAGCAATATAATGATTTAAATCCTTAATTTTTTCATTCAGAATTGAAATTCTGATATTATCAATAAAAGTTTGAATCACTAAAAATCCTATGATGACTAAAAATACAAAATTGACAGGTGCCATAAATCCAAGTTTATCCGATAGCCATTCTACTAGATTTGAAAAAATACTCATCAAAATTAGTATTATACTTCCTGTCATCCATATCACAGAATTTTCTATTTTCAATTTGGCTTGCTTAATTTTGGTAACACATAATAAAAATGAAATTAAAGAACTGATAATTAAAATAATTCTTAATGTTATTGTCATTTGAATTCCTCCTTTATGACTTTTTATTTTTTCTGGTTATGGTTCGAATAAATAAAATTGAGAAAAACATATGAATCATATATTCTGCTGATTTCAAAGGTTTTAAATAACTTTCTCCAAATTCTCTTTCCTTCATTTCTACTTGCACTTCTTTTATGTTCATCCCTTTTTTGAACAAATACACCAATGTGTCTGGCTCTGGTGTTAAACTGGTATTTTCTAGAAATTCTTTGATGATTTGTTTATCATAAGCACGCATTCCTGAAGTAGGGTCTTTGATGGTTTTTCCTGTTGTAATTTTAATGGCTAATGTAAGTAATCTACTTCCTAACATCCTCATTGTTTTTGGTTTCTTTTGGTTTACAAATCTTGAACCAATGACTAAATTATAATTTTCTTCTTCTATTGCTTTTACTAAATCCTTTGCATAGCTTGCATCATGTTGTCCATCTCCATCAAATTGGATGACAATATCATAATCTTTTTGATAAGCATATTTCATTCCTACTTGAACGGCACTGGTTAATCCATAATTAATTGGTAAAGATAACAAGTTAAAATGATTTTTCAAGCATACCGCTTTTGTTTCATCGTTTGAGCAATCATTAATAATTAAATAATCATAGGTTGTATTGGTAGTAATGTCTTTTATCGTTTTTTCAATATTTAAGGCTTCATTATAAGCTGGTACAATCAATAAAACTTTCATTTTTGTTTCCTTTCATATTGGATTAATTCCACATATGGATTATACACTACGCGATATCCTTTTTCAAGTATTTTTGAACAAAAATCGACATCTTGAAAAAAACCTTTTTCATAGTATTCTTTTTTGGCAATAAAACAGTTTGGAGCAATTTGGTTTACATTTCTAGTTGCAACTTGTTGATTAAAATATCCATAAAAATCGCAAGGTAATTGTCCTAACAATTCTTTTTTATTGTTTGCTAATTCATAAGACATTTCAAGATTTTGTAAGATTTTTTGTTGGTTATACATTTTAACGCCAACCACTCCAATTTCTTCTTTTTGGGCATAACCAAGTAAACATTCTAGCCAATTTGGTGTTAGTAGTTTCGTATGACAATCTAGCAATACCACAAAATCTCCCATTGCTTTTTGCGTACCAAAATTTAGTATTTCAAAATCATTGTTTGATTTTTCCTCATATTGTATGATTTTAATTTTATCATTTTGGGGTAATTGCTTTTTCAAATTAGGATTATTCGAAAGTATCAATACCGCATAATTTTTATAAGTAGTAAGTGTTAAAATCGTTTTTAAGGACCTTTTTATGGATTTTTCATCATTTTTGTCTAAAATTATAATAGAAACACTAGGATTGTCTTCTATTTCATACTGAATTTGATAAATTCCAGGAACTTCTCTTGGATTTTTTACAATTCCTTTTTTCCCCGTTCGTTTTAAATGTTCTTCTACTGCTTTTCTACCAGCTTCATAGGCATATTCCTTAGCCTGTGCTGTATCGGCAGTGGAATTTTTATGGGCTCTCCAGTGATATAACACTTTTGGGATATGTACAATATTTTTGGTATTTTCTGTTGCTCTTAAAACAAAATCAAAATCTTGTGCACCATCAAATTTTTTGTCTAATTTACCAATTTGATTAACGAATGCTTTTCGAATCGCCACAAAATGAGTAATATAATTCTGACACTCTAACGTCTCTGGTGAAAAATCTGGTTTAAAATAAGGGTCAAAGCGTCTTCCCCATTCATCTATTTTATCTTCATCTGAATAGATAAAATCTACTTCTGGATTTTCCTCAATCACTTTTGCAATTTCATATAACGAAAAAGGTGGTAAACAATCATCATGGTCTAAAAAAGCAATAAAATCACCTCCCGCCATTTCTAAGGCTGCATTTGTATTCTCGGCAATTCCCCTATTTTCCTCTAAAAATTTATATTTTATTTTGCTATATCTTGAACACATCGCAAAAATCATTTCATTTTGTTCTTCACTTCCGTCTGCAATGCATAATTCCCAATTAGAATAGGTTTGCACAAGCAAAGAATTTAATAATTCTAGAAAAAAATTCTCGTCGGGATGATACATGGGAACAATAATGCTGATTTTAGGTTCTGTATTCCATTTTTGTTTTTTTTGTTGTTGTAATTCCTCTTCGGTTGGTTCATTTTTCAAAATCCATCTTTGATAAACTTCTTTGGCTGTTTTACTGTTTTTGGCATTGATATTAAACATTCGGAATAAAATTCTTTTTAAAGTTCTACCAATACCATATTTTCTTGTATGAAATTGGATTTTAGAAAATCTTTGTTTTATCATCAATTATTTCGTTTTCCTTCCTTGCAATTTCCTACCATATTTTAATTGTTACTGGTTCATTGCTTGATAAATAAGTTTGTTTGGCTTTTACTTTTTGTTTTACCTTTTCTAAATACTTTTTCGCTTCTTCCTGCTCACCATTTTTAGGTGCTGACATAAAAAGATAATCGGGTGTCATTTTTTGATATATTTCATCACTTATGTTTTGTTGTTCATTGTTTGAAATTTGAACAGCATCACAATCTATCTCATCCATATTATTTTCTCTGAACTGCTCGGCTGCTGTCTGTGCTATATTTCCCATAAAAATCATGCTTTTATACGTATTATTTACTTTTATTACCATGGATTGATTAAATCCTGCATAAGTTTGATTCATTTCTGGATTTTTTACGTTTAAGGCTGTGACATATAAATTATCAATTAATGTAACAAATCGATTCGGAATTTCTTGCACTTTTCCAAGCATTGATTGACTATACATTAAATCTAAAAATTGTGCAATTTCTGGATAACGGTCTGGTTCATAAGTTTGATACCATTCTCTACTATTAAAACTAATATAAATATGATTAATTTGCACTTTTCCATTTTCTATAATTTTTTGCAAAGCACCAAAATTTTGTGAATGTGCAATGGTAATAAACCAACTGTCCACAATTCCACCTTTTTGAATCAATATTTCTTCTAACATTTCACTATCTTCGTAGGCACCGCCATCAATCATCAAATTGGTGTGATTGGTTGTTTCAATTAAATAGCTTAAAGATTCTGGTAAATTAGTCTGTATTTGCGTTACCTGAAATCCATTTTGTTTTCTGGTTTGAATTCCTGAAAAAATACAAGCAATTGTAACAATTATTATCAATCCGATACTTATTTTCTTTTTCATTGTTTTTCCTTTCTTTCCTGCTTATTTTGTATAATCTTTATCATAAAAATTTTTTTCAACTTCAGAAATAGGAACTAAATTTGTATTGGCTAAATCTACCTTGGTTTTTATTTTTTTTGTTGATGCTTCAATAAAAAAGGAATTAGCAAATATATCAAATACACCATTTTTTATAGCTTCCTGATACGCCTTTTTCTCATCAAATTGAATTTTGGTTCCTTCGTAATAATAAATTGTATAATCTTGAATTGTTTCTTCTGTTGGTAAATATTCATCTGAAAATATTTTGTTTGGCAATTTATAATCTGGAAGTGGATAATAAAATTTGGTATGTTTTAAGCCTACTTGGTGAAGCATCTTTTTCAATTCTTGTTTTCCAAAAGTTTGCACGCCTTTTTTATTGGCATATCCAACAATTCCATCATACAAAATAGAAGTATGGTCTTCTGGCGCACCTGCAAAATATTTCATTCCCAATTTGTTTTCAATGGCAATTAACAGCTTTCCATCCTTTTTTAAAAATGTTTGGATATAGTTTAAAAAGTCGATATAAGGATTATTGGTATTGGTATATAAATTAGCATATTCGAAAACACCAATTAAAGTAATGTAATCAAATTTTTCGTTTAGTTGAACATCATTCAAATTTCCTACGATAATTTCTAGATTTTCTCGGTCACGATTACGATTGGCAATGGCGGTTGCTCTTCTTTTGGATAATTCTACACAAACAACATGGTCTGCTTTTTCACAAAGCGAACTGGTAATCGCTCCCATTCCTGCTCCAATTTCCAACACAGAAGCCCCTTTTTTCATGGGATACCAATTGATAATATTTTTTCGTATATTCGTCAAATGATAAAATATTGGCCATCGAATATCGGTTTTAAATACTTCGTCCCTATTGTTTTCATCATATTTTTCAGTATACTCTAATAATTCGTTTTCAATATCTCCATCGCTATATTGGTCCTCTCCTTTGTAAAAATCTAGGTTTAATTTCATGTGCTTTGTTCCTTTCTTTTTAAATCTTATGATAGGTAATTTCACTTTCTAAATCACATAAAGCAATGCATTCTCGATAGGCAATTACTTCTGTAAAAATCGCATCATATTTTCTTTGATAAACGTCTAATTCTCCCATTGCATTATATTTCGTACAACCAAATGATAAGGTATATCTTCCGGGAGCAATTGGAATGACTTGCTTAAATTCCACCATAACTTGGTCGCCTTTTCGATAATTTCCTGTTGCCATTTTATAAATAATGGTATTTGTCCCACAATATTCAACGCCTTTAATGTCTTTAATGGTCATCGCAAAAATCGGGTCTTCTATATCTTCGTTAATTTTTAGCTTCATTCGTATGGTAGTTACTTCGTTGTTGTTAATCGCAACTGCATATTTGTCGTCTTTATCAAAAATTCCATAATCATAAATATCAACTGCGCTGGTTCCATAGACAAGTGGTTCTGAATTGGTTTCAAAATGCTCTTTCCATACTTGTGATTGCTCTTGAAAATTAGAAGCATTTTCCTCTTCCTTAATTTCGGAATCAATATCTAATCCTACCATAATTTTTTTGTATTTATCTACACCAGTTTTAACATCGCCATCAAAAATTTTTCTGCCGTTTTCAAGAATTATCGTTCTAGTACAATTCTTCAAAACATCAGAAATACTGTGTGTTACAAATAAAATCGTTTTTCCTTCTTTTTTGAATTGTTCGAATTTCTTAAAACATTTTAATTGAAATGCCATATCGCCAACAGATAACACTTCGTCAACAATCAAAACATCTGGTTCTACATTAATCGCACAAGCAAAAGCCAATCTTGCAAACATACCAGAAGAATACGTTTTTACTGGTTGAAATAAATGGTCCCCAATATCAGCAAAATCAATGATTTCTTGTTTTTTGGCTTCAATTTGCTCATTAGTAAGTCCCATTACTTGTCCATGTTGATAGATGTTTTCAAGCCCTGTTAAGTCCATGTTAAATGCTGTTCCTAGCTCTAATAAAGAACTCACTTTTCCATTTACTTCGATGCTTCCAGAAGTTGGTACAACCACTCCTGTTATCATTTTTAGTAAAGTCGATTTTCCTGCTCCATTTTTCCCTAAAATGCCTAAAACTTCTCCTTTTTTGACTTCCAAATTTAATTCATTCATGGCTTTAAAAGTGCCATGTTTGTGGATAAAATTGGGAAATATCGCTTCCAATAATCGATCTTTTTTGCGAGCATACATTTTATATTCTTTAACTAATTCTGTTATTTTAATTACTGTTTCACTCATAGATTAACCTTTTTTGAATCCTTTCCTTATTTGAAATAATGGTTTTGCCAAACTTGGCATATTTAATATTAAAAAATTTTCTAGTTGGTACTTCAAATTTTCATATTGATATAATTTCCAAAATAGCTGAATTTGTTTAAAATTCACTTTTTTACACTTTTTTAAATTGGTAAAATATTGATAGGCTTCTTTGGTTTGCTTCTTTGTTGCATCATCTTCAAATACATCGATATTTTGCATAAAGATTTTGAAATGGTCTATTTTAACATCAATAAATAAATCACGTATTTCTTGAAATTCTTTGATTTCATCAGATTTTCTTTTCGAGCCAATGCGATTTCCTTTATGCTGTCTATATTTTACCATTGGCTGTTCGATAAAATCAATTCTGCCAAATTTGCTGACTATTAAGGCTGTCCAGTAATCATGCAAAATATAATTTGACTTTTGTGGCAATGGCAATATTTTATCCATCCATTTTGATTTGACAAGCATGGTACAACCAGTTATGTAATTATTCAAATATAAACTTTCAAAATTATGAAACTTTTTAGCCTTTTTTTCAAATCCTTTTAGCTTCCAATAGGATGGATGAATGATTTCTAATTCCTCATTTACTACTTGTAAATTTGTATAAATCAAATCACTTTTGGTTTCTTCCATTTTATGCAACGATTGCTGTATTTTGTCTTTTTGCCAAATGTCGTCTTGGTCGGAAAACATGAAATATTCGCTTTGCACTTGCTTCATTAAATATTCAAAATTTTTGACAGGTCCTAGATTTTTATTTTGTAAAAATACAATGACTCGATTATCTTTGGCAACATATTCGTTTAAAATTGCTCTGGTGCTATCGGTTGACATATCGTCTGAAATAAGTAATCGAAAATCTTGGTAGGTTTGTTCTAGGATAGAGTCGATTTGCTCTTTTAAATATTTTTCGCCGTTATACGTTGCCATTAAAATATCAATTTTCATGATTATCCTTTCTATAATACATCTGCAAAATCTTTTTTGTTTTTCTTGAAAACAGCATTTCCCCAAGCAAACATTAGAATGGTAACAAGCCAAAATATAATGGTATACAATCCGTGATGCTCAGTAATAATCGTGGAACTTGGAATGAAGGCTTGGCGAAATCCTTCTATCAAATACGTAAATGGAAATGCTTTGAAGAAAATAGAAATGGTACCTTGTATCATGTCTAAATTCCAAACAATCGGCGTAAACCACATACATAATTGAATCACAATATTAAGCAATTGCGAAAAGTCTGGCACAACGGTTGTTAATGCAGAAGTAAATCGTGTTAAGGCTAAAATAAAGCATACTGCACAAAAAATAATATAAATGATATTTAACACATTAGGAAAATAGCCAAATGCCACCGCTGCCATAGTTGCAATATAAATCAAAAACATGCCAATAAAACTTGATGAAGTGATGGATATCACGGGAATAATATCTACTGGAAATACCACTTTTTTCACTAAATAGCTATACGTTCGAATGGAATTGCTACTGGTTATAATGGCATCACTACAAAACATCCACATGCCCATTCCTGGCAAAAACCAGACTACGTAAGGAAATTTGCCAGAGCTTCCTGTTTTTAGAATATATTGAAATACAATGACATAAGTTAGCATAAATACAAAAGGCTGTGCAAATCCCCAAATCGTTCCTAAACTGGTATTGGCAAATCGATTTCTGAAATCATTTTTGCCAAGTTGTATTGCTAATTTTTTGTTTTTGTAAAGTGTTTTAAAAAATTCCATTGTTTTCTCCTTTTTAATAATCAATTTTATCGGTCCTTATTTCATATTGATCACTATCTAATCTGAAATTTTTATTATAATATTCGTCCCCTTTAGCAAGCTTGTCTTTCCAAGTTGTTAAAAATAACTCAATCTCTTTTTGGAATCGCTCAATTTTGTCTGGAGCATTGTCATCTCCTCTTGTTTTAGATTCATAATGAATAAGTTCTATATAGGGATTGTATACAACCAATTTTCCTGTTTCTCTAATTTTTAAGCAAAAATCAATATCATTAAAAGCAACTGCAAATTTTTCATTCATGTAGCCTATTTGCTCATAAATTTCTCGTTTGGTCATAATGCAAGCTGCTGTAACAGCATTCATATCTTGAATCAATCGTTCTCTAGCAAAATAACCCAAATTGTCTTTTGGTAAATTTCTAAAAACATGTGCTGCAACTGTCAAGGCTCCAACAATAACTCCAGCATGTTGAATTGTTTCATCTGGATAATATAGTTTCACACCGAACAGCTCCTACATCTTCTCTTTGGGCAAATCCTATCATTTTTTCTAGCCAATTAGGTGTTAGTAATTCGACATCATTGTTTAATTGAACTACAAAATCTCCAGTTGTATTTCGAACACCAAAATTAATAATTCCAGAATAATTGAATCCTTTTTTATCATAAAAAATCACTTTTACTTTTTCATTTTGTTCTATTTTTTTGTAATACTCAAATGTTTCTTGTTTTTCGCTATTATTTTCAATAATGACAATTTCATAATTAGTATAGGTTGTTTGATTTAGGATGGAGTTTAGGCAATTATCCAAAATATCAATACCATCTTTGTTTGGAATTAAAATCGTAACTTTTGGATTTCCTATCACCTCATATTCTATAACATAGGTTCCTAAAGTAGCGCCATCTTTTACATCACCGTGCCAAATTTACTCTTTTTAAATGTGCTTCCAGTACTTTTCTTCCTGCAATAAAAGCATATGGCTTGGCTTCTCCAGACATGGCAGTTGACTTTTGATGCACTCTCCAATGATATAATATCTTTGGTATATGAATAATTTTTTGGGCTTGTTCGGTTACTCTCAAAATCAAATCATAATCTTGCGCACCGTCAAACTCGTGATTAAAATATCCTACTTTATCTAACAATGTCTTCCTAATAACTGAAAAATGGCAGATATAATTATTAGCTCTTAATGTATCGATTGCAAAGTCTGGTTTAAAAAGTGGCATATATCTTGGTTTATCTAAGGTTTGAATTTTATCTTCATCAGAATAAATAAAATCTACTGTTTCATTTTCATTTATTACTTTGACTACTTCATATAGCGCATTCATGGCAAGTAAATCATCATGATCTAATAAACCAATAAACTCCCCTGTTGCCATTTCTATAGCTCGATTTGTATTTTCTGAAATGCCTTTGTTTTCTCCTAAAAACTGATATTTAATTCGAGAATCTTTAGCACACATTTTTTGAATTTCTTCTAATGGTTTCTCGCTTCCATCTGCTAAGCATAATTCCCAATTTGAGTAGGTTTGCTGATTCATAAAAAATAATAATTCTCTGAAAAATTCTATCGGCGTATCATACAAAGGAACAACAATACTGATTTTAGGTTGAACAGCAAAAACATGATTTCGTTGTTCTTCTAATTCTTCAGTGGTTGGTTCATTGTTTTTCATCCATTGATCATATGGCTTTTCACTTGGTTTTCTCATTCTGAACTGGTTCATTTTTTCAAATAAATTAGCCCATATTTTTGCAGTTTTGCGGTCAGTATATTGGGAAAATCTTTTAACTAGAAGTCCTAAAAAATATTGATGTCTTTTTTCTTCGTATCTGCGACGCATACCACTACCAGGTGGCATCAATCGGTCTATTAATTTTAAATTATTTTTAAAATTAAAAACCCAAGAAAGATAACGTAATGGTTTTGTGATTTTCCAAGAAACCGAGTTACTTATGACTTGTAACTGATTAACATAGTGATTCACTTCTTGTTGTTTTGCTTCTATTTGCTGTCTTAAATCTTGTATTCCATTTTCATAATTTTGCATTTCAAGTTTGCAATTTTGGATTTCCGTTTGATTTGTTTCAATGATTGTTTCTAATTCTTTGATATGATTATTAGATAAATGTATAGTTTTATTGGATTCCTCAATATTATGATTCAAATCATTGATTATTGTTTGCAAATTTTCATTGTGCTGGATTTGTGTTTCCATTTTTTTCTGTAAATCAAATAATTCTTTGGTTTTTCTTCCGATTCTGTCGATAGATGTAGCATGATGAATCATCACATAATCATCTCTAATCGCACCAAAAACAGCAATATCTAATTCTTTAAAAATTTCTAAATATTCTGTTAAACCAAATCTCTCATACAATTCTACTTTAGGAATCAATTTATCTAATGTGTTATTATAAAAAATAAAACGATACATCAAATATTCGATTGGTACATTTTCTTCATACCATTCTTGGTCATAAAGATAAAGTTCCCCATCGATTACAAAACAATTTTGACCACGTAAATCAATAAGTCCATCTTTAATAAAATGGAAATGATTTATATTTTGTTTTGGCGTTATTTTATATTTATCAAAAATCGTAGTAGCTGGTTTAGCAATAATTGAAAATTGCCCAATAATTTCATTTTTGAATTTTTGCATGAAATCAATTGTTGCTTCTTTCCCTTGCTCTTGAAAAATATTTACTAAATATTGATCTAACGGAATACCATCTTTAGCATATTTACTAATAATTTGTTGGTTGTTATAAGAATCGAGTGTTTTAATATGATGTTCTTTTAAAATTTCAATATTCTTTCTAATTGTTTCAATGTGCGATTGTGCTATTTCATGATTCGCCGTTTTATAGACAAAATCTTTTTTCATAATCGTTTTTATATTGTATTGTGGTTTTCGATACATTTCAAAATTAGCATATCGAATTTCATTTTGAATTTCTTCAAAACCAATTTCTAAGAAATAAGAATCTGCAAATAATTTAAAATAGTTTTCATTTTCTTTCAATAATTCGATATACGCCAAACGTGGACTGAATTCGCAATATTCATCGTCCTCAAAGCAAATCAAATCTCTTGACATAATACTTTCTGCATCTGGTAAATAATCATCTGAAAAAATAACATTTGTCAAACGATAATCTGGCAAAGGATAATATCTTTTATGAAACAAAGAATTTTGTTTTAGTATCGTTTCCGCCTCATCGATTGTCAATTTGTCAATCTTTCCTGTTAACGTATCATATTGATTTGGAATGTCTTGCTTAATACCTGTCCAATATTTCATCCCAAATTTATTGTCAAAAGCAACTAAAATTTTTCCATTTGGTTTTAGATGAGATTTAGCATAGTTAATTTTCTTTTCGAATTCTTGAGCATCTTTAACACCAATTATGGTAACATAATCAAATTTTTTATCTATTTCAACATCCTCAAAATACCCTACTAAAACTTCTAAATTCGTACTTTTTAAATAATTTTTCTGCATCGAATTTGCTTTTATTCTTTGATTAGAAATCGCCGTTATCTTTTTTACTCTTTTTAAGACTTCTCTTATCGTTTCTCCGAAATTAGGATTTAAGTCTAATATTTCTGCTTGTTCTTCAAATTCATACCAATTTAAAATATTAGTATTAATTTCAGTCACTAATTTGAAATCTTTCAATGGTAAATCATCTTTTGTTTGTGTTATGAAATTATTGTTAAAATCTGAAAAATATTTTTGTACTTGCATTTCTTCTTCTGCTGTTAATTTTTCTTCTTTTTTTTCAGAATAGAAATCGAAATTCAATTTCATATTTTCCCCCATTTTCTAATTCAATGAAACTAAGCTATTTCTTATTTCATCAAATATTCTTCATGTTCTAAATACCAATCAATTGTCTTCACAATACCATCTTCAAATTTTGTTTTAGGAAGCCAACCTAATTCGTTATGAATTTTCGTTGGGTCGATGGCATAACGATAATCATGACCTTTTCTGTCTTCCACAAAAGAAATCAAATCTTCTGATTTGCCTAATCTTTGTAAAATTAATTTGACTATTTCAATATTACGTTTTTCATTATGTCCACCGATATTATATCTTTCTCCTTTTTTGCCTTCGTGTAAAACCAAATCAATTGCTTCACAGTGGTCTTCCACAAAAAGCCAATCTCGAATATTTAATCCTTCGCCATAAACAGGCAATTTTTCATCTTTTAACGCTAAACTAATCATATGCGGAATTAATTTTTCATGATGTTGATATGGACCATAATTGTTCGAACAATTTGTCACGCAAACATTCATTTTAAAGGTTTCTGCATAGGCTAAAGCAATCAAGTCAGAAGATGCTTTTGAAGCAGAATACGGACTGTTTGGCTGAATTGGAGAAATTTCCGTAAAATATCCTTCCTCGCCCAAAGTCCCATAAACTTCATCGGTTGAAACATGCACAAAACGATTTTGACTTCCTTCTCCCCAAAATTGCTTTGCCGCTTCTAACAAAGTGTGAGTTCCAATTACATTCGTTTCCGTAAAGATAAATGGATTTTTGATACTGTTGTCTACGTGAGATTCCGCAGCAAAATGTACAACGCTATCTATCTCATATTTTTTGTATGTTTCCATCACTTTGTCAAAATCACAAATATCACCTTGCACAAATGTGACTTTATCTTTAATATTGTTTAAATTTTCAATATTTCCAGCATATGTTAGTTTATCGAAAATAATAAAATTGTATTTCCCTTCATATTTTTTTACCATTAATTCTGCAAAATTTGCACCTATGAAGCCTGCAGCTCCCGTTATCATAATATTTTTCATAATTTTCTCTCCTTTTCTATTTTTATTTATTTAATCCTAATTCACTTAAATCATAAGCATATCCTTCTTTATCAATTGCAACATTTGTCCCTACGCCTCCTTCAGAATTTCCTGTTTCATCATAATATTCTACCTCTACACTTTCTATTTTTACAATGTTGGATATTCCTTCTATTTTTCCAGCAGAAACAAATTCGCTGTTTTCAATTATTTTCTTGGAATCCGCATATTCTACTGTTCCATCTTCCATTAGAAATACTATCTTAGCAGGTGAAACATCTGTGCCAAAATAAGCAAAATGAACCTCTACTATATTAGAAGAAAAACCTGTTATCTCTTGTCCTTCTAATTTTTTCGTTGCTTTTGGGAAAATTTCTTTATGGGTTTGATTATCAGGTTCTGTATATAAGTATACTTTTCCTTCTTCCAAAGTAATTGACATTCCAGTAATAGAATCGACATATTGAATTTTATTTTTATATTTCATTCCTTCCGTTTTTGTCTTTATTTTGTTTGGGTCAAATTTAACATTTAATGTTCCTAAATTCTCAGTTTCCTTTGAAACTTCTTGTTCCTTTCTATTTTGTTCCGTTGTTTTATTTTCTTCTAATTCCACGATTCTGGTTTCAATTTGTTTCATTTTTTCTTCTTGTGCAATTAAATCTTTTTCTTTTTCTTGCACTTTGTCGCATAATCCAAGTGTTACTACCATTAATGCTATAATACAAATTAGTAAGATTGCGGTCATTAGTTTTTTCATATTTCTTCCTCCTAGTTTCTCTTTCTATTGATATAATTCATTGCTATATCTGCAATTTCATTTAATTTTTCTCTGGTATAAAAATCTTGTGGATTGATTTTTTCAACAAATTTTCGAATATAATTTTTTTCTTTTATGATTTTCAAAGTTTCATCAAAACTAATTGCATAAATGTGTGCAATAATTGCAACCATAATATCCATATCTGTTTTTGCTTTCGAATACAACATGACTTCTTCTTTTTTGAAATCTTCAAAAAACGCTGGACTCAAAATTTCTTGGGATACATTTTTGCTTCCAAAATGGGTATATTCTTCTGTTTTACTTTCTAGACATACTCTAAAAATATCCAAGTTATCCGCATCTCGAACGATTTTACAATGTAGCGTTTCTTGCTCTGATAAACCTTTTTCAATTTCCCATTTATTATGGTTGTTGATTGCCTTATAAAGAATCGTATCATATTTTTCGTCTTCCACAAAATTTCGAATTTCCTTATCACCAAATAATACTTCTACACTTTTTTGTCCATGGTCAATACTCAATTTATCCGAATATGTGCCATACCATTTCCATTGTTCAAATCGACCAATATCATGAAGTAAGCCAATTAGCTCTGCTAAATCTTGTTCTTCTTCTGATAAATTCAAAGATTTCGCAATTCTTCTTGCTTCTTCGGCTACATGATACATATGAACCACTTTTAACGCAATTCTTGGCTCTTTTAAATCAAACTTCGAACTGTATTCTTTAAAATATTGTTTAGCCTTAATTAAGTCAATCATTTTTAGTCCTTCTCCTTATTTCAAATTCTGAAATAACTCTGTATCTTTTAATTCTTTTAAACTTGGCCATAATGCATCTTTTTCAGAAGTTAAATATTCTTCTTTCGTCATTCCTGGAACACTTGGCCAGACAATTCCGATTTCTGGGTCATCCCATTTCAAACCACCTTCCGCTGTTCCATTATAAACATCATCACATTTATAACTAAATTCTGCTTCCTCTGATAAAACTAAAAATCCATGTGCAAATCCTCTTGGAATCATAAACATTTTTTTATTTTCTTCTGAAATGATAACGCCTTCCCATTTTCCATACGTTTTGCTTCCTGGCCTCAAATCGACCGCTACATCAAACACTTCTCCTCTAATGCAACGTACTAATTTAGCTTGTGTGTTTTCTTTTTGAAAATGAAGTCCACGCAAAACACCTTTTTTCGATTTGGATTGATTATCCTGCACAAATTCATTGGTAATCCCAATTTCCTCAAAATCTGGTTTACTATAAGTTTCCATGAAATAACCTCTGTTATCTCCAAAAACTGTCGGTTCTATGATATAAACTCCTTCAATTGAAGTATCTATTCTTTTAAATTTTCCCATTTTCTTTATCCTTTCTAAAATTTATTCGATTTATCATTTTATTGATTCCACTACTTGCCAATATCAAAAAGATTGGATATAAACAATAAATATATCTTGATTTGATTTCCCAAATGAGATAAAAGCAAAATAATCCTATTATTATATATAATAATACATCCTTCTTCTTTTTAGTTTCTTCCCATTCATCCTTTATAACCATATCTAGCAAAGCTAATGCAATGGTAACAAAATATTGCCCTTTCATGAAATAATCCAAGGTCTTTCTCAAATTCGACTTTTCTACATCAGCCATTTTTTTGGTAATTGGTGTATCATAAAAAAATTGTTCGTTGTCTCCAATTCCAAAAGCGTAACGTTCTACTTGATACGTACCTTCTGTCCATAGCCAAAATTCCTTTTTAGCAAACAATTTCAAAAGTCTTTTTGGACCTAGTTCTAAGATTCTATTTTTTACATCTCCTCCAGTCCATTTTGTAGAATGAGAACCATCTTGAAATCCAAACTCTGTCTCATTCATTCCCATTTGAATATACGACCAAATTGGATACTCTTCTTTTGCCTTACTCTTTGGTATTATTTGATTTTTTAATATGCTATATAATCCGATAAAAATTACAAATATTATAAAACTATTAATTACCATTTCAATATTTTGTTCTTTCAAAATATAATACATTCCTATCGCAATTATAACAATAATTCCAACTGGTCTTATTAAAAATTGAAAAAATAACAGTATTGGAATTATGATTTTGTCAAACTTATAAGAAGATAATTTTGTTACAAAATATAATATCATAATGACAAACATTGTAAATAAAATATCATTATAAATATGATTTGTATAAAAGAAGTTTGAAAAGCAAGACAATCCACATAAATAAACTAAATTATTTTTCTTTCCATAAATATTTTCATATGTTTTACAACTAAAATATAAAATTACTAAATGACAAATGACATTAAAAACTTTCAATACGAAAACATCGTAAGTAGTTATTCTAAATATCAAATTAAAGATAAATGCAATTGGTAAATTATTAGTACATTTTTGTAAATATTCTATACCCTTTTCAAAATTACTTAAAGCAATTTCTGTCACATGCATCATATCTGAAAATGGTTTGATTGGTACTAATTTTAAAAAGACAATTTCAGCAATTACATACCCTATTAATAAAATCATATTCAAACATTTAGAAGGAAATCTATTGAGAAACACAATCATTACTATGATTCCTATATTGCCAATCATTCCTAAATAATTCCAAATACAATTACTCGTAAATACTGGCATATCTATATATAAGTAAACTGAGTTTACAAACAGCATTCCAATAATTATCCCGCAAAATAAAATTCTCACAAAATTTATGGATATTTGAGATATCATATTATCTAACTTTTTTATCCAATTCATTTTATTCTTCTCCGAATCTATTTTCCGCTAAATCCTTCAAATATCTTCCATACTCTGTTTTCATAAACTTCTTTGCCAATTCTGCTAATTGATTGGCATCAATCCAGCCTTTCGTATACGCAATTTCTTCTGGACAACTAATTTGAAGTCCTTGTCGTTTTTGAATCGTTTGCACAAAACTTGCCGTTTCTAATAACGCATCATGTGTACCAGTATCAAACCATGTCATACCACGTCCTAATTTTTCTACTTTTAATTTTCCACGTTTCATATATTCTTCATTCACTGAAGTAATTTCTAATTCTCCTCTTGCTGATGGTTTTACATGCTTTGCAACTTCTACAACATCATTTGTATAAAAATATAAGCCTGGAACTGCGTAATTTGATTTTGGCATTTCTGGTTTTTCCTCAATGGATACTGCTTTTCCATTTTTATCAATTTCTACGACGCCATATGCTTTTGGATCTTTTACATAATAGCCAAAAATTGTTGCTTCGTCTTCTCGCTCTGTTGCAGCTTTTAGTTTTTCAGCAAAATGTTCACCATAAAACATATTATCTCCCAAAATCATCGCTACATTATCATTTCCAATAAAATCTTCTCCAATAATAAACGCTTCTGCTAGTCCATTTGGCTTTTCTTGCACTTTATATTCAAAATGCATGCCCCATTTTGAACCATCACCTAATAATTCTTGGAAAACAACGACATCGCGTGGCGTTGAAATAATCAAAACTTCTCGAATATTGGCTTGCATTAAAACCGACAAAGGATAATAAATCATTGGTTTATCATATACTGGCATAATTTGTTTTGAAATCGCAAGGGTAAGTGGATATAATCTCGTTCCACTTCCTCCTGCTAAAATAATTCCCTTTCTATTTTTCATGGATACACCTCCTTTTTACATTTTTCCTTCTTTTACTAAATATCTTTTCAAAGCATCTTCCCAAGCTGGCACTTGAATTCCAACTTTGGCTAATTTCTCTTTCGACAATTGAGAATTTTTAGGACGTTTGGCTTGTACAATATTCATCATCTCAATATATTTTTCTGTGGAAACTGGATTAACTTTGCAATCAACCTTTGCATACTCAAAAATTGCTTTTGTAAAGTCATACCAAGTGGTGAATCCTTCGTTTGTTGAATGATAAACCCCATATGGAATTTCCTTTTCAATTGCTTGTCCTATGATATTGGCTAAATCTTCCGCATAGGTTGGACTTCCATGTTGGTCATCAACCACGCTAATTTCTTCTCTTGATTCACCTAATTTAAGCATCGTTCTTACAAAATTATTTCCTTCTCCATATAACCAAGCAGTTCTGAAAATATAGTATTTATCTGCATTTGCTTTTACTTGTTCTTCTCCTTGTAATTTCGTAATGCCATATACAGTAACCGGTCCTGTTTGATTTTCTTCTTTATAAGCATTTTGAACATCTAAATCGCCATCAAAAACATAATCTGTACTAACATGAACTAATGTAGCATCCACTGCTTTGGCTGCTTTGGCTAAGTTTCCTGGTCCATCACTATTAATTTTCTTCACAATTTCTCCAGCTTCTTCTGCTTTATCAACTGCTGTATAAGCCGCACAATTTACGATATAATCTGGTTTTAACTGACGAACAAATTCTAAAACCGCTTTTTCATCTGTGATATCTAAATCTGCCACATCTGTACAAGTTAATTCGTGGTTCGATAATCTTTCTTTTACTGAATTAGCAAGCATTCCATTTGCACCAGTTATCAATATTTTTTTCATCTTTTTTCCTCCATACATGATTTTTCAAAATATAGGCTTATTATATCACACGAAATGATTTTGTCAAAGTTTTTTACAGATAAAATACAATTTACACACAATGTTCACAAAAATAATTTGATATTTCATAAAATATTTCGTGACGCTTTGGATTTTAAGCATAAAAATAGGTAGTGCAACAACACTACCTATTTTCTTAATCTATCCAATTTTATTTTCTTGATTCCACAATCAATTTAATTCCTGTTCGGTCTTCACCTTCCACTTCTACTTCTGCAAAAGCTGGTATACAGACTAAATCCACACCGGCTGGTGCCACAAAGCCTCTGGCAATTGCCACCGCCTTAATCGCTTGATTCAATGCTCCTGCTCCTATTGCTTGCATTTCTGCTCTTGTACTTTCTTTTACCAATCCAGCAATTGCTCCTGCAACTGAATTTGGATTTGATTTTGATGAAAT
>CANSKZ010000007.1 GCA_947647595.1 uncultured Clostridium sp. | reverse complement strand
AAATTAAAAGACAGAAAATAAAATTATTAGAAAAGGAGAAGAAAATGAAAGAAAACAAAGGTATAACGCTCATAGCGTTAGTTATAACAATTATTGTCTTATTAATCTTAGCAGGAGTTTCGCTAAGATTAGTAGCAGGAAATGAAGGAATATTAAATCGAGCAGAAAGTGCAGTTAGTAAAAGTAATACAGCAACTGTACAAGAAGAAATTGAGTTAGCGATTGCAGAAAAAACAATGGAGTTTTATGATTTAGAAACACGTCCAGCTGGAGTTAATTCAGCAAAAGAATATGTAGCACAGGCATTAAGAAGTGAGGGGGGAATAAAAACAACAAATGGAACGGTAAAATTGAATGGAGAAACAATTAACTATCAGTCAACGGATGGAAAAACGACGGCAACAGGAACGTATGATGAAGCAACAGGAAGTGTAAGTATAGCAGGAGGAAATTCTAGTTCTTTAGTTCCAAAATGGGAAGATACAGTGGGAACAGCTACAGATTGGACAGTTTCTACAGAAGGAATATTAAGATCATATACAGGTACGATGCCATCAAACGGAATTATAACTGTTCCAAATAAAATTGATGGACAGAAAATTGAAGAAATTAAACCTGAGCTCGTGAATGACTGGAGATCTATTTTTTTTGAGGATCCAGGTACGGTTACAGGAGATTATTCTGCTTATAATGTATCGATTAATGAAATACGAATTTCTAATGGAATTACTACAATAGGTTATGGTGCTTTTGCAAGGATGGAATCTTTGAAAGAAGTAAAACTTCCTACTAGTATAACCACTATAGAAATGCATTCTTTTTTGGGATGTACACAGTTGACAACTGTGTATTATAATGGAACAAAAGAAGAATGGAATAAGATAAATATAGCAACAGGTGCTGGATTGCAAAATGTAGATATCATTTGTACAGATGGAACGATTTCTTCTAAATCATAGAGGTTTTTATGGTGGAGTTAATGGGAAAACATTTTCTAAAAAATAATTATAAAAAAGAGGACTTTTTTATTTTTGAAAAGTTCTCTTTTTGAGTCTTATACTGGATTCACATGAATAATTGCTTTACTCACTTTTTCCAAAGCCACAATATCTTTTTCCAAATGGTCAGCAAGTTCATGGCTCTCAAAAGTATTCATAGTTCCATCTACTGAAATGGTTAAAATAACTACATAATGATAACCAGTAGGTGTTGCATATAAATCACTAACACCTTTGATGTTTTCATGTTCTTTGACGAGATTCAATATATGCTCTTTTGTGGTTTCATCTAAAGAAATATCCATTAGCACATTGTAACTTTCTAAAAAAATTGAAAATCCAGAAGCAAAAATCCAAATAGAAATGAAAGTTCCAACAATTCCGTCAAAGTAAAAAATTCCCAATTTTCCCAAAAGAACGGAAATTAAGGTAAAAGTTGTTACAATGCAGTCGTTTCGATGGTCTTTATAGGCAGATTGGAGCAGAATACTATTGTGCAAAGTATATAACTTTTTAGTATATACATACAAAATAAGTTTTGTAATAATCGTAATAGCACATACAATCACAAGAATCCACGAAAAATCAAATGTGTTTTTGTGAATTAAACTAGAAATAGAATCCACTAATAATTTAAGTGATACAATAAGCATCGTAATACTAATAAATAACGAAAAAATATATTCTGCTTTTCCATGCCCAAAATTATGGGTGGAATCTTCTGGCTCACTTGCAATTTTGTTACCAATAAAAGTCATAAGAGATGCTAAAATATCAGAGGCACTATTAAAAGCGTCTGCAATCATAGATTGACTATGACTAGCAAAACCAATAAATCCTTTTATAATAAGTAGAAAAATGTTTCCCATAATTCCTACGATTCCTGCATTTTTGATTGACTTAAATTTTTCTTCCATAAAAAACTCCTTTTTGTAAAATGAAAATTTCATTATATTATATGAAAATAGATAAGAAAAATCAATAAAAAATATTGTATTTTTTTTATTTTACTATTATAATATATAAAAAACAAAAAATAAAGGAGACAAAAATGTCATTTATTGAAGAAATAAAACAAAGAGCAAAAGAAAATCCAAAGACGATTGTTCTACCAGAATCTATGGATTCCAGAATTTTAAAAGCAACTGAAATTATTTTATCTGAAAAAATTTGTGAAATTGTTTTACTAGGAGAAGAAGAAGAAATCAAAAAGAAAGCTGAACAAGAAAAAATTTGCATTGAAGGAGCTAAGCTAATCAATCCAAACACTAATTGCAAAGCTGAACAATATGCCAATTTTTTAGCGGAAATTGACAAATCTATTTCTTTGGAGGAAGCAAAAAAACTCATCCAAAATCCAGATTATTTTGGCATGATGATGATTAAATCAGGGGATGCCGATGGTTTTGTATCAGGTGCAATGAATACAACAAAAGATATTTTAAAAACAGCTATGAAAATTTTCAAAAAAGAAGGGACTAAAATTTTATCAACTGTGTTGGTAATGCTTGTTCCTAATCATGAATATGGTGGGAAAGATGGGGTATATCTATTTTCAGATTGTGCGTTAAATGAAAATCCTGGTTATTTGGCTTTATCCGAAATTGCGATAACGTCAGCTAAAACCTATGAAAAATTCACGAATAAAAAAGCAAAAGTTGCGATGCTTTCCTATTCAACACATGGCAGTGCACATTCGAAAGAAATAGAAAAAGTAATCAAAGCAACGGAAAGAGTCAAAAATAAGCGTCCAGATATTATAATTGACGGGGAATTGCAGTTGGATGCAGCAATTGTTCCTGAAATTGCGAAAACAAAAGCACCTCATTCACCAATAAAGGGAGAGGCAAATGTATTGATTTTTCCAGATATTAATGCAGGCAATATCGGCTGTAAATTGGTTGAAAGATTAGCAAATGCAGAAATGTTTGGGCCAATTTGTCAAGGCTTGGAAAAACCAATCAATGATTTATCACGTGGTAGTTCAGTTGAAGGGATTGTTGGGACTATTATCATAACAGCGATTCAGGCTTAAATAAAGGAGGAAAATATGGAATTAAACAAAGAAAATATCAAAAAAATAATGGGAATGATTGCTTTTGCTATTATTTTGTATTTTGTATTACAAAATATTTCGGTGATTGGAAATGTTATAGCGAATATTTTAAAAATTTTATCGCCCTTTTTAATTGGTGCAGGATTAGCTTTTGTACTCAATTTACCAATGAAGTTTTTTGAGAGAAAATTATTGAAACCAAGAAGAATGAAAAATGGAAAAATGAAACAAAGTAAAATGAAAAGAATTCTTTCAATTTTGCTTTCGTTTCTACTAATTGTTGTTATTATTGGATTTATTATTCAATTAATTATTCCACAACTGATTAGTGTAATTGTTATGTTTGCACGAGAATTGCCAACACTTGCGTATGATTTCAAGGAATGGGCGATTGAAATAACACAGCAGTATCCAGATATTAGTAGCCAAATTCAAGGAATCGAAATTAATTGGGATAAAATCATCAATGACGCGATTGTACTTACGAAAAATATGGCAAGTGGACTTGTTACATCAACAGTCGGATTCATGGTTACCTTAATTGGTGGAATTTTTGATACCATTATTGCGATTGTATTTGCGGTATATATTTTAATGAGCAAAGAAAAATTAAACGAGCAATTGAAAAAAATTGTAAGAGCTTATTTACCAGAGGAAAAAGCAAAATATACTTTAGAAATTGGTTCTTTGTCCAATCGTACATTTTGCAATTTTATTACAGGACAATGTTTAGAAGCAGTTATTTTAGGAATTTTATGTTTCTTAGGAATGCTAATATTGCGTTTGCCATTTGCAGCAACAATTTCTGTATTAGTTGGTGTAACAGCATTAATTCCAATTGTTGGATGTTTTATGGGAATTATTATTGGGGCAATTTTAATTTTATCAATTGCACCAGTTAAATCGCTTATTTTTATTGTGTTTTTAATCATTTTACAACAAGTTGAAAGCAATGTTATTTATCCAAAAGTAGTGGGAAATTCAGTGGGACTTCCTGGTATGTGGGTATTAGTAGCGGTAGTAATTGGTGGAAATTTAGGTGGCATGTTAGGATTATTGGTTGGACTACCAATTATATCCATTTTATATACGATTTTTAGAGACCATGTAAATCATAAATTAGAAACAAAGAAAACCCCGTAAATTGGGGTTTCTTTGCTTTTTTTATTATTCGCAATCACAATCTTTTTTTTCTTCTGATTCAAAGCAATCATCACAACATAAATCAACACCTTTTAAGCATTTTCCTTCTTTTCTACAGTGTTTGCAAATTTTAACGTGTTCTACACGGTTTGCCCAAATGTCAATCGCATATTTTTTGTCTGGACAAAGAGGACCAAAAACAAATTCTCCCTCTTTGTTTGTAAATGTGTGAGAAACTGGTTTTCTATCATGTTTTGTTACTTCTAAAAGTTTTACAACAGCATCTCTAACAGGTTCATTGCAAGAATCCTTTACAACACCAAAAATAACATTTCTATGATCTTCCTCTAAATTAATTTCTAAATCGAATTGTTTACCAGATTCGATAAAACCATCAATATCAACAATGTGTCTTTTTTCGCAATCAAAATCCATTTCCATTTTTATCCATCCTTTATTCTAAATTTTGAGAATACTCTCTACTAAAATACTATGAAATAAGTAGCTAAAATGGTACAGTTTTTTTGACAAAAAAAGATAAAATTTTCTTTTGTTACAATTTTGTTACAATTCGGAAAATATATTGACATTAAAGAAAAAAGTTTGTTATAATGACTCTATCATTAATGTATATTTTAAAGGAAAAGGAGAAAACCATGAAAAAGGGAAACTTAAATAACTCTGCATATCAGAGAGTTTTGAAAAGAAGTGCTGGAATTACCTTAATTGCGTTAATAGTGACTATTATTATTATGTTAATTCTAGCTGGGACAAGTATTCGTATGCTAACTAGTACGGGTCTTTTTTCAAATGCTAAAAAAGCAACGGACGCTTATCAACAGGCAGAAGAGGAAGAAATACTACAATTAGCTTATGCAGATGCATTTGCCAATAGCATTCTATCGGATGAGACAATTACAGCCGATAAATTTAAAGAGCAATTAGAAAATCAACGGAATTGATGCGACTGTAACAGAAGGAGATGGCAAGTTGCATATTAAAATCGACGGAAGTGGAAATGAATACACAATTGATACAAGCACAGGACAAATCAATTCGGATAAAAATCAAGGTGGTAATCCAGGCCAACCAGAAGAACCAGATAATCCAAGTAATCCAGGAGATTCAGATCAAACAGCAGACAAAACGATTGCAACTCCATCTGCATCTAACCTAGAAAATCCAGTAATCGTATGGTCTCAAACAGAACCAAAAGCAACCGTTACTTTAGCAACAAAACTTTCAGATATTAATATGGAAGTTAGTATTGACAATGGAAAAACATGGAATGCAGGAACAGTTGCAGTATTGGAGAAAAGTGAAATAACTTCACGTGCTGCCACAACAAGAAAAATAGCTGCTACTACAACAGCAAAAGTAACTGTGACTGTAGAAAGTGGAACAGAAATTTATGTGAGATATACAGCAAATGGAAAACATGGAATGATGTATAAAGTTGCAAAACCAATTTTACAATACACTGTTTTTTATGATGGAAATGGGGCAACCAGTGGAGCAACAGCAAATAGTAGTCATAAATATGATGAAGTAAAAAATCTAACCCAAAATGGTTATAAAAAAGAAGGATATACATTTGCAAATTGGAATACAAAAGCAGATGGAACTGGAACAAGTTATACGAATATACAAAGTGTAACGAATTTAGCTCAAGTTGATGGGGCAACAGTTGTACTATATGCTCAATGGACACAAACACAAGAGCCAGAACCAGGACCAGTAGGAGATGCGGATTATATTATCGAACATTATCAAATGGGGGTAGATGGTGTTTATTCGCAACGACCAATAGAAAGTGAAAACAAAAGAGGAACAATTGATACACAAACAGTATCAGAACCAAAAACATATACAGGTTTTACAGAAGATGCTTCTAAAAGACAAAATGTAGGGGCTAATATTGCATCAGATGGAAGTACAGTTGTTAGATATTATTATGCAAGAAATAAATATAGTTTTACATTAGGAAGTACAGAAGGAGTAATAACAACAGGAAGCTCTGCTTCAAAGGAATATTATTATGGCACAGATATTGCCATTACAGCAGTAATAAATCCAGGTTATACTTGGAAAGGCTGGACAAGTAGTGATACAAACTTAGTAGCCAATATCCCAGAACAAGCAACAAGATTTACCATGCCAGCAGGCGATATTACCATGACACCAAATGCTCAGAAAGAAGCATATAAAATAGAATATAATCTAGATGGTGGAAATTTACCAGAAGGAAAAACCAACCCAACTGGTTATGATGCAACTTCAGAAGATATAACATTAAATAATCCAGAAAAAGAAGGCTATACTTTTGTCGGTTGGACAGAAGCAGATGCGACTGAGCCACAAAAAGATGTTACGATTTCGAAAGGAAGTACAGGAGACAAAACCTATACAGCACATTGGACAATCAATCGATATTCTTTCATATTAGGAGAAACCAGAGGTGTTAGCCTAGAAGGAAGTTCTCCGACAGGAGAATATAATTATGGTGCAACCATTACCTTAAAAGCAACGATACAACCAGGTTATCAATGGGAAAAATGGACAAGCAGTAATGAAAAAATAGCAGATACAGAAGAAACAGAATTTACGTTTACGATGCCAGCTGGAAATGTCACAATGACACCAGTTGCAACCATAAATACCTATACGATTCATTTAGACAACAAAGAAGCAACAAAGCCAGGAACAACAGAAATTTATGAAAAATATGATGTAGGAATATACTTAAATAAACAATGTGACGAAGATAAGAAAATGTCAGCAACTGCAAATCCTATTACAATACCAGAAAAGACAGGCTATCAGTTTAAAGGATATTATACAGAAGAAAATGGACAAGGAACCCAAATGATAACCGAAAACGGTTATAAAACAACCCTTTTCAAAGAAAACAGCCAAACAGAAGATACAACCTTACATGCACAGTGGATAAGTGATAAAGATACAGCCTATAAAGTAGAACATTATCAAATGGGATTAGATGGAAATTATCCAACGATTGCAACAGAGACAGAAAATAAAGCGGGAGAAACAGGCACACTAGCAGTTTCAGAAGCAAAAACATACATTGGCTTTCAAGAAGATGAAGCCAAAAGAGAAAATGTAGATGCTACGATTTCAGCAGATGGAAGTTTGGTGATTAAATATTATTATCAAAGAAATAAATATGAATATACTTTAGAAACAACAGAAGGTGCTGTTACGACAGGAAGTTCTGAAACAAAACAATATTACTATGGAGCAACCATTAATCTAAAAGCAGAAGTTATAGCAGGTTACCGCTGGGACGGTTGGACCAGTAGTGAAAAAGATTTAGTGCCAGATACAACAGAACAAAATACCAGTTTCACAATGCCAACAGGAAATGTTACCATGACAGCTAATGCCTCTATTCTTGAATATAAAATTACTTATGAATTAAATGGAGGAACCTTAGATGAAAATCCTAATCCAGAAAAATATACTGTAAAATCGGAAGATATTTCACTAAATAATCCCCAAAAAGAAGGATATATATTTGCTGGTTGGACAGAAAAAAATGGTGAAGAACCAACAGAAACGGTTAATATTCCACAAGGAAGTACAGGGGATAAAACCTTTATTGCTCATTGGCAAGCAAACCAATACCATATTCAATATGATTTAGACAATGGAGAATTAGAAAGTGGAAAAGCCAATCCAGCAGAATATAGTATTGAATCTGAAGAAATTATATTAAATAATCCAACTAAAAGAGGATATGAATTTTTAGGCTGGACAGGAAGTAATGGGCAAACACCTCAAAAAACTGTAAAAATTGCGCAAGGAAGCATAGGAGATAAAACATTTGTTGCGCATTGGAATATTGAAACTTATCATATAACCTATGATTTAGACGGAGGAAGTTTACCAGAAGGCGAAACTAATCCAGAAACATATCAAGTAACTACGACAGGTATTACATTAGTTAATCCAATCAAAGAAGGAAGTATATTCCTTGGCTGGTCAGAAGGAGAACCAGAAGAAGGATTGGCGCCAGAATTAGTGCAAACAGTAGAAATTCCAGAAGGCAGTGTAGGGGATAGAAATTATACAGCTCATTGGGAAATAGAACGCTATACTTTCACTTTAGGAACTTCAGAAGGTGTAGATTTAACAGAAAGTACTGCTTCAGGAGAATATGAATATGGAGCAGAGATTACAGTAAAAGCAACATTAAAACCAGGTTATACTTGGGTAAAATGGACCAGTAATAATGCAAGTATAGCAGATAAAAAAGAAATGAACTTTACCTTTACCATGCCAGCAGAAAATATTACCATAACACCAGTTACAACACAAAATACGTATACAATTACTTTAGATAACCAAGAAGCAACAACAGATGGAAATCCAGAAACGCTATATGAAAAATACAATCAAGGTGTATATCTAGATGAAACATGCAGTGAAGACAAAAAAATGACAACTACTGAAAATGGTTTAACCAAGTTACCAGAAAAGGCAGATTATACTTTCAAAGGATATTATACAGAGCCAAATGGTCAAGGGACTCAAATGATTGACGCAAATGGTTACAAAACAACAGTATTTACTAAAGACTATTATACAGAAAATGCAACCATTTATGCTTATTGGATTGCAAATTCAGATACTGTCTATACCATAGAATATTATCAAATGGGATTAGATGGAAATTATTCAACAACAGCAACTGAAAGCAAGGAAAAAGCTGGAATAGCAGGAGAAAAAGTAGACTTAACAGGAGAACAAAAAAATTATGCTGGTTTTACCTTTAGTCGTATTGAAAACGAAAATGAAACCATCCGAACAGGATTAGTTGTTAAATATTATTATACAAGAAATAAAAAAGAATTTGCTTTAGATTTAAGTGAGGCAAATGGAAAAATTAATACTACAGGAACTTCAGAAGCAAGAGAATATTATTATGGAGCAACTATAAATTTAAGTGCTGTAGCCAATACAGGTTATACATTTGCTGGTTGGGAAGTGCAAGGAGATGGCATATTTTCACAAAATATAACAACATCACCAGCCACCTTTACTATGCCAGATGAAAATGTAATAGCAAAGCCAAAAACAACTACGAATCAATATAGCTTTACTTTAGAAACAGCAGATGGAGTAACTGTTTCACAAAGTACGCCAACGAATCCTAAAATGCCATATGGTTCAACTATAAAGTTAGTGGCTGAAACAAAACCAGGTTATACTTTCACAAAATGGGAAGTTCGTGGAACAGATGGATATACACAAGACATTACAGATGCAACTGCTGAATTTACCATGCCAGCAGAGAATATAACAGCAACACCAAAAGTAACAGGAAATGAATTTACCGTAAAATATCATAATGGTGAGCAAGAAGTAAAAACTTCCACTCATATTTATGGAGAGGCAGCAAAACTAACTAGCATAGAAACATTAGGTTATACACAATCTGGTTATACATTTGTAGGTTGGACAGATACCATTGATTCATTAACTCTAACAAAATCAAATGAAGAAAATATTACCAATCTAGCAACAAGTGGAGAAGTGAATTTATATGCATTATGGCAAAGAAATGCAAAATTCTATTCAGGATTATCAACCAACAAAACAGAAACAAGTGTAACACAAGTATTTAACCCAAATCCACAAAATGGAAAATATGAGTTGACAACACCAGCGCTGGAAAGTGTAACCAAAATTACTGGTTGGTCCACACTAGGTTGGTCAGACAGCCAAGAAGCAAATGGAAATGTTCTATCAGCAGGACAAAAGACGGATAAAAGCACAGTAGAATTTTATGCTGTTTATAGCAGAAATTTAGCAGTTGAGTATAATGCAAATGGAGGAACGGGAACACTTGCAGGACATTCAGGAACACAATATTATAATACAAGTGGTGCGATTACAAATCTTCAAGTTGCCTTAAAGAGCAATGCATTTGCAAGAACAGGATATAATTTTTCAAAATGGGCAGAAGGAAGTACTTCTGGAACACAACATGAGGTAGGAACAAATTATACCTTATCACCAACAGCCAATACTGTAACATCAGGAGTAACATTTTATGCATTATGGACTCCAATCAATTATACAATTTCGTATAGTGGCATTGATGGAGCAACTTTCCCAAATGGGAACAATCCAACAAGCTACAATATAGAAACAGCAACATTTACTCTAAAAAATCCAACCAAAACAGGTTATACCTTTGCAGGCTGGACAGGAGGAAATACAACAATTTCCACAGGAAGTACAGGAAATAAAGCATTTACAGCAACTTGGACTGCAAATGTATATACGATTACGTTAGATAAACAAGGTGGCACAGGAGGTGCTGATTCTGTATTTGAAAAATATGCTACAGGAGTGTATAAAGAATCTGCTTGTACCAATAAAATGACAACAAGTACAAATGCAATTACAGTACCTACAAAGACGGGTTATACTTTTAATGGATTTTATGATGGAAGTACTCAAATGGTAACAAGTGCGGGCTATATTAGTTCAAATTTTACAACAACAAAATATAGTGCGAACAAAACATTAACTGCATCTTGGACAGCAAAGACAGATACTTCCTATAGAGTAGAACATTATCAAATGAATTTATCAGGAAATTATTCAACAACACCAACAGAAACAGAAAACAAAACTGGAACAACAGGAGCATCAGCAACGTCAGCACCAAAAACTTATACAGGATTTACAGAAAATACTTCTAAGAGAGTTAATGTAGGTGCTAGTATAAAAGGCGATAATTCATTAGTAATTAAGTATTATTATACGAGAAATCAATATACATGTGCAGTCGCAAAAGAAACTGGAATAGCATCTATTACGAAGAAATCATCTAATACGAATACAACAGTATCATCAGCAACAGGCAATATGACTTGTTACTATGGAGAAACTATATCTTTAACAGCAACAGCAAGTACAGGATATACTTTTTCACAATGGGCAAGTAGTAATACAAGTTTGGTATCCAACAAAACTACATCAAGCATAAGTTTTTCAATGCCGGCAGGAAATATTACAATGACAGCAAAGGCAAATGTGAATAGTTATACACTTACATTGAAAGCAGGAACAGGAATAAATAACATTACAGGAAGTACAACAACAAGTAGTATTAGTGTACCATATGGTTCTACAGTTTCGTTAAAAGCAGTAGTAAGTACAGGTTATACATGGAGCCAATGGACAAGTAATAATACAAGCTTAAAAGGAAGTATAACGACAAAAGATACAACATTTGCCATGCCAGCAGGAAATTTGACTTTAACAGCAGAGGCAAAAATAAATTCTTATAAATTAACTGTGGTGGCAGGAACAGGAATTAATAATGTAATAAATGGTCCTGCATCAAATACAATATTAGAAGGGACATTTACGTATGGAAGTACTGTTAATTTGAATGCAACAGAGAGTACAGGCTATACATGGAGTCAATGGACAAGTAATAATACAAGTTTAAAAGGACATATAACTGAAAAAAATACGAATTTTACTATGCCAGCAGGAGATTTAACTTTAACAGCAACAGCAACACCTAATTCTTACACAGTAAAATTTTATGATGGTAGTTCAACTGCATTTACAAGTCAGTCGTTTAAATATGGAGAATCAAAGGCACTAACATCAATGAGTAGAACCAGATCAGGCTATGAGTTTGCAGGCTGGTCAACATCTTCAGCAGGAACGAGTGTAAGTAAATATAATGCAGAAACAGTATCTAATTTAACGTCTACTAATGGTGGAACAGTAAATTTATATGCAGTATGGAAAAGAACTTTAACTTTTTACTCAGGAACGAATAAGGGAACCTCATCGACTAAAACACAATACTATAATTCAACAGGCGTGGCTTATAGTAGTGTAACAGCTCCAACTCCAACTTCAAAATCTGGTTGGACATCAGATGGTTGGAATTCGACCAGTTATACTGGAACTACAACAAGTTTTTATGCTCACTATTATAGAAATGCAACATTTTATACATCTGGCTCAATATCTTCAACAGCAAGACAACACTATTATTCATCTGATAATTATAATGTAGTGACTCCAAGTCTTTCAGCAAAATCTGGATGGACCAATCAACGTTGGGCAACTTCATCTACAAGTACAGGTTCAGTATCTCCAGGAAATGCTTACTATGGCTCAAGTAATACATTATACGCAGCATATCAAAGAACATTAACAATTAGCTATAATGCGAATGGAGGAACAGGAACAGTTTCTTCTCAGACAGCTACACAAAATTATGTTGAGTATAGTGGATATGTTACTCAGATGAGTGTTTCATTGAGAAGTAATAGTTTTACAAAATCAGGTTATACATTTGATAAATGGGCAGATGGAACAACTAGTGGAACGAAATATTCAGTAGGTGCAACGTATAATTGGAAGCCAACGGCATCGCAAGGAGCATATAAGACATTTTATGCTACTTGGGTACTTCCTACTTATTCTGCACCAGCTTTGCAAGTACAATTTTTAAACCGCTCTTCTGTAGGCACACCACAAGGTGAATTATCATATTCAACTAATGAATCACGGTTGGAATTTATCATATTCTACTACTGGTAGTGGTTGGAGTGGTAGTGGTTCAAGTGGTATAACTTCAACAATGAGTGCTCCAAATACAGTAATTATAAAAGGAACAAAAGGTAGTTCAACGTATTATTGGAAAGTAACTATATCTTCATCTGGACTTGCTTCAGCATCAGGAGCTTCAACGACTATGCCTCCAATTTCTGGTTCGGGTTCAGAATCAGGTTCAAGTTCGGGTTCAACAACGACATCTGTTCCAAAATTGACATATAGAGGTGACATGATGGCAAGTTATTTATATTTCAATGCATCAGTTGATCAATCTGGTTGGACAATTCAATATAATTCAAATGGTGATGGTTGGAAAAATTATACGAGTGCTAATACAAGTGAGATTCCAATATCAACAGGAGAAAATGTTTTATATTTAAAATATAGCAGGAATAATATAACTTATTATTACACAGTAAATTATAGGTATGTCTCTAGTCAGTCTATAGGGCGGTACAATAACAGGCACAACAACATCACCAAATATAACAACTAGAATACCTACACTATATTATTCATACGATTATAAAGCTAGTGGTTTTACAGAGTTTACATTGTGGCTTAATGAAACTGGCTGGACAATATATTATAGTCAATATGGATCAAGTTGGTCACCTGCTTCAAATGTAACTACTTCAGGAAGTATGGTTTCAGGAAGTGCGTCCTTTAATGGATATGGTGAAGGATTTTATGTAAGATGTACGAAAAATAATATGACTTATTATTATAAAGTAAATTGTAGTTATAACAATGTTATAGGAACTAAAAGTTCAGCAAGTGGTTCTAACTCATTTAGTCAGTAGATTTCTTAAATGAGGTTAAGGATGAAGTTGAAAGAAGAAGTTTTTAAAGTGAAGTTGTCAACAAAAAGTAAAACTACAAAAACCCTAGTTGAGTTCTATACTCAACTGGGGTTTTATAGTTAAGTGCATAACTTGGCCTATATTCATTATTATTTCTTATTATATCTTCAATAAATTCTTGGACTGTGTTATAATTTTTTATATCAAAATCAATATACATTTCCTTCTTAAGCCATCCATTCTTCGATTCTATAACTGGACTATCTGTCGGTATTCCAGCTAGAGACATGGAAATTATTATAGAAGTATTTTCAAATGTTTTATTGAATGATAAAGAAGAGTATACAGAACCTTGGTCTGTGTGGAAAATTGTTTCAAGGTCTTTGTATCCTCTTTTTATTTTGTTATCTAGCATATTTCTCAATGCTTCTCTGTGATTTAATGTATTGTTTCCATGTTTTGAATCTCTTACATCTGAGCCTATAATTTCATTATTAAATACATCTAAATAATATATCCAATCATAACATCTTTTTTTGAACCAAAATGTGGTTGTATCTGATGTTACTTTTTCAAAAGGCATTTACATACTTTATGTACTAAATTATCTGATACTACCCATCCAGTTGTTTTTACTATAATTCTATTGATTCGTCTGTATCCATAACTTGGTTTTTTGTTATGGATTTCTTTAATCAATTTCTCTAATTCTAATCTATCTATTTCATATCTATTTAACTCCTTTCATCATGTAACCTTTTTTAATCGTTCATTCTCAATTCTTAATTTCATATTTTCATATTCTAAACTTTCTATTTTGGATAGATTTTTTCTCCTAGAATATTTTGCAAGTGGATTTCCTGGTTTTTTCTTGTTGTCTAAAGAATCTTCTCCTTCATTCAAATACAAATTTACCCATTATTGTAAATTCCTTTTGGCATTTTTCTAAATTTTTAAGAGGGTAATCCCTAAAAAGAGATTCACTATAGATTTGTCGAAAAAGGTCGAATAAAAAAATATATTTTTCTTGCTTTTTTAGATTAGATGTGTTAGAATTCAAATACAGTATAGAAGGAAAGGTGGTGATACTATGGAAGATAAATTCACAATTTTGTTGGAAAAGATGGATCATTTAGAAACCAAAATGGATGAAAAGATTAATAACTTAGAAACCAAAATGGATGAAAAGATTAATAATCTAGAGACTAAAATGGATGAAAGAATGGATCACATGCAAGAGCAGGTGAATGGATTGCAAAAAGAAATTAGAGAAGTCAAAAATCAACAATTATTATTTGAACATGAATATGGAACTAAAATTGATGCGATTTTTGATGCAGTCACATTAGAGTTAGACAAAAATCTAGAAAAATCTCAAAAAATACGAATTTTAGAAGGCAGAATGGATAGAGCCGAAGCTATGGCATTTAGTTATGAAAGAAGAATTTCAAGTCTTGAATTAAAATTATAAGATTTTAATGATTCCAAAAATGATAGAGAGTATCTATATTATTTTTATGATAGAAGTAATATAGATGCTCTCTATTTATTTTAAAGAAAACTTTTCAAAACCTGTTTACAATAATTGAATTTTAGTATATAATACTAAAATAAATCAATAAGAGAGGGATGATTTTATGAATACTGAATCAAATGAAGAATTAGAATTAAACCGATTAATGCAAGTGAGAAAAGATAAATTAAAAGAATTGCAAGAAGCTGGTAAAGATCCATTTGAAATTACCAAATACGATCGAACGGAATTTAGTAACCAAATTAAAGAAAATTTTGCGAAATTTGAAAACCAAGATGTTTCAGTTGCGGGAAGAATTATGGCAAAAAGAATTATGGGAAAAGCTTCTTTTTGTACGATTCAAGATAGTACAGGCACGATTCAAAGTTATGTTAGTGTCAACGATTTAGGCGAAGAAAGCTATAAAGCATTTAAAACCTATGATATTGGCGATATTATTGGAATCAAAGGGTTTGTTTTTAAGACAAAAACAGAAGAGATTTCTATCCATGCTAAAGAAGTTGTGTTGCTTGCTAAATCTTTAAGAGATTTGCCAGAGAAGTTTCATGGTTTGAAAGATACAGATTTGCGTTATCGTCAAAGATATGTTGACTTAATTGTCAATCCAGAAGTAAAAAATACTTTTGAAATGAGAAGTAAAATTATCAAAGAAATGAGAAATTTTTTAGACAGCAGAAATTATATGGAAGTCGAAACACCTTCATTAAGCACGATTGCAGGTGGTGCTGCGGCAAGACCATTTGAGACATACCATAATGCATTAAGCTTAGATATGTATTTGAGAATTGCACCAGAATTATATTTAAAAAGACTAATTGTTGGTGGATTTGACCGTGTTTATGAAATTGGAAAAAACTTCAGAAATGAAGGAATTGACATTCGTCATAATCCAGAATTTACGTCTATGGAACTATATGCTGCTTACCAAGATTATCAAGATATGATGAATTTAGTAGAGGAAATGTTCCAAACGATTGCTGAAAAATTATTGGGAAATACAAAAATTACGTATCAAGGCACTGAAATTGATTTAGGAGGAAGCTGGAAGCGAATCAGCATGATAGATGCCATCAAAGAAGTAACAGGCATTGATTTTAATACGATTAATTCAGATGAAGAAGCATTAGCCATTGCCAAAGAAAAGGGAATTGAGATGGACAAATCAAAACAAACCAGAGGTTATGTCATCAATGAATTTTTTGAAGAATTTGTAGAAGAAACATTAATTCAACCAACCTTTATCTATGATTATCCAATCGAGGTTTCACCACTTACCAAAAAGAAACCATCGGATGGAAGATTAACCGAACGATTTGAATTTTTTATTGGAAGTCGTGAATATGGAAATGCGTATTCTGAGTTAAATGACCCAATTGACCAATACGAACGCTTTTTAGCCCAAGTCAAACAACGTGAAGCAGGTGACGACGAAGCCAATATGATGGATGAAGATTTTGTTCACAGTTTAGAATATGGCTTACCACCAACAGGAGGATTAGGCATTGGGGTAGACAGAATGATAATGTTATTTACGAATTCTGCTTCAATTAGAGATGTTATTTTATTCCCAACTATGAAACCGATTAATAACGCTTAATGAGTTTTAATAAATTCAATCAAGTAGTAAAATAACACTTTTAGACTTCGAAAAATACCTAAAATATTAAAAAGAAGAAGGTTACCGAAATTATTTATAAATCAGTTTCAAAAAGTACTTGATATAAGTGGAAATTTTTGATATAATTATTATATGGGCAATCTAGTTGCCATTCATTAAGAGGCATGTTTTTAATAATGCCTCTTAATAAATATAGGCACCAAATAATTTTAGGTGTGTAACCAAAATGATTCAGTTTCAAAAATTCAAAAAACGGAGGTAAACAAGAATGAAAAAAAGAGTCTTATTGGTAGTAGCTATGGTTTTATTATTTATTGCACCGTCTATGGTTAATGCGGGGACTTCTCCGGCAAAACCTAAAATCTCAAAGCGGACGATAACGGTAAATGCTGGCAGTACGAAGAAATTAAAAATTTCTCCGAAAAATGCGGCTCGTGTTTGGAGCTTGAAAAAAGTAACAACTTCAAACAAGAAAATCTTGAAAGTTTCAAAAACGAAAGGCACTAAAAATTTAGCAGTGAGCTTAAAAGGGAAAAAGCAATTTCCCAAAACAGCTACGGTTAAAATTTATTTGAGCTTGAAGAAAAGTGCGCAAAAGAAGTACAGAAATCTTCCGAAAACCAAGATTTTATCTTGTAAAGTTCGGGTTGTTCCAGCTAAACCCCAATTTTCGCATTCAAAATTGACTTTGAAAGTTGGCGAAACCACACAGTTAAAGATTTTACCTAAAAAACAGGTAAAAAGCGCTTGGACATTAAAAAAAGTCACCACTTCGGATCAAAATATTGGAATTGTGCCGAATAAGAAAAATTTATCAATTTTGGTGCAAGGAAAACAAAAATCTTCAACTACGGTTGAAGTAGTTTTTGAAATGAAGAAAAAGGTTTGGAAGAAATACAAAAAATATTCCAAACCCCGTGTCAGAACGCTGAAATGTGTCATTGATGTGGTTAATTCATCGGCGAATTCTGATGAAGGAAATAATAATGATGACAGCAATGATAACAATAGCGATGATGAGAACAATAATAATGACAACAATAATGACAACGATGACAACAACAATAACGACAACGATAACGACAACGATGACAATGATAACAACAATCCAGAGCTAAAAGAAATCGATACTTCTGGTTGGCGGTTTGACAAAACTACTTTTGTCTACAATGGCGAGATTCAGAAACCAAAATTGCTTGAGGTACAGGATAATGTAACACCAACGTATTTTGGAGATATCAATGCAATTAATGTGGGGAAATATACGCTGACAGTAAAATTCAGCGTTCCTGAAGGATTCAAAGAAGTTGCAGATATGACAATTGAATTTACAATCCAAAAGGCGATTCCAAGCTATGAGTTGCCGCAAGGGTTAGAAGCAACCTATGGTGATACATTGGCAGAAGTTGCTTTGCCGGAAGGATTTTCATTTCAAGATCCTTTAACAACAAGCGTAGGCAATGCAGGGAGAAATCAATTTGCAGTGACTTATACGCCGGAAGATACGGAGAATTATGAAGTGGTAACAGGAATTTATGTTACTATAATGGTAAAAGACAGCAGTGAACCCGAGAAGCCAGAATTGAAAGAAATCGATACTTCTGGCTGGCGGTTTGACAAAACTACCTTTGTCTACAATGGCGAGATTCAGAAACCAGAATTGCTTGGGGTACAGGATAATGTAACACCAACGTATTCTGGAGATATCAATGCAATTAATGCGGGGAAATATACGCTGACAGTAAAATTCGGTGTTCCTGAAGGATTCAAAGAAGTTGCAGATATGACAACTGAATTTACAATCCAAAAGGCGATTCCAAGCTATGAGTTGCCACAAGGGTTAGAAGCAACCTATGGCGATACATTGGCAGAAGTTGCTTTGCCAGAAGGATTTTCATTTCAGGTTCCTTTAACAACAAGTGTAGGCAATGCGGGGAGTAACCAGTTTGCAGTGACTTATACGCCGGAAGATACGGAGAATTATGAAGTGGTAACAGGAATTAATATTGTGTTAACGGTAAAAAAAGCAAAAGTTAGCATGATGTTAAATGACGCTTCTTTTGAGCCTGCAACCAATCAAATTACTGCTGATTTGCAGGGATTGGTGGATGATACGACTGTGAGGTATACTGTAAATGGAGTGACATCTGAAGAAGCACCCATGATTTCTGCACCTGGACGGTATGAAATATCAGCGGAGTTAGCTGATACAGCCCAAAATTATGAGGGAATAAAGAAAGTCGATGCCAATTTTAACTTTAAAAGGAGGAAGAATTGGTATGAAATTTCACTTTCTCCCACAGTAGTTGAAAATCAACTTTTGATTGATGTTTACCTGAAGAATGTGAAGGTAAAATTTGAAGCTGATTACACCATGATGATGTTAGGCTTTAATTTGAAATATGACAAAAGTGTCTTGGAATTTGAGGAAATGATGCAAAATGAAGAATGGGATGTAACGTATAATCCTGATCGAGATCAGAGTCAAACTGACACGAATGATGTCGTAGCAGAGTTTTTCTCGACCGACCCAATGCAGGAAGAAACCAGGATTTGTACTATGGTTTACAACATTGTTGATTTACCGAAATTTGAAAATGTTGTATTTACTGCGGAAGACCTGAATGCTTCAACTGGCTCAATTGACCTACCATTTGAATATACAGCAGATGGAGAAACGATTGTATTGAATCCTACTGAAGATGGAATAAAAGAATACACCATCTATATGGATTGGGATTTAATGAAAGATGCGGCGTATACGCTTGAAAAAACATATCCTCAGGATAAGGAGCGCTATCAGGAAGCGTTACAAAGGCATATTTCAGAAGTGTTTATGGAAGAATAAAAGAATCATTTGGAGAGAGGGCCACTTGGTCCTCTTTTCTTATGCATAAAAAGATGTTATAAAATAATTGCTATTTTAAATAAGATGTGATATAATACAAAATTATATTCATAAGAAAAATAATTTAAAATAGAAAGGAGAATTCTATGTTCTTTTTTGGAAATGGAATCGATAAAAAAACATTATATATTATTTTAGCTGTGCTTGTTGTGATTTCGCTTGCTAATGCAGGTTCTGGATTTTGGGTGCAAACGATTTTGACTATTCCAGCGGTTGTAATTGCAATGACATTTCACGAATTTGCTCATGCATGGGCTGCCAACCATTTTGGGGATACAACGCCAAAAGCACAAGGCAGACTTACCTTAAATCCAGCTTCACATATTGACCCATTTGGATTTATTTTGCTTTTATTTGCAGGGGTTGGCTGGGGAAGACCTGTTATGATTAATCCGAATAATTTTACAAGCAATAAATCGAGAGCTAGTTGTGAAGCGTGGGTTTCGCTAGCAGGGCCATTCATGAATTTTATATTAGCTATTATTTTTGCGGTTATTTATTGTTTATTAGGTATTTTTGTTCCTGTGACGCAAATTACAGGAATTATAGCGTTACTTATTTTGTATACAATTTATATTAATATTGGGTTAGGGGTATTTAATTTAATCCCGCTTCCACCATTAGATGGAGAAAAGATTTTTCGAAATATTTTACCATATCGTGCCATTGAATGGTTAAATAGAAATGAAAATACTTTACAATTTGTTTTTATGATTTTGTGGATTACAGGTTTATTAGGTTATATTGTAAGTCCTATTGTTAGTTTTCTGTCAGGCTGGTTATTCCAAGGTGTTGGCGCAATAATAGGAATATTTTTATAGAAAAAGGAAATGAAGATGAAAGATATCATTATTTTAGGAATTGAATCTAGTTGTGATGAAACCTCTGTTGCTGTCGTGAAAAACGGTAGAGAGGTTTTGTCAAATGTGATTCATTCACAGATAAAAATCCATGAGGAATATGGTGGAGTTGTGCCAGAAATTGCTTCAAGATGTCATACAGAAGTGATGAATCAAATTATGAAACAAGCATTAAAAGAAGCGAAAATTACGTTAGAAGAGATTCATGCGATTGCTGTGACGCAAGGTCCGGGATTGGTGGGAGCATTATTGGTTGGTGTTTCTTATGGTAAAGGGTTAAGTTTTGCTTGCCAAAAACCTTTGATTGCAGTAAACCATATCGCAGGACATATTGCTGCTAATTTTTTGACGCATCCAGATTTAAAACCACCATTTTTATGTTTGATTATTTCGGGTGGACATACGCATTTAGTTAATGTAAAAAATTATGAAGATTATGAGATTTTAGGAAAAACACGTGATGATGCAATTGGTGAAGCATTTGATAAAGTAGCAAGAGTTGTTGGTTTAGGGTATCCGGGAGGTCCTAAAATTGATGAGATGGCGAAAAGCGGTACACCGAATATACCATTGCCAACAACCCATTTAGAGGGTTTTGATTTTAGTTTCAGTGGGATTAAAACGGCTGTGATTAATTTAAACCATAAAACACCAGATTTAGACAAAGCAGATTTATGTGCAAGTTTTCAGCAAGCTGTGACAGAAATGCTAATATTTAATACGAAAAAAGCAATTCAGAAATATAAAGTTGATAAAATTGTTTTGGCAGGTGGTGTTTCTAGAAATTCTTATATTCGAAAAGAAATGGATAAAATGGCAAATGAATTAAAGGTAAAAGCTTATTATCCAGAACCAATTTTGTGTACAGACAATGCGGCTATGATTGCAGCACAAGGATATTATGATTATATGGCAGGGAAAAAAGCAGATTTGCATTTGAATGCTGTCCCAAATTTGAAACTAATGTAAGGGGATTTGAGAAATGCCTTTAGAAAGGAAGTGGAATGGCGATTTTTGTAATTGGTGATCTCCATTTGTCCTTTGGAACGAATAAACCAATGGATATTTTTGGCTGGGGAAATCATAGTGAAATTTTAAAACAAAACTGGATACAAAATGTAAAGAATCAGGATACAGTCATCATTCCTGGTGATTTTTCGTGGGCTATGAATTTTGAAGAAGCCTATCAAGATTTTGCATTTATTAATCATTTGCCTGGAAAAAAAATTCTTTCGAAAGGAAACCATGATTATTGGTGGAATACCGTAACAAAAATGGAGAAGTATTTGGAAGAAAATCATTTTACGAATATTCAATTTTTACAAAATAATAGTTATTTAGTTGAGAATAAAATTATTGTTGGGACACGTGGTTGGGCGAAAAATGCTTGGAATTCGGAGGAAAATTACAAAATTTTAAAGCGAGAAAAAGAGCGTTTGAAGCTATCAATTGAGTCAGGAATAAAAAAATTTGGAACCAATCAAGAAATGATTTGCTTTTTGCATTATCCGCCATTTTTTAAAGAAAGTATTCCAGAAGAAATTGATTTTGTGAAAATGATGAAACAATATGAAATAAAACGCTGTTTTTATGGCCATTTACATGGTGAATCGCATAAGGAAGCTTTCGAAGGAGAGTATGAGGGAATACGTTTTGAATTGGTGAGTAGTGATTATTTGGATTTTATACCAAAACGAATCAATCATTAAAAATAGAGAAAAAATGAGATATTTACAAATTTTTTCCAAAACATCTTTATTTATTACGAATTTTGTGGTATAATAAAAATAAGGATATACCAATATCTTTATTAAGCATGGGAAGAATAAATATGAGAAAATTTTTTGTAAAAACTGAAAATATAAAAGAAGATAAAATTGAAATATTAGGAAGTGATGTCAATCACATTAAAAATGTATTGCGTTTGAAAATGGATGACGAAATTGAAATTTGTAATCAAGATACCCATCAAAATTATATTGGTAAAATTTTGCAAATAGAAAATCAGGTAATTCAAGTTGGATTGGTACAGGAATTAGAATCAATGGCAGAAAGTAATATTGAATTACATATTTTTCAAGGGCTTCCCAAAGCAGATAAAATGGAGTTGATTATTCAAAAGGGAACAGAACTAGGCGCTTCGAAGTTTATTCCAGTTGCTTTTCAAAGAAGCATTGTAAAGTTGTCGGGAAAAGATGAAACGAAAAAAATAGAACGTTGGCAAAAAATTGCAGAAGTAGCAGCAAAGCAAAGTCATAGAGATTTGGTGCCTGAGATAGAAAGAATTAGTCATATTAAAAATATTTGTAATTTAGTAAAAGAATATGATATAATGATACTTGCTTATGAAAATGAAACAGAAAATAATATAAAAAATGAATTATTACAAATTAAAAATACAAAAGAAAATTTGAAAATTGCTGTTGTGATTGGACCAGAAGGTGGAATCGAAGAAGAAGAGGTAATTGCTTTAAAAAGTGCAGGTGCAAAAGTGGTTAGTTTAGGGAAAAGAATTTTGCGAACCGAAACCGTAGCCCTTCAAGTGTGTTCCATTATCATGTACGAATTGGAAAATTAGGAGGTAACATTTTGGAAGAAACTACGAAAATGGTAGAAGAAATTACAGAAAAAAGAAAAATGACGGAAGAAGTAAAAGAAAAATTGCAGAAAAGAATTGTAAAAAATGGTTTGATTGCGATTGGGGTTATGCTTTATATTTGTGCAATGGATACGGTATATCTATATGTGAATCAAGAAATTGTACTACCAATATTAAAAACATTTTCTATGATGGCTATCCTCGTAACAGTAGGAATTTTTGAATTGGCATATCGAAAAGATAGTGGGAGAATTGCGATTGTTGGAATTGAACTATTGGTTTTTAGCGTGATAATCTTGTATCTTCCTAAAGTTTATCAAAATAGTGAATTATGGATTTGTAAAATATTGCTGTTAACGCCCATTTTCTGTGCGATTTATTATATGGCAAAATCAATAATCATTTATTTTAAAACGGAAAAAGAATATCAAAATAATTTAAGTGATGTAAAAGAAATTCTGAAAGAAGAAACTTAAACTAAATTCGAAAGGAATTGAAAATATGATTAGAAGTATGACAGGTTTCGGCCGTGGAAAATACGAAAAAGAAGGTAGATATTATAGTTTAGAAATAAAATCCGTTAATCATAAATACAGCGATATATCCATTCGAATGCCGAGGTTTCTAAATAGTTTTGAAGATAAAATTCGAAAAAAGATAGCGGAAAATATCTCGCGTGGAAAAATTGATGTATTTGTGAATTTTGAAAATTATAGTAACAAAGGAAATACCATTCATTTTAATTTAGAACTTGCCAAAGAATATACAAAAGGTTTGCAAGAATTGGCGCATGAGACAAATACAAAATATGATGTTCAGCTTATGGACCTTGCCAAAATGCCAGAAATTTTGAAATTACAAGAAGATGAAAATGAGGAAATGTTTGGAAACGAGCTCATGTTGGCACTTGAGGAAGCATTGAAAAATTTTATCGAAATGCGAGAAACAGAAGGGCAAAAATTAAGAGATGATATGCAAAATAGAATTGTTTTTGTAGAACAAAAAGTTTCCGAAGTTGAACAGTATGCTGGAACCTTAGTGGAAGAATATAGACAAAAGCTAGAAAATAGAGTAAAGGAATTAATGGATACTAAGATTGTGGATGAAAATCGATTAGCACAAGAAATTGTTATTTTTTCGGATAAAACTTCGATTGAAGAAGAATTGACAAGATTAAAAAGTCATATTCATCAATTTCATTGCTTTTTGAAAGAAGATTCGCCAATTGGTAAAAAGTTTGATTTTTTGATTCAAGAAATGAATCGAGAAGTTAATACCATTGGTTCAAAGGCGAATTGTTTGGAAATTACGAATCGAGTGATTGAATTAAAAACAGAAATTGAAAATATCCGCGAGCAAGTGCAAAATATAGAATAATTTAGAAAAGGAGTTAGGAAGTATGCAACTAATCAATATTGGATTTGGAAATATGGTGTCTACAGGAAGAATTGTATCGATTGTGAGTCCAGAATCGGCGCCATTAAAAAGAATTGTGCAAGAGGCAAAAGACGAAAAAAGAGCGATTGATGCGACATTTGGTAGACGTACAAGGTCAGTATTAATTATGGATTCAGGGCATGTGATTTTATCGGCGATTCAGCCAGAGACGATTGCAGGCAGATTAAATAATAATCAAAATGAATTAGAAAAGGGGGAATGTTAAAATGATGGTAAAACCAGCAGTAACAGATTTATTGAAAAAGGTGGATAATCGTTATTCGTTAATTATTATGACCGCCAAAAGAGCAAGACAAATTGCAGAAGGAGAAGAACTGATGACAGATGTTGATGAAAAATCTCCAGTAACGATTGCAGTCAATGAAATTTATCAAGATAAAGTTTATGAAGTAAATAATGAAGATGAAAGTGAAACAGAAAATGAAGAATAAAATCTAGTTTAAGGGAAAGGAATTTAAGCGATGTTAGTTATTTTATCAGGAGTTGCAGGAGCAGGAAAAGATACGGTTAGAAAAGAATTAATGAATCGAATAGAAGTGGCTTCTTCGATTCCTTCCTATACAACAAGAGAACCTAGAGCAGATGATATTCCGGGAGTGACATATCATTTTATTACGAAGGAAGAATTCGAGCAAAAAATTGAAGAAGGCGAATTTTACGAATACGATATTCATCATGACCATTATTATGGAACATCTAAAAAAATTTTAGACGAAAAAGCAAGAAATGGATTAGTGATTAAAGATATTGATGTAAATCGGAACAGAAGCTTTGAAGGATACTTTGAAAGATATAAAAGTCGTAACGATTTTTCTGAGAGTTCCAAAAGAAGAATTGCAAGCTAGATTAGAAAATAGAATTGACCGTTTGCCACGTGATGAAATTATTTTAAGGTTAAATCGATTTGATTATGAAGAATCCAAAATCGGAAATTACGATTATATTATCAAAAACAATGATTTAGAAAAAACGGTATCGATTATTCAGACGATTATAGAATATGAAATGAAATAGATAAGGAATACTATAAAATTATAGAAAAACAGGTAGCCTCTAACTACTTGTTTTTTTATAAGCAGATATTTTATAAATGGTTTAATAATTATTAAGAAATTATTAAACTAATTTTTTTTCTTGAAATTTTACGACGAAATATGATATAGTATAAAATAGAAATACAATAAAAGGAAAAAATATGTTTGCAGAAATAATTATTAATAGTAATGCTAAAGCGCTGAATCGAATATTTGACTATATGGTTCCGCAAAGTCTTGAATCTGAGATAGCTGTTGGAAGTCGAGTTTTGGTGCCTTTTGGAAAAGGATCGAAATTAGAGGATGGTTTTGTAATTCAGTTAAAAGAAAAATCAGAGTTTGCCATTAAAGAAATTTGTCAAATTAACAAAAATGAAAGTTTGACAGAGGAAAATATTGTTTTGGCAAAATTAATGGCGAGAAAATATTTTTGTAATATTTCAGATTGTATCAAACTGATGCTACCACCAGGAACTGGAGGAAAAAAACTAGAAAGCAGAGTCAAAGAAAAGTTTGGCAATTTTGTATTTTTGAAAAAAGAAGAAGAGGAAATTGATTTTTTAATTAGAACAGGAAAATTAAAAAGTGAAAAACATATTCGTGTAGCAAAATTTTTATTGGACCAAGATGGAATTTATATTTCAGATTTGGAAATTTTGACAGATGTAAGTAAATCCATTTTGAAAACAATGGAGAAAAATGGAATTTTAGAAATAGTGGAAAAACCAATTCAGCGCAATCCATTTGCTAGAAAAAAGGTAGAAAAAGATACGCCGAAAATTTTAACAGAAGAACAAAAATATTGTTTTAATGGAATTGAAGAAGATATTGAAGAAGGGCAATATTCTAAAAACTTGATTTTTGGAATTACAGGTTCTCGGAAAAACTGAAATTTATCTGCAATTAATTACGAAGGTATTAGAAAAGCGGAAGAACAGCGATTGTATTGGTACCAGAAATTTCGCTGACTCCACAAATGGTAGATCGATTTTTGGCACGTTTTGGAGAGAATATTGCGGTGTTACATAGCAAATTATCGATGGGAGAACGTTATGATGAATGGCAAAAAATCCAAAAGGGAGAAGTGCAAATTGTAATTCGGAGCTCGTTCTGCAATTTTTGCACCAGTTCAAAATTTAGGTATCGTTATTGTGGATGAGGAACATGATATGTCATATAAATCAGATACAACACCACGTTATCATGCGAAAGATTTAGCGAAATATATAGCGGAAAAAAATCATTGTCCACTTGTTTTAGGAAGTGCAACACCAGATATTGAGACGTATTATGAAGCCAAAGAAACGAAAAAAATGAATTTGTATGTACTTACTAAAAGAGCGAATCAGGCGATGCTACCTACTATAGAAGTAGTGGATTTAAGGCAGGAATTGGCACTTGGGAATAAGTCTATGATTAGTTTTAAATTGCAAGAAGAAATTCAGAAAAATTTAACAAATCAAAAACAAACCATTTTATTTTTAAATCGTAGAGGATATTCAACTTTTTTGATGTGTAGAGATTGTGGCCATGTTTTTCAATGCAAAAATTGCAATATTAGTTTGACGTATCACAAATTTGAAAATAAGTTAAAATGCCATTATTGTGGATTTGAACAGAAGATTCCAAGTGTGTGTGAAGCATGTGGCAGTTCGAAAGTGAAATATTTTGGGACAGGTACGCAAAAATTAGAAGAAGAAGTTCAGAAAATATTTCCTACAGCTTCTACCATTCGAATGGATATTGACACAGTTACTAAAAAAGATTCCCATGAAGAGATTTTAAATCGTTTTAAGAACGAAAAAATTGATTTTTTAATTGGGACACAGATGGTAGTAAAAGGTCATCATTTTCCTAATGTGACTTTAGTTGGTGTTATTGCAGCAGATGGCATTTTAAATTTAGAAGATTTTAGAGCACCAGAAAAGACGTTTCAAACGCTTGTGCAAGTGGCTGGTAGGTCAGGTCGAGAAGAGGCAGGCAGAGTTGTGATTCAAACGTATAATCCAGACCATTATGCGATTATTCATAGCCAAACGCAGGATTATGAACGTTTTTATAAAACTGAAATTCCTTTGAGAAAAATGTTGAAATATCCGCCGTTTTGCGATATAATACTAATCAAGTTTCAAGGGACAAATATTTATGAACTTCAAAAGGTGGCACGGAATAGTATATAATAAGATGAAATCTGTACAAGATGACAACCTGTTGATTTATCAACCAGTTCCAGCACCCATTGATAAAATTAAAAATAAATATCGTTTTCGCATGGTTGTAAAATGTAAAGTGAATTCAAAAATATTGGATAAGATAAAATATAGTGTTGAAGATGAAAAATTAACCAAAATGAAGCATACATCCATTATGATAGACATAAATCCAAACAATTTAATGTAGAGACGATTGTAGTTGACGTGACTGAATAGAGGATTGAAAATGTTTTTTAAATAGAATTTAAGGAAGGAAAAAAGAAAAATGGCAATTCGAAATTTAAGATATGGTGATGATGAAATATTAACAAAACGTGCAAGAGAAATCGAAGTAATCGATGACAAATTAAAAACGTTAGCACAAGATATGTTGGATACAATGCACAAATATGAAGGCGTTGGACTAGCAGGTCCACAAGTTGGAATTTTAAAAAGAATTATTGTGATTGACTTGTATGAAGAAAATACACAATATGTTCTTATTAATCCAGTAATAAAAAAAGCAAAAGGCGAGCAAATAGTTGATGAAGGCTGTTTGAGCTTCCCAAACCAATATGGAAAAGTGAAACGTCCCAAAGTGGTTGTAGTTGAAGCACTTGATTTAAATGGAAAAAAAGTAAAAGTAGAAGGAAAAGATTTGTTAGCGCAAGCATTAAGCCATGAAATCGACCATTTGAATGGGGAAGTTTTTATTCATAAAGTGGAAGAAGGAACATTAGAAACTATTACAGAACAACAAAGAGAAGAAAGAAAACAAGAAAGAAGGAACGAAAAATAGTGAGAATTATTTTTATGGGAACACCTGATTTTGCTAAGGAATCATTAGAGGAATTAGTGCAGAATCGGTCATGAAATTTGTTTGGTGGTGACACCGCCAGATAGACCAAAAGGAAGAGGCATGAAAATGCTGGCTTGTCCAGTCAAAGAATTTGCAATGGAGAATAATTTGCGTATTGCCCAGCCAGAAAAAGTAAAAGAAATCAAAGAGGAAATTGCAAATCTTGAGCCAGATATGATAGTTGTAGTTTCTTATGGAAAATTTTTACCAGCGTCTATTTTGAAAATTCCAAAGTATGGTGCGATTAATGTGCATCCATCGTTACTTCCTAAATACCGAGGTTCGGCACCAATTCAATGGGCAATTCTAAAGGGAGATGAGGTCACAGGAACGACAATTATGAAAATGAATGAAAAAATGGATGCTGGAGACATCATTCTTCAAAAACAAGTGCCAATTAACGAAAATGAAACAACAGGCGAATTATGGAATCGACTTTCCACTATAAGCAGTAAACTTTTAAGTGAAGCAGTTGAAAAAATAGAAAAAGGGCAAGCCACTTATACGAAACAAGGCGAAACATATACGCTAGCTCCAATGCTGACCAAAGAGATGGCAAAAATAGATTGGAATAAATTAACTTCACGTGAATTAAAAAACTTAGTTCGAGGACTAAATCCGATTTTAGGTGCATATTGTAATTTGGGACAAAAGAAAATTAAATTATGGAAAGTAGAAATCGTACCAGAAAAAATAGATTTAGAAGAAGCGCCAGGAGCGGTTATTGTTGCAGATTGTAAAAAAGGCTTGCAGATTAAAACGATAGATGGTGCAATTGCTGTTTTAGAGATTCAAGGAGAAAATGCAAGAAAAATGAGTATACAGGAGTTTTTAAGAGGAAATAACATTGAAGTAGGAGAAAAACTGATTTAAAATCACTTTTTGCACTTTATCATTTTTGACAAATGTAATATAATGAAAGCAAAAAAGTTACTGATAAATTGGAGGATAAATGTATGGAAAATAAAAAAGATGATACGAAAAAATATAAAACATCAGATGTCAATAAAAAAGCCCAAAAAAGTATGCCTAAAAATAAGGAAAAAAAGAAAAAGACAAAGGCTGGAAAAATTATTAAAATTTTAATAATTGTATTATTGTTGGCAATTATTATTGGAAGTGGAATTGTAGTTGGTGTATTTTATGGAATGTTTGGTGATCAATTAACGATTAGTAAGGAGGAATTGGTAATTCCGTATGAGAATTCTACTGTTTATGATAAAGATGGAAATTTAATTGCGACATTGAGTGGAGATAGTAAACGAAAATGTATTTCTTTATCAGAGATGGGACAATATTTGCCAAAAGCTTACGTGGCAATTGAAGATGAAAGATTTTACGAACATCAAGGTGTGGATATTAAAAGAACAGCAGCAGCTACCATTACATATGTTACTCATGCTGGAAAATCATCGTTTGGTGGAAGTAGTATTACACAACAGCTCGTAAAAAATATCACAAATGAAAAAGAAGATAGCAATTTAGCAGGTGTTGTCAGAAAAGTAAAAGAAATGTCAAAAGCAATGCAAGTTGAGCAATATTTATCGAAAGACCAAATATTGGAATTATATTTAAATCTAATTTTCATTGGCGGAAATGATATTAATGGTGTAGAACTAGGTGCTATTTATTATTTCAATAAAAAACCAGCAGAGTTGACGATTGCACAATGTGCTTTTATGGCGGGAATTAATCATTCGCCAAATGCGTATAATCCTTTTAAAGAAGAGGATGAAGCAAAAAAAGCAAAGAAACAGGAAAATATCAAAAAACGTACCAAAACAGTTTTAGGGAAAATGTTAGAACTTGGCAATATTAACCAAGAAGAATACGAAACTGCAAAAGCTGAAGTAGAAGCAGGACTTCCTTTTTCAAACGGAGATACTTCTCCAACAGTGCAAGTTTCTTATACTGTTGAAGCTGCTTTAAATCAGATATTAGAGCAATTAATGGAAGAAAAAAACATGAGCCGTTCTTATGCTGAGACATATTTATATAGTAGCGGACTAAAAATTTACACAACACAAGATACAGCAATTCAAGCAACGGTGGAAGAAGTTATCAAACAAGATAAATATTGTACAGTTGGAAAATCAAAAAAGAAAGACGGAACGACTTTGCAACAAAATTCAATACCAACAGTAGTAGTGATGGACCACACAAACGGAAATGTTGTAGCAGCAAGTACAGCAGTAGGAGAAAAAGGAGCAAGGGAAACTTCAACGAAATTGGGTTATTTCAATATTCCAGCTAAACTACGTAAATCAACAGGTTCTTCGATGAAACCAATTTCGGTAATTGCACCAGGTTTAGAGTCAGGCGCAATTACTGGAGCAACAGTATATAATGATACGCAAACAACCTTTAAAGAGGGAAATTATAAACCAAAAAATTATTATATTGGATTTAAAGGTTTGATGAATCTTCGTACAGCTATTGAGATATCGGCTAACGTTCCACATGTAAAAGCATTAGCAGACATTGGTTTGGAGACATCAAAAGCTTTTTGCGAAAGTGTAGGACTTCCTAAATTTGAAAGAGAAGGATTATCACTTGCTTTAGGTGGACTAGAAGATGGTGCAACCGTCACAGAAATGACAGGCGCATATGCTGCCATTGCTAATAATGGTACGTATATTGAACCAACTTTTTATAAATATGTAACAGATAAAGAAGACAATGTTGTAGTAGAGCCAAAACAAACTGTCAACAGAGTTTTGTCTGATCAGAATGCTTATATTACGAAGAATATATTGACTCAACCAGTAGTAGGACCTGCTGGAACCGCTAAATATTGTGCGATAAAAGGTATGGATGTTGCTGCCAAAACAGGAACCACCAATGGCGATTATGACCGTTGGCTTGCTGGATTCACACCATATTATACAGCCATTTGTTGGTATGGATATGAATCCAATGCTGAAGTTGTTTATTCATCAGGAAATCCAGCTGGAAAAATTTGGGCAGAAGTCATGAAAAAAATTCATGAAGGCTTAGAGGGTTCTAGATTTACAAGACCAGAAGGAATCAAGGAAGTTGCAATTTGTAAAGCAACAGGGTTAAGAGCGACGGAAAAATGTAAAGAAGTATATACAGAATTATTTACAGAAAGTACAATACCAGAAGCATGTGATAATAATACTGCTATTCGAATTTGTACAGAAACGAATTTATTAGCAACGGAAACCTGCCCGTTTGCTGAAGATAGATATATAAATACAGTTCCACCAAAAGAAAGAGGGACAACAAAATGGTCGCCAGCTGGAGCATCTTCAGAAGAAGTTCCAACAGAATATTGCCCACATGATGGAACAGTGATAGAGGAGCCGCAAGTACCAACACCAGAACAACCAGTCAATAATACACCGCCAGAAACACCAAATGAAGGAAATAATAACTCAAATAATAACAATACAAGCAACGATTCAGGGGGAAGTACAAATCCACCAAAAAATGAAATAACAGATCCAACCCCCCCAACTAAGCCAGAAGACCCAAGTAACTCAATAGAAAATACAACGAATACAACGACTCCACCAGATGGAACGACGGCAAATAAGGTTTAATAATTTAAAATAAAGGAGAAGGATAAATTTGAATTTATACAATACATTAACAAGAACAATAGAGGAATTTAAACCAATTGATGAGAACCAAGTAAAACTATATTCTTGTGGACCAACGGTATACAATTATGCACATATTGGAAATTTAAGAGCGTATCTTTTTATGGATACATTGAGACGTGTTTTGAAATATAATGGGTATTCCTTAAAACATGTGATGAATATAACTGATGTTGGGCATCTGGTTTCGGATAGTGATGAAGGCGAAGACAAAATGTTAAAAGCAGCTAGGATTGAGAAAAAGGACCCTTTTGAAATTGCAGAATTTTATATGAATGCTTTTTTGCAAGATATTGACAAACTAAATATTGATAAACCAGAAATCATAGCCAGAGCAACCGAGCATATTGGTGTTATGGAAAAATATGTTCAGCAAATCATCGAAAATGGTTTTACGTACGAAACGGAAAAGACGATTTATTTTGATACTTCTAAATTAGACAAATATGGTGTGCTTTCCAATCGTAATGTAGAAGAACAAAAAGCTGGTGCTAGAGTTGAATTTGATAGCGAAAAAAAGAATATTTCAGATTTTGCAGTTTGGATTAAAGCGCCAGAAAATCATTTGATGAAATGGGATACGTTTTGGGGAAAATGTTATCCTGGTTGGCATTTGGAATGTTCTGCAATGAGTTATCAATATTTGGGCGAGCAGTTTGATATTCATACAGGTGGAATTGACCATATTCCGATTCATCATGAAAATGAAATTGCACAAAGTAAAGGTTTTTGTGGAAAAATTCCAGCACAAGTTTGGATGCATGTTGACTTTTTGACAATTGATGGTGGAAAAATGTCTAAAAGTTTGAACAATTTGTATACTTTACAAAATTTAGCAGACAAAGGCTATGAGCCGCTAGTGTATCGAATGTTTAATTTTACTTCAAACTACCGAAATAAAATTAATTTTACATGGGAAGCAATGGAATCTGCCAAAGTTGCATTGAATCGCTTACGTGAAGGGTATTTGCGTCATAAAGAAGGAACAGAAATCATTGAAAAAGAAACAATTGAAAATTATGAAGAGAAATTTTTGAATGCCATTAATGAGGATTTAAATATGCCAGTTGCTATGAGTGTTGTTTGGGAAGTGCTGAAAAATCCACAAAAATCAAAAGATTTGAAAGATTTATTATTGAAATTTGATGCTATTTTAGGATTTGATTTGGCACATTATGAAAAACAAGAAGAATCCTTGTCAGATGAAATTTTGGAATTACTAAAACAAAGAGATGAAGCGCGTCAAACGAAAAATTGGGCAGAATCAGACAGAATTAGAGATATTTTAATAAAGGAAGGCTATTTGGTAAAAGATACCAAAGAAGGAACCACTTTACAAAAAATATAAGAGTATGAGGGCAAGGTTTCTTCCTTGCCCTAAAACCAACAGAAAGGAAAAATACCAATGAGATTATTAACAGAGCAAGACAAATCAAAATATAAAGAATTTTTAGAGAGTCATTCGAGATGCAATTTTCAGCAATCTTTAGAATGGGGACAAGTCAAAACAAGTTGGATAAAAGAAGTGATTTTATCGGAAGATGAAAAGGGAAATATTAAAGGAAGTTTATGTGTTTGGATTCGTAAAATCCCGATTTTTGGAAATTTGATGTATTCACCAAGAGGACCAGTTTGTGATATTTATGATGAAAAAGTGATACAAGATTTGACAGAAGGGGCGAATGAACTTGCTAAAAAATACAAGGCATTTGTACTTCGCATCGAACCTGATATTTTAAAAAGTGACGAAAAATTCCGTGAAATCATTGAAAATGCTGGCTATAAAATCAAAGATGATAGTAAAGATTTTAAAGATGAAATCCAACCGAGATTTGTATTTCAATTGAATATTCAAGGGAAAACGGAAGATGAAGTATTTAGCGGTTTTCATTCGAAGACAAGATATAATATTCGTTTAGCCAAGAAAAAAGGAGTTGTGATTAAAGAAGGAACCAAGGAAGATTTGAAGGATTTTCATAGCATTATGGTCGAAACGGGAAAACGTGATGATTTTATTATTCGTTCTTTGGATTATTTTGAAAAAATGTACGATGCTTTAGCGCCAGAACATATGAAACTTTTGATGGCGTATCATGAGGACAAGCCAATTGCAGGAATTATTCCAATTTTATATGGCAAAAAAACGTGGTATTTGTATGGGGCAAGCTCCAATTCTCATCGAAATTTGATGCCCAATTATTTGCTTCAATGGACCATGATACAAGAGGCAATTCAAAAAGGGCATGAAGTTTACGATTTTCGTGGAGTTTCAGGCGTAGTAGATGAAAATCATCCGCAATATGGATTGTATCGTTTCAAAAAAGGATTTGGTGCAGAATTTACGGAATTTATTGGGGAAGTTTTTATGCCTTATAAGCCAGTTATTTATAAATTGTACAAGTTGGCAGAAAAGACATTTCGAAGTTTGAGGACTTTGAAGAAGAAGTTATCTCGTAAAAGCTAGTGAAAAAGCAGAATTTTTTAGATAGAAAAATGGAGGAAAAAATGGAAAGAGAACAAGCTATTGATTTATTAAAAAAATATAACAAAGAAGAATTTCATCTAAGACATGCTTTTACGGTAGAACAAGTGATGCGCTATTTTGCCAAAGAAAATGGAGAAGATGAGGAATTTTGGGGCTTAGTTGGTTTATTGCATGATGTGGATTTTGAACAGTATCCAGATGAACATTGTCAAAAAGCGCCAGAATTGTTGAAAGAAATTGAGGCAAGTGAAGAAATGATACATGCGATTTGTAGTCATGGTTATGGAATTTGTTCGGAGGTCAAACCAGAAAAAGAAATGGAAAAAATTTTATTTGCGGTAGATGAATTAACTGGTTTGATTTGGGCAGCTACCAAAATGCGTCCATCGAAAAGTACAAAAGATATGGAAGTTTCGAGTTTGAAGAAGAAATTTAAGGACAAAAAATTTGCAGCAGGTTGTTCAAGAGATACCATTAAACAAGGAGCAGAGCAGTTGGGCTGGGAATTAGATGTTTTATTTGAAAAAACAATTTTAGCCATGAGAGAAAGCGAAGATAAAATCGAAGAAGAAATGGAAGAAAATAAGGAAAAGGAAAGTTACGATTTCTTTATTGCAGGAAGAACCAGAAATAAAGCAGAAATATTGGAGATTTGTCAGCTTTTTGAGGAAGCAAAGGTATCGTATTATTGTTTTTTGAAAAACGAAAAATCCCACGAAGAAGCTGGATTGAATCTCCACCAAAATCCAGAAGAATTGATGAAAACATTTGAAAGCCTAGAACTGACAAGTGATACAGTAAAAACGATTTTTAAACATGATATCGAAGCAGAAAGAAAATCCAAAAATTTATTATTGGTGTTGCCAGCTGGAAAATCTGCGCATATTGAAGCAGGAATTGCTTATGGATGGGGCAAAAAATGTTATGCAATTGGGCAGTATGATGCAACAGATTCATTGTATTTGATTTTTGATAAAGTTTTTGCAAATAAAGAGGAACTTTTGGCGTTTTTAAAAAGAGAATGATGGCAAGTTAGATTTTTTATAAAAGCGCATTAGTATTACTGAAATAATGAGTGATAGGGGGAAAATTTTATGGAAAAAACAGCTTGGATTTTTTCGTATAAACTGAAGAAAAATATTAACGAAGAAACTTTTATAGAATTGACACAAAAATTACACGATGAAATTATTTCTAAAGCTAAAGGTTTTATTTCTTGGGAACATTACTTACAAGGCGATATATGGACCGATTTTGTGCTTTGGGAAACAGAGGAAGATGCTAATAATGCTACAACAATAGGAAAAGGTAAAGAAGTGACAAACAATTTTTATGCTTGCATTCAAATGAATACTTGTAGAGCCTTAATTTCAAAACGAATAAAAAAGTATTAGATGAATAAATACAATTTTTAAAGGAGATAAAATCATGGCAAGAGTATTAAAAAACAAAGAATTAGAAAATACAAGATTAGCAACTAATTATGGTGGTTGGATGTATTGTGATACATGTAATGAAAATATAGGGTATTTGTGTTATTCGACGTATGATCGATTAGAATTAAAATATCAATGTAATTGCGGAAGCCAAGGGCGTGCTGTATTAGATTTTGAAGATAGTAAAGTGGGACAAAATTGTAAGGACGAATTGGTTATAATCAAAAATAGATTTTGTTGTCCGAAAGATAGTGAGCCTTTAATCACAATATTAGACAAAAAAGTGGCTAGTTATGAAATGAAAATTACTTGTAAATCTTGTGAAAGTATTTACACAAAAGCAAAATAAAAATTCGATTTGTCCTTTTAAAATATCAATATAGGAGTTTTATGAAAAAATTGACGATTAGTCGAAAAGACTTGAAAAATAATTTAAAAATAATAAGAACGCGCTTGAATTCCTTTGGAAAAGATGATAGCGGAAATTTGCCAAAAATCATTGCTGTGGTAAAAGGAAATGGAATGGGTTTAGGTTTGGTGGAGTATTCAAAATTTCTTATCAACAATGGAATTGATTTTTTGGCGGTTGCTAATTTAGAAGAAGCACTTCTTTTAAGACAAGCTGGAATCGATGAAGAAATTTTAATGCTGACACCGTTTTCAAAAGAAAAAGAATTAGCGCAATTGATAGAAAATAAAATCACCTTAACCGTTAGTTCCAAAGAACAAATTGAAATCATCGAAAAAATTGCAAAAATTCAAGATTGCGAAGCAAAAGCACATTTTAAAATTGACACAGGATTTGGAAGATTTGGATTTTTATATTCTAATCAAAATGACATATTAGAAGCTTTCAAAATGTGTGATAATTTAAAAATCACAGGCACCTATACACATTTTGCCAAACCAATGGAACAGAAATTTACAGAAAAACAATTTGACCGATTTTTAGAGGTGATAAAATTTTTAAAACAAGAAGGACAAACTCCGCGGAATGTTGCATTGTTCAGCATCTACATCATTTTTGAAATATCCTATGATGAACTTAAATGCGATTCGAATCGGTTCTGCGTTGCAAGGAAGAACTTTAGTGAAAGTGAATGGTCTTGTGAAAATTGGAGAGTTGAAATCGTCGATTCAAGAAATAAAAACACTTCCAAAAGGATATAATATTAGTTATGGAAAAATGTATCATACAAAACGAGAAACGAAAATAGCCATTGTTCCAGTTGGGTTTATAGATGGATTCAATATGCGCAAAGATAGAGATATTTTTTCACTTAAAGAAAATATTTTATCAGTTGGAATTGAGCTTAAAAAATTTTTTAAAGATAATCGATTAAAAGTTTTGATAAATCATCAAAAATATAATATAATAGGAAGAATTGGAATGTATCATTGTGTTGTCGATATTACAGAAAGTGAAGGAATTTCAATTGAGGATGATGTGATTTTTGAAATTTCACCGATGCAAGTAAATAGCATGATTAGAAGGGAGTATATATAATGGAAAAGGAAAATAAAAAAATAGGATTTTTTACAAGAGTAAAAATTGCTGTTACAAAGCTCGAAAATTATGGAGTTTTTTTAGAAGAAAAAATTTCCATTGCAATGAAATATTTCTTTCTCATTGTGTTGATTTTATCAGCTGTAATAGCAGTATTTCAAACATATGACATGATGAAAGTAATGCAAAAAGGTTACCAATATATCCAAAACGAATTACCTGATTTTTCGTATGAAAATGGAAATTTACAATTTTCAGAAAGGATTTATGCACACGACGAAGAATATGATATATATATGATTGCTGATACAGGGGAAGAAATTACAGAAGAAACACTACAAAAATACAAAAGTGAAATCAAATCAACTGGTGTTATTTTTCTAAAAAATAAAGCATTTTATAAAAATGGTAGTTTGGAAATTGAATACGATTATCAGAAATTAGCAGACCAATATGGAATGACCTCTTTTGATAAAACAGGAGTTCTGCAAGAAATTGAAAAAATTGGAATGAATGGAATTGCAATTACAATATTTTTTGTGATGCTATTTAGTATTTTTATGGTGCAGTTTGTGTCGATTTTAATGGATTGGCTAATTATGAGTTTATTTGCATTAATTGTTGCTAAAGTATGCAGAATTAGTATGAATTTGAAACATTGCTTTAACATTTCTATTTATGCTTTAACTTTATCGATTATTTTAAGTATGCTCTATAATGTTGCCTATATCATGCTAGGATTCTATACGGAATACTTTAGATTGGTGTATCTATTAATTTCGTATGTTTATGTTGTGGCTGTTATTTTGATGATAAAATCGGATTTAATAAAACAACAAATCGAGCTTACTAAAATTGTAGAAGTTCAAAAACAAGTTCATGAAGAATTAAAAGATTCTGAAGAAGAAGATAAAAAGGAAAATAAAAAGCCAGAAAAAGAAGATAAACCAAAAGAGGAAAAGCCAGAAGGAAGCGTCAGTAAGGACGAACCAGACGGTTCAGAAATATAACGAAAGGAGTCAATATGAAAGAAAATAAAGAAAACAAAAAAAGCAAAATGATATTTTATATCATAAGTTCGATATTAGTAATTGTTGCCATTGTGGGAATGGTTTATTTTGGAAAGCAAAAACAAGAAGATAAAGAGCTGGCTTATACAGAATTAATCAAAGATATCAATGAAGGAGAAATCGAAAAAATTAAAATGACAACAGGAAGTACAACCGTAACGGTTACGTACAAAACTTTAGACGGACAAGAAGGGACTGAGGAAAATGAAAAAGACAGACAAAAAAGAGTGATTGTTCCAAGTACCCAAGCATTTATCGAATTAGTACAAACCAAAGTAGATGAAAAAGGATTAGAAATTGAATTAATCCAAGAAAGTACCAATCAATTTTTGAAAATTGCAGAAACATTATTTTCACTTTTACCAACCATTTTATTAGTTGCCTTAATGCTTATGATTTTCAAAATGCAAGGATTTGGTGGTGATAAAGACAAAGTTTATGGTGGAGAAAGCAATAAAAAAACAGATGTCAGATTTAAAGACATTGCAGGCTTGGATGAGGAAAAAGGCGAATTAATTGAAATTGTTGATTTTCTAAAAAAACCACAAGCTTATTTGGATATGGGAGCGAAGATTCCAAGAGGAATTTTATTATATGGAAAACCAGGAACGGGTAAAACTTTAATTGCCAAAGCCATTGCGGGAGAAGCTGGCGTTCCGTTTATTTCGATGAGTGGTTCTGAATTTATTGAAATGTTTGCAGGACTTGGTGCATCTAGGGTTCGAAAGTTATTTGATAAAGCAAAAAAAATGTCACCAGCGATTATTTTTATTGATGAAATTGATGCGATTGGTGCTAGAAGAACGAGTAGTAGTGGGGCGGAAACAGAAAATAATCAAACGTTAAATCAATTATTAGTAGAAATGGATGGATTTGAAACAGAAGAAACCATCATTGTTCTTGCTGCTACCAACCGACCAGAAATGCTAGATAAAGCATTGCTTCGTCCAGGACGATTTGACAGACAAATTACCATTCCAACACCAGATTTAAACGGAAGAGAAGCCATATTAAAATTGCACAGTGAAAATAAAAAGTTTGCAGATGATGTTGATTTTCGTTCCATTGCAGGAGATACAGCAGGATTTACAGGAGCAGAATTAGCCAATATTTTAAATGAAGCGGCCATTATTGCAACACGAGAAAATCACAATGCTATTACGAATGACGATGTGGAAAATGCCGTGAAAAAAGTCACAGTTGGTTTAGAAAAGACGAATCGTGTGATTTCAGATAAAGATAAAAATTAACAGCTTATCACGAAGCGGGACATGCAGTTGTGAGCAAATTTTTAGAAACGCAAACAGATGTCAAAGAAGTTTCCATTATTCCAAGAGGTGCAGCAGGTGGTTATACAATGTATAAAACCAATGAAGATAAATTTTATATTTCTAAAACAGAATTACTGGAAAAAATGGTGGCATTAATGGGCGGAAGAGCTGCTGAAAAGATTGCTTTAAATGAAATTTCAACAGGAGCGAGCAACGATATTGAAGTAGCTACAGGAATTGCCAAAGATATGCTAACGATTTATGGTATGGATGATAAATTAGGACCAATTTCTTTAAAAGTAGATGACCCATACGAGCTTCAGATTTTTGGAGAAAAAGTTATTGATGAAGTCGGCAATCAAATCCAAGTTTTAATTGAAAATGCTTATGTCACAGCACAACGAATTTTACGTGATAATATGGATATTTTAGACAAAGTGGCGAATGTTTTGTTAGAGAAAGAAAAAATTTCGAGTGAAGAATTTGAGAGGTTTTTCTAAAAATATTGACAAAATTAACATAATATGGTATAATGAAAATATAAAAAAATAGAAATCTGGAGGAAAAAAATATGGAAAAAGAACGGCTCGAAGAAGGTTTAAAATTGTTTTTTGCAGGAAGAGAAGACGGCGAAGCAATAATTGCTGAACTTTCTGACAGAAAACCAGCAGTCATTTTAGAGTGGCTGGAAAGACCAAAAGAAATTGTAACTTTTTCGCAAATTCGTAACGCGAATTCTTTGGAAGAACTAAAAAAATATGTTCAAATGGAAGAGAAGAAAATTCAATTCTACAAAGAACTAATAGAGGTCGATAAGGTGGCGAAAAAGAAAAAATTATGGGGAAAGAGTTAACCTTTCCCCATAATTTTTATAAATATTTCTTTATTTTTTCCAAAGCTTTTCTTCGAGCACTGATTTCTAATTTTTCTTCAAAAGTAAGTTCTGCTAAGGTTTTTCCATTTTCTAATTCAAAAATCTCGTCAAAGCCAAATCCATTATCTCCACGAGGTTTATCAGTAATATAACCAGAAAGAATCTCTGTTTCCACAATAACAGTGCCATTGATAGCAATAGCAATGGCTGTGATAAAATTAACTTTGCGGTCTGTTTTTTCAAAATCTTTTAATTTATCAATAAGTGCTAGGTTTCGTTCACGGTCACTTCCGTTTGAACCAGCGTTTTGTGCGAACGCCTGGAAAATTATTTAAAACGGGGACACAGATGCCAGCATCATCAGCAATACAAATTTCATTTAAATTTTCATGATAAAATTTGGCTTTTAAAATCGCATTTTCTTCAAAAGTTTCGCCAGTTTCTTCAGGTTCTACAAAATATTCTAAATCGTTTAAAGAAAGAATACGAAAATTTGGTAAAAGTTCTTTAATCATAGCAAGTTTTCCATCATTTCGTGTAGCAATCACGATTTTTTCCATATTATAACCTCCCTTGCCATAAAATTATATCGGATTTTTGAAAAAAAGGCAAGCAAAATTTGAATTTGATTTTTACTTTTTGAAAAACTTAAAGTGTAAGGCAGTAAAATTGTTTTTCGGCTATTGTCAAAAAAAAGAGAAATATGATATAATAAAAAAATAGAAAGAATTTTTTTAAAGGAGAAGAAATATGAAAAAAAGAGTTATTATTTTATGGATTGCATTTATTGCTTGTATTGTGGCAACTGTAGTGTTATGGTTTAAGATGAATGAAGTGGAATTACAATATGAAGAAGTGGAAGCAACGGTTTTAAGTTCGAAAGTAGAACAAGTCGTTAATAAGAAAACAAAATCAAGGACAAATTTTTATAAAGTAGAAGTAGAATACAATGGTCAAAATTATGAATTAGGAAATGCACATAGTGCAAGTGCTTATCCAAAAGGAAAAAAGGTAAAAGCCTATTTGTTTAATGAAAAATTATATGCTAATGTTGAAGGTGTAAAAACTGCGACACCTGTTGCGAAGGCTTATTTTGTGTTCTTATTTGGAAACTTTATTTTATTGTACATAGCATGCGTGCAAACAAGTAAAGCTCGTAAAAAAGAAACGGTTTAAAAGGAGATTTTAATTTTTCCCCAAAAATCGAAACGAAATTGACATAATCTCATAAAATATAATAAGGAAAATTTTGTCATACTTAGGCAAAAAAATTCTTTAAAATAGAAAAGGAGGTTATGTTTTGGATTTAGCAGGAAAAAATATTGGCTATGCATTAACAGGTTCATTTTGTACGTTTCGTACCACCATTAATGAAATGGAAAATTTAGTAAAAATGGGTGCAAATGTTTTTCCAATTCTATCTTTTAACAGCTATCAGTTGGATACAAAATTTGGAAAAGCAGAAGATTTTATTCAAGAAATCGAGGATTTGACGGGAAATAAAATCATTCATACAATTCAAGCAGCAGAACCGATTGGTCCGAAAAAAATGTTTGATGTTTTAATTGTTGCGCCATGTTCTGGAAATACGATTGCAAAACTTAGTTATGATATTATTGATACGCCTGTTACAATGGCAGTCAAATCACAGCTAAGAGTGGATCGACCAGTTGTGATTGGAATTAGTACCAATAATGGATTAAGTGGTGCGGCTGAAAATATTGGAAGATTGTTGAACCGAAGAAATTATTATTTTGTTCCATTTAAACAAGATAATCCGATTACGAAGCCACGTTCGATTGTATGCGATTTCAAGTATATTGTGAAAACATTGGAATATGCATTAGAAGGGGAGCAAATCGGACCAATTTTGTTGTGAATATAAATTTTTTTAAAAAAGTGTTTTATTTTTAAGAACATTGTGCTACAATAAAAAGAGAAATTTTATGGAGGAAGTAATGAAAGATACAAAAGAGGATAAAAAACAAGAACACGAAGCAGAAGACAAAATTGATTTTCAAAAGCTTGGCAATGTGTGTTTGATGATTATTGTTGTTTTAATTATTGGAAATGCAATATTAATTTATTATATGATGAATTTATCGGAATATGGAAAAGATGTCAAGAATGAAGTTGTCAATGAAACAGAAAGAGAAACGCTTGCAAATCTTATAGATAGTGTTGTTTCAAATGCTAATGTAACCAATAATCCAACCATTAATGCGACAGATGCGAATACAAGAAAAATATCAAATGAAAATCTAATTGTTTTATATAATGGACTTATTTTAGATACAAGCCAAATGGGTGAAGTTGAACTAAAATATATTGATAATGCAAGCAATGATAAAGATAAATATGTAATTACTTATTATAATTATGAAAATTTTGCATTTCGCGATTATACATTAGGGTTACTTTCTAATTCTAATTATGAAAATTTAGTCAAAATTGGAAATGTTGGAAAAGTTGCTATTTCAGAAAAATATGAAGCCATTACAGGCATGATTGATACCAAAAGTTATTTACCAGTCATTGTCTCAGAAAATAATCCAAAATTGCAAGAAGAATATGACACAATAAAGACAATTACAACTGATTTAGATAAAAATGGAACGGATGAATATATTATCATTCTAGCCAATAAAGCGACAGGATATTCAAAAATATCGTTATATGATAGCATGGGAAAATTAATGGATAATTTAGCCTATATTGAAAAATCCAAATGGAACCAAACGACCAATGCAGAATATTATTTAAGTTTGGAAAATGTGAACATATTAGATGTAGATAATGATGGTGTGATGGAAATTTTACTAGAAATACCCAAATATGAAGGAGAGCCATCCATTAGTTTAATTAAATATAAAAACGGAGAATTAAGTGGTAAAACAAATATCGAATGTTCATTATTACCATAATGAATAAAAAGGCTTGCTTTTTTATAAAAAACATGTTATAATAGAAAACAATTGATGAAATGGAAGAAAATGGAGGATTAAATTAAATGGAAATAGCCAAAAATATCATAACAGGAATCTATTTTATTGTGTGTATTGTCTTAATTGTGTTAATCTTAAAGCAATCAAAAGAAGATAATGGAGCATCTGGAACCGTTATGGGAGCTGGAGCAAATAATTTTTATGAAAAAAACAAAGGCAGAACAACCGAAGGAAAGATGAAAAGAACGACAATTGGACTAATGATTGTTTTTGTTGTATTAACACTTGTTTTAGATATTTTATATGTTATGTAATAAAAAGACAAAGGACACGATTTATCGTGTCCTTAGCTTTATTTATAGAAAAGGAAAAGAACATGGGAAAAAAGAAAAAGCAAAAAATCATTGGAATTTTTCGAGCCAATGAAAAAGGATTTGGATTTGTAGAATTAGAAGAGAAGGAAAAAGAAGATATTTTTATTCCTTCTCATTTCGTGGGAACAGCGCTAAATGGGGATACGGTTGAAATAAAAATAATTGTGGCAAAAAAGGCTGAGAAAAGAGCAGAAGGCAAAATTCTAAAAGTATTAAAACGTGAAAAAGAATCGGTAGTAGGAACGTTTCAAAAAAGCAAAAATTTTGGATTTGTGGTTCCAGATGACAAAAAGTTTAATACGGATATTTTTATCTCAAAAAGCAATTGCCAAAAAGCAAAAAATCAAGATAAAGTAGTAGTAGAAATATTAAAATATCCTGAAAAAGGAAAAAATGCAGAAGGTAAAATTGTAGAGGTTTTGGGAAATGTGAATCAGGCGGGAATTGATATGTTGTCTGTGATAAAAGAATTTGATTTACCGAATGAATTTCCAGAACCAGTTTTGAAAGAAGCTAGAAAAATTCCACAAACGATTTTGGAGAAAGATATCAAAAATCGTGTGGATTTGCGTCAAAAAGAGATGAATATTTTTACCATTGATGGCGAAGATGCCAAGGATTTAGATGATGCGGTTTGGATTGGTAAAAACAAAAGTGGAAATTATTTATTGGATGTCCATATTGCGGATGTTAGTTATTATGTCAAAAAAGGTTCTAATTTGGACAATGAAGCAGTTTTTAGAGGGACAAGTGTTTATATGTTTGACCGTGTGATTCCGATGCTTCCTTTTGAACTTTCCAATGGAATTTGTAGTTTAAATGCTGGGCAAGACCGATTTGCGCTTTCTTGTTTGATGGAAATCGACGAGAAAGGAAAAGTCATTGCTTCTGATGTTTATAAGTCCGTGATTCGTGTAACAGAAAGAATGAGTTACACGGATGTTAATAAAATCATCACCAATTCGGACGAGAAAATTGTGAAAAAATATGAGAAATATGTTTCCGATTTTAAATTGATGGAAGAATTGGCACATGTTTTGAAAAACCGACGTATGAAAGATGGGTATTTGAATTTAGATATTCCAGAAAGCAAAATTACATTGGATGAAAAAGGACGAGCTATCCAAATTCAAAAGTATGAGACGACATTTGCTCACGAAATAATTGAACAATTTATGTTGACAGCGAATGAAACCATTGCGGAAAAGTTTTATTGGTTGGATTTTCCGTTTATTTATCGTGTGCATGAAGAACCAGATTTGGATAAAGTGAAGGAATTAAATAAATTTTTGTGGAATTTTGGCTTGAAAATTCATATCAATCAAGAAACCGTTCATCCAACGGAATTTGCAAAAGTTTTGGCAGAAGTTAAAGGAAAACCAGAAGAAAAAGTTGTTTCGAATTTGCTATTGAGAACTTTAAAACTGGCAAAATACGAGAATCAAAATCAAGGACATTTTGGGATTGCAAGCAAGTTTTATTGTCATTTTACGTCTCCAATTCGAAGGTATCCAGATTTGTTCATTCACAGAATGATTTCGGAATATAGCGAAGCAGACGAAAACTTAAAAGCACAATTTGAAGCAGATAGCGAAAAATATGCTAAAAGTTCATCGGAATGTGAAACGATTGCAACAAAGGCGGAACGAGAAGCAGAAAGCATCAAAAAGGCAGAATTTATGGAAGATAAAATTGGCGAGGAATATGAAGCCATTATTTCTTCGATTACGCCTTTTGGCATGTTTGCAGAACTTGAAAATACAGTAGAAGGCTTGATTCGCTTTGAAAATATGGGCAAAGAATATTATATTTATGATGAAAACAAAAAACAACTTATGGGAGAGCATACCAATCGAGTTTTTAAAATTGGTGATCCAGTGAAAATTCGAGTCATGGAAGCAAGCAAATTATTGAGACGCATTGATTTTGAATTAGTGGAAGAAGGAGAGAAGGAGTAAAAAATGAGTCAATATTTTCAGAATTTAGAAGAAAAAACGAAACAATATTTTCATATTTTGTCAGAGGAAATTCCAGATTTTTTATATGATTATGTGGAAACTCCAGAAATGCAAAAACAAAATCAAATTAGTGTGTCTTGTGGAACGGTGTATTCAAAGATGTTTCAACGAGATTGGTATTCGAGTTTAGATCATAGTGTTGGTGTGGCTTTGATTATTTGGCATTTTACGAAAGATAAAAAACAAACGTTGGCTGGGCTTTTTCATGATATTAGCACACCAGTTTTTAAACATACGATTGATTTTATGAATGGAGATTATGAAAAACAAGAATTTACGGAAGGGTTAACAAATGAAATCATAAGAAAATCCAAAGAAATTATGCAATACTTAAATAAAGATGGCATAAAAATAGAGGAAGTGGATGATTATCATCAATATCCAATTGCCGATAATGACAGGCCTCAATTGGCAAGCGACCGATTGGAATATATTTTTTCAGATGGATTTGGAGCAATTGCTAATTTGTGGAATTTAGCGGAAATAAAAGAAGTTTATGAAAATATCGAAGTGTTGGAAAATGAACAAGGAATGCCAGAAATTGGATTTCGAAATCTTGAAATGGCAGAAAGATTTATAGAAGTTGCTAGCAAGTTATCTTTGCTTTATAATGCGAATGAAACGATATTTTCTATGCAATTTCTAGCGGATATTGTCAAGAAAATGTATGACAAAAATAGAATCACAATGGAAGATTTATACCAATTGTCGGAAAAAGAAATGATAGAAAAAATCGAAAATTGTCAAGATGACAATATTGCTGAATGTTTTAAAATATGGAGAAATGCGACTGCGATAAAGGAAAGTGAGGAAAAAATAGAAGGGAAGTATTGTGTCAAAATTGAAAATCTGAAAATCCGATACATAAATCCTCTAGTAAAGATTGACAATAAAACTAAAAGAGCAAGTGAAATTTCCGAAAAAGCGAAACGAGATATCGAAAGCGCGTTGCATTTTAAGACAAACAAATTTGCTTATTTGGACTTTAATTTGGAATAAAGCAATATTTGTAAACATAGAATAGTAGAACAGAAAAAGGAGTGATAAAATGAAAATAAATTTACAAAATCAATTAGGATTAGCGCCAAATCCAGTGGCGATGATTTCATCAGGTGATATGGAAAATAGCAATATTGCAACCATTGCATGGACAGGAATTATTAATTCGGAGCCAATGATTGTTTATGTTTCGATTAGACCTTCTCGTTTTTCGAATGAAATTATCAAACAAACCAGAGAATTTGTGATTAATTTGCCAGACGAAAATCTAGTAAAGCAAGCTGATTTTTGTGGAACAAAATCAGGAAGAGAGGTTGATAAATTTGAAACTTGCAAATTGACAAAAAGACAAAGTGTAAAAATTAAAAGTCCTTACATTGAAGAATGTCCGATTAATTTGGAGTGCAAAGTAATCGATATTCAAACATTTGATTCACATGAAATGTTTGTTGCAGAAGTTGTGAACACGCATTGTGATGAAAGCATTTTGAATGAAAAAAAAGAAGTGGATTTTGGCAAAGCGAATCTTTTGACTTTTGCGGGGAAAAAGTATTTTGCAGGAAATAGAGAAGTTGGTGTGAGAGGTTGTGGCGTAAAAGAGTAGAAATTTGGGTAGGAAATGAAGTGATAAAATGGAGAAAAAAATAGGTTCGATATTCAAAAGAATGCTGAAGAAAGATTCGGAAGAAATCAAAAAATTAAAAGCCATAAAAAAGCAAATAAAACAGATGAAGACAATGGAAGATTTAGATGCTTTAGAAGAAGAACTGATTGCCATTGGATTGATTGATAAAGCGGAATTGGAAAGATTAAAAAAGAAGAAAAGCAAGAAAAAAAGAAAATCAGAAAAAGAAAGATTTGAAGAACGAGTAAGATGCAATTTGGCGATTATTAATCAAACCATTTTGGTTGGAAAACAATTTAAAGAACAAGCAAGACACCAAAAAGATGAAGAATTAAAACGCGATCGAGACGAAAGAACGATTGGTGGAAATAGAAGAAAAGATAAGAATGAAGTAAGATAAGTCAAAGAAAGGTGAACGAAATTAATTAAAATGAAGAAAAATGAAGAATATATCGTAGAAATCATCGACCATGGCTTTCAAGGCGAAGGAATTGCTAAATGGGAAGGACAAGTTATTTTTGTGCCTCAAACGATAAAAGGCGAAAAAGTGAAAATCAAGATTTTGAAAGTGACAGAAAATAGCTGTTATGCGAAAGTTTTAGAGATTTTAGAAAAATCAAAATATCGTATAAAGGAAAATTGTGAAACGTATGGAAAATGTGGTGGTTGTAGTTTACGCCATGTCAATTATGATTATACGATGCAAATCAAAAAAGAAGCGGTAGAAAATACGTTAAAAAAAGCATTGGGAAGAAAGCTTGCGGTAGATGAAGTGATGAAAATGGAATCACCGTTTTTTTATCGAAATAAGTTGCAATATCCAGTGGGCGTAAATGAAAATGGTCAAATGGTGATGGGGGTTTTTGCAGAAAGAAGTCACCGTATTTTAGAGACAGAACATTGTATGATTCAAAATGAATTGGCACAAAAAATAGCGAAGGATATTTTTGAATTTGCGAAAGAAAATGGGATTACTGGCTATCAAGAAAAAAATCAAACAGGATTGTTACGTCATATTGTGATTCGTGTGGGAGTAAAAACAAATGAAGTGATGGTTACTTTGGTGGTTAATCAGTGGAACCTTCCAAAGGAAAATGAATTGGTTGCTTTTTTGACAAATCGATATGCGTCAATAAAAACCATTGTCAAGAATTTGAATAACCGTGATACGAATGTAATTTTAGGAAAGCAAAATGAAGTGATTTTTGGAGATGGTTATATGACAGATATTTTAATGGGGAAGCAATTTAAAATTTCCAATCTTTCGTTTTATCAAGTAAATCCTGTGCAGACGGAAAAATTGTATGCCAAAGCGATTGAGTATGCAGAATTGACGGGAAAAGAAACGGTATTGGATTTATATTGCGGAATAGGCACAATTGGCATTTGTGCATCAGATAAAGTGCAAAAATTAATTGGGATTGAAACCATTCCAGAAGCGATTGAAGATGCCAAAGAAAATGCAAAACTAAATGATGTAAAAAATAGTGAGTTTTTTGTGGGAGATGTAGAGAAAACGCTTCCACGATTGTTGAAAGAAAAAAACATTTCAGCAGATTGTGTGTTTGTTGACCCGCCAAGAAAAGGTTGCGATAAAATGACAATTGAAACATTGTTGCAGATTGAGCCAAAGAAAATTGTTTATGTGAGTTGCAATCCAGCAACTTTAGGAAGGGATTTGAAACTTCTGGAGTCCAAATATGAAGTGAGGAAAATTGCGATTTGTGATATGTTTGCTTGGACGCGGACATGTGGAATGTATTGCACAAATAGTTAATAAAGGAGAAAAATCATGAATACCAATTTAAAAAACAATCTAACGCTAAAACAAGAACTAAAATTTAACCCAAATGGCAAATTCAAAATTTTAATGTTATCCGACATTCAAGAAACGCTAGATTACGACAAAAGAACATTAGCAGGAATCAATCAACTAATTGAAACCCAAAAACCCGATTTTGTTCTCTTAGGTGGAGATAATTGCGATGGAACCATTTTAAAAACGGAAGAAGAACTAAAAGAATATCTAAATATTTTTTCTGCTCCTATGGAATCCAGAAAAATTCCTTGGGCACACGTTTTTGGAAATCATGACCATGATGTAGAAATAGATGATGTTCAAAAAACCAAATTATATGAAAAACACGATTATTGTCTTTCCAAACATACGGAAACTATTTATGGCACGACCAATTATGTTTTACCCATCAAAGCTTCAAGCAAAGACGAAATTGCCTTTAATATTTGGTGCTTCGATACGAATAATTTAATCAAAAATACTAATTTAGAAATCGATAAAAATATAGAATGCATGAAAAGACCAATCATATCAGGCGAATGGGATATTTTGCATTTTGACCAACTTATGTGGTATTGGAATAGTTCAAAAGAAATCGAAGATTATTGTCATCAAAAAATCAATGGCATGTTATTTATGCATATTCCGCCTTGGGAATTTCAGTACATAGTAGAAAATCCAGAAATTACAAAAGCAAAACGGAAGTATGAAAGAAATCATGAAAATCGGAATGTTCAATTCTGGTGTTTTTTCAATGTTATTACAAAGAAATGAAATTAAATGCATTGCCTGCGGGCATAGCCACAACGACTGTTTTGAAGGCGATTTTTGCGGAATCAAAATGTGCTTAGATGCATGTAGTGGCTACAGTCCTTATGGAACAGACGAATTAAGAGGCGGAAGAATATTTGAAATTGATGAAAAGGATACAAGCCATATAAAAACTTATATGGTTCATTATAAAGATTTGTTGTAAAATGATGATAGTAGGAGGAAAAATGAAAAATAATAGAAAAAATTATCCAAGACCGCAATTTGTCAGAAAAGATTGGGAAAATTTGAATGGAGAATGGAATTTTATATTTGATGATAAAGATGAAGGAGAAAAAAAGGAGTATTTTAGAGAATTTCCAATAAATGAGAAAATTATGGTGCCATTTACTTATGAAACAAAATTGAGTGGAATAGAAGATGAAACCATACATTACATTATTTGGTATAACAGAAAAATAAATATTTCAAAGCAACAAATACAAAAGCAAAAAACAATCTTACACTTTGAAGGAAGTGATTATCACACCAAAGTTTGGGTGAACGGAAATTATATAGGAGACAATAAAGGAGGTTATACAAGATTTTCATTTGATATAGAAAAATATGTAATCGAAGGTGAAAATGACATTACTGTTAGAGTTGAAGATTCCTTATCACAAGATCAACCCAGAGGAAAACAAAGATACAAAAAAAGAAAGCTGGCAATGTTGGTACATTCAAACAACAGGAATCTGGAAAACAGTTTGGTTAGAATGGGTAGCTAAAAAATACTTGAAAAGTGTAAAAATAACTCCAAAAACAGAAGAAGTGCAATTACAAATTGAAACGAATTTATCAGAGCAAGATTTTGAAACACAAAATTACTTTTTAGAAACAGAAATTTCATTTCATGGAAAAATTTTAAATACAGTTAAGGGAGCAATCGATAATAATTATCAAACACTGAAAATACCAATAGCACAAGAAGGAAATAAGTATATTGTTCAAAAATGGTCAACAGAACATCCTAACTTATATGATATTACTTATCGCCTATACTGTCATAATCAAAAAATAGATGAAGTAGAATCTTATTTTGGAATAAGAGAAATTTCAATCAAAGGAGATAAGATATTTTTAAATGAAGAGCCACTCTATTTAAAAATGATTTTAGACCAAGGTTATTGGAAAGAATCACATTTAACGCCAACAGATGAAGAAACCATTTTAAAAGATATTCAAGCTGTTTTAGATTTTGGTTATAATGGAATTAGAAAGCATCAAAAAATAGAAGATGAACGATTTTTATACTGGTGTGATGTAAAAGGCGTACTAGTTTGGAGTGAAATGGCGAATGCTTATTGTTTTAATGATGAATCATTACAGAATTTTACAAACGAATGGATAAAAGTTGTAAAACAAAATTATAATCATCCTTCCATTATAACTTGGGTTCCAATTAATGAATCTTGGGGGGGTCCTGAAATAAGTGATTGCAAAAAGCAACAAGATTTTGCAAATAGCATTTATTATTTAACCAAGGCAATAGACAACACACGACCTGTTATTTCAAACGATGGTTGGGAGCATACTATATCAGATATCATTACAATACATGATTATAAACAGGACTCTATGCTACTTTTACAAGAATACACAGACCAAGAGAGAAAAGTTTTAAACAATTTAAAACCATACAATGGTAACCATCGATTATTTGCTAATGGATATAAATACGAAGGACAACCAATCATTATGAGCGAGTATGGCGGAATTGCAATTGATTCTGACAAAGGTTGGGGATATGGAAAACAAGTACAAGATGAAAAAGAATTAATAGAAAGATTTACAAACCTTACAAACACAGTTAAAAATATACCTTATCTATCAGGTTATTGTTATACACAATTAACCGATGTACAACAAGAAATAAATGGCTTAATGGATGAAAATAGAAATTATAAAATAAATCCTAATATAGTAAAAGAAATAAATACTTAACCTTGCAATCTTTTTTCCAATATGATATAACCAAATTACTAAAAAGGAGAAACCAATGAACAAAATCTTATCACTAGAAACAAAAAAATACGAATTAAGACTCGATAATTTTGAAGGTCCACTTGATTTACTTTGTTACTTAATCGACAAAAACAAAATGGATATTTACCAAATCGAAATTTCTCAAGTCGCTGACCAATATATTCAATATTTAAAGGAACAAGAAAAACTAAATTTAGAAGTAGCTAGCGAATTTTTAGTTATGGCATCTACCTTAATATTAATCAAGTCAAAAGGCTTACTTCCAAAGGAAAATGAAGATGAAGCAGAACTCACAGAAGAGGAATTGTTAAACAGAATTATCGAATATAAAAAATTCAAAGAAATCAGCAAAGTGTTTAAAGAAAGAATTGCAATTTATTCGAATAGAGTACATAAATTTCCTGAAAACATAGAGCTTCCCAAACAAGTCATCGAGAAAAAATATACCATAGAAAATATTATAAATGCTTACACCAAACTTGTGGAAAGAGAAGAAAACAAGAAAAATGAAAATGCACAAAATATCGAAAAAATAGCAGTGCATGATGTTTATTCTGTTTCTGATAAAGTAAAAGAAATTTTTAAAGAATTGGTCAGAAAACCAAGATTTGTATTTAACAAATTGTTTTCTTTAAAAGAAAAACCAAAAGCAGAAGTCGTAACAGCATTTTCTGGTGTTTTAGAATTAAGCAGAAGAAATAAAATAAATACCATGCAAGAAGAACTTTTTGGCGATATTGTGATATCGAAAAGAAAGAATGAAAACTAAATAAGTCAGAGTCTCCAACTGTTGAAGAACAAGCGGAGATTCTTGACTTTTTATCAAAAATATGCTACAATCCATTCATTAGTACAATATAAATTAGGTAACTAAAAAACAATAATTTGTAGAAAAGAAAGGATGTTGTCAATGTCTGAAGGAGTTACAAAACGGAATATTTTAGCTTTCATTAATGCCAAACGAATACCTGGACAAGAAATTTCTTTGGAAAATTTGAAGGAAAATGCGCTTACTGCAGAAGAACGGTTTAGTATTGAAAAAATGTGGGGCGCAGAGGTTGTAAAAGAAATTTTCGGCGAGCCATCTCACTTGCAAAAAGCAGAAATGAGGATTTTGGCAATCGAAGAAGGCGAAATTGATGCGCAAAAGAAATGTGAATATATCATCGAGATTGCTTATGCAATCGAGGATTGTTGTGGTACGGAATTAGATTCAAATAATCCCATATGGAAAGCATATTCTGGTTTAACATTTCACATTCCAATATCAATATTGAAACAGGAAGGAAAGAGTCCGTATTTCCATTTTCTTGATTTTCAAAAGAAGAAATTGGATATAAAAGCTACAGATTTAGAAAAAATGAAAAATTATCGGCGAGTAAAAAAAGGCTCTCATAGCGGAAACGCTGTGGGAGTTTTTTGCATAAATAATCAAAAATTGGAAAAAAATAGGATTATATTTAGGAGAAAGCGGATGAACATATTAATCACTATTTTTTTTATTTTAATATTAGGTTTTCTAACCTCAAAATTAAAAATCAATGTGCAATCGATTGAAAAAGAAAAAAACGACCTGAAAATCAAATTTAACATCAATTTTGGTTTTTATTTATTTGGTATAATCAAAATACTGGGGATTTCTTTACAAGAAGATGGAATTGACTGTTTAGGAATTCATTTTTCCTATTCCAAAATAAAACTAGAAAAAGATAGTTTAGAAATTTTTAAAGAATTTTCTGTATTTCAATTATTGAAATATTTGCATCCTAAATTAGAAAAACTAAATTTAAAACTAACCATCGGAACAGAAGATGTCATTTTAACAGCAGTTTTGGTTTTTATCAGTTCTACTTTTTTAAGCATTGTAGGAGCCAAAAATCGAAAACAAATTAATTCCAAACAATATTCTTATCAGATTAATCCTGTTTACAATAAAAACCAACTAAGTTTTCAAATTGCTTCCAAAGTTTCCGTTAAAATGGTAGATTTGATAAAAACCATTAGTTATATAAAGAAAAATAAGAAAAAGAAAATCAATTCTCCAACCATTAAAAAAATCCCACTCAAAATTTAAGTATTTTGCATAAAATTCATTTTTTGACAAATAATAACCTTAAAATTAAAAGAAAGTGAGCGTGGAAAATATGAATGAATCACATCCAATTGATGGATTAATGAAAAGTGCAATGAATAGTATCAAAGATATGGTTGATGTCAATACAATTATTGGAGAACCAATTGAAACAAGCAATAATATGGTCATTATTCCCATTTCAAAAGTGTGTTTTGGTTTTGCAGCAGGAGGAAGTGAATTCCATAGCGAAACCGTCAATGAATATAAGAAAAAAGACAAAGAAGAAGAAGCCAAATATAGATTACCTTTCGGTGGTGGAAGTGGAGCAGGCGTTAGCATTAGTCCCGTTGCTTTTATTGTGGTGATGCAAGATTCGATTAAAGTATTACCAATTGAACACACTTCAGCCATCGACAAATTAATCGATTATGTTCCAGATTTAATGCAACGAATTAATCATGTTGTTGATAAAAGTATGGATTTAAAAATGCAAGAAAAGCAACAAGATAAAACGCAAGCACCCAAACCAGAAAAAACAACCAATGTCGAAATCGATTATGACGTAAACGTGACACCAGGTGAATATTTAGAAGATGAATAAAAAGGAAAACATCTACTGTTTTAGTAGATGTTTTTGCTTGCCAAAAATTGATTTTTTCGATATAATAAACAAAAATCGGGGGAATCGAAAATGGATTTAAAAAAAGAAGTTCAATTTATCAAAGGTGTTGGACCATCACGTGTTAAATTACTTAATAAACTTGGGATTTTTACCTTAGAAGATTTAATTACCTATTATCCACGCGAATACGAAGATAGGAGCAAACCCAAAAACATTTCAGAGACAATTCATGGCGAAGAATGTTTAATTTCTGGTTTTCCAATTCGGGCGTATGAACGAAATTCGAATTCGTGGCAATCTTACTTTGTGTAAATTAATGGTAAGAGATGAAACAGGAGCTTGTCAAATTACGTGGTATAATCAGCCATATTTAAAAAATGTCTTTCAGCAAAACCAAAGATACAAATTTTTTGGCAAAATCAAAAATTCTGCTGGAAAAATTGAAATGCAATCGCCTGTATATGAAGCAGAAGAATCCAATCGAAATACAGGAAAAATTATTCCCATTTATCCACTCACGTATAGTTTATCGCAAAATACTATTCGAAAAATCATCGAAAATGCGATTCAAGAAGTGGAAAATAAACTTCCAGAAACGATGCCAGAATATTTTATCCAAAAATATCAATTGTACGATATCAATACAGCTACGCATCAAATTCATTTTCCAGACAATTTCGAAAATTTCAAGTTAGCTAGAAAACGTTTGGTTTTTGAGGAATTGTTGTCAATGCAATTGGCTTTACTAAGTTTGAAAAATAAATATGAAGTCCGAAAACAAGGTATTTGCTTTGATAAAAATGTTAAAATGTCAGATATCATCAATCAATTACCATTTTCATTAACCAAAGCCCAACTTCGCGTATTAGAAGAAATCGATGGTGATATGGAAAGTTCAAAACCCATGAATCGATTGTTACAAGGTGATGTTGGCTCAGGAAAAACAATTGTAGCCTTAATCAGTAGCTATAAAGCCGTAAAATCGGGGTATCAAGCTGTTGTTATGGCGCCAACTGCTATTTTGGCAACACAGCATTTAGAATCCTTTACAGAAATTCTAAAAGATACAGGAATCACTTGTGAATTATTAGTAAGTGGGATTTCCAAAAAGAAAAAAGAAGACATTTTAGAACGACTTGCCAAAGGCGAAATTGATATTTTAATTGGAACACATGCTGTTTTAGAAGAAAATGTTGTTTTTTCCAAACTTGGTTTCGTTGTAACCGATGAACAACATCGCTTTGGTGTACGACAAAGAAGTATCATTGCAGAAAAAGGCGAAAATCCAGATGTTTTAGTCATGACCGCAACGCCAATTCCAAGAACGCTTGCTTTGATTTTGTATGGCGATTTAGATATTTCGATTATCGATGAATTACCACCAAATCGTAAAAAAATTGAAACGTATGCCGTTCAAAAAAATATGGAAGCACGTGTAAATGCTTTTATTGCTAAAAATGTTGAGGAAGGCAGACAATGTTATATCGTCTGTCCGTTGGTTGAAGAAAACGAAGAAATCAATGCAAAATCTGTCATGGAGCTTGTAGAAATTTACAAAAATCAGATTTTTACCCAATTTACTGTTGAATATTTGCATGGAAAGATGCGTCCTAAAGAAAAAGACGAAATCATGGAACGTTTTAAAAATGGCGAAATTGATATTTTAATTTCAACCACCGTGATTGAAGTTGGTGTGAATGTGCCCAATAGTAATATCATGGTTATTGAAAATGCAGAACGATTTGGTTTAGCACAGCTTCATCAGTTGCGTGGGCGAGTAGGAAGAGGGGAATATCAGTCGTATTGTATTTTGAAATATCAAGGAAATTCAAAGATGATTCAGGAAAGAATGAAAGTCATTTCAAGTACAAATGATGGATTTGTGATATCGGAAAAAGATTTAGAACTGCGTGGTTCTGGTGAATTTTTTGGAACAAAACAACATGGACTTCCTGAATTCAAAATTGCGAATTTATTTGAAGATATTGAAATGCTAAAACAAATTCAAGCTATTAGTATGGAAATTATGAGTCAAGACCCATTGTTAGAAAAACAAGAAAATAAAGAGTTTCGATTGTTGGTGGAGAAGAATTTTAAAAATCGAATTGAAATTTAAACATGTTTTAAGTTAGAAACATTTAATTATTCTTTTATGAATAAAGGACTTGAAAATTATGTAAATTTATAGTATAATATAATTAAATTTTGCTATATTGCAAGATTAGAAAATAAACAATTAAGGAGGAACAATATGAATAATAAGGCAACAAATTTAAGCACTGCTGACAAGGAATTGAAAAAATTTCTGAAACGGTATTGTACCGCTTATCAGGGTACAATCGCGGATTTGGCGGCTTTATTACAGCAAATGGGAATTCCCATGCCAACTAAATTGAAAGACTTTAATAAAAAAACGACATTTTTCACGGCAACCGGTGAAGAAATTAGGTTAAGTGACGATATTGAAGATTATATTGCAATCGTCACTGTAAAAAAGGAAAATGTGGAGAAAGTGTATCAGTGTTTTTTGCCACAGCAGAAGGCGGAGTTGCAATCCGTTGAAGTTACGACTGGTGAAGAAAAAATAGTCGTATTTTTGGGGAATGGATACAGTGAAATAGAAACACCAGATGCAAAAATGAAAATCATTCCAAACGACGGCGTGATTAACTACTTGAGGAATCTTTCAGCCACGACCAAAGCTAGTGACGTGTTAACTGGCGTTTGTGCTAGGTTATGAAAAGGTCAGAGGCAAGCTTGAAATTTAAGGCTTGCCTTTTTGGCGTTTAAAAATTTGACTATTTTTTGAAAATATGATAAACTAATCTCAAGTAAATTGAATAGTCGCTGATGAAAGTCGAAAGGCTTCATGAGAGGAAAGTCCGGGCTCTCAAAGAGCAGGATGCTTGATAACGTCAAGCGAGGGTAACCTTAGGGAAAGTGCAACAGAAAAGAACAGCCATAGTTATCGTGGAAATTTTTGAAAAAAATTTACTCGATGAAAAAGAGAGGATTTTTGAAAAAAATTTACTCGATGAATAGAGAGGAAATTTGGGAAAATTTTAGAGGGGTTTTAAAATGTTTAAAAGAATTTTTTCAAAAATTTGCACGATAATTATGGCAATGGTGAAAAGGCGAGGTAAGAGCTCACCGGCACTATAGTGATATAGTGCGTCCGTGTAAACCCCATCTGGAGCAACACCTTTTAGAAAGAAGAACTTTGCTCTTTTAAGACTTCTATGATTCTAATTGAGTGGCTTGAGGTATACAGCAATGTATATCCTAGATAAATGACTATTCACGACAGAACCCGGCTTACAGATTTACTTAACAAGCGTGAGAAATTTACGATTCGTAAATTTCGCTCGCTTTTATAAAAGGTAAAATATCAGGTAAAAAAGAAAAGGAGAAAAAACGTGAATTGTATTTTTTGTCAAATTATAAAAGGAGAAATTCCAAGTTACACAATATATGAAAATGAAATCGTCAAAGCATTTTTAGATATTAGTCCAGAAAGTAATGGGCATACTTTGATTATCCCTAAAAAGCATTTTGAAAACTTATATGAAATGGATGCAGAAACGTTGAAAAGTATCGAAATAGCAAGTCAGAAAATAGGCAAATTATTGAAAGAAAAATTGAATTGTCAAGGTATTACAAGAGTGCAAAATAATGAATATGGACAAGAAGTAAAGCATTATCATATGCATTTAATTCCAAGATACGAAAATGACAATTTTCATTTAGAAATCAATAAAAATGGGCTGAAAGAGCCTCAAGAAATTTTTGAGCAAATTACCAAATAGAAAAAATTGATGAAATTTGTAATTTTATCTTGCTTTTTGTTTTTTTTATGATACAATAACTTTGAAAGTAAATAGGAACGAAGGAGGATAAAAAATGATAGAAGCAAAAAAATGTGTACGTTGTGGTTGTATGTATATTGCTGATACAGAAGTATGTAGCAAATGTCAAACCAAAGATGGAGCAGATTTACAAAGACTAAAAGGATTTATTGAAAACCAAGGATATGAAGAATTAACCCAAGGAGAATTAGCTATAGCAACTGGAATTACAAATAAAAATTTAACCAGATTTTTAGGGTATGATGAATTCAAAGGGGTTTGCATCGAAGAAAAAGCACTAGCAGCAATGGGAAAAGCAAACGAAACAGAAGGAGTTACAGAATTAGTATAAAAATAAACAAAAGGTGGATTTTAAAATTCACCTTTTAAAGCACGTTCAATTTTTCTTTCAGCATCTTTTTTTGCCATGTCTTGGCGTTTGTCATATAATTTTTTGCCTTTTCCGATACCAATTTCAAGCTTTACTTTGTTTCTGCGAAAATACATAGAAATTGGAACTAAAGAAACACTTTTTTCTTTTATCATACCTTGCAATTTAAAAATTTCTTTCTTATGAAGTAGTAATTTACGATTACGAAGTGGGTCTGGATTAAAGCGATTTCCAAATTCATAAGGGGAAATATGCATACCATAAATAAAAATTTCTCCATTTTTTATATTTACATACGTATCTTTTAAATTTATTTTACCATTTCGAATGGATTTAATTTCCGTTCCTGTCAAAACAATACCAGCTTCAAAGGTACTGTTAATCGTATAATTATGCCTTGCAGTAGGATTTTTTGCGATGATTTTTTCCATGAAATAGAATCCTTTCTTAAAAAATTTATTTAATTTTATCATAGATTGAAAAAATTATCAATCTTTTTTGTTCACATAATTCGTATAAATTCAATAAAATATACTAAGGAGGAAAAGAGATGTTTTTTAAAAAATGTAGAAAAATTATAGCTGGATGTATTTTAGGAGCTGGAATTGGGATGCTTTTGATACTCATTTTGCCTCCGACTGCATGGTTATGTATTATTTCGATTGGACTAATCATAACAGGAATTAAAAAAATCTTAGGAAGATAGGAGGAAGGAAAATGACAATTGTTGTAAAAAAAGTTCCCAAACATTTGAGAGGACTTGTAAAATTTATTTTTGGTATTAAAAATACATAAAATGCATAAAAAATACTTAAAAAAGGTTAGCTTTTTTAAGTATTTTTTTCTATTTAAATAGTATATTTCACGATTAATTAGCTCTTTTTATTTTTCCAGAACGTAAACATTTTGCACAAACAAAGACTCTTTTAGCTTCACCATTAATAAGTGCTTTTACTCTTCTTAAGTTAGGTTTTACAGTTCTGCTATTTCTTTTACTAATATGTGAACGTGTAATACTAAGGTCATTTCCCCAAGTTGTTTCTTTATTACAAACGATACATTTTGCCATTTTTTTAGCACCTCCATTACTTTTTTTAAACCGACTATTTAATAGTCTAACACAGTTTTTTCAAAAATACAATACCTAAATGCAAAAAAATTAAAAAATTTTTAAAAAAATATCGATAAAAAGTTAAAAAATTCATCAAGAATTCACACAAAAATAATTGACAAGATTGTTAAAATTTAGTATAATTATTATAGAATGCTACCATTAGGTAGCTGTATTATATATATATTTTCGTAGGTTAAAATAAAAATGAAAAGGAGGAATTTATATGAAAACATTACGGAAATTAATGGCAACAGTATTGGTATTAGTAACGGTGATTACCGCAATACCAATGAGCAACTTGACGGCAAACGCAGCAAACGGTGAGGCTACATGGATTTCGGTAGACTTCAACGAAGATGCTCCCAAAAAGAACGGCTGGTATGACGGCATGTTATTGTCACAGCAGAAAATTGACCAGCTGTCGGCTACAGTTTTAGCCCATCCGCAAGTGGGTGAAGGTTTTAACGTACCAGTCAAAATCCAAGAAAAAGGAAAATACTTGCATGCCAATAAAAATGGCACTGTCAAGTTGACATTTTTCTATGGTAACTTGACAAAAGTGGAAACTGTGAAGATTGGCATTGAAGCCAAAAAACTCACAGTAAAAGCAACAAAAACTCCACTTTATGAGGGGCAAATTCTTACAAATTCGGATGCATTAAAAGCAACAAAACGGACGGCGGAGTTCAGCGATGGAAAAAAACGTTCCAATTTTAAAGGAGCAGTTTGTAAGGAAGTTGGGAAAACAGTAAAAGCTAATAAGAAAGGATTAATGAAATTAAACTTTTCTATTGGCAGCTGTAAGGCTTCTGTGTGGGTAAAAGTTATCCCTATCAAAAAGATACAGATAACGAAGGCCAATTTGCGGTTGACCAAAGGTCAGCAATTCGTAGAAAGTGCTTTTAAATCAGTTTCAACTGTAAGAGCAAAATATACGGATGGCAAAAAAAAGGTACTGAAAACTTATTCGGTATCAGCGGCCAAAACTGTTACTGGGGAAAAATTCCCTATAAAAGTTAAGTATGTAGGACGGACCCAAAAAGGTAAGAAAAAGACTTTTACGGACAGCGTTTCGTTAAAAGTTGACGAGCCTGCAAAGCCTACCCCACAGCCACCAGCACCAAATCCAGATCCCAATCCCAATCCAGTTCCTGTAAAAAAGGAGTACGATGTGACTGTAAAAGTACAGGGTTTTGGTTCTGTACTAATGAACGGAAGCACTGCGAGCACCAAAAAAGTTACTGCTGGTTCAGTGGTAAATTTTAAGGCAAAGCCAGGAGAAAATTCTGAATTGTCTCATTGGCTGGTTAATGGGAAGAAGAAAGAGGGAAATCCGCTGAAGGAAACCATTAACCAAAATACAGTTGTGGAAGCAATATTCACAGAAAAACAGGTTACACCGCCAGAACCGGAATATGCAACGCTTAGCGTTAGTATAGAAGGTGAAGGCAAAGTTTTCGCCAATGGCGAAGAATTTGACAACAAAGAAGTTGTTCTAGGTACCGAATTTGATTTTGTGCCAGAAGCAGCGGAAGGTTGGAGATTTTTGCACTGGCTGGTTAATGGAATGAAGAAAGAGGAAAATCCTCTGACGGAAACCATTGACAAGGATACAGACGTAAAAGCTGTATTCGAAAAAATACCAATGGGTCACCTTACCTTAAAGTCGAACAGTTTGTTAATGCTGAACGGCGAAGAGGTAGAGTTTGAGGATGACATGGCCAATTTCGACTTTGAAATTGGTACAGATATTGAATTGTTACCACTGGAAGTTGAACCATACAGGTTTGCTTACTGGATGGTAAATAATGAAATAATGTCATCTAATCTCGAAGGAAATGGTATTTCCTTCAAGATGGAAGAAAATATCACTGTAGAAGCTTTTTTCAGTGAATGGTATTTTATCAATGTCAACGAAAACCCCATTGGCGGTCATGTGGAAAACACAAATTGGCTACCAGATCAGGAATTTTGCAAAGGGTATTTGCTTAACATGGATGCGGTTCCAGATGACGGATATGCATTTGTCAAATGGGTAGACTCTGAGGGGAACACTCTTGGAGAAGAACCAACCCTTAATTGGGAGGTTGATGGTCCGATTACCATTACCCCAATTTTTCGTCAATTAGCTGGAAAAGTGTCAGTAAGTAGTAATGGTGGAATAGTCAAAATTGACAAAAAGGAAATTGCCATGAAGCCTGTTCCTGTAGGAACAGCATCTATGGTTACAGCCGAAGATACTGAACACTTCAAATTCTTTGAGTGGACAGATGATGCAGGTAACAAAATTTCTTCGAGGGAATACAGTTTTATTGTATCTGAGGAGAGAGAGTATCATTTTGAAGCTACTTTTATTGAGGTCTATCAACTTACTACACGGGTTGAAAATGGCGTAATCAAACTTGGCGACGAAGTTCTTTCCGATACGAGAGAGCTTCCAAAAGGGACCCATCATTTGGTTGTTGAACCAGATGAAGGATATGAAGTCGAGAATTGGATTGATGAAGAAGGAAATGAGCTTGGCTCAGGACTGGAAATAGATATCCAGCTTGACAAGAATAAAACGGTTACCTGTAATCTCAAGAAAATAGAGTGTAATCTTACACTTGGGGTTACTGAAAATGCCAAAGACGTTGAGGGTGTTGTTCTTAAAGTCAATGGCACAACTGTACAACCAGGTGAGTTACTTACCTTTGAGTATAATACAGAAATTACTTTGAAAGAATCCAATCCGAACAATCTGCAATGTGTAGGTTGGACGAATGGAGAGGAAAAGTTACCACCAACAGCAACCTTTAGAATAAAATCCAACATGACAGTAACAGCAGTGTTTAACACTGTTTACAAACTGACACTACGTCGGGTTGGCGGCAAAGGAAGAATATTGATGAATGGGCAGAATCTTTTGTTTGAGGATAATGTCTATGAGGAATATGTAGTTCCTGGTAATATTCCGTTAGAGTCTATCAGCAATGATGACTATACGTTTGTAAGTTACATGGGAGTTAATTCTTCCAATACTCCAGAAACAAGCCCCAAAATTAACTTTTCCATGCCTGCAAGGGATGTGGAAATTATAGTTAATTTCCGGGAATCGGATAAAACCGTAGAGGTGACATTTGTTACTCAATACGGTGAGGAGGTTTTAAAAGAGGCAGTTCCTTTTGGAGAATCTGTTTCGGAAATTCCTACGTATCCGAAATTTGGCTCAACGTTCTTGGGCTGGATGCTGAAAGATGATGAAGAAAACGAGGTTTTGTACTCGAAGACTTCAGATTCTGACGAAGAATATTATTCAGAGTCAGGAGAAAGATTGTCGGATGCAATCAAAGCAAGGACAGCTGCTAAGCAGGCTGTTTTGGTCACTGGAATGTACCAGGAAAATCCTCTTAGATATTCTGCATTGAATATTGTGGGAGGAGAAATTGATATGTATAAAGGCTTGATGAATGAAGAAGGGCTTTATGCAGAAGGAACCCATTTTTATCTGGTTGCTGGTGAAGCACCAGAAAGCGAAGAACCGTTGTATTTCAACGGTTGGGCAAACGAAAAAGGTGAGATTGTATGCGACTATGCGGAGTACGATTTCACTATGGGGGCCGAAGATGTTTTTCTTCAGACAATCTGGTCTGGAACACCTGGAAAACCGATGCCGAGACTGTTATGGACTGGGCAGAAGTTTGAGGTAGATGCGTCCCAAAATACCATTTTCTTTACTCCGAAGGTGGATATTCCATCTAATTATGAAGTAAAGGAATGGGGGATAATACTTTCCACAAAACCTGTCGATGTTTTGGCTGATGAGGACATTACATTGACAACAGGTTCGGCTAAAGTTGCTCCGAAACCTGAAGGGAGCGAAATCTACCCCAATAATGCACGGTGGGAACTGACATTAGTCAACCCAGCATTATTTGTGAGAGACAAACTCTTGAGGAGTCGGATTTACTGCCGAATCGAAAATACAAATACTGGAGAAACGGAAGAGAGATACAGCGATGAAGTTGTGTCAATCGATTTCAATCAGTATTTGCAGTAGCACGTCAGCCGTAAGACGTTAAAAATTCATATAAATCGAAGGCAGTGGGCTTCCACTGCTTTCTTTTATAAAATAATGACAAAAAATTTACATAAAGTTCTTGACAAAAGAGTTTGTTTATAGTATAATAATATTAGATAATTAAATTTTAAATGAAGTAAGAGGAGGAAAATTATATGTCAGTTCCAGATCCAGATATGGGAATGCAACCATTCTCAGAGGTAGATAGTACAATATCAGATAAAGTACGTGCACGTGGTAGTGAAAATACACAAAACTCAACAATAGTTGATAATACTGGAGATTATTAGAAAAAATCGAGGCGGAAAATCTTCCTCGATTTTTTGCAATGAAAATAGACAAATGAGGTAAGGATATGAAGTGTGAAATTGCTGAGGTGATTGTTGAGTTTGAACCAAGATATAAAATGCTGAAGACAAGAGCTGAGAAATATAAAGTAGCAGAAGAAACCAAAAGAGACTTTAAAATAATTGTATATGATGAACATATCCAAAAAGAAATGAGAGATAATCCAGGATTTAGCGAAGAGTTGGCAGAGTATATGTTGGTAGGAAATACATTTTATCGAGGATTGCTAAATTATCAGGGATGTCTATTACATGCATCTGCTGTAGTTGTAGAAGATGAGGCTTATTTTTTTTCGGCTAATTGCGGAACAGGAAAATCGACCCATACATCTCTTTGGTTAAACTATTTAGCAGATAAAAAGCCATATATTTTAAATGATGATAAACCTGCGATTCGTATTTTGGAAGATGGTATTTATGCTTATGGAACACCGTTTTCTGGGAAACATGATATAAGCCGAAATACAAAGGTTAAATTAAAAGCAATTTGTTTTATTGAGCAGTCAAAGGATAATTGGATTCGAAAATTGGATTCTAAAGATGCCATTAAGTTGTTTTTTGAACAGACTTTTAGGAATTTGGAAAAAGATGAAATGTTGAAGTTTTTTGATATATTAGAAGAGATATTAAAACAAATTCCAATTTATCAATTGGGGTGTGATATGAGTGAAGAAGCAGTACAATTATCTTATCGAACGATGAAAGGGGAACGAACAAATGAAAATTAGAAAGGGATTTGTTTTAAGAGAGATTGCAGATACGATTGTCGTGGTACCAACAGGTGAATTAATTAATGAAATGAAGGGCATGATTCATTTGAATATTACGGGAAAATTTATTTGGGAATTGTTGGAAAAAGAGGATTTGACAATAGAAGAAATCGCAAATCGATTGATGAAGGAATATGGAGCGGAATTTGATAGAGAAAGAGCAATGCAAAGTACAGAGAAGTTTGTTCAAAAATTAAAAGATGCTAATGTTCTTGAAATATAGAGAGTGTAAGGCACGTGTGAAAACGTGCCTTATTTTTTAGTTGATTTTTTTTAGGGAATATGATATAAAAATAAAAGATTACAATAGCATAAAGGTAAGGGGACGACGAAAAAAGAAAGGAACAGAAGAAAAATTGAAAGATGTAAAAACAATAAAATGGATTTTTAAAAAAACAAAATCTCAAAATTTTAATTTTATATTGCTAAATTTCTTTAATATTATTTATTCGATGTTAAGTGTATATTTGATTTTTGTTTCTAAACATGTAATTGATGCAGCGGTTTCGGGGTCAATTTCAGAATTAAGAAAATATATTTTTCAGTTAATTACGATATCATTAACGGAAGTTGGATTGAGAGCAATGATTGCTTCAGTGGATGCAGTGACACGTGCAAAATTAGAGCTGAATTTTAAGCAAGATGTATTACAAACAATTTTAAAGAGAAATTATGAAAAAATAGTAAAGTTTCATAGCGGAGAATTGATGACAAGAGTGGTTTCTGATGTAAATATTGTGATTGAAACTTTGGTTTCTTTGATTCCAGATATGTTATCTATGGTAGCTAGATTGATTTGTGCGGTGGTATTATTGTTTCGAATCAGTAAAGAATTTGTGTGGATTTTGTTGATTGGTGGAGTGATTTTGTTTGTGGTGGTAAATTTGTTTAAACCATATTTGAAAAAGGTTCATCAGAAAATGCAAGAAGCAAGTGGAAATGTTCGTTTGTTTTTTCATGAAGTGTTTGAAAATTTAATTGTAATAAAAATTTTTGGAGCAGAAGATGTGATTTTAAGAAAATCCACAGAATTGCAAGAAAAAAGATATAATATTCAAATGAAACGTAGAAGTTTATCGATTGCATCTGGAACAGGATTTAATATTATTTTTCAGGTGAGTTATTTGTATACGTTAATTTGGAGCTCTTATCATTTGTATTTGAAGAATATTACGGTTGGTGGATTGACATCGATTGTTCAGTTAATTAGCCAGATTCAGGCTCCGATTATTGGACTTTCAAGGACTTTTCAGAATATATTTGGTATGATTGGGTCAGCTGAAAGAATCATAGAGCTTGAAAATATGGAAGAAGATAAAGTGGAAAAAGAAATTGAGCGAGATGTTTTATATGAGAATTTAAAAAGTATAATTGTGAAAAATATAGAGTTTACTTATAAGAACAAGAAGATTTTTAAAGAGGCGAATTTATGTGTTAAAAAGGGCGAAATTGTTGCTATTTATGGAGAATCTGGAATTGGAAAAAGCACACTTTTGAAACTCATTTTGGGGATTATTGAAAAAGATGGTGGACAGATTTATTTTGAGCTGGAGGATGGAAAACAGCAATTGATTGGAACGGATACAAGAAATATGTTTGCGTATGTGCCTCAAGGAAAATTTATTTTGAGTGGTACTATTCGTGAGAATGTAACATTCGTAAATCCAAAGGTTTCAGAAAAAGATTTGGAAGAGGCGTTAATAGTAAGTGATTGTCAGAAATTTATGAAAGAATTGCCAGATGGTTTGGAAACTAGAATTGGGGAAAGAGGAAGTGGCTTGTCGGAAGGACAATTGCAACGATTGGCATTGGCAAGAGCGATTGTAAGTCAAGCTCCGATTTTAATTTTGGACGAGATTACTTCAAGTTTGGATCGTAAGACAGAAGAAAAAGTTTTGAGCCATATTAAGAATCTACAGAATCGAACGTGTTTGATTGTGACACATAGAAATAGTATTTCGGAGATTTGCGATAAAGAATTTGTGGTGGAAAATCAAAGTATAAGAGAAAAGGAAAGAAACGAATGAATGAGGCAAAAGTATTATTAGAAATCATTCGATGTTTTATTGAAAATAGAGAATGTATTGTAGGACAAGAGATTGATGAGAAAAAATTATATCAATTGGCAGTGTGTCATAAGGTGAGTAATTTTTTGGTGGAGTGGGCTAAAAAATATGCTAAATCGGATGAGATAAAACAGCTTATTTTGTCTGATTATCATAGGCAGATTATGAAAGATACAAATGAAACAATCGAATTAGAGCAAATGTTAAATGAATTTGAAGAGGCTGAGATTAAAACATTGGTGGTAAAGGGTGTTATCATGAAGGCAGTATATCCACAATCGTATATGCGCCAGATGTGTGATATGGATATTATGATACATGGTGATGATTTTAAAAAGGCTTCTAAAATTATGAAGGGTTTGGGATATGAGGAATATTATGACCATGAAAAGCATTTAGTTTTTGAAAAAATGCCATTTATGATTGTGGAGATGCACCGAAAGTTAATTCCTGGAGCGGATGTTTCACATGAATATTTTAACGAAATTTGGCCACTTTGCATTTCTTTTAGAGATTATAAAAATATTGTTCAAATGACCCTTGAAGATAGTTATCTGTTTTGTATCATTCATTTGATTCGTCATTTTAAGTATGCTGGAATTCAGATTCGAGATGTTTTGGATGTGTATTTGTTTTATGAAAAATATAAAGAGTTTTTTGATTTTAACAAAATAAATAAAAAGCTAGAAGAATTTAAGGCAGAGGAATTTGAACGAAATATTCGAAAAATAGCTTATCGATGGTTTGGGACAGAAAAAATAGAAGATTTTGATGAAGTGGAACGTTTTATTTTAAAAGGAGCAAGTGAGAGAAATCGAATTGATTATGAAGTTGGTAAAAACGAAGGAAAATCACAATATGCATTGCGACTTGTTTTTCCAGAATTTAAGATTATGAGGGAGAAATATCCGATTTTGAAAAAAGCGCCTATTTTTTTACCGTTTACTTGGGTGGCAAGGATTTTTAAAGATATTTTTTCAAAGGAAACAACGGTAAAAACGAGAATTAATACAATAAAAATGATTCAAGATACGAATCAAGAGGAAGTAGAATATATTGAAAATATTTATAAAAAATTAGGAATTATCAGAAAGGAATAAAAAATGTTTGTTGAACATGAAGTTTTTATTGGACTACGTGATGTTGCTGTGAATAATAAAGTAACGAATACAGCTTTGTTGTCGTATTTAGAAGATGCAGGTGGAGTGCATTCTAATTTAGTGGGATTTGGTTTGAAAGATATTCCGACGGTGAAAAGAAGTTGGGTGCTTTTGGGGTGGAAATTAAAAATTTTGAAAAGGCCAATTTATGGAGAAAAAATTATGATTAAAACTTGGTCAAGAGGAATTAATAAATTATATGCGTATCGAGATTTTGAGATTTTAGATGAAATGCGAAATGTCATAGGAATTGCTACTTCAAAATGGGTTTTGTTGGATGTTGAAAAATTGAAAATTACGAAAATTACGCAAGATGTGCAAGATGCCTATACCATAGAAAATGCAAAAGTATTTGAAGAACCAGATTTGGAAAAATTAAGTGAACCAGATACTTTTTCAAAATCTACTTTTTTCACGATTAATCGCAGTTTGATTGATGTGAACAATCATTTGCATAATATTTACTTTATGGATATTGCTAATGAGATTTTGCCAATAGAAGTCTATCGAAATGCTGATTTAAATGATATTCAAATGATGTATAAAAAAGAGATAAAATTGGGAGATACAGTAAAAGTATTGTATCAGGAGCAAAATGATGAGCATATTGTGGCAATCAAAAGTGAGGATGAGAAAAATTTGCATGCGATTATTGTTTTAAAGTAATTTGGGCTTGAAAATTATGGTAAAATATGTTATAATAAATAAAAGGAAATTTCGGAAAGGAGAAATAAATGAATCGAGCAGAGCGTAGAAAAAATAAAATAAAGTCAGAAAAGGGAACGGAATGTCAATATACAAAAGAAGAATTAAGAGATTTTTTTAAACAAGAATTGTTGGCTTTGAGAAATGAGTCTTATTCAGAATGGGTACGAAGAAAAGCTTATAAAAGATTAGAAAATTTGATAAAAGAATATGAAAAACAACATGGAAAGAGTGAAACCATTGTTTTGAAAGAAGAATTGAGAAGTAGTTTACAAAATAGTCAAGATGAAAGAGTAAAAGCTTATGTAAAACAAAGACAAGAACTTCGGTTGCAATCCAGTATATCAAAAATTGCAAAAAACTTCTTCTGCTAAATGTCAAGGAACAGGTAAGAGAACATCAACGGCTTATGTAAGGAAAAGAACGATGTCTGCTTATGAGTCTCAAGTTGCTTATACAACAATTGGTTCTTTCGAAAAAACACAAAGAATGTCTGCGATAAGAAGAGCAGAAAATGCTAGAAAAATAGCAGAAAATGAGAGAAAGTTTGAAGCAGAAATGGCCAAAAAGACAGCAATGAAAAATACAAAGAAAGGATTTTTCCGAAGAATTTTGGATTGGTTTCGAAATGATAAAAGTGTTCAAGATGTTGCACCAAAGCCAACCATAGCTAGCGTAAAAGTTGCTCCAAAACCAACGCGATATTCTCAAAAAACGACGGAAGTTAAAAAGAATACGGTTGAAAGTGATTTTGCAAAAGCATTAAGAAATATGGAAAATTACAGTAAAGAAAATCATTGTGTAACTTATAAAAATGGACGTAAAAGAAATTATGAACCAAGATATTTATAAAAATAAAACTTCTTCATATGGATTTATGAAGAAGTTTTGTTTATTTTTATTAAGCTGTTTTTAATTCTAAGCGAAGTTTATCAGAAATCATTGCAATAAATTCAGAATTAGTAGGTTTTCCTCGATTGGAATTGACTGTATAGCCAAAAATGCTTTCCATATATTCAATTTGACCACGATTCCAAGCGACTTCTATGGCATGCCTGATGGCACGTTCTACTCTTGATGGTGTTGTTTTGTATTTTTGAGCTAAATCTGGATAAAGTTGTTTGGTAATTTGATTGATGATATCAACATTATTGACAGCCATAATAATTCCATCACGCAAATATTGATATCCTTTGATGTGAGCAGGAACTCCAACGTCATGAATAATATTAGTTACTTTTGCTTCTAGATTTAAGTTGTTCTTGTCTACTTCGATATAAGTAGTTTTTACATCTTTTAATACAGGTGATAATGATTCGATTGGTTGGTTTTTTACTAATTCTTTAATTCTTTTCACTAGTACTTCCATTTCGAAGGGTTTTACCACATAATATTGAGCTCCCAAACACATTGCTTTTGTAGTTACTTTGTCTTGTCCAACAGCTGATAACATGATACAAATTGGTAAAGTTTCCAATTTTTCATGCATGGCTTCTAAAACTCCTAAACCATCTAATTGAGGCATAATGATATCTAAAATAGCAATATCTGTATCGATTTTACTAAGTTTATCTACTGCCTCCAAACCATCTCTTGCGGTTGCAATTACCTCCATATCTTCTTGAGAATCAAGATATGTAACAAGTGTTGAAACAAATTCTGCATTATCGTCTGCTATAAATATTTTAATTTTGTTGCTCAAAATAAATCCCTCCTTATTTTTGATTTGTAATATTGTAAACGAATTACGACTGTAAGTATATTATTTTTTTTCGAAATATGCAAGTGATTTTTGAAAGAAAATGAAAAATCGTAAGCCGTTTTACGACAAAAAGCGACAGTTTGGAAGAATATAAAATACAGCAAGACAGTGAAATAGACACTATAGCTGTTATTTACTGATGTAACATATGATTGGGTAAAAAATGAAAAAATTTTTTTCTGGATTGATTCTTTCTTTACTTTATGATAAGATAATAAAAACACAAAATACTATTTTCAAGGAGGAGAATATGGCAATTCATAATGAAGCTAAAAAAGGAGAGATTGCGAAAATTGTTTTAATGCCAGGTGACCCATTACGAGCAAAATATATTGCAGAGCATTATTTAGAGGATGCTAAATTAGTTAATCAAACGAGAAATATGTTTGGGTTTACAGGAACGTATCACGGAAAAGAAGTGACGGTTATGGCATCTGGAATGGGAATGCCGAGTATGGGAATTTATGCGTATGAGTTGTATCAATTTTATGAGGTGGAGACGATTATTCGAATTGGTTCGTGTGGTTCTTATGTAGAAAATTTGAATTTATTGGATATTGTATTAGTGCATGAAAGTTATACAACTGGCAATTTTGCAGAAAATATGAGTGGTGAAAAATGTGATACGGTAAAAGCTTCTACCTCAATTAATAGAATGATAAAGGAAGTTGCGAAACAACAAAATATTCCGTGTATTGAAACAAATGTTGCTTGCACAGAGTGTTTTGATAGCTATATGATACATCCAGAAGATTATGTGAAAAATTTGCCTAAAGAAAAGCAGATTTCGTGTTCAGAAATGGAAGCTTTTGCGTTATTTTATACGGCAAAGATGCTTCATAAAAAAGCAGCTTGTTTGCTGACGGTTGTTGATTCAAATTGTAAAAAGGAAGTGCTTTCAGCAGAGGCTAGAGAAAAGTCGTTACAAGATATGATAAAATTGGCGTTGGAATCAGCGTATCAAATAAAGTAGTAGAAGATAGGAAGCTTGGGAGGAAATAAATGGAAGCAAGTATATTAGTAGCAGATGATGAATTAAGAATGAGAAAATTGGTGAAGGATTTTTTGAAACAAAAAAATTATCACATTATTGAGGCTGAGGATGGGGAACAGGCGTTACATAAATTTGGTGAAAATCAAAATAAAATTAATTTGGTTATTTTAGATGTTATGATGCCCAAATTGGATGGTTGGTCGGTTTTGAGGCAAATTAGGCAAATGGATAAAAATGTACCGATTATTATGCTAACCGCAAGAGCGGAAGAACAGGATGAATTATTTGGGTTTGAATTGGGGGTGGATGAATATATTACAAAACCATTTAGCCCTAAAATATTGGTGGCTCGTGTGGAAGCGATTTTGAAACGAACGAATCCAGTTAAAAAAGAATTAAAAAGTTATGGCGGAATTAAGATTGATAATGATGCTAGAACCGTGACAGTAGATGGAAAAAATGTTGAACTTAGTTTTCGTGAATATGAACTTTTGAAATATTTAGTGGACAATGAAAATATTGCGTTGTCACGTGACAAAATTTTAAATACGGTATGGAATTATGATTATTATGGTGATTCGAGGACGATTGATAGTCACATCAAGAAAATTCGTCATAAGCTTGGTAAAAAAGGAAAATATATTCAAACCATTCGTGGAATTGGTTATAAATTTGAGATGAAATAGAGGTTTTAGATGAAAAAAATGTTTCAGTCGGTTCGAACGAAATTATTTTTGACGCTTTGTATTGTGATTATCATGATTATTGCATTTTTGGTAATTATTAACAATGTGGTGTTGGAGAGTTTTTACTATTATTCGAAAAAAAATGCTTCTTTGGAGGCTTTTGATTATATTAATGAAAAGATGAATGATACTGAATTTGCTGATTTTTCGATAGAATTGGAAAAGCTTTCTTTGGCGAATCATTTTGATATTATTATTAAACAGCAAGAAAATGAAATTTATGCGACGAATAAAGATTTTTCGGAAGATTTTGGCGAGATTCCAGAAGTGAAATATGATGTGGAATATAATGTTTTTAGGCAAGATGATATTATGTATTCTGACCAAAATGTAACAATTCGAAAAATCCAGGATAAGAAAAATGGTGTCAATTTTATATTGCTTGTTGGAACTTTGGAGAATGGTAATACGCTTTTTATTCGTATGCCGATTACGTTAATTAAAGAAAGTGTTGAAATTTCAAATAAATTGTTGTATTTGATTGCATTGATTGCAGTTGTTTTGGGAGGAATTGCGATTACTTGGATAACAGAAAAGTTTACCAAGCCAATTGAGGAATTGAACGATATTGCAAATAAAATGGCAAACCTAGATTTTACCAAAAAATATCGTATTCATGATAATAATGATGAAATTGATGCGTTGGGAAAAAGTATTAATACGATGTCGATTAAGTTAGAAGATACGATTCAGCAATTGAAACGAAATAATATGGAGTTGGAGCGTGACATTGAAGAAAAGTCTAAAATTGATGAAATGCGAAAACAATTTATTTCCGATGTTTCCCACGAATTAAAAACGCCAATTGCTTTAATTCAAGGCTATTCGGAAGGCTTGATTGAAAATATTAATTCAGATGAAGAAAGCCGTAAATTTTATGCAGATGTCATCTTAGATGAGGCAAATAAGATGGATATTTTGGTAAAAAAATTGTTAGAACTGATGAAGCTAGAATATGGAGAAAGAGAATTTAATGATGCGAAATTTGATATGGTGGAGTTAATCCACGAGATGATTCGTAATTCAAAAGTGATGCTTGAAGAACAAAAGGTTAAAGTAGAGTTTAAAGCAAAAGGGCCAATCTATGTTTTGGCGGATAGTTTTTATATTGAACAAGTGATTCGTAACTATTTTACAAACGCGATGAAAAATGTCAAAAAGGTGAAGGGACAAAAAAGGATTAAAATTTCGATTCGAAATAGAGAGAAAAATATTGTAAGAGTTTCTGTATTTAATTCAGGAGAACCAATTTCAGAAGAAAATTTGAATCGAATTTGGACACGATTTTACAAAGTGGATCAATCGAGAAATCGAAATCGTGGTGGAACAGGAATTGGTTTGGCTTTGGTAAAAGCGATTATGAATCAATATGGAAGTGATTTCGGCGTGCAAAATAAAAAAGATGGTGTGGAGTTTTATTTTGAGGTTAAGTTAGCACTTGGCGAAGAATTAGGATAAGGATGTGTAGAAAAAATGAAATTAATCATTACAGAAAAACCGTCTGTTGCGATGGAATTTGCGAAGGCATTGAAAGTGAATACAACGCGAAAAAATGGCTATTTGGAAGGTGCAGAATGGATTATTACTTGGTGTGTTGGTCATTTGGTGACGATGTCGTATCCAGAAAAATATGATGAAAATTTAAAAAAATGGCGTTTGGAAACATTGCCTTTTTTGCCAGAAGAGTATAAATATGAGATTATTCCAGCGGTGGAAAAACAGTTTCATATTGTACAAGGTTTATTGCAAAGAGAAGATGTGACCGAAATTTACAATGCAGGTGACTCGGGACGTGAAGGAGAATATATCCAAAGACTTGTTTTTAGAATGGCAAATCCAAATCCAAAAGCAGAAATGAAGCGTGTTTGGATTGATTCACAAACGGAAGAGGAAATTTTGCGTGGAATTCGGGGAAGCGAAAAATATGCACGAATATGACAGTTTATCGGATTCAGCGTATTTGAGGGCAAAGGAAGATTATTTGATTGGAATTAATTTTTCGAGATTGTTGTCAATTATTTTTGGAAGACGTATTGCAAAAGATATTGGCGAAGACCGTGTTTCTGTGTCGGTTGGTAGAGTGATGACTTGTGTTTTGGGAATGGTGGTTTCGCGTGAAAGAGAAATTCGAAATTTTGTGAAAACGAAATATTATAAAGTAATTGGAAATTTTGGAGAAGAGGAATCATCGTTTAAGGCAGAATGGAAAGTGAATGAAAAATCTCCGTATTTTGAGAGTCGTTTGTTATATAATGATTCTGGTTTTAAAACAGAAGAAGAGGCGAAGAAATTAATTGCTAGTTTGGAAGGCAAAAAAGCAACTGTAACAGAGCTTAAAAAATCGAAGCAAAAGGAAAATGCGCCACTTTTATTTAATTTGGCGGAAATTCAAAATGAGTGTACGAAAAATTTTAAGATTAAGCCTGATGAAACGTTGGAAATCATTCAAGAATTGTATGAAAAAAAGCTTGTGACGTATCCTAGAACAGATGCAAGAGTATTATCAACAGCGGTTGCAAAGGAAATTGGAAAAAATTTGAATGGGCTGTATAAAAATTTTAAAGAGGAAGAAGTTAGTCAATATATTAAAAAAATGATTGATGAGAAATATAGCACTAATTTGGTGAAAACGAAATATGTAAATGATAGCAAAATTACAGACCATTATGCGATTATTCCAACAGGACAAGGATTGGAAAATTATGAGAAATTGTCGGATTTGAAGAAAAGTGTATATAAATTGATTGTGAAACGATTTATTGCCATTTTTTATCCGCCTGCGGAATATAACAAAGTATCGGCTACACTTTCGATTGAAAATGAAATATTTACTGCTAGTGGAAAAGTTTGTACAAAACAGGGATTTTTGGAGGTTTTGAAGAATAAGACAAAAAATGAAGATTCTTCGAATTTGGAGATTTTGGCAAATTTGAGGAAAAATCAGGAAATTGCTGTGCTTGCCTTTGAAACAAAAGAGGCGGAGACATCACCACCAAGCCGTTATAATTCGGGTTCGATGATTTTGGCAATGGAAAATGCGGGAAAATTAATTGAAGATGAGCTTTTGAGAGAACAAATCAAGGGAGCAGGCATTGGTACGAGTGCGACAAGGGCGGCAATTATTGAAAAATTGGAAAGAATTCAGTATTTAGCGATTAACCCGAAAACGCAAATTATTACGCCAACGGTAAAGGGAGAGGCAATTTATGATGTGGTAGAAAAGGCAATGCCAGATATGCTGAATCCAGAATTGACGGCAAGTTGGGAAAAAGGTTTGGATATGGTTGCGAAAAAAGAAATAGAACCAGAAATTTTTATGGGGAAATTGGAGAAGTATATTAAGGGAAAGTTTGAAAGAATGGTGGTAAAGTATTAAAGGTGTAGAATTAAGCAAAAGATGTTGTAATTTTAAGGAATAGGGTTTATAATAATAGTATCGATAAAAGTGATGCGAAAGAGTTTTGGAGAACGAGGGAAAAGGATGAAGGAAGAATTGTCATTGGAAGAATTGAAAGAACAATTGCGAGTTTTGAACAAAGTGCAAAATGAGACGGAAAATGCATATTGGGAAAATCTTGAAATGCGCGATAAAAGTATATTAGCTGATTGGGCACAAGAGATTTTAGAGCGTGAGAAGGAAATAAATGCAGTGAAGGAAAAGATTGCTAATCATTCTAAGCAACAAGTTACAGAGGATACAAAAACAGAAGAAACGAGTTTAGTAGATATTAGCAAGTTAACGCCATTACAATGGATTAGGCAAAGAATTCATCAAATGAGAGTAGCGTTTAAAAGAGATGTAATTGATAAAGCACCTGGAATTCCAGAGGAGAATTTAAGAAAATTGCGAGAAGAAAAGCTAAATCATTATCGAGAGATGCTAGATACTCATCAGAAACAAAATCGTATTTCGGAAGAGAAAGAATTTGATAAAAGATTGAAAAGTAAAGGAATACCATCTCAGGAGGAACAAAAGAAAATGGCTGAAAAATGGAAAGATAAAACAACGAATTCGAAAGGAGAAAAGCCAGACTTAGGAGCTAAATAATCAGCGAAATTTGAGTGCCACAGTAACAACTTACGTAAACTTTTCATAATATGTAACATAAAATATTATGAAGAAGGTGAGTGAAATGTATAACTACATAATTAAAGGTGGTACGAAACTATCGGGAGAGGTTGATGTGGCTGGTTCTAAAAATGCAACATTGCCAATTTTAGCGGCAACCATTTTGAATGGAAAAGTTTCGAAATTGTATAATGTACCAGATATTTCGGATGTGAAAATAACGATAAAAATTCTGGAAAGTCTTCGGATGCAAAGTGAAAAGAGACAAAAAGAAATTGGTGATTGATAGTAGAAATATGACAGGAACTTGTATTCCCGAAGAATTAATGCGCAAATTGCGTTCTTCGGTGATTATTGTTGGTGCAATTATTTCGAGATTTGGGGAAGCCTGTTTTTCATATCCAGGTGGATGTGATATTGGAAGTAGACCAATTGACTTGCATTTGAAAGGATTTAAAAAATTAGGAATAAAAATTGACGAAAATACTAGCAATATTCAATGTAAATGTGATAAAATAGAAAATACAGAAATTCAATTGGATTTTCCAAGTGTTGGAGCAACAGAAAATTTAATTTTGGCATCGGTTATTGGAACGCATGAAGTGGTGATTAAAAATGCTGCTATGGAACCAGAGATTGTTGATTTGGTTGCTTTTCTGAATCGAATGGGAGCGAAGATTACAGGTGCTGGAACAAATCTTATCAAAATACGAGGAACCAAAGAACTTCGTGAAGTTTCGTATACAATTATGCCAGACAGAATTGAAGCAGGAACGTTATTATTAGCTACTGCTATAACAGGTGGTGACATTAGGTTAAATAAAGTTTGTGCTGAGCATATTAGTCCAATCTTACATAAATTACAAGAATGTGGATGCAGAGTTGAAGTTGTAAAAAATACGATTTATCTAAAAGCAAATAATAAATTAAGTGGTACTGAAATAAAAACAATGCCTTATCCAGGTTTTCCAACAGATTTACAACCACTTTTTACAACACTTTTGACAACATGTAAAGGAACTTCGATTATTACTGAAAATATTTTTGAGAATCGCTATAAATTTTTACAAGAATTGAAACGAATGGGAGCAAAAGTTAATGTGGAAGGAAAAACAGCGATTATAAAAGGGGTAAAAAGACTTCATGGAGCAAATGTTGAAAGTACAGATTTAAGAGGTGGAGCTTCCTTGATGATAGCAGGTATTGCGGCAAAGGGAATAACCCGTGTAAAAAAAGTAGAATATATCTTACGAGGATATGAAAATTTGGACTATAAGTTGAATTTTTTAGGCGCAAATATTACTAGAGAAGAAGGGAAGGAATAGTAATTTGAAAAATACGATGGATAAAAAAACATCAAAAAAATCAAAGAAATCTAGAATGGCTGTAAATTCTACAGCCTCTCAAAAAGCGTACAAGCAGTTGAAAAATCAGAATCTAAAACAGGAAAAGAAAGATTCGAGAAATCATGTAATAAAAACAATTTTTATGTTGGTATTATTTTTGGTGGCAATTGTGCTTGTTTGTATGTCAGGAGCATTTAGTGTTTCAGAAATTATTGTGGAAGGAAATGATGCGATATCGAAAGAACAGATGATTAGTTTTTCTGGCATTGAGAAAGGAACAAATCTTTTTGCAATATCGAAAGAAAATGTTGTGAGCAAAATGAAAGAGAATCCTTATATCGATTCGGTTGAGATAAGAAGATGTTTGCCGAATAAAATAAAATTGGTGGTAAAAGAGAGAAAAATAGAATATGCTTTACCGTTAGCCAATAGTTATATTTATGTTAATCGAGAGGGGTATGTTTTGAGAATTTCCAATGAATTATCACAGGTTCCACAGATAATAGGATTTTCTACTGATTTAACAAATTTAAAAGAGAATCAACAATTAGAACAAGTGGATTTAGATAAAATGAGGTGTGTAGAAAAAATCATGCAAACAGCGATACACTATAAGATACAAGATTTGATTAGTAAAATCGATATTTCGAATGAGAAGGATTATGCAATCTATTTTGAAACAGAGGGAAAAATTGCTTATTTAGGAGAAGGAATGGAATTGAATACAAGATTTTTATATATTAAAGCAATTTTAAAAGAACAACAGGGAAAAACAGGAAAAATTTTTGCAAATGTAGATTTAAATGCAGAATGGGTATATTTTTCGGAGGAATCAATATAAGATAGAAAGGTGGAAAATATGAACAAATTAAAAATTGGAGTTTTGTTGGGAATCATGTGTATGTTACTTACAATTGGAATAGCAGTTCAAATAAAAACGGTGAATGATTCGTCAACAGGTGTGGGAAAAACAAAAACAGAAAATGAATTAAGAGATAGTGTTTTGCGTTGGAAGGAAAAATATGAGGATTTGTATCGCGAAGAAGCAAAACAAGAAGAACAGTTGGAAAAGTTAAGAGAACAAGCTTCTAATCAAGATACGGATGCAGTCAATTTAAGTGGAGAATTGCAAAAGGCAAATACTTTATTGGGATTTCATGATGTTTCAGGTCAAGGAATTATCATTACATTAAAAGATGCGGAGGCAAGTACTGTTGGAAATGCTACTAATTTTGTTGTGCATGATGGGGATTTGTTAGAAGTTGTAAATGCTTTGAAAACGGCAGGAGCAGAAGCTATTTCGATTAATGAACAAAGAATTGTGAATCCAACTGAAATTAGTTGTGCTGGGAATATTATAAAAATAAATGGTGAAAAGATTGGTTCACCGTTTAAAATAAAGGCAATTGGACTTACAGAAAAGTTGTATGGGGCTTTGACGATGCCAGGTGGTTATTTGGAATTGTTAGAAGATGCGAGTGTGCAAGTAAAGGTTGAAAAATCAGATAAAATTACCATTCCTAAATACAATGGGATTTATCATTTTCAATATGCAGAAAATGTAGAATAGAGGTGAAGAAGATGAAGAAAGAAAAAATAATTTTAAGTATATCAATTGGCTGTGTTGCATTCATTCTTACCATGGTTATGTTTACGCAATTTAAAACAATTGAACAAACAGATATTGTAGCAATTGAAACTATGCGTGAAACGGAATTAAGGACAGAATTAGCAGAGTGGAAAGCAAAATACGAAGAAGTTCAAACAAAGTTGGAAGATACGAATCATAAAATCGAAGAATATCAAACGCAAATGACTTCAGAGAAGGATGCTGCGGAATTGCTGAAACAAGAAGTAAACGATGCGCATAAATTTTTGGGATATACAGATGTTCAAGGAGAAGGGATTGTAATTACATTAGAAGATAATAGTTTTAAAAATATTGAAAGTTTTGATCTAATTAGTCTTGTGAATGAATTAAAATTGGCAGGAGCAGAAGCTATTTCAATTAATGATGAAAGAGTGGTTTCTAGTACAGATATTGCCTTAATTAATAATCGAATTATTTTAGTTAATGGGAACAGAATTTCTGGACCATATGTTGTAAAAGCCATTGGAGATATGAAATATTTGGAAAGTGCAATTACTATAAAAGGTGGTTATTTGGATGAAATAAAGGCAAATGAAAAAACAATTCATTATGTTGTGGAAGAAAATATACGAATTAATCAATATCAAAGAGAAATGAAATTAGATTATATAAATAGGATGTAGAAAGTATGGAATTAAAAGGACTAAAAACTGAATTTTTAGGTAAAAATCTGATATTTTTTCAATCAATTGATTCAACTCAAAAAAAGATAAAATCACTTAAAACACCTGAAAATGGAACAATAATTATTGCAGATAATCAAATAGCTGCAGTTGGTACACATGATCGAAAATGGTATACAGGAAGTGGCAAAAATATTGCGATGTCATTTGTGCTATTTCCGAATTGCAATATAAAGAAAATAGAAAGTATTACAATTCAAATTGCGGAATGTCTTGTTGATGTGTTGAAAAATATAACAAAATTTGAATTCGAAATTAAAGAGCCAAATGATATCTTTTATCAAGGAAAGAAAGTGGCAGGAATTTTGACAGAAACTGTTTGCAAAGGGGAAAATGTAAGAAAAATTTATATTGGAATTGGAATTAATGTAAATCAGGACAAGTTTCCAGGAAATTTATCAGATATTGCCACTTCTTTAAAAAGAGTAACGAAATTAGAAATTACAAGAGAAGAGATTATTGTAAAATTTTTGAATCAATTTGAGAAAAGGTATAAAAGCTGGATAAAGTGATTTATAAAAAAATGAAAAAATTTAGATTTTTCTCTTGACATCTTAAAGCGAATCGTTTATAATAAATCTTGCGTTAAGCAAACGCACCATTAGCTCAGTTGGTCAGAGCAACCGGCTCATAACCGGTGGGTCCAAGGTTCGAATCCTTGATGGTGCACCATATATAATACATGGGTAGGTGGTCGAGTGGTTAATGGCACCAGACTGTAAATCTGGCGACGAGAGTCTACGTTGGTTCGAATCCAACCCTGCCCACCAAGACGAGTTTTTGTCGAACTCTCTATAATACTTGATATAACTTGATTACAAGATTATAAGAATTTGACAACACAAAAACTTAAACCGTTTCAAAAAATGAAGCGGTCTTTTTTTGACCAAAAGTCTTGAAAGAAGGAGGTTTTTGTGGTATTATGTTACATATAATTAAAAAAGAAATCAATATGAGTAAAGAATTACTCTCTAGAATTGAATGGACTTGCAAAATGAAAAAGGTAAAACCAAAAATTATCAATGGTTGCCTAAGAATTGTGGAACATACCAATTTAGCGTATGTAGAGCCACACCGAGTAATTATTAAAGATAAGTTATATTTATTCTTTAATGAACAAGATTACTTTTACATAGATAGTTTGGAAAATAAATATCCACTATCAAAATTTAATGAAAACATAGTGTAGCAAGTCAAAGCATTGATATTTTAGAGTTTTTAAAAATTGTACTATATTGATTTATTAATTGTATTTAAAAATAAGAAAATAGAGATAGTTAAAACAATAAATAAAAACTTTAGAGTGTCAATATAGTCAATCTATGCTATGTGGCACTTTTTTAGTGTCTTTCTAATTCATTGAATAGAAAAAGGAGGTAATTTTGTAATGAATGAAGAAAGAAAAGTAGCAGGAATTTATATTCGTGTTAGTACAGAAGATCAAGTTAGAGAAGGATTTAGTTTAGGAGAACAGGAGGAAAAGCTAAAACAACTTTGTAAATATAAAGATTATAAAATCTATAAAGTTTACAAAGATGCAGGAATTAGTGCAAAAAATATGTCTAGTAGACCTGCCTTTCAGCAAATGCTAGAAGATATGAGAGCAGGCAAAATCAATTATATTGTAGCCTATAAGTTAGATAGAGTTACAAGGTCTGTAAGAGATTTAGAAGTTCTAATTTCAGAGCTAGAAGAACATCATTGTTATTTGGTTTGCGATAGGGATGATGTAAATACGAGCAGTGCTAACGGACGTTTCTTTGTAAGAATGCTAACAGTTTTATCACAGTTAGAAATTGAGATAGTATCAGAAAGAACGAAATTTGGTTTAACAGGAGCAATAAAGTCAGGTCATATTCCACGGAACTTGCCCACTAGGGTATAAACGAGATACAACAAAGAAAATGGTAATTGATGAAACTACAAAAGATATTGTTATTAGAATATTTAATCTATATTTACAAGGTAAAAGTTATCAAACAATAGCAAATATATTGAATGAGGAAAAAGTTTTAGAGCCTAAAAAATGGGATGATTCTACCATAGAAAAAATACTAAATAACAAAATTTATGTGGGAGATTATGAAAGATTTAAAAGAGTAGCAAAAGAACAAGGAAAAGAGCCTGTAATATATCCTAATGTTGTAGAGCCAATAATAACAAGAGCAATGTTTGAAGATATACAAATGCAGAAAGAGAAAAATCAAAGAGCATATTGTAGAGATAGAGTATATATCTTTATGCAAAAAATGAAATGCCCTAAATGTGGGAAAATAATGGGCAGTAAAGGAACAGGTGGCAAAAAGAAAAAGTATATGTATTATCATTGTTCAGATTGTAAAATCTATCTTCGTGAAGATTTAATAGAAGAACAAGTTATGCCAATGATAATGGACTTAATTGAATATGATATGACAGTGAAAAAATACTTTTATCCTGTTTTAGCAGATAAAAAAGAGAAAAACACAGATAAACTTGATAAAGAAATAAATACATTAAGAAATCAAAAAAGCAGAATAAAGGAAGCTTATTTAAAAGAAATTGTTGATGTAGAAGAATTTTCAAAAGAATATAAAGCTATTGACGAAAAGTTAGAGTTATTAGAACAAAAACGAATTGAAACAATAGACCTAAATAAACAGAATTTTAGCCCACAACATTTAATGGCAGATAGGGATGTAGAAAAAGAAAAACTAATCCGTTCTAATAAATTTTATGATATGCTAATGGCAGAATGGAAAAATAAAGACAAAGAAGAAAAACAAGAATTTATATCAAAGTTTTTAGAAAGCATTACAGTTGAAAAAGATAGCAAAGGAAATTACAAATTAGTAAATTTAAAATTAAGAAAAACATTTATTAACCAAATATACAAGTTAATGCAAAATGGAATGTTTGATATGACTATTGCAGATGAAAAAGATAAAGAAGTTAGAACAACAGTTATGATGGACAAGCAAGAACTACAAGAATATATTGATAGGCTTAATGACTATTACGAAGTATCTTATTATGAAGTTGCAAGATTAGATGAACAAAAGAAAGGTTATCAGAAAAAATACCTTACAATTGATGAAACAAATGATAATGGAGAAAAACTTTTTAAATTAGTGGAATTAGTAACAGATGATAAAAGATATCCACAGAAAAAAGTAAATAGAATTGTTGGAGCAATTAGAGTAAAAGAACGAGAAAGAGTTAGTTAAAAAATTTAATAAATGGAGGAATTGAAAATGGAAAATAAAGAAGTAAAAACAAATAATATGGAAAATAAATATGGAATTGAATACACAAAGGTTGGAGATTACTATCTACCAAATTTAGTTTTAGAAAAAGAAAAAATTGTACTAAATAAATATGGAAGAATGAGATTAAATTTCTTAAAAGAAAATAGAAAAGCAGAATATACAATAATGTTTATAAATGGAACATTGAATAAACATTTAAAAGAGATTCAGGAAACAGCACAAGAAAGAATTGATTTAATTATAGAGCAATTAAAAGAACAAAATAACCTAACAGAAGGAATGAAAAATACAGATCAACTTTATTGGGTTAGTATGATGAATAATTTTAAAAATATATCAGAAGAAATTGTACTAAATGAACTAATATATGTATAAAAAATTGCAGGTAGGAGCAAACAGACAAATGTATAGCCAAATTTAATGTCTATAAGTGTAGCGAGCATAGGTTTTGTATTGCCACAAAACCGACAGCTTACGCTGAAAGGGGAAAAATCTTCCCCTATAACCCCTACCTTAGAAACGAAAAAATTAGAAGAACAGATTTAAAATTATATAAGAGATTAAAAATTTTTAAGAAAGTTTTTATAAAAAACAGAGCGAAAATTTATCAAAAAAGAGGAAGTGAAAAATTATGAGAAATAGAACAATAGGAATTAATGTTAGAGTAAGTGAAAATGAAAAGAAAAAACTACAAAGGAATGCTAAAAAGAGCAACTTAAACTTGTCATCTTATTTGAGAAAAGCAGGATTACAAAAAGAAATTTATTCAATACCAGATGAAGAACTTCGTAAAATTTATAATGGAATTGTTGAATTAAAAAATGAGTTTTCTTATATGAGTGATGAAGAAATAAAAGAGAAAATAACAAAAATGCAAAGTGATTTTCTTGATATTTATAATTATAAAAACGGAGATGATGTGAGTGGCAACAACGAAAATATGGGCAATTAAAGATAGTATATCTCGAGTAATAAGCTATGCGAAAAATCCAGAAAAGACAACATTTTCAGATTTAAAACAAGTATTAAAATATGCAGAAGATGATGAGAAAACTATAGATAAAGATGAAAAAACTATGTATGTAACAGGAGTAAATTGTAATGCACAAACAGCCTATGAAGAAATGGTAACAGTACAAAATAGATTTGATAAGACCACAGGAAATGTTGCATATCACGCATATCAAAGTTTTAAAACAGGAGAAGTTTCACCAGAATTGGCACATAAAATTGGAGTAAAACTTGCAGAAAAGATGTGGAGTGAATACCAAGTTGTAGTTGCCACACATTTTAATACTGGCACATATCATAATCATTTTGTAGTAAATTCAGTTAATATGTTTACAGGAAAAAAGTTTAATTGTAACAAAGGAGCATATTATCATTTTAGAGAGTTATCAGATAATCTATGCAAAGAATATGGACTAACAGTTATTGAAAAGCCAGCAGGAAAAACACCAAGAAGTATATATTTTGCAGAAAAACGAGGAGAGCCAACAAAGTATAATGTAATAAGACAAGCTATTGATGAAGCAATGGAAATGTGTATAAATTACGGACAGTTTAAAAAGATAATGCTCAAAAAAGGTTATATAATCAATGATGATTATAATAGGAAATACCCAACAATTCGTTCAATAAATGATAAAAAAGCAGTAAGAATGTATCATTTAGGAGAAGAATATTTGCCAAAGAACATTGCAAACAAAGTTGAACACAATCCATATTATTATCAAAATAGATATATGGAATTTATACACCCTAAAAAGAAAAAACAAAAATATAAAGTTTATAAATATAAAGGTAAATTCAAAGCTATTAGCAAAATGAGTGGAATTGATGTACTTTTTCTATTACTGTTTCATTTATTAGGATTACTACCAAAACGAGAAAACTATCAGCCACTATCTCCAGAAATGAAACAAGAAGTAAGAAAAATGGAACGATATTCTAATGAAATTAGACTTATAGTAACAGTAAAACTAAAAACAACAGAAGATGTAAAAAGCTATATTTCACAAACTGAAAACAATATTGAAAATGTTACTGATTTAAGGCAAAAATACAGAAATAAGCTAAGAAATTGCACAGAAGATAATCTAATAAAAGAATACAAAGAAAAACGAAATGAATGCACTACAATACTAAATAAGTACAGAAAAAATGTGAAAATAGCAAACTATATTTTAGAAGATACACCAAAAGTTAAAGAAGTAATAAAAATTGAAATGCAGATAAAAAACGGTCAAGAAGATATTACTAAAACAAAGAAAAAAGATAGAGATTTAAACAGATAATATGCGAAGAGATTGTTATATAAACAGTAGCAATCTCTTTTGTATTAATTTCTAGAAATAATTGTTTTTATAATCATTTAATGATATAAATAAGTAAAATAGAGATTTGTAAGGAGAAAAATGATGTCAAAAGATTTTATACACTTTTTTGGAACAACAGGAAATAAAGATATATTTTTTAAGAAAATTAGGTCATCAGGTGGATTATATTTTAGTGTAGATAGTACAAACATAATTATAGATCCAGGACCAAATACATTTTATAAATATATAAATACTTATGAAAATAAAATTGATGGGATAATCTTATCTCATATACATATAGACCATTCAAATGATTTGAATATATTAGTAGAACTTATGACAAATGGAGGAGAAGAAAAACAAGGAAGTTTATTATTACCAAATCAAGCAATAGAAGAAAGAGTATTATTTCCATATGTAAAAAATTTCCCAGAATATTTAGATATTGTAAAGCCAAATAGTAAATATACCATAAAAAACATAGGAATTACATCATCAATAGAACATAAACATGGTGTTGAGAATTATGGGTTTAAAATAAAAAGTAAAGAGCATATCATAGGATTGGTAACTGATACAGCATATTTTCCAGAACTTTTAAATTCTTATAAAGGCTGTGATATTTTAATAATAAATGTACCATATTATATACAAGATAAACCAAAGCCTAAACATTTAGATATAGCTAATGTAGAAGAATTTATAAAAGTGATAAAGCCTAGTAAAGTAATTCTAACTCATTTTAATTGTAATATCTTAAATAGTAACCCTGTTAGCATTGCTAATGAACTAAGTAGAAAGTATGGTATAGAGATAATATCAGCAGAAGATGATATGATTTTAGAATTGTAGGAGGAATTTAAGTTGGAAAGTTATTTTATTATACATGGATCTTATGGCAATCCATATAAAAATTGGATTCCATCATTAAGCTCTCAACTTAGAAAGAGAAGACTAAGTTGTGTAGTGCCAAGTTTTACAACACCATATAAACAAGATTATCAGAGCTGGAGTACTATACTTATGTCCTATGTAAAAGTTGGATATATTACAGAACATACTACTTTTATTACACACAGTTTGGGTGGGATTTTTATAATGAAATTTTTAATAGATAATAAAATAAAAGTAAAGAAGAATATTACAGTTGCAGGATTTAATAATATACAGTTTGATAAGGATAATAGTTTATATGACTCATTTTATATGGAAGATGAACAACTGACTAAAATATGTGAATTATGCAATGAAATAATATGTTTTTACTCTGATAATGACCCATATATTTCAAAAGAAAAGGCAGAATTATTTGCAAATACTGTAAAAGGCAAAAGTGTTTTAGTAAATAATGCAGGACACTTTAATGAGAAATATGGATATAAAGAATTTAAGGAGATTATAGAATATATAAATTAGACACTAAAAAAGCTATAAAAAGAACGGATGTTGAGTTGGCAAGTAATATAAAAGAAAAATATTTAAAGGAGCAATACCAAAATATGAAAAAAATAGAAATATTAGATAAGATAGAGAAAGTTGTGTATGTAACACAACCATCACCAGTTATATTAGTATCTACAATAAGTAAAGATTATATAGAAAATGTAGCACCTTTTGGAATGTTTATGAATTGTTCTACCAAGCCATATAGTATGGTAGCAGTAGCTATTTCTCCTAAAACAGATACTTACAAGAATATAAAAGAAACAAAGCAATTTGTAATTGGTATTCCGCAAGAGAATATGTTAGAAAAATTATATAAGGCAGGAGAAAAAGTAGATAGAAATATAAGTGAATTTGAATTGACTAATTTAACACCTTATAATTCCAAAGAACTAGAATGTAAAAGAATAGAAGAATGTATTGTAAATATTGATTGTATTTTTGAAAACGAAATAGAAACAGGAAATCATAACATCATAGTTGGAAAAGTAGTGGCTTGTGATATTAATGAGGATAAATATTCAGAAGATAAAGTTACATTAAGAAATAATATACCAAATATTTATCATATTACAGGCAACAAATTTATGATAAATGGAAAAATGAAAGAAGTATGATGTAAATATTATGGCAGAATGATTAAGAAATGGAGATGATTGCAAATGAATAAACTAGATAATAAAGAAAATTATATTAAAACTTTTTAAGATATAAAACATATTGACGAAAATGAAATTGAATTTTGGTATGCTAGAGAATTACAATCAGTTTTAAATTATAAAGAATGGCGAAAATTTGAAAATGTAATAAATAAAGCAAAAGAATCTTGTAAAAACAGTGATATTACTGTTTTTGACCATTTTGTCGATGTCGACAAAATGGTGCAAATAGGTTCAGGAGCAGAAAGAAAACAAAAAGATTATAAATTAACACGTTATGCTTGTTATTTAATAGCACAAAATGGAGATACAAGAAAAAAAGTTATTGCTCTTGCACAAACATATTTTGCAATTCAAACTAGAAAACAAGAAATTAGTGAAAAGGAATATAGTTCATTAACAGAAGATGAAAAGAGATTTTATCAAAGAAACTTAACTAGAAAAGGTAATTATTCACTTAATCAAACAGCTAAAAATGCAGGAGTTAAGAATTTTGATAAATTTCATAATGCTGGGTATAAAGGTTTATACAAGGAGCACTACCAACAAGGACAATTTTTGGTATGTGCTCCATTACTTTAAAATAGTACAGATTAAGCTGTTCTCATTTTTTTAATACTTTCCTGAAAAGCATTTTCTAGCTCATATTCATTTAGTGGAATATTTATAATTCCAATCCCATTATAGTAAATGTCTATTTGTTGAGTTGGTTTACCATTTACCTTTTCTGATTGATATACATATATTTTATCAATCAATTCATTTATAATTTCTGGCGTAAGTTCTGAAATTTCAGTGTATTGTTTTACTTTACTAACAAAAGATGTTAAATCTAGTTCTTGCTGTTTAGTTGTATCGAGCTTATTGGCTAATTCTTGAACTTTACTTTTAAGTTCTTTTTGTTCTTTTTCATAATTTAATGATAGAGTAGTAAATCTTTCATCTGTAATTTTGCCAGAAATGTTATCTTCATAAATATGCTGTATCAAGTTATCAATATCTTTTATTCGGTTTTCATATTGTGATAATAATTTTTTGTTTATGATGTCTATTTTTTTCTGTCCTTCAAGTGAAGTCTCAAGTTTTTGTTTTATGAATAAATCTTCATAAGAACGGATATAAGATAGGACTTGTTTAATATTTTCTAAAACTAATTCTTTTAAGATATGTTCTCTAATAGTATGACTTGTACATGATTTAGAAGAAGTATTTTTATATTTTGAGCATCTATAAAAATGTCTATTTTTTGTATAACTTCTCGAAGTACAATAATATAATTTTGAGCCACAATCTTTACAAAATAAATGTCCTGAAAATATATTTATTTTACCAATCTTAGTAGGACGTTGTCTATTTTCTCGAATGCGTTGTACAGTATTCCAAGTTTCTTCATCAATGATAGGCTCATGTGTGTTTTTAAAGATTTTCCATTGTTCTTTTGGAAAATAAATTTTACTTTTATCTTTAAAAGATTTAGTTGTACCTTTAAAATTTACTGTATCTCCAATATATTCTTGTCTGAACAAGATGTCATATATAGACCTATCCTGCCAACAATACTTGACTTCAGATATATGATAATTGCATAAGCCATGGATTGCTTTATATTCTTTTGGAGTTGGAACTTCTTCTTGTTTTAATATATTGCATATTTGATGAGTTCCATATCCTTGAATACATAAATCATATATTCTTCTTACTATTTCTGCAGCTGGTTCATCTATAATCCATTTATTTTTATCTAAAGGATCTTTTTTATAACCATATGGCACATTAATAGTTAAAGGGATACCTGAATTACCTTTATTTTTAAATACTGCTCGAACCTTTTGACTTGTGTTTTTAGCATGCATTTCATTAAACCAATCTTGTATAGGAAGAAAATCATTAAGTCCTTTATCAGTATCAATATTGTCCATGATAGCAATATATCTAATATTTAGTCTAACAAAATCTTCTTCTAATAATTGACCTACTATAAGTCTATTTCTACCAAGTCTTGAATGGTCTTTTACTATAATTGTTCCAATATGTCCTTGTTCTGCAAGTTCCATCATTTCAACGAATGCAGGTCTTGTAAAACTTGTTCCAGAATATCCATCATCTACAAAGAATTTAGTATTTATAAAATGATTATCTTTAGCATATTTACTTAAAATTGATTTTTGATTTTTTATGCTATTGCTTTCTCCTGACAATTCATCATCTCTTGATAAACGGCAGTACAAAGCAGTTATTTTTTCGTTATTTGACTGTCCCATAACAACTCCTTTCCTTTAGACAGCCGAATAAGATATAAAGTATTACAAAGTTTTAATTTGTAGTGTTCACATAATATCATATTCGTTTTTATACTTCAAGTGATTCTTAAGATTTTTTTGTTAGTCTAAAAATTTTTTTCAAAATGCTTTCTTCAGCATTTACATCAAAGTGAGTATTTACTTTGTATATTGTGCCGTTTATTTCTTTTTCAAAGTTCAACTTTTGCTCATTACAATAGTTATCTCTAAAATACTGTAATCTTTCTTCTTTAGTCATTTTACTTAATTTTTCGTAATATTCTTTCTTTAGATTTTCTACATATTCATATTCTTCATTTGTTAACTCTAATCTATAAAATATATTATCTTGCATCTCTGTCAGCCCTCCTTTTCTTGTATTCAGGAGAGTTCTTTAATTTTTGCTTTTCTATTCTTGCTTTTTCTTTTGCTTCTTCACGAGCCTTTCGTTCAGCCTGTATTTTTTCTTGTTCAAGTCGTTGTCTTTCTAATTCATCTTGTTTCTCTTTATCAAATAGACTTTTAAAGAAATTTGTAACTTTTTGTGGTGCAAGTTTGATAGCATGGAAATAATCTTTTGTTTTTTCTACTATATCATCATATAAAGATTTCCACTTATCTACTGCATTTCTTAAATTATCAATTCTGTTATTCAGCTCATATATTTTTTTATCTGCAACAATTCCTTTTTTAGCATATAGTGTTAAATTTTCATAATCTTCTTTATTTAATTCAACTTTTTTAATAAATTTCTTTTCTTTACCTAAGTTAGAAATATCTTCAATTTGCTTGTCATACTTTATATACTCATTATATGAATTTTCCTTTTCTTCAACTTTATTTGTAATGCTTTCTAGTCTTTCAGTATCTTTTTTGATTTTAAACTGTAAATCATCTAAATGTTCTTGTTGACTCCCTTTTACACCACGAATAAAATCTTTATAACCACTATCAGACATATATTTGAAAAATCTATCTTGTAATAAGCTATATGATTTTATTAAAATTGCTTTTCCATTTTTATTATATAAAGTATTTCCATGCGAGTCAGTTGCTTTGTCTGATTTCCATTTATTACTATGACTTACTTGATTGATTATTTCTTTTGTTGTTCCAACCAAAGATTTATCTTTACACTTTTTAGTCCACTTTACTTCTTTCCTTACAACAGGGATTGCTACAACATGCAAGTGATAATGATAGATAGGTTTTCCATATTCTTCTGTTAAAGCTGTATTTAGTTCATCTGCATGCATAACTGCTGATATAATGTTATCAGTTCCCATTTCTTCTTCAGCAAAGTGAAAAGCTTTCTCGTAAAATTCTTTTGCAAATTCATAACCACCATGCTTTTCAAAATAATCAGAGTTAATATCAAATATGAGTTCATCAAATAAAGTTGCATTTTTCTGTAATCCTCTTAAGGATACCTCTCCGTTATCAAGTTTTTCTTTTAACTTTTCATTGTAGGTAGTTTTACATTTTTTGTAATGTATATTATTGGGTGTTTGTTCTAAATCAACATTCATATTAGAATATGATTCGTTTTTTCTTTCGTTGTGTCTTTCAGCTTTAGTTATACTTGTTTTAGTATAAGTTTCTACTCTAGCTACTGAATAATTTATTTTGTCCATATAAAATATCCTTTCTTGCAGGTAGCAAGAAGCGACCAAAGGGAGCTGTTACATAACTTTCTTGCGAAAGTATGTAACCCCTATGACACTTTCAAAACTATCGTTTTGGAAAGGTGTCGTGGGCTCCTAGCGGAGAGCTCATAAATTATCTAATCTTGCGATAGATAATTTATGTTTGGCTTCGCCAAATCAAAATAATATTTTTTATTTTCATTCAAATATTATTTTGCATACTGAAAAATTTTTTGCTACCTAGCATAAAATTTTTTCAGCATCTTTTTGATATGCTTCGTGAGAATATCTATACCGTCTTTTTTAGCATAACAAAAAGACAGGAATGACAAATAAAACTAGCTTAAAAACAAGTTTACACTAATTTTATTTGCACATTTCCTGCCATAATATTTTTTACTGGACACATTATATATTTTCTAAAACCAGCTCTGTTTGGCTTGGCGGAACGAGTTAAACCCAGACTGCGAACCCAACTTAATGGATTCTCCCGAGTAGCTCATTATGTGTAATGTCATTATTATTTAATTTTTCAGTGTATTTCTCAATACACATATAAAATATCATCTTTTTATGTAAATGTCAATAAAATCCAAAAATTCAATTGAAAAAAGTCAATATTATTGATATAATTGACACATAATTAAATAGTTGGAGGATATGTAATGAAAGAACAAATTAGCCTTGAACAGATTAGCAAATTTAATGAAGAATATAATAAAGATAAAAATAATAAGATTATAGAAAATTCAATTACAAAAAATGGATTAGAAAACACATGTATAGATAGACAAATTATAATGGAAAATCAATCTATTTTTAATATTGAACTACCAGAAAGTAAAAGATATGACCAAAAAGATAGTTATAAATGTTGGATATATGCAGGAATTAATGTTATCAAACATGATATAGCACAAAATTTAGATATAGATATAATGAAATTAGAATTATCAAACAATTATATTGCCTTTTTCGATAAGCTAGAAAAATCTAATAATGCCTATGAAAATATAATAGAATTAGGAAATACAAGTTTAGATTATATACATAAAGAAAATATAATAAAATTTTGTGTGTCAGAAGGTGGCTATTGGCAATGGTTTGTTGCTATTATTAACAAATATGGGATTGTACCAATGTCTTTTATGCCAGAAGCTGTTGAAAGTAGCAATTATCAAAAAGTAAGTGAAATATTTGCTGAAAAAGTAAAAAAAGATATTAATTACTTGTTAGAATTAAAAAATAAAGATGAAAGTACAGAAAAATTAAGAGAAGAAAAAGAACGATTTTTACAAGAAAACTATAATTTGTTATCTAAAATACTTGGAGAACCAATCTTCAAATTTGATTATGAATATAAAGATAAAGACAATAATTATATGATATATAAGAATATGACTCCAATTGATTTTAAAAATAAATTTTTAACATTAAATTTAAGCAATTTTGTATCAATAGGAAATTTTCCAATGTATAACAAGGAATATTACAAAGTATATTCTAAAAAGTATTTAGGAAATATATATAAAAGTAGTTATGCAAATTTTTTAAATTTGCCAATTGAAGACTTAAAAGAATTAACTATTAAACAATTAAAAAATGGTATTCCAGTTTGGATGGGAGCTCATATTCGAAAATTGAGAGATAAAAAGTCTGGAGTATTAGATATAAGATTATATGATTATAAAGATACATTAGATTTTAAACCTTTAACTAAAGAAGAGTCACTAGATTTACATGATATCGAAATGCATCACGCAATGACATTTTGTGGAGTTCATTTAATAGAAGATAAACCCGTAAGATGGAAAGTAGAAGATAGCTATGGAGATAAAGAAAAAGAAAATGGCTATTATATAATGAATGATAACTTTTTTAATGAATTTGTCTTAAATGTAATTATAGATAAAAAATATTTATCTAAAGAACAAATAGAATTATTAGAACAAGAGCCAATTGAAATTGAAGTAGATGAACCATTTTAAAATATAGTTTGGAGGAAAAGTTAATATGGGCAAAGTATTAAAGGTAAGAGAAGTTGGAGATCCTATTCTAGCTATAAAATGTAAAGAAGTAGATGTAAAAAACATTAACAAAGAAGTACTAGAAGAAATTGAGGATTTAAAAGAAACACTAAACTTTACAGAAGGGTTTGGTATTGCAGCACCACAAGCAGGAATAAATAGAAGAATTGTAATTATTCAAGTAGATAAGGAAAAATGTACATATAAAGATTGCGAAGAAGTACCAACTACAGTAATGATAAATCCAACATGGAGAAAATTATCAGAAGAAACAGATAGCGAATTTGAAGGCTGTTTAAGTGTTCCTTCTATCAGGGGAAAAGTAGAAAGGTACACAAGTATAGAAGTAACATATTATAATGAAAATGGAGAAAAGGTTATAAAACAGTTAAAAGGATTTACAGCTAGAGATGTGCAACATGAGTGTGACCATTTAGATGGAATCGTATTTCTAGAAAGAGTAAAAGAACATAATGGATTTGCAACTAAAGAAATGATAAACAAATTTAATTTAAAAGAAGAAAGTAGGTAAATAATGGATTTAGAAAAGAAAGATAATAATTCCATGATTATTAAATATCAAAATACAGATAATGTAGTAGAAGATATATGTTCTATTATTGAGTCAGCAAGAAATTATGCTTATCAATCAGTGAATATCGCATTGGTAGAAAGAAATTGGTTCATTGGATATAGAATAGCAGAAGAAGAATTAAAAGGCGAAAATCGTGCAGACTATGGTACTGAAATATTGAAAAAACTATCTAAAGAATTAAAGAAAGAATACGGAAAAGGTTTTGAATTAAGAAATTTATACTATTTTTTACAATTTTACAAAACATTTCCAAACATTTTGCACTCAGTGAATGCAAAATCTAATATGTTGCTTTCTTGGACTCATTATAAAACTTTATTACAAGTTGAAGATGTACAAGCAAGAGAATGGTATGCAAAAGAAACAGCTGAACAGACTTGGAGTGTAAGAACTTTGCAACGAAATATATCATCACAATATTATTATAGATTATTAAAATCACAAGTTAAAGAGCCTGTAATTGAAGAAATGAAAGAAAAAAACAAAGATCATTATTTAATGGACAGACTAGAATTTATTAAAAATCCATTAATAGCAGAATTTTTAGGATTTTCATTAGAAGATACTTATACAGAAACAGAACTAGAAACAAGTATTATAAATAATTTACAAAAATTTTTAATGGAACTTCGGAAAAGGTTATGCTTTCGTAGAAAGACAGCAACATATTCGTACAGAAAAAGGAGATTATTTTATTGACTTAGTCTTTTATAACTATATTCTAAAATGTTTTGTATTGATAGACTTAAAAACTAATCAAGTAACCCATCAAGACATAGGACAGATGGACATGTATGTAAGAATGTATGATGAACTAAGAAAAGCCAAAGACGATAACCCAACAATTGGAATTTTACTTTGTACTGATACAGATGCAGATGTTGCAAGATATTCAGTTTTACATGGAAATGAGCAATTATTTGCAACAAAATATAAAACATATTTACCAACAGAAGAAGAACTAAAAGCTGAAATTGAAAGTCAAAAAGCAATATTTGAGATACAACAACAAGAAAAAAACGAGAAATTAGATTAATATAATAAGAATTATTAGAATGGAGGAAGTATAATGCCTAGATATTCAAGAAAAATGCATGGAGGAGAATTATGGGCAAAAATAGAAGTGCTCGAAAATGTTTAATCTCCTTTATTAACAGTTAAATTTAATTAGTAAAGGAGTAAAAAAATATGAATTATGAAGATAAAAAAATAGTAGGAATTATAGCATCGAATGTTGAACCAGCAGTTGCACTTAATGTTATAGGACATCTTGCTATATCTATTGGCAAATATTCTAATGAAGAAATTATGGGAAAACCAGTTATTGTTGATAAATCAGGAATAGAACATTTAGGAATAAGTCAATTTCCATTTATAATAACTAAAGTAAAAGTAGGAAAATTAAAAAATGCAATAGAGTTAGCAAAACAAAATCCTAATTTATTAGTGGCTGATTATCCAAGAGATATGTTAGATACTAGAACAGATGATGAGCTAGTTTCATCAATAGGCTCAAAAGATAACAATAAGTTAGAATATTTAGGAGCTATAATCTATGGAAATACAGAAGATGTTAATGAAATAACAGGAAAATATCAATTATGGAGATTAGAGTAAAATAAACTTAATAAAGACATATCATAGTATTATTGTATGATATGTCTTTATTCTTATATTAGCAGTATATAAATTCTTTAAATATAATTTCTTCAACTGAATGCTTATAATTATTCATGAGTCCAATCCATTTTAAAGGGTTAGTATTTTTTAAATTTTCATCAATGGGATTTTTTTCTAGCATTTGTGCCATAAGTATTTTAAGTCTTCTTTTAGCTTGTTTATCACTTTCTACAATATGCTTTCTTAAAGTCTTGTTCATAAACATTATAATATATTCAGCTCTCTTTTGATTTTTTAAATATTCTAATCTTAAATGACCATACTTTCCAATAATATAATCATTTTCATAATTTTCCTTCTCCAAATATAAGTCAGGAACGAAAAAATCTCCTTCTTTGTGATAAGTTATCCCTATCATAGTTAAAACCTCCATAAATTGATTTTCACTACAAATTTGACTAAATAATTTATATCTTTAAAGGGCTATCTAACACAATAAAATTTTGGAAGAAATCTATAAGAAAAATTTTGTCCTTATTAGAATTCTCCCAATGGAGAAACGGCTGATGATATTGCCAAAAGAAAAGGATTAAGATATAGAGAAGATATTTTAGATAATATGGGAAGTGAAGAAATTGCAGCTAATTTATTTCGCATAACACAAACAGAATCAAGATTAAAAAGAGATAAAGTTGACACTGAAAAGAAAGCTTGCGATACTCATAATAAAATTGGGAAAATAGTTAGAAAAGCAATTAAACAGGCAGGACGGAACTATGCCAGAAGAATTGCCTACACCTAAAAAGAGTTTGAAACAATTGGAAAAAGAATATAAAAGAAGTTTGAAAAAATAAACAGAGAGTTGTGATAAAAATGGATAATGGTATAAATGAAAGTAAATTTTTAGAAGAAATAAGAAACGCTAGAACAGTTAATAAAGTAAATAAATGTGATGATAATATATTAGAAGTACTAAGAAACTTAATCTATTTAGAAGAGTTAGATAAAAAGGGTGGTCCAGACTATGCATATAAACAGTATTATTTTGAAAAATTTTCTATTGACAGTTATGAAAGAAAGTATAATAAAAACCAAAAATGTTTTTCTATGGGAAAAGTAATTAAAAACAAAGTAGATAGAAAATCAAGATATAAAAGTGATATATTTGGTACTTTAACTTTTTCGGATGAAGATATTAGAAGTAATATAAGATATATGAGAAAAAACCTAATTGATATGATAGAGCAAAAGTTATTAAGGCTAGATACTTATAAGACAAATTATTCAATAGGAAAAATTTTTGGATTAATAATAGAAGTTGAAGATTTCTGCCAGATATATACCAACGATAAAGGAGAACACTTTTCAAAAATAGTGGATACAAAAGGTTTAAAATTAGAAAAATACGAGATTTATAGAGACTATAATTTAGTAAAAAAGATACAAAAAATTTGCGATAAAAAAGTTGATATATTAATATTTAAAGAAAATATTAGTTTTGGAAATATAATAATAAATTGTATAGATTTAAGAAATAATATAATAAAAAGTGAAATGATAGTATATCCAAATAAAATATTTCAAATATGCCAAGGATCTCCAATAATAGTAAGTATGAGACAAATAGAAAATACCAATATACAATATAAATCAAATAAAAATTTAGAAAGTAAATATGAAAAGATAGATATAGATGGAATAGAATTATACAAATCTTCTGAACCAAATGTATATAGTGATAATAAGAAGAATTTCTTTTTTGAAACAACTCAAAATATGATTGCACTTAATCCTAATATAACAGCAGAAGAATTTTTAATGTATTTCAGTACAATTATAAAAGAAGAATTAATTATTAAAGGTATAGATGAAATTGTAAAGTTAAAAAGACAAACGCCAATGCAGGCATATATTCATTTAAGTTTAAAGAATGGAAATGGAGTTTATAGAATAAATAAAAATAGAAAATTATATTTTAAATTTTCAGAAATATCATAGCATATAGGAAAAATATTAATTAAAACATATAAAATTTATAAAAGCCACTTGCCAAATATAAAAAATTATGTTAAATTAAAAACATAGAAATAGACAAAAAAACACTGATATGGGTATACATATCTTTGTATCTATTGCTATAACTAATTTTGAAACGGATAATAGAGTGCTTTTGCACAAGGGATTTTTCGCATACGTCCTTTGCTAAGGCACCAATGATGTATCTGTTCGAACGAATTTAAACAGATAGGTATGAAAATCAATCAGTAAAATGATTGATTTTTTCTTTGGGAAAAATTATATGTTTTGTTGTGCGTATTGCCTCACAGAGTTTCCAGGTTATGATGACTCGTCATAACTCGTAGGGGAGGTAGGAATTATAACAAGGTCAAAGTGCTGTGCTACTCAATTTAACTAATATGTTATATAGCAAAACAAGCTAAAAGAAGTTGATGAAAAATATAGAAATACTTTAATAAATTTTTGAAATATAAACTTGTGATGTTTAAAATGGCTAAAATTATGGAAATGGAACAATTTCAAAGAAATAAAGTAACTTAATTGTATAAATGATAAAATAGCTTAAATTTGAAAATATACGAAGTTAAATACTTGATATTTATATAAAAATATGCTATATTATATGTATCTTATAGCAATTATACTATAAAAATATATTATTAAGCCTTTATACAGGAGGAAGATGCTATGTACAATAAAGTTAAACTTATGGTGGAAATTGGTAAACTGGAAGTTCGGTTTGAATCAAATTTAGATACCCGAGTTATGAAAGAATTATCCGATTTTCGCGACAAAATTTGTAACGATGATATTCTTCAGGCTGCAATTGCTTTTGGGCGTCTCCAAGCAACAATTGGAAAAACAACTGAAGAAATTCAAACAATCAGTTGCATTTTGGAAAATGCTAAACCAGTGTCAAATATGTCAATTGAGGAACTTGAGTTTACGGTTAGAACATACAATGTTTTGAGAGGTGCTCAAGTAAAAAACGTCGAGCAAATTACAGAGATGTCTTCTGAAGGCTGGACTAAAATAAAAAATCTTGGTAGAAAGTCTTATGAAGAAATAGCTGAAAAAATGCATGGACTTGGGTTAGAAATAGCACCATATGGTAAAAGTACAGAAGTATGTTAATCAAAGTCATTTTGTCATATACAAAAGGCTTAGAAGCACCTTCCATTAGGGTGCTTCTTTTTAATATTATATAAATTTTAAAAATTTAATTGCAATATATATAAAATATGATATACTTTTTTACATTTGCATAATATTTACTATTTTTTGGTTGATTTGTAAAATTTTGTGTTTATATATTTATTCAATATTACTTGAAAAAATTGAATTACTCAGCCTTTTTGTAAAATATGGCGAACGTATCGTTGCCAATATCGATAGTACCAATATAATTATGTTCATCAAACTCGAACTCGTCATTTTCGCACCGAACAATAACAAATTGGAACTTACAATATGCTTCTTTAGCATCTGATGGAACCATGTAATTAACCCATAAACAAGGGTTAATATTTTTGGTTTTTACAAATGCAGTCAGAATTTTTGAACACTTAGGTAAGTTAACTGGGATTGTGATCACTGCTTCAGTTACGTTGAAAAATAGTCCAATAATAGTAACTTCCATTTTTTTCATGGTAAAACACCTCCTGTATTTTTTCATATTTCGGAGGTAATGCCCCCGAAATATCGGATGACATTAACATAAAGTTACCATCTAAATACATTATACTATAGATTTACATAAAAGTTAAGTGTAAATTAAAAAAATAGTTAAGGCGAAAAATTTCAAAGGTGTGTATATACTTCTTTGAAACTATTGTTGCAACTGCTTTTGAAATAAAAAATAAGGTGCTTCTGCACAAAGCGTCTCAAGTAGAGATAAAATAAATGTAATAAAATTCACATAAATGTTGAGTTTTGACAGAATTTATGGTACAATCTATAAACATTGTTTAATTTCAAAATATATAAGATAGGAGAAAATATTAATGAGAAATAAAAAATCAAGTGAAACAAAACACATTATTTTTTCAAACCCAGAGATATTTAATATTATTAGCTTTCGAATTAGGAAAAAGGCGATATGAGAAAATGTCTGCTATACAATGGGGAGGATTAATAGCGAAAAAATTCCAATACAGAAAAGCACTAGAGTTCAGAAAGACAATTGCAGATTTAGCAGATAGAGTAAAAGAAACAATGGGCATTAATATTTGAAGCACTCGTTATCTTTTGAGAATGTAGATGAAATAAATGCATTTATTAATGAATTAGTAAGTTCAATAGAATATCAATTTATATTTCCTTATTAAAAAAGAGGTTTGCAAAAGGAGATTAGAAATGGAAGAAAAATATAATACATTGGAATATTGTAATAAAAAGTTACTAGCAGATTTTAATTTATAGAAATAAAAAGAAAGGAGTATATAATGGGATTAGAATTCAAAAATGATATTAATCCAACAGGTAAATCAAATGGTATCAAATGTCCACTTGTAGATTTTGTAATTGAAGAAAGTAGTTGCTTAGAAAATGCGATGATTGTATCAGGATTTATGGATGAAAATACAATGATTTCTAAATTTAAAGAAAAAGAAAATTGGAGAGAGATTTGTAAAGCTTGCGAATATTATAGTTTTTAAAATATAAAAAAATTCCAGCTAAGGTCAGGCACAAAAACATTTTACCTTCATATACTTAAATTATAATGTGGAGGTAATGATATGTTATTCATTTCGATATCAAATTTTATCAGCTTTTTAAGTCAGGCAATTATTGGCGTTGGTTACATACAAAGTAGTAATTTATTTCCAGAACCTTTAGCACCAGAAGAAGAAAAGTATTATTTAGAAAAGTTAAAAGATGGTGATGAGGAAGCTAGAAATATTTTAATAGAAAGAAACTTAAGATTAGTTGCCCATGTGGCTAAGAAATATTCTGCTACAAAAGTGGATTCTGATGATTTGATTTCCATTGGAACAATTGGATTAATCAAAGGAATTAATAGTTATGATTTAAGTCGAAATTTTAAATTAGCGACCTATGTTGCTAGATGTATAGAAAATGAAATATTAATGTATTTGCGTTCAACCAAAAAATTAGGTGCAGAAGTCTACTTAAATGAACCAATTGGAAAAGATAAAGATGACAATGTTGTGACACTTCAAGAAATTTTAGAAAACGATGATCGAAACATTGAAGATGAAGTAGATTTGAAATTAAAAATTAAAAGGCTATACGAAAAAATTAAACAAATTTTAAAAGATAGAGAAAAAACAATCATTGAACTTCGATTTGGATTAAATGGAGATAAACCAAAAACGCAACATGAAATTGCAAGTATGATGGGAATTTCACGTTCCTATGTATCCAGAATCGAAACCAAAGCTATTGGAAAACTAGCCAAAGAAATGGAAGAATAAGAAAAAAGGTGTTTTATTAAGGAAAGAATTAATAAAACACTTTTTTCTTGTATAAAATGTTGCTAAAGTTTGAAGAAAATGATAAAATCAAAAAAAGGAGAAAATCATGATAAAAATAATATTTGTTTGTCTTGGCAATATTTGCCGTTCGCCAATGGCAGAATTTGTTTTCAAAGATATGATTCGAAAAGAAGGGTTAGAAAACGAAGTTTATATTGAATCAGCAGCAACCAGTTCAGAAGAGGTTGGAAATGGAATGCATCCAGGGACAACTACTAAGTTAAGAGAAATGAAAATTCCATTCACTAACCGAAAAGCACGTCAATTAACAAAAGACGATTCCGAAAAATTTGATTATATTATCGGAATGGAAAATAGTAATGTCCGAAATATAGTAAGAATAATTGGTCATGATTCCAGAAATAAAGTTCATCGATTACTTGATTTTTCTGAAAATCCAAGAGATATTGCAGACCCATGGTATACAGGAAATTTCGATATAACCTATCAAGATATTGTAGAAGGCTGCAAAGGCTTTTTGCAATGGATAAAGGAGAGAACCAATGAATGAAAAAAAATTAGCAAAGGAAATCTATCATTTAACAGAAGACAGGATTTATCAGATTTTAGACAAATTCAAAGAAAATCAAACTGTTGACAAATCACTTGTTTATTGTTTTCTAAAGGCATTTTATTTGCATATCGTAAAATTATGCAGCACCAAATTTAATATTGACTTTGAAAAACTTTATTTGGAATATAAAGAAAATTTAAAAATCTACTATAGAACCAATAATCCGAATATTGAAAATGAGCTATTACAGCAAATCTTAAATTTTTTCGATAATTCATTTGGATTAATCGAATCTGTAGAATTTCAAAATATAGAAGATAGTTATGAATTTAGACATTATACAATTAACGTATTTGAATTATTAAGAATGATTTTAGAAAACAAATCGAAAGCCACAATTCGAGAGAATATTTTCGATAAGGACATTAGAACTATAATAGAAGAAAGTGAAAAAATTTTGGATTATATAAAAAAATAGGCTATTTGCCAAAGCAAACAGCCCACGAAGAAAAAATATTCTTCTTTTTGTGTTTCTTAGTCGTCAATTTGGCGATAATATCTGGGGACAGAATGGTTTTTCTGGACCTTTCCTTTATTCCAGCCGCTCGATACAGTATGCGTTACTGCATCGGCTTGAGCTTTTTTGTAGAATTCGTCCCGTTTGGCCTGATCGATTAGTGCCTGAGCATTAAAGGGTTGTTTTGATTCTGATTGCATTTGCTTACCTCCTAAGAAAAAAATATATTTTTTTGTACATAATTATATTAACATAATTTGTAAAATTTGTCAAATATTTTTTGATTTGAATTAATAAGGTATTAAACAATATTAATTCAAATAAATATTTTAAATTAATAGAATCCATGAAACACTATTAAATACTAGAAAAATTATGAATGTAAAAAGAATATAAAAAAATATTTAAAAAAATTTTAAAAAAGATGTTGACAAGAGAAATAATGTGTGCTAAAATAAATCTTGCTGACGACGAAGAAAGCAAAAAATAAAATTTACTAA
>CANSKZ010000006.1 GCA_947647595.1 uncultured Clostridium sp. | reverse complement strand
AACCAGTAATATAACCTCTTACAATACATTCAACAGGAAGCATTTTTAATTTTTTAACAAGCATCGAACGACCTTCAAATTCAGGCGTTTGAAATTCTTTTGGAAAATCTTTGCTATCAGTTGAAATAATGTGATTTGGCACAATATCTTTTACAAAATCAAACCAGAATTTGGAAATTTGGTTCAAAATCTTTCCTTTATTTGGAATTGGGGAAGGTAAAATATAGTCAAAAGCTGAGATTCTATCAGATACCACTAATAATAATTTATCTCCATCAATTTCATAAATTTCGCGGACTTTTCCACTACTTAATTTTTTTATCATGATTTTTCTCCTTTTTAATAATTTACATAAAATTTACATATTTTTCATATATTCTTCATAACCTTGTGCTTGTAATTTTTCGTCTTTGGCGATTACGGCGTCTTTTAGGGATGCTTTGTAATCAATTAATTTTTGTTTAATGGTTTCATCGGAAGTCCCTAAAATCGTAGTGGCTAAAATAGCGGCGTTTTTAGCACCATTGATTGCAACGGTTGCAACTGGAATTCCAGAAGGCATTTGAACGATAGAGTATAAAGAATCCAAACCATTCAAAGTTTTTGTATAAATTGGAACGCCAATGACTGGAACAGGAACTTGTGCAGCAATAACACCAGGTAAATGAGCAGCACCACCAGCTCCTCCAATAATAACTTTTACATTGCGCATTTTTAATTCTTCAGCATAAGCAGAAGCTTTTTCAGGTGTTCTGTGAACCGAAAGTATTTTCATTTCATAAGAAATTCCCATATCGTCTAAAAATTTAGCAGCATCTTTCATGATAGGTAAATCAGAATCACTTCCCATAATAATAGCAACATCAATATTTTTCATAAATAAAATCCTCCTTAAAAATTGAAACATTATTTTTACAAATTATATAATATTTTGTCTTATTTTGCAATATTATTTTAAAAACTAAATAAAATAATAAAACAAGGATAGACAAATTGGAAAATTAGGTATAAAATAGGAATGAAAAATTCTTAAAAGGAGTTTTATGAATATGATAGAAAAAAGGAAAAAATCTCAAAAAGGTGCGATTTCTATATTTGTTATGTTAGCCATGATGTTTTTTTTAATTACCATTATGGGAATTTATAGTATAAGCGCTAAAAGAGCACAAACGCAAACTGAGTCGATTGGATTCATGCAAAAACAATATTATAATGAAATAGAAAATGATAAAATAGCGGATTCAACTGAGATGATTCCTCTTTACACCAAAGAACAATTTTGGTCTGTTGGAAATGGCGGAAATGTAGAAATAGATGGGAAAATATATGATTTTTCCCAAGCAAATTTAAATCAATATGAACTAAAAAATGATATTGTGATAAATTTACAAACAGATTTAAAAAATGCACAATTTAAAGATAATCTTTTATTTGGTGATAACACAATTCAAACAAATAATTGTGAAGTACTATATTATTATAAAGGAAATTATTATGTACCGTTTCAGTATTCAGATGGTATAGAGGTAATAAATTTGAATCAAGAAAATCAACCAGTTTTATCAGCTAGCGGAGATGATTTTTCAATCATTCATGAACAAGTAACTGATTTAGTAGGAAAATATTATTTGTTTGCTTTAAAAAATCCAATTCATGTTTCTTTTGATTATAATTATTTAGAAAATAATTTGTGGGAAAATGGAAATGATGTTTCAAACTATTATAGCAATTATGCAACCATTCGTTCAAGAGAAATGAGAGACGATTTACAAGGTTTAAAGGGAAGAATGCTACAATTTACTTTTGAAAATAGTTTTCAAACTTCTTGGGCAGGTTTATATGTGGCTGATACGAGACTCGAAAGTAATAAGACATATACTTGGAGTGTAGAATTGAAAACAATTGGAAATATTAATATGTGGATTGGGCAAGAGCAGGGAGGATTTAAAACGGTTCCTGTAACGAGTCAATGGCAAAGAATTACCCATACATTTACAGCAACAGAAAGAAATAATGCTGCTTTCATGTTTTATACAGATGGTTATGCATGGTTGGCGGGAGATACTTTATCGATTCGTTCTTTACAACTAGCAGAAACAGATTCACTTAATGTAAAATCTTATGATATGGCTTATGGTGCAACTTTAGAAAATCTTGAAACACCAACAAGAGAAGGATATACGTTTTTAGGGTGGTATACAGAACCCATTGGTGGTGAACCGATAACAAGTGACAGTCAAGTATATGAAGATATAACGTATTATGCACATTGGGAATATAATCATGATAATAATGTTTAAAGGAGAAAATACATGAAAAATATACTTGGAATTATCATTTCTTTTGCTTATATAGCCATCTTAATGTTATCTGCCAAATATTTTGAAAAATTAGATAAAGAAGCAAGTCGAAAATTTATTCATATTTTATTATCCAATTGGTGGCTGATTGCGATGGCGTTTTTTGATGATTTGGTGTTTGCTATGATTCCACCGATTGCGTTTGTTGTGATTAATTTTTTGTCGTATCGTGGAAATTTAATTAAAGTCATGGAACGTGAGGAAGAACAAAAAGACGGTTTAGGAACGGTTTATTTTGCGTTTTCTCTTATTCCATTGGTAATTTTATCTTATGGTTTGACGAATAATCGATTGATTGGGTTAGTTGGATTTTTCGTGATGTGCTATGGAGATGGATTTGCTGCCATTGCAGGAAAAGCAATAAAAAGTAAAGAATATAAAATATTTGGTGCCAACAAAACAATAGCTGGTTCAAGCGTGATGTTGATGACATCTTTTATCATTACTTTTTGTGTTTTTTCATATTGTAATATAGAGTTATTTTGGCTAAAAGCAATTGGCGTATCGATAATAGCTACTATTTTAGAAGCTATTTCTGCAAAAGGAACGGATAATATAACGGTTCCAGTTGTAACAAGTTTGTTAACTTATTTTATAATATAAAGGGGAAAATGCATGTTAGAAAAAGTAAATTATCCAGAGGATTTACGAAAATTAGATTTGCAACAAAAGAAACAATTAGCCCAAGAATTACGTGAAAAAATGATTCAAACAGTCTCAAATACTGGTGGACATTTAGCTTCCAATCTTGGCGTGGTAGAATTGACCATTGCGCTTCATGCGATATTTAACACACCAATTGACAAAATTATTTGGGATGTGGGACATCAAACTTATGTACATAAAATGCTAACTGGCAGAAAAGAAAAATTACATACATTAAGACAAATGAATGGATTAGCTGGATTTCCAAAAGTGACAGAAAGTATTTATGATTGTTTTAATACAGGTCATAGTAGCACTTCGATTTCGGTTGCATTGGGAATGGCAAGAGCAAGAGATATTAAGAAGGAAAATCACAAAATTGTGGCTGTGATTGGCGATGGTGCCTTAACGGGTGGGATGGCATTAGAGGCTTTAAATGATGTAGGAAGTAGCAATACGAATATGTTAGTCATTTTAAATGATAACGAAATGAGCATTTCCAAAAATGTGGGAGGCATTTCGATGTTACTTTCCAAGCTAAGAACGAAAGGTTTATATACCAATGTAAATGGCAAAGGAAAACGAACCATTAATAAAATACCAGTTGTTGGCGAAGAAGTTGTAAAATTAGTTCAAAAAGCAAAACGTGGAATCAAACAATTTGTGATTCCTAAAATGTATTTTGAAGATATTGGCTTTCGCTATTTAGGACCAGTAGATGGGCATAATTTGGAAGCTTTAGAGAACATTTTTAAAGTTGTGAAAGAACAAAATGGTCCGACATTAGTTCATGTTTTAACCAAAAAAGGCAAAGGTTATAAACCGGCAGAAGATAGTCCAGATATGTTTCACAGCACATCAAAATTTGATGTTTTAACAGGTGAAAAACTTGGAAAGGCAAAATTTGATTATTCCAAAGTGTTTGGCAATAAATTGGTGGATTTAGCCAAAACAAATCCCAATATTGTAGCCATTACAGCTGCGATGAAAGATGGAACGGGTTTGAGAGCATTTGCTAAAGAATTTCCACAGCGATTTTTTGATGTTGGAATTGCAGAACAACATGCGGTTGGCTTAGCAGCAGGACTTGCTAAAGCAGGCATGATTCCAGTTGTTCCAATGTATTCCTCCTTTATTCAAAGAGCCTTTGACCAATTGGTTCATGATGTTGCGATTTTGAATTTGCCAGTGGTGATTTGTTCGGATAGAAGTGGAATTGTAGGAAATGATGGCGAAACACATCAAGGTTTGCTAGATATGGCATTTACCAATATTATTCCGAATTTTACGATTATGGCGCCAAAGGATTTTTCGGAATTGGAAAATATGTTGGAATTTGCGGTAAACTTGAAAAGACCAGTATTGATTCGTTATCCGAGAGGAGCAGAGGAACTTCATTTTGAGGCGCAAGAAAAAATCGAATTGGGAAAATGTGAAATATTACAAAAGGGAAAGGAAATTTGCTTAATTGGAATTGGAAAATTTGTGGCAAAAGCTTATCGTATAGCTGACCGATTAAAAGAAGAAGGAATCCAAGCGAGTGTTTTGAATGCGAGATTTTTAAAACCACTTGATGAAGAAACACTATTCGAATTTATGAAAAAATCGCAGATAACGATTACGTTAGAAGATGCCAGCTTGAAATGTGGTTTGGGAAGCGAAATCGAACGAATGGCTTTTGAGCAAAACTTAAATTGTGAAATTCTCAAAATAGGGTATCCAGATGAATTTATCAAACATGGAAATTGCCAAGAAATTGAGCAGGAATATGGTTTGGAGGAAGAAACAATTTTGCAAAAAATACGAGAAATAAAAGCGTTAAGAAGAGGAAATCGATGTTTAAAAATAGTAGAAAAGACGTCCCAGAAGGGGAAAATGCAAGAAAATTATTAGAGGCAAAGATAGAAGATAAGCATCAATTTGCCGTTTCAAAAAATAAAATAACCAATACTGATTTTTTGAATCTTTCTGAAAAAATAGTAGCAGAACAATTTTTGAGAGAAAGGAAGATTAAAAATTATTTATTTTTAGGAGGAAATGGCGCCTATTCAGAACGAGTGATTTTGCTGTTTTATCCAGAAAAATTTTCGTTGGAAATGGTGGAAAAAAATTATGCCAATATCCTTTGTGGAATTCGAATTACTTTGCCAAAAGATTTGCATTATGAGCATAGAAATTATTTAAGTGGAATTTTGAAATTAGGAATAAAACGTGAGAAAATTGGTGATATTTTAGTTAGAGAAACAGGGGCGGATGTGATTGTTTTAAAAGAAGTGTCTGATTTTTTATCAACGAATTTACCAAGCTTAACACGATTCCAAAAAGCAATATTTGATTGTATTTCAATGGAAGAAATAGAAACCAAAGAACCAGAATTTGAGGAACGTACCATTATTGTATCTTCCATGCGATTGGATAATTTTGTGGCAGAATTAGCCAGAACTTCTCGTAGCAAAGCGATGGAGTTGATAAATGAGCAGAGAGTTTTTGTGAATCATCAACTAGAAACGAAGTTTTCAAAAAAGATAAATTTAGGAGATATTATGAACATAAGAGGAAAAGGGAAATTTATTATTGAAGAAATAGACCATAAAACAAAATCAGAAAAATATGTGATAAAAATAAAGAAATATGGATAAGGAGGAGAAAATATGAAAAAATTAACAGAAGAAACTAAAATGAAAATCGGCAAAATTTTTAGTGCGATTGTGATGATTAGTTTTATTGCACCAATTGGATTTTTGTTCTATAAAATTGGAACAACTTCCAATGTTTTTAGTGAGGCAGACATTGATGGAAGAGTGAGAAGTGATTATGTATTAATGCTTTTGGAATGCATTTTGGGAGTGTTTGCTTTAATGTTGCCAAGTATGCTTACTAAAAAGTTTAGAATTGAAATTCCAGGGAAAATTTATTATTTATATGTCCTATTTTTATATTCTGCAATATTCCTAGGAGAAGTGCGAGATTTTTATTATACGATTCCTTATTGGGATACAATTTTACATACACTAAGTGGTGTGATGATTGGATTCATAGGATTTTCTTTGATTGATATCTTGAATAAAGATAATGACCGTGTCACATTATCCCCATTTTTTGTTGCTTTTTTTGCTTTTTCTTTTGCGATTACGGTTGGCGTGATTTGGGAATTTTATGAATTTACATCAGATGGTTTATTAGGAACAAATATGCAAAAATATAAATTAAGAGATGGAACGGAATTAGTTGGAAGAGAAGCTTTAGAAGACACCATGGAGGATTTGATTGTTGATGCAATTGGAGCACTTTCAGCTAGTGGCATTGGTTATGTTTCTTTAAAATATAAAAAAGGGTGGCTTAATGATTTACGTATTAAAATAAGGAGTAAGAAAAATGAATGATGTAATCAAAGATTTTGAGTTAGCCAAAAAAAGTATGTTATATGCCCAAGACTCTTATAGCAATTTTAAAGTTGGCGCAGTATTAACAACTAAAAGTGGGAAACAATTTACAGGATGCAATATTATGAACCATGGAATACAATCGATTTGTGCTGAAAGAGTTGCTTTTGTCAAAGCCATTTCAGAAGGAGAAAAAGAATTTGAAAGAATTGCTATTCTTGGTGGCAAAACAGTAAATGATTTACAAGAATGTTTACCTTGTGGATATTGTAGACAATTTATGAGTGAATTCACCAAACCAGATTTCAAAATTTACACGTTAAACAACGATACTATCAAGGAATATACTTTACAAGAATTATTGCCTTACCAATTTAAAATATAAAAATATATGTCATAAAGAAAACTCTCTTTCCATATAATGCAAAAGGAGAGTTTTTTTATGATTCGTTTAGCTGTCATTAATTTAAAAACATTATTAAAAAACATTATCAAAATTATTGTCATAATCTTAATAATTGCCATGATGTTCAAATTTGCAAAACTGGTTTATCGTATGTCTCAGAAATTTGATAAAGAAAGTTTTGCATTACAAAGTCATCTTCGCATGATAAAAAGTAATCTTTCTTTTGCTAAACATTTTGAACAAAAAGAAAAAGAAGAAACGAGTGAATTGAAGAAAATTTTGGTTGCAGAGTTGGCTGTTTTTTCTGGTGCAGAGGAAGAAATGATGGAAAAAGAAAATCAAGAGGAAATCACCGCATTTGAGCCAGCAGAAAATCATCAGACAGATGAAAAGGAAAAACAATCAACGAATCCAACGCCAGATGTCTCAAATTCTACAACTGAAAATGTACAAACATCTGTCATACAAGCCAACAATAAAAAAGATGTTTTTACGGATACGTATCATAGTGTGCAATTAAAGAATGAATCCAAATATCCGTTAACGCAAGAAATGTTAACACCAGATTTGAAATTTAAAGACACTCAAAATGTTGTCATTTATCACACACATACCTGTGAAAGTTATACGCCAACAGAAAATTCACAATATGCCTCAACAGGAAATTATCGAACAACCGATTTAAATCATTCAGTAGCAAGAGTTGGAACAGAACTTGCGAATCAATTAACCAATAAAGGTTATACAGCCATACATGATACCAGTTATCATGATTATCCAGCCTATACTGGTTCGTATACAAGGTCACTTGCGACAGTTAAAAGCTTGCTTACTAAATATCCAAGTGCAGAATGTGTATTAGATATTCACCGTGATGCGCTTCGGAAGCAATAGTAATTACGCTCCTTGTGTTAAAATTGGAGAAGAAACAGCAGCCCAATTGATGTTTGTAATTGGAACTAACGGTGGTGGTCTGGAACATAGTAATTGGAATCAAAATTTGAAATTAGCCATTCGCATTCAAGAAAAAGCCAATCAAATGTATCCAGGCTTATTCAAACCAATGATTTTACGAAATTCTAGATACAATCAGCAAGTAGCAAGTGGTGCTGCTATTATTGAAGTCGGTGCAACTGGAAATACATTAGAACAATGTAATAACAGCATGAAATATTTAGCCAATGTTCTAGATCGTGTGATGAAAGAATGTAAGGAAGAATAAATTTTGTAAAAAGTCTTGTCAATTTATTCAAAAAATGATAGTATCATGATAGGAATATAAGAAGGAGTAAACGCAAATGATAAAAAATGAAAAAGGAATTACATTAGTCTCATTAATGCTTACAGTTATTTTGATGTTGATGCTAGCTGGTGTAGGAATAAGGGTTACTTTTAGTGGTATCAAGAATGTGGAAAACAATCAGTTAAAAGCAGAATTAGGGATTGTTAGGCAAGCTATTATAGAACAATATTCCTTAGCAGAGGCAACAAATCAGATAAAAATTTCTGTTACAAAAGAAACGGTTTCATTTTGGAGAGGAAAGCGTATTGAAAATTTTTCAGAAATTCAATTGCCAGAAGAATCTTTGGTGAAAGAAAATAGCGAAGTTCAGGAATTTTATCGTAAACGTAATCAATATGATTGTCAATATCAAGAAGATTATTATTATCGTTTAAATCCAGAAATGCTTTCTCAAATTGGAATTGCGGAAGCAAAATATACGTACATTGTAAATTACAAAACAGGAGAAGTTTATAATGAAACAAAACAAATGACAAGTAACTCAAATTTGCTTTATTTGCCTTCTACTGTTTATGAGAATCATTCAAAAACAGAAGATAATACAAGTTTTAATGATTGGAATGAAGAAAAATAGGAGTTTAGCTATATGGAAAAAATAATGCAAGAATTAGAAGAAGTTTTTCAGCAAAACTTTTGGAAAGATGAGCCAATGAGCAAACATACTTCTTTTAAAATTGGTGGAACAGCGGATTATTTTGTTAAAACGACATCTGAGGAACAATTAAAATGGATTCTAAAATTTGCCCAAAAGCAAAATTTGCCTTTTTTTATTCTTGGCAATGGAACCAATTTATTAGTACAAGATGGTGGCATTCGTGGAATTGTCATTCAAATACAACAAAATGATTATGCTATAGAAAAGCAAAAAGAGTTTGCTTATCTAACTGTAAAAGCAGGGATGACACTTGCTAGGTTAGCTTTTATTGCATCTGAAAATGGGTTAACAGGTTTGGAAGAATTATCAGGCATTCCAGGGACTATTGGTGGAGCGATTAAAATGAACGCAGGAGCGTATGGAAGAGAAATGAAGGATATTGTCATTTCTTCAAGATGTATGGATACAATGGGAAATATTCGAGAAATTAATTTACAAGAACATCAGTTTGGATATCGAAAAAGTGCGTTTGAAACAAATGGATTAATTTTATTGGAAACAACCATAAAATTAGAATATGGTTCAAAAGAAAAAATACAGCAAAAAATGACAGAATATAAAACTGCAAGAATGGAAAAACAGCCTTTAGAATTTCCAAATGCAGGAAGTACTTTTAAAAGAATTGCCAATAAGCCAACTGCTAAAATGATTGAAGAAGCAGGCTTAAAAGGCTTCCATATAGGAGATGCCGAAGTTTCAACGAAACATGCTGGATTTATTGTAAATAAAGGGAAAGCGACATCAAAAGATGTTTTAGAATTGGTCAAACAAATTCAAAAATCAGTGAAAGAAAAATTTAATCAAGAGATAGAATTAGAAATTATAGTAATGGGAGAAGAATAAAAGGAGGAAAAAATGAAGGCTTTGTTAGAATGGATAAAATCAAGTGAAAAGGTAAAAAGATGGATTTTTTTAATCATGATAGGAATTGCACTTGCATGTTATGGATTCAGTCTTATTTTAGTGACTGAGGAAATGGAAATTCGTGAGTTAGGAAAAGTTATTGGTATATTTGTTGTTGGATTTGTTTTTATTGTGCTTGGCATTGTTTTTATTCAAAAAAGAAATCTGGAAATTATTATTGAGGCAAATGACCAAGATTCGGAGAAAGGTAAAAAAGCAAAAGTTAATATAAAATCATTGATTTTTAATCGAAAAGTCTATGACGAAGGACCTAAAATTGTCATCATTGGTGGTGGACAAGGCTTGAATACGGTTATTGAAGGGTTAAGAAAATATACCAATAATATTACAGCCATTGTGACGATGTCTGATTATGGAAATATTCCAACAGAATCAAGAAAAGCATTAGATGCCTTGCCTTTAGAAGATATTAAAGGAAGCATTATTGCGATGTCTGACAAAGAAGATTTAATGCGAGAATTGATGCATTTGAATTTTCAAAATGAAAGATTACGCGGTTTAAATTTTGGTGATATTTATTTAACAGCTATGAATGAATTATATGGTAATATTTCAGAAGCCATTCAAAAAAGTACAGAAGTGTTAAATATTAATGGCAGGGTATTGCCAGTAACGTTAGATGAGATTATGATTTGTGCAGAACTTACAGATGGTACAGTTGTTGAGAAAAAAGATAAAATTCCAGAAGTTGTATCTGAAAAAGTAGAAGTAATTAATCGAATTTATATTAGTCCATCCAATTGCAAACCAGCACCTGGTGTAATTGAGGCGATTCAAGAAGCAGAAGCAATTATCATTGGACCAGGCAGTTTATATACCAATGTTTTACCAAATTTGTTGGTTAAAAAAGTGTCAAAAGCGATTAAAGAAAGTAAAGCCATTAAAATGTATGTTTCCAATATTATGACAGAATTCGGACAAACCGATAATTACACCTTAGCCGAACACATCAAAGCCATTCAAGACCATGTTGGAAAAGGCGTATTTGATTATTGTTTAGTCGATACAGGAGAAGTGGTTCCAGAATATGTTAGAAGATACAACAAAGAGGGAAGTGAAATTGTAGAAGCCAATATCACACAAGCTGCGAGTCTTGGTGTAAAAATCATTCAGAAAAATATATCATGCATTAAAAACGACCGTATTAGACACAATGCGAATATGATTGCTTCCATTGTTATTGAACTAATTTGCAATGAATTGAAATTTAAAGACCAGCAAAATGGTACTGAATTTTTATTGTTAAATTCGATTTTAAAAGAAGATAAAAAGAATATTAAAAAAGAACAGAAAGCAGAAAAGAAAAAGAAGGAAATTGTAAAAAAAGCAACCGAAACAGTAAAAGCACAGAAAAATAAGAAAAAAAGCAAATTCAGTGAAAAATATAAAGCGAGAGTAGAATCCATTCAAAATACCGAAGAAAAAATAAAAGAAAATAAGAAAATTGCAAAAGAAATTGAAAAACTAGAAAAAAGCAAAACCAAAAAGAAAACAGCAAAAAAATCCAAAAAAGATACCAAAGAAAAAGCAGAGAAAAAACCTAAAAAAGACATGAAAAAGAAAACGGAGAAAAAGACTAAAACCGATAGCAAAAAGAAAAAGGAAAAATAATAGGAGAGAATACAAATGAAATTAACCAAAAAACAATTAGACCTTAAAAATGCAATCCAAAAAGAATGGCTGATTACCAATGGAATAGGAGGATATGCCTCTAGCACGGTATTAGGAGCGAATACCAGAAGATACCATGGCTTGTTAGTGGCTCCTTTAAAACCACCAGCTAGAAGACATTTGATTTTATCCAAATTAGATGAAAGCATTTTAATTGAGGATAAAAAAATTGATTTATATACCAATGTTTGCAATAATTACATTTCCGAAGGATATAAACATCAAGAAAGTTTTCAAAAAGAAGAATATCCTGAATTTGTTTATAAAGTGGAAAAAGTAAAAATTACGAAAAGGATTGCTATGGTTTATGGAAAAAATACAGTTGTTGTTCATTACGAAATCAAAAATAACCAAGCAACAGATGTCAAAATGACAATTGCGCCTATTCTAAATTTTCGTGATTTTCATCATATGACAACCAATCATGAATTTCACGTGCAACAAGAAATCCAAAAGAAAATCAAAATTCAAATTGATGATAATCAGCCAATTTATATGAATTGTAGCGATGGAAATTATATTGAGCATCAACAAGATACTTTTCGAAATATGTATTATCTAAAAGAGGAAGAACGAGGATTTTTTCCAGAAGAAAATTTGTGTGTGCCAGGCAGATATGAAATTTTGATAGGAGCAAAACAGAAAAAAGATATTTATCTCCTTGTTTCTTTGGAAGAAGAAATTGAAAGCTTAGAACCAAATCGAGTTTTTGAAGAGGAAATTGCTCGACTTCAAAAGCAAATTAAAGAAACGAAGTTGCTTACCAATAAGTCCAATCTAACGAAACAGCAAAAAGAAAAAAATGAATTTTTGAAAGATTTAATAATCGCAACCGATAATTTTATTATCAACCGACCAGAATTTGGTTTACATTCTGTTTTGGCAGGATTTCCATGGTTTTTAGATTGGGGACGAGATACTTGCATTTCATTTGAAGGCTTATTATTACTAACCAAAAAATATGATATCGCACGCGAAGTTTTATTGACGCTAACCAGAGATATTAACTGTGGACTTGTTCCAAACGGCTATTCTGAAACAGATGGCAAACCATTATACAACAGTGCAGATAGTTCTTTATTATTATTTGAACAAGTCAATAAATTTATGAAATATACCAAAGATTATGATTTCGTAAAAGAAAATCTATATGAAAAATTAAAAGACATTGTAGAACATTACCAAAATGGAATTGATTTAGATGACAATAATATTTATATCGATGAAGATGCATTATTAGTTTCTGGCACACCACAAACCCAAAACACTTGGATGGATGCTAAAATTGGTGATTATGTTGTAACACCAAGAAATGGAAAAGTTGTTGAATTAAATAGTTTATGGTACAATGCTTTGAAAACCTTAGAATATTTAGCCAAAAAATTTGGTGAAAAAGAAGTTGCAGAGATTTACAAAAATAAAGCCAAAAATCATAAAAAAGTTTTTGAAGAAAAATTTTACAATCCTAATAAAAAGGCATTATATGATGTTTTAGGTGATGACAAAATAAGACCAAATCAGCTTTTCAGTATTGCCACGACCTATCCAGTAATTGCGCCAGCTTCTTATACAGGAAAAACGATTTTTGAAACAGCCAAAAAGAAGTTATTAACCAAATATGGTTTGCGTACTTTGGCAAAAGAAGAGGAAGGCTATATTCCAGAATATTCTGGCGATAGTGTAAAACGTGATAAAAGTTATCATCAAGGAATTACGTGGGTATGGTTGTTAGGTTTATATGCCGAAGCTTTAGAAAATATTATTGATGCTGAAAAAGACAGAATTGAAAAAGAAAAATATGTAATTGAAAAAGAAAAATTAGTAGAAAATGTTTATAACACCTTTAAAAAAGAATTGTATGGAAACGAATGCGTGGGAAGTCTATCAGAAATTTATGATTCTGTTGCACCTTACAAACCAGGTGGGACTTGTGCTCAAGCATGGAGTGTATCTGAAATATTAAAAATTATCAATAAAAAGGAAGTAGAATAAAAAAGGAGGGAAATATGATTTATATTTTCATTATCATTGGTTGTGCGATTGGCGCTTTGATTGGAATGAATGCACCAGTTATTTCGTACACCTATTCAAGTTATTTGTCCATTGCCATTATTGCGGCATTAGATACAGTATTTGGAGGAATTTCTTCTGTGATAAAGAAAAATTTTGATTTAAAAATATTTTTATCAGGATTTTTTGGAAATGCTGTTTTGTCGATGGCTTTGACCTATTTGGGGGAAAAATTAAATGTCGATATTTACTTAGCAGCTATTTTTGTATTTGTTTGGAGAATGTTCAATAATTTAGGAATTATTCGAAGACATTATATTGAAAAATGGACGCAAAAAGTGCAAACAAAAATAAAAGAAAATAAATCATAAGAAAAGCAAATTTAGCAAAAAGGCTTAAATACTTCGATACAAACTTTTGTAACAAAAATATTACAATTTTATTACAAAAATATTTCAATTCATCTTGACTTTTTATAAAAAATGTAATATTCTAAGACTACCGATTTTAAAAATGGAGGAATTGTAACTTGGCAATAGGGGATATAATTGTTGGTATCGATATTGGAACCTCTAAGGTAAGTACATTTGTTGGCGAAGTTAATAATTTCAACCAGATTGAGATTATTTGTAGCACGATGAGTAAATGCTCTGCAATAAAAAAAGGAATGATTGTGGATGAAGAAGAATTAAGCATTGCGATTGCACAAACCATCAAAGAAGTAGAAGAAATTTCTAATTTAACGATTAATTCTGCTTATACAACCATACCTGGAAAATATATAACAATTGTACAAAACAGTATCGTCAAAGAAGCGAAAGATAAATTTGCTGGAATATCCGTAAAAGATGTTGCATCAGCAATCATACAAGTAAGAGATATTGAAATCCCAGAAGATAAAGTACTAATCGATATAGTACCAGATAAGTTCATACTAGAAGATGGCAAAACCACCACCGATCCTGTTGGTAAGTTTAGTTCAAATTTTACTTTAACAGCACAAATTATATTAGCAGAAAAAAATTATATGAAAAAGTTGTCCTCCATATTCAAAAAAGCAGGAATTGAAATGGATGGCGTTGTACCAACAGCCTTAGCAGAACGAAACCTAGTTTTAGATACAAACGAGTTAAATGATAACACAATGATTTTAGACATTGGTGCAGGCAACACAGAAATAGGAATATTTAATGGTTCTTCTTTTATTTATACGAATACAATTGCTTTAGGAGGCGATAACATCACAAGCGATATTTCCTATGTTTTAGGCATATCAACGGAAGAAGCAGATAAATTAAAAAGACAATATGGACTAGCCCTAAAATCGTTTATCGATAACGACAACAACATTGTTTTAAACACGTGTAAAGACATCGAAAACAAAAATAAAACCATCAAAAGTTCTGAATTAGTTGAAATTATAGAAGCTAGAATTGAAGAAATATTTAGCTTAGTCAATAAAGATATAACATCACATGGAGCAAAGACCAATATCAATAATGTGATTCTAACAGGCGAAGGAATTGTAAATATCAATAAAAGTGATATGGCGGGAAAAATCATTTTAAATATACCAGTCAAAGTTTCAACAGGAAGACTGATGAGTACCGTTAAATCAACACATCGTGTAAGTTATGCTTTGGTTCGCTACATTGCAGCAAGACCCTATGCAAAAACAGTTTCTAGTAGTATTGGCACAAAAAAAGAAAATAGTTTAGGAAAAGTGATTTTAGAAAAAATAAAAGATTTTTTCTATTCATAAAATAAATTTTAAGTTAAGGTTTTTAAAAATTAAAAAGGAGGATATACCTTATGATAATGGATAATAATGAGGAGTTAAATTACATGATGGATGGAACTGCAACCATCAAAGTAATTGGTGTTGGAGGAGCAGGAAATAATGCAGTAAATAGAATGATTGAAGCTGGCATAAAAAATGTAGAATTTATTGCAGTAAATACAGATAGACAAGCTCTTAATTTATCAAAAGCAAGTTCTAAAATTCAAATTGGAGAAAAATTAACTAGAGGACTAGGAGCTGGTGCAAATCCTGATATAGGAACACAAGCAGCAGAGGAAAGTCGTGCTGAAATTGCAGAAGTATTAAAAGGAGCTGACATGGTATTTGTCACTGCTGGAATGGGTGGTGGAACAGGAACAGGTGCTGCGCCAATCGTTGCTGCAACAGCAAAAGAACTTGGAATTTTAACCATTGGTGTTGTTACCAAGCCATTTACTTTTGAAGGAAAGAAAAGATTAGCACAAGCAGAACGCGGTGTTACTTCTTTAAAAGGAAGAGTTGATACATTAGTCGTTATTCCAAACGACAAATTGTTACAAGTCATTGACCGAAAAACATCAATTGTAGAAGCTTTCAGAATGGCAGATGATGTATTAAGACAAGGTGTGCAAGGTATATCAGATTTAATTTCTATTCCAGGATTGATTAACTTAGACTTTGCTGATGTTAAGACAATTATGTTAAATCAGGGTATGGCACATATGGGAGTTGGTAGAGCAAGTGGAGAAAATAGAGCAGAAGATGCTGCTAAAGAAGCTATCCAAAGTCCATTATTAGAAACTTCTATTGAAGGAGCAAAAGGAGTTATCATTAACATCACTGGTGGTTCTGATGTAGGATTGCATGAAGCCAATACTGCAGCCGAATTGGTGCAACGAAATGCAGACCCAGAAGCTAATATCATTTTTGGTACGGTTACAGATGACAGTTTAGGAGATGAAATCCAAATCACAGTTATTGCAACTGGTTTTGAAAAAGAAGAAGAAAGAAAAAATATGACACAAAACTATGATAACATTGTAGCAGAAGCATGGAAAAAGAGAAATACACCTTCTACTTCTTCAAACAACGACAATAACTCAAACGAATTAGACATACCAACTTTTTTAAGAAAAAATAAAGGATTGGGCAATAAATAATACATAGCGATTTTTAGAAATTTATGGCAAATAATGAAAGAAATCATCTATTTTTGTAGATGATTTCTTTTTTTTACGCCTATAAAATGACAAGTTTCTTATTAAGAATATGTTAATATAGGGGCAAGTAGACAAAACAAGAAAGGATTTAGAAGTTTGAAAATATACTTAGATATTGTATTATTGGAAAATTTTATGATGAATTATATTATTCTATTTTCCACTGCCATAATTAGTAAATCCAAAATCAATTACATCAAAATTGGAATCGCAAGCCTTGTTGCAGGCCTCTATAGTATATTAAATTATTTATGGAATTTAGGAAACATAGAAAGCTTTATAGTTAAATTTCTAATTTCCATTATGATGATATTGATTGGATTTGACAGTCGTAAATTCAAAACTATCCTAAAACAGTTAATACTTTTTTACCTAGTATCATTTACATTTGGTGGAATATCCTTTATGCTATTGTTTTTAATTAATCCGAGCAATATTGTTTTTGAAAATGGATTATTAGTTGGTAGTTATCCAGTAAAAGTTACCCTCATTGGTGGTATTTTAGGAGTGATTGTTATAGTTGCTGTTTCGTATATTATAAAAGATAGGCTCAAAACAAAATCAATGTTATGTGATTTAGAAATTTTTTATAAAGGTCAGTACCAAAAATTAAAAACAATGATTGACACAGGAAATTTGCTCAAAGAACCCATTAGCCAAACTGATGTTATAATTGTGGAAAAAAATAGTTTGAGAAATATGATTTCAAATGATATTCTAGACAATTTAGATAACATCATTCAAGGTAAATGGCTTGATTCTAAAGAAGATATTTATTCCTATAAATTTAAAGTGATACCATTTTCATCACTTGGAAACGAAAATGGTTTGCTGATTGGTTTTAAACCAGATTATATCAAAATTTTAGATGAGGAGGAATGTATTAGAGATGACGTAATGATTGGAATTTATAATGGAAAATTATGCAAATCCAATTTATACACAAGTTTAATTGGATTAGATATTTTAAACAGCAGAAAAGCTTTGCGTGAAGAAAATTTTATGAAATAAATTTGGAAGGAGGAAAATATGAATTTTTTACAAAAAATTAAATCGAAAATTGAGAGGATTTTCAAAAAATATTTTGATAGAGAAAACTTAGAAAAATTTCCAGTTTTTTATATTAATGGAAGTCAAACTTTGCCACCACCATTGGATGTTTTAGAGGAAGAAAAATTGCTTCGAAGGCTTGATGAAAATGATAGTGAATCCAAAAAAATATTAGTAGAAAGAAATCTAAGATTGGTGGTTTATATTGCCAAGAAATTTGAAAATACAGGTATGGATTTAGAAGATTTAATTTCCATTGGAACCATTGGATTAATGAAAGCAATTAATACTTTTAATACAGGAAAAAATATTAAGCTTGCAACCTATGCTTCACGTTGCATCGAAAATGAAATTTTGATGCAGTTAAGACGTACGAGTAAAATTAAATCTGAAATTTCAATTGACGAACCATTAAACAAAGATAGCGACGGAAATGAACTACTTCTTTCTGATATTTTAGGAACTGATGAAAATGTTACTTCTAAAAGAATTGAAGAAGAAGTCGACAAGAAGTTGCTTCGCATTGCGATAGAACACTTAAATCATCGTGAAAAAGATATTATGAAGCTTCGTTTTGGTATTGATTGTGAAGGAGACGGTAAAGAAAAAACACAAAAAGAAGTAGCTGACATGATGGGAATTTCACAAAGTTATATTTCGAGATTGGAAAAAAAGATTATGAAAAAAATGAAAAAAGAAATATTAAGTAAAACTGGTTAAAACACTAAAAACACAGATTCTGCAAAAAATATTTGACAAGGAATATGGATTATGTTAAAATTATATAGTTAAAAAATTAGAAAGGACAGAAAAAAATGCAAAAGCCATTAACACCAAAAAGAAAAGAACAACTTGCAATTTTTGAATCGTTTTTCTCTGAAAACGGCAACTTGAAATTGGATGAAGAAATTAAGCTTCGTTTACAAGAAGAAATTAGAGAGATTTTAGAGGAATGATGAAAAGCCACCTTTTAGCAGAACAGTATGCTGAAAGGTGGCTTTTTGAAAAAAGATTGACAGTAAGGTAAAATTATGTTAACATAATATTATCAAATATTTAGGAGGAATCACGATGGAGCAAAATCAAGTTAAGGCTTGTATGCAAAAACAGAGGGAGGCACGGGATTTTGCAGAGAAGCAAATGCAGGAACTCGGCAGAAAATATCAAGAGGAAATAAGATATTTGCAATTGCAATTAGAAACGGATTTGCTGTGTAGCGAAAACAAAGAAAAAAGAAATGAAATACTAGAAAAATACAGACAGCAAATCCAAAAATTTACAGAGGAACATTTAAAGAACCTTGAAACTACTTTGAAAGAGTGCGCCGAACGTTTTAAGTAATCTGTATTTTAACTAACGTTATCCGAGATTGGCAGAACAGTATGTCAATCTCGGGTTTTCTATTTTAAATAAAATAAAGTTAGCTATTGAATATTTTCTAAAAATCAGGTATACTAAATTTAATGGAAAAAGGGAGGGAAAAATATGGAAAAATGTCTTTTATTAGGAAATGGTGCAAGAGAAGCAGTAATTGCAGAAGCAATGAGCGAAAAATATGAATTGTATTGTGTTATGCCTTATGAAAATCCTACAATTGCGGAATTTGTGCAAAAATCAAATGGAAAATTTTTGATTGGTTCGCCTTTTGATAAAGAATTGGTGAAACAATTTATTCAAGAACAGGATATAAAATATTGCATCATCAGTAGTGATAATTTATTACAAGATGGATTAATAGATTTAGCCAAAGAATTGGGCTTGAAAACATTTGGACCAACAAGCAAGGCTGCTAAAATTGAATGGAGTAAAACCTATGCCTTAGAGGTTGTAAAAGAATTAGAACCAAGTATGATTATTCAAAATTTTGAAATTACTTCAGAAGCAGAATTGGAAATGGCTTCGAAAACCTATTCGGACGAAAATTTTGTAGTAAAACCAGAAGGCCTAACAGGAGGAAAAGGAGTAAAAGTTGGTGGAGTTCATTTTGCAACTAAAGAGGAAGGGATTGCTTATGCTAGAGAATGTTTGAGTCAAAGTGGAAAAGTGATTTTACAGGATAAGATAAAAGGAAAAGAATTTACAGTTATGTGTGTCACAGATGGAAAAACAGTTGTTACTTTGCCTACAACGTTTGATTATCCATATCGCTATAATCTAGACAAAGGACCTGGTACAGGTGGAATGGGATGCATTGGATTTGCCAATGGTTTACTTCCATTTTTAACAGAACAAGATATAGAAAAATGTCGTCAATTAATTGAAAAAACAATTCATTATTTAAATAAGGATTCCTTAGAATTTACCGGAATTTTATATGGTGGATTTTTCAAAACAGAAAAAGGTATTAAGTTTATTGAGTTTAATGCTAGATTTGGAGACCCAGAAGCAATGAATGTTATCAACAGTTTTGAAACGCCATTTGCCGATGTCGCAACAGATGTATTTCATGGGAATCTATCTGAAAAAAATTGCAAATTTAACGGAAAAAATAGCTTTTTAGTATATGTTGTTAGCAAGGAATATTCGATTCAATCCAATGTGCCACCAGTAGAGTTTACATTAAATAAAGAAAATGTCGAAAAAAAAGGAGTGAAATTATATTTTGCCAATAGTAAAAAAATTGGTGAAAATCGTTATACTTCGGTTAGTAATTCAAGATTATTTGCAATTGAAAAATCAGGAGATGATTTTGAGAAGATTAAATCTCAAGTTTATGAAGTTTTAAAAGAAGAAGTGGATGATGTTTTAGATTATCGAACCGATATTGGTAATATGTATGAACATTAAAAAAATTTCACAGAATTTGTAAAAAAATTTTTTATATTGTATAAATTTCTCCAATTTTGTCATAATAAGTTTATAAAGGTCGTTCAAAGGAGTTTTTATAAGGAAGTTAAATGGAAAACATTTAACTAAGTTATCTGTAACTCACTGACGTTCGAACAGCTAACTTAACTTAAAGAAGGAGGAAAAAAGATGAAAGCAACAGGTGTTGTAAGACGTATAGATGATTTGGGTAGAGTTGTAATTCCGAAAGAAATTCGTAAAGTACACAGAATTAAGGAAGGCGATCCTTTAGAAATATTTACGGATAAAGAAGGAGAAATTATTTTAAAAAAATATTCTCCGATTGGTGAACTTACAGAATTTGCAGGTTCGTATGCAGAAACACTTGCGAAAACAACAGGACATATTACTTGTATTACTGATAAGGATACAGTAATTGCTGTATCAGGTGGTTCTAAAAAAGACTTTTTGGAAAAAAATTTGAGTAAGCAATTAGAAGAAGTAATTGAAAATAAAGAAGTTTTCAAAAGTAAAGATAATGAAGAGATTGCAATCCCAATTACAGAAAATGAAGGAAGAGAAAGAATTTATAATTCGCAAGTCATTTATCCAATTATTTCGGATGGAGATGTTATCGGAAGTGTCATTTTGTTGTCGAAAGAGCCAAATCAAAAAATGGGTGAAGTAGAATATAAAGTGGCTCAATCAGCAGCTGGATTTTTGGGAAATCATTTAGAAATATAGTTTGAAAAAGAGTATTGGCAAGGCCAAGTTGTTGATACTCTTTTTTGTTATATGGAAAATTTGACAAAATTTACATAATATGATATAATTGATATAAGAAAGGTTATTTATAAATAAAAATATTTTTAACTTGAAATTGAAGTTGGAAGAGAAATGCTAGGAGGAAAAAATTATGGTGCGGAAAATTTTAAGAACAATGGTACTTTGTGATTTGTAGCTTTATTGGTAGTAGGAGCAATGAATTCAAGTAAATCTCAGCAAATTATAATATCGCCAGGTGTTGAATTCCACTGGACTACGACCATGAATGAGATGGAAGAGCCGGGAGCTTCTGATGAATTTTGCAGTTGGAGGGCATCCTTTATTGAAGAAAGGATATCAGAAGATTTTTAAGAATAACGCTCATGGTAGCATGCAGTCAGATAGAATGTATATCTGACTGTCTTTTCTTTTTAAAATTCTTTTTTTAGTTGTATATTAAAAATATTTCTGATATAATTAAATCAAGAGGTAATAAATGGAAATAAAATATGATGTTTTAGAAAAGGAATTAAATACAGGAAACTTACAGTCGATTTATCTTTTGTATGGAAATGAGAGATATTTGATAGATGCAATATTAAAAAAAATAAAGAAAAATTTCGGAGAATTAGTTCTAGGAATTAATGATATTGTGATTGATGAAACAAATAGCAAAGATTTTATTTTTAATCTTGAAGTCCCAGCGTTTGGGTATGATAAAAAATTGATTGTTGTCAAGAATTCAGGCCTTTTCAAAAAAGATGGACGAAAAAAAGAGTCAACGCCTTTTCAAAAAGAGGTGATTTGCTATTTTGAGGAAAATAGCGAAAGTATTCAAGAAACAGCAGTGATTGTCTTTATAGAAGAGGAAATAGATAAAAATGAAGTTTATCAAACGCTTCAAAAAAATGCGGTAATTTGTCAAATTGACGAAATTAAGCCAGTCGCTTTAATTGCAAAATTAAAACAAATTTGCACTTTGTACCATGTTGCAGTGAGTGATAATGATTTAAGATATTTGATTGAAACTTCTGGAACAAACTTACAAGTGCTCATGAATGAAATTAGAAAATTAATTGAATATGCAGGAGATGGCGGAAAAATTACAAATGAAGCGATTGACTTATTGGCAATTCCACAAATGGAAAGTGTAATTTTTGAGTTAACAGATAATCTAGGAAATAAGAAAATTGACAAAGCAATGGAAGTTTTGGAAAATCTGATTTATCAAAAAGAGCCACTTCAAAAAATTTTGGTTACTTTATATAATCATTTTAAAAAATTATATTTGTGTGTGATTGCACAAGAAACAGGTCAAGAGATAACAACGGCGCTTCAGTTAAAGCCAAATCAAACTTTTCTAGTAAGTAAATACAAAAAACAAGTTTCTTATTTTAAAAAAGAAATTTTAAGACAAATTTTGCAAGAATTGGTTCAAATCGATAGTCAATCCAAAATAGGTATGATAGACATAGGAATTGCGCTAAGAAGCGTTCTGTGTACCTATTGTTCTTAAATAATAAAAGAAATTTTGCAAAAAGTATTGCAATTAAAAGGAAATTATATTAAAATATATAAGATAAATATAAATAAGAAGGAAATGAAAAAATGAGAAAAAATAAATACCATAATAAAATAGGAATGAATAATAGAGAAAAATCTATTAGCGGTATTGTATTTTCTTTTTTAATCAATCGTAAAAATAAAAAATAAACACTAGAGTTGATTTAGTGTTTATTTTTTGAGTAAAAAACAGAAAGGATGAAAAATTATGATAGGCTATTTAGTACTAGAAAATGGAGAAATATTCGAAGGTGACAGAATCGGAGCAACCACTGTGGATACAGCATGCGAAGTCGTTTTTAATACAGGAATGGCGGGCTATTTAGAAACGTTCACAGACCCTTCCTATGCAGGACAAGGCATTGTGATGACCTATCCTTTAATTGGAAATTATGGTGTCATTCCAGAAGATTTTGAATCCGAGCAAATTTGGGCAAAAGCAGTTGTGATTCATGAATTGGCGGAATTTGAAAGTAATTTTAGAAAAAAGGATGGATTAAATAAATTTTTACGAGATTACAAGATTCCTGGTCTTACGAATGTAAATACTAGAAAACTTACGAAGTTATTAAGAGATGCAGGAACTATGAAAGGATATATCACGTCATCACTAGAAAATATGTCGGAAATTATGCAAAAAATCAGAGAATATGAAGTTGGTAGTGTAGTCAAACAAGTGTCTACGAAAGAATTTGTTACCTATGGAAGAAATCTAGAAAAACAAATTGTTTTAATGGATTATGGATTTAAGCATAATATTGTTAATTCCTTTTTAAAAAGGAATGTTGGTGTGACAGTGTGTCCATGCAATACGCCAATTGACCGAATTTTAGCGTTAAAACCAGATGGAATATTGCTTTCCAATGGACCGGGAGACCCAGAAAATGCACAAGAAGAAATCAATATTATTAGGGATTTAAGCAAAACGAATCTTCCTATTTTAGGAATTTGTTTGGGGCATCAATTAATGGCTTTGGCACATGGATTTAAAACGGCTAAACTGAAGTATGGGCATAGAGGTCCTAATCATCCTGTTAAGGATTTGCAAAATGGAAGGGTGTGTATTACATCACAAAATCATGGCTATTATGTAGTAGCAGATAGTGTTGATTCAGAAGTTGCTGAAGTTTCACATGTTAATTTAAATGATAATACGGTGGAGGGAATTCGTTATAAGGATAAAAATATAGTTACGGTGCAGTTTCATCCGGAGGCGTGTCCGGGACCGCATGATACGGATTATATTTTTGATAGTTTTGTCAAGGGGCTTTAAGGGGCGCCTGCCCCTTAAAAATCCCCGCAAGGGCGCTGCCCCTTGACCCCGCTCTTCGGTCAGAGGGACATTGGTTTGCCAGATTGGTTTGTAAAATCTGGTGAGTGGCCGCGCGTTGATCACGCGAATGAGATAATTATAAAAGTTAGGAGAAATAAGAGAATGCCAAAAAATGATGAAATTAAGAAAGTATTAGTAATCGGTTCTCGGACCAATTATTATTGGTCAGGCTGCCGAGTTTGATTATGCTGGAACACAAGCGTGTCGTGAATTAAAAAAAGAAGGAATTGAAGTGGTTTTAATTAATTCTAATCCAGCGACTATTATGACAGATAAAAATATGGCGGATAAAATATACATAGAGCCATTGACTGTTACGACAGTAAAAAAAGTGATTGAAAAAGAAAAGCCAGATAGCATTTTACCTAATTTGGGTGGCCAAACAGGATTGAATTTAGCGATGGAATTAGCAGAAAATGGATTTTTGACGGAACATAATGTTCGTCTTTTAGGAACGGGAACAGAAGGTATTAAAAATGCGGAAGATAGACAAGCTTTTAAAGATATGATGGAATCGATTAATGAGCCATGTATTGCTAGCAAAGTGGTAGAAAGTGTTGAGGATGCAATGGATTTTACAAGAGAAATTGGATTTCCTGTTATTATCAGACCAGCTTATACGTTGGGTGGAACTGGTGGTGGAATTGCGACTACTTTTGAGGAATTGGAAGAAATTGCGGGTTCTGGACTTCGTATGTCAAGAGTGCATCAAATTTTGGTGGAAAAGTGTATTACTGGTTGGAAAGAAGTGGAGTATGAGGTAATGCGTGATAGCGCAGGAAATTGTATTACGATTTGTAATATGGAAAATATTGACCCAGTTGGTGTTCATACGGGAGATAGTATTGTTGTGGCACCTTCGCAAACATTGGCAGATAAAGAATATCAAATGCTTCGAACATCGGCGATAAAAATTATTTCAGCTTTGAAAATTGAAGGTGGGTGTAATGTACAATTTGCGTTAAATCCAAATAGTTTTGAATATGCAGTAATTGAGGTTAATCCAAGAGTGAGTCGTTCGTCTGCTTTGGCGTCGAAAGCGACAGGATATCCGATTGCAAAAGTGGCAACCAAGATTGCATTGGGGTATACGTTGGATGAAATCAGAAATGAAGTAACGGGAAAAACGTATGCTTGTTTTGAACCAGTTTTGGATTATGTGGTTGTGAAAATTCCAAAGTGGCCATTTAAGAAATTTTTAACAGCCAATCGAACGCTTGGTACGCAAATGAAAGCGACAGGAGAAGTGATGGCGATTGCACCGAATTTGGAAGCAGGACTTTTGAAAGCGATTCGTTCTTTGGAAGAAAATATGGATAGTTTCATAATGCCAGGTTTACAAGATTTGGAAAAAGAAGAGATTTTAGAAAAACTAAAAGATGTAGATAATGATAGAATTTTTGTGATTGCAGAAGCCATCCGAAGAGAAATTTCAGTCGACAAAATCCATGAAATTACAACGATTGACCGATTTTTTATTGGTAGTATTTATAAAATTGTTCGTATGGAAAATGAACTTAGTGTTAATGAAATGAATCCTAGATTGTTATTGAAAGCCAAAAAGCTAGGATTTACGGATAAAGTTATTGCCAAATTGAGTGGCAAGACAGAGGGCGAAATTCAAAAAATACGCGAAGAAAATGGAATCATGGCTAATTTTAAAATGGTAGATACTTGTGCTGCTGAATTTGAGGCTAGAACACCATACTATTATTCAAGTTATGACGATGAAAATGAAGTAAAACAAACGGATCAGAAAAAAATAATGGTGCTTCGGTTCTCGGTCCAATTCGCATTGGACAAGGAATTGAATTTGATTATTGTAGTGTGCATGGTGTGTGGGCATTGAAGGAACTTGGCTACGAAACAATTATTGTGAATAATAATCCAGAAACAGTTAGTACGGATTTTGATATTGCGGATAAATTGTATTTTGAACCATTAACAGCAGAAGATGTAAAAAATATAGTAGATGTCGAAAAACCAGAAGGAGCGATTGTGCAGTTTGGTGGACAGACGGCAATAAAACTGACGAAGGCATTGTCTGATATGGGCGTAAAAATTATTGGGACAAGTGAAAGAGACATGGATCGAGCAGAAGATAGAAAAGAATTTGATGATGCACTGAATAATTGTGGTATTATGCGTCCAAAGGGAAGTACGATTTATACGGTTCAAGAGGCTAAAGAAGTGGCGAATCGATTGGGGTATCCTGTTTTAGTGCGACCTTCTTATGTTCTAGGTGGACAAGGAATGGCGATTGCTTATGATGATAATGAAATTGAAACTTACATCAATGAAATTAATTTGATTGCACAAGAACATCCTATTTTGGTTGATAAATATATGTTGGGAAAAGAACTGGAGGTAGACGCGATTTGTGATGGAGAAGATGTTTTGATTCCTGGCATTATGGAGCATTTGGAAAGAGCGGGTGTTCACTCGGGAGATAGTATTTCGGTGTATCCAACGCAAAGTATTTCTGAAATACATCAAGAGAAAATGATTGAATACACAAGGAAAATTGCGAAAGAATTAAATGTAATTGGGATGATTAATATTCAATTTATTATTTCAAATGATGAAGTGTATATTATTGAGGTGAATCCTCGTTCTAGTAGAACGGTTCCTTACATTAGCAAAGTGACGAATTTGCCAATGATTGATATCGCAACCCGTGTGATGTTTGGAGAGAAATTGAAGGATATTGGCTTTGGAACTGGTGTATATAAGAGAAGTGAGTATGTTTGTGTGAAAATGCCAGTGTTCTCTTTTGAGAAAATTAAAAATGCGGATACAAGTTTGGGACCAGAAATGAAGTCTACGGGAGAAGTTTTGGGTGTTTCGCGAGAATTTCATAAAGCAACTTTGAAGGCGTTTATTAGCAGTGGTGCGAATGTATCGACGAAGGGAAGTATTTTGATTACGGTTCGTAATAAAGATAAAGAAGAAATGCTACCAATTGCACAGAAATTTTTCAATAAAGGCTTTCAAATTTATGCGACTTCTGGTACAGCCAATTTCTTAGCGTCAAATGGCATTCAGGCAAATGTGGTAGAAAAAATTTGGGAAGGAAAAGATAGCATTATTGATTTGATTCAGTCTGGTAAAATTAATTTTGTGATTAACACGCCAACCAAAGGAAAAGAATCTAGTCGAGATGGATTTAAAATTCGTCGAACAGCTGTGGAATGTAAAATTCCTTGTTTCACATCACTAGATACCGTAAATGCTTTGTATGATGCCATTGAAAATGAGGTAAAGGAAGAAGAATTGGATGTTGTGAATATTGTGGAGATATAGAAAAAATGTCTTGACAAACGAGAAAAAAGGTGTATAATAAAAATCATATAATGATATATTATATGAATCTTGTTAATAGCATAAAAAAATAAAAAATAGGTAGTGCTGGAACACTACCTATTTTTATCTTAAAAACCGAAGGTATCACGTAAAAGTTTTATAAATGTTAAAATTTTTGTAAGATATTTAAATAATTTATGTAATCGGTTCTTAAGTTTTCTCTTCTGTTTTCTTGTTAATAACATAATAGCATCACCTCCTTTCATAAGGCAGTTGTTATTATGCTTTTTATTTTTGGAAAGATTGCTTTTGGATAAAAGCAATAAGATAAAATAAATTTTATTTATTATAGCATAGAAAAAATTATATTACAATAGTAATGTATAAAAAATAAAGGTTACAGTTTACCATAAAAAAATAGACAATTGCAATAATTCATGATATAATCATTGTCATAAACGAAAGGAAGAAACAATGAAATATGCGTTTAAAATTTTAGATAAGAAGAAATTTGTATTATGCTTTATTGATGCTTTTTTGACCAATCTATTTTTTTATAGTACGCCAATTCTTTTAGCCTATTTTGTAAAAGAGCCATTTACTTTGGAAAGTTTAAAAGGTTTGATTCTATCGATTATTGTGACTAAAATATTAGCAGTTGCTTTGAATGAAATTTGGATTATGTATGTGTTAAAATTTGAACATGTCTATGCAAAAGATTTACGGACTAGCGTATTTTAATCGAGTGGTGAAAATGAAGCCATTTCAATTAAATAAAGTACATAATGGATTTTTAAAAAAGCAGATTGATATTATTACACAAGAAGCAGAAGATTTTATGGAACAGATTTTTGAGACTGTTAGTGGAGTTTCTATATCAATTGTTATGTTTTTGGTACAAGTATTTTGCCAAGATATACCCATGTTTTATATTTGTTTAGGTATGATTATAGGAATCATAGTTTATTGTATATGGCTTGGTAAAAAAATAGTGGTGCTTCAAGAAGATTATAATGATGCTTATTCAAAGTATAATTCTACTTATGTGGACTTTTTGCAAAATGTAAGAACAGTGAAAAGATTAGGGGCTAGTAAATTTGCTAAACGAAAGAATGAAGAATTGTTTGAAAAAGTATTACCTAAATTAGACAAAGCAAATTTGTTTTATTCATTTCGCTCGAATGGAATTAGTACGTTTGTGTATATTATGTATGTAATTGTTCTAATCAACTTGTATTTTAAGATGCAAGCAGGGGAAAATATTTTATCAACTTTATTGTTTTATGCTTCGATTTTTGATTTGTTGAGAGGAGAATTGAAAGCATTAGGATTCCTATTTGTTCATTTCAATAAATTCCAAGCAGCCACTCATCAAGTAGAAAAGATGATTGGAACGGATGAGGAAAATCTTTTGATTGAAGATTGGAATACGATTCAGATTGAAAATTTGGAATTTAAATATGCAGATGAATCTAAAACTAAAATTCAGATTCCTCATTTCGAAATTAAGCGAGGGGAAAAAGTTTGCATTGTAGGAAAATCGGGACAAGGAAAAAGTACCTTTTTGAATATTTTTTCTAGATATATTGAAGTGGGAGATGAGCATTATAAAATTGATGGAAATAGTCAAAAAGGCAATTTGGATTTGGCATATATTTCGCAAGAAATTGATTTGTTTGATTTGAGCATACGAGAAAATTTATGCTTAGGTCGAAATATTTCAGATGATGAAATACTTAAAATTTTTACAGAAGCAGGACTTGATGAATGGATTGAAAAATTGGAAAATGGTTTAGACACGGTTGTTGGAGAAAGAGGATTGAAACTATCGGTTGGGCAGAAACAGAGATTTAATATTATTCGTAGTATTTTGCTTGATAAAGAAATTTATGTTTTGGATGAACCAACTTCGAATTTGGATCAAGAAACGGAAAAATTAATGGTTAATTTAATTGAGCGATATTTGAAACATAAAACGGTTTTGATTGTTACGCATCGTGATGAAATTAAAAGAATTTGCCAGAAGCATTATGTATTTGAAGAAAATAGAATGCGAGAAGAAGATTTTGTAGGAAGTAAGATGTAAAAAAATTATAATAAAGGAGAAAAAAGATGTTAGAAAAGTTAAAAAATAAATATGTTTTTTTTGATGTAGATGGGACGTTAGCAGAATATCGCTATAATGACCATGTAAGTGGTGGAAATGGTTGGGGAGGTCAAACGTATGAAGAATTGTTTTTTGGGAATGTATTTGTGAATAATCGACCATTAAAAACGATGCTACATTTGATTGAACAATTAGAACCAGAAAAGGTTTTTGTATTAGGAGCCATTACGACGAATCATGAAATTGATGAAAAACAGGAATGGTTTGCTAAATATTATCCAATGATAAAAAAAGAAAACATTATTTTTGTAGCAAATTCAGAGCTTAAAGTTGTTGCTTTAGAGCAATATGCGAAAAAATTAAATATCACAAAAGAAGAAATTGTATTTATTGATGATAAACATGAAACAATTCGCCAAACGGAAGAAGCAGGATTTAAGTCATATCATGTGACATCTTTTGTAGAATAAAATAGGATGAGAAAGATTGTGTTTTAGAGGTTCGTGTGATATACTATGAAAGATGAAAGGAAGAGGAGATAAATAATGGAAGAAATAGATGGTGTAAAATTTAAAGATACTATAATTTTTGAAACAGAAAATTTTGTAGCTGCTGTTCCTAAAAAACCAGATGTTCCAAGACTAGATGGTGGACAAATTTGGATTAGAGCAAAGGAAAAATATATAGAAAGTAGAACAGATTTAGAACCAAGAATGGCAATTGAAGTGATGAGAATGACAATGTTGGTAGGAGAAGCTATGATTGCTGGAATGAAAAATAGAGGAATTGAAATTGAGAGAATTAATTATCAAGAAAACGGTAATTGGGCTTATCAAGATGGTGTAAAACCTACATTTCATATTCATTTGTATGGGAGAACAAGAAGCTCAAAAACCCAAGTGTTTGGAGAAGCTTTAACTTTTCCTAATAAATATAGTGGCTTTTATGAAGGTTTCGAATCTTTTAATCAGGAAGATATTAACGAAATTCAAAAACAAATTGCTAGGTTAGAAAAAACGGAGAAGTATAATATAACAAATTGGAAATAAAAAACGTGATAGGAGAATAAAATAATGCAATTAGAAAAATTATTGCTAATTTTACCTTTTATATTGATAAGTGGCATATTAGATGCCATTGTTGGTGGCGGTGCTCTTATTAGTATTCCTACTTATCTTGTAGCAGGTTTACCAGCACACAATGCTTATGGAACCAATAAATTTGCGTCTTTTTTAGGACGCTTACATCAGCGATTCGCTATACAAAAGAAAAAAGATTTGATATGAAATCTGTTGCTCTGTTTGCTATTGTTTGTATGATTGGTTCAGCATTAGGGACTAGATTAACCTTATATTTAAGTGACCGCTATTTAAAATATATTTTAGTTTGTATTTTGCCAATATTGATTTTTGTATTAATAATAAAAGGAAATGTAAAAAATTTATTAAATGATAATAAGATAGAAGAATCTTTGTCAAAAATAAAATTATTAATATTTTCTATTCTATTTGGATTAGCGATGGGATTTTATGGAGGTTTTTTAGGGGTAGGAACAACTTCGTTTTTAATCTTAATCTTCATCCATTTTTTTAAATTAAGTTCTATCAAAGCATGTGGGAATGCTAGAATTGTAAATTGTTGTTTGAATTTAGTAGCTATGAGTACATTTTTATTTTCTGGTAAAATTATGTTTGAAATAGCGATTCCAGCTGCGATTTGTTCTATGCTAGGAAATTATATTGGGGCTGGATTGGCAATAAAAAAAGAGAATAAAATTATGAAGCCATTATTTATTATTATTTTTATAGGATTGTTTATAAAATTAATTTGTGATTTAATAATAACTCAATAAAAATTTTTATAAGAAAAGGAGAAGAAACTATGAATATCCTAGCAGTAGGTGATATTGTTGGAAGAAGTGGAATTCAAAAATTAAAGGAAGTTTTACCTAAAATAATGCAGGAGAATAACATCGATTTTTGCATTGTAAATGGTGAAAATGCTGCAGATGGAATGGGAATTACAGAAAAAATGTATCGTGATATCCTAAAACTAAATGTTGATGTTGTGAGCATGGGAAATCATACATGGGGCAAAAAAGAAATTTTTGGATTTATTGACGAAAAAACAATTGTAAGACCAGCAAATTATCCAGAAAATAACCCAGGAAATGGATATACAATTTTAGAGAAAAAAGGAAAAAAAATTGCAGTTATCAACTTGATTGGAAGGGTCACTATGGGAATTTTGTCTGAAAATCCATTTTTAATTGCTAAGAAAATCGTTGGGCAAATCAAATCAAAAGTAGATATGATTATTGTTGATTTTCATGCAGAAGCAACTGCGGAAAAAATTGCGCTTGGCTATTATCTAGATGGTGATGCAACGATTATTTTTGGGACACATACACATGTACAAACTGCTGATGAAAAAACCCTACCAAAGGGAACAGCCTATATTACCGATATTGGTATGACAGGACCTAAAAATTCTGTGATTGGTATGGACATTGCTGTTTCGTTTAAAAGATTCGAAACTTCACTTCCTGAAAGATATAAATTAGCAGAGGGAGAAGCCATGTTTAACAGTTGCTTATTTGAAGTAGATGATGCAACAAATCAAGTTATAAAAATAGAAAAAATAAATTTATAAAATAGTAGGCATAAAATCGAAAATCACCTCATATATAAAAAAGAGGTGATTTTGTGGTTTATCTAAAACTAGAAGAAAATCAGGACAAGTTCCTGCAAAAATATCAAAAGTTTCCGAATGCTATGAAGAAAATTTTATTTCAATCAAAATGTCGAAAAGGAAAATTTAAGATTCAAAAAATGAATCAGTTAGAATGTATTTATTTACCAATTGTTAATCAAAAAATGTTTCAAAAACTCAAAATATTATCGAATATTAGATGTTGGAATAATCTGTGTATTTCAGAAAACTTACGAGAAAATACAGCATTTTTGGATTTTGCTCAAAAAAATTCTTTACGCATAATGGATGGAAGTTGGTTGCTAAAAAATATGGTAGATTATGTGTTGGAATATATCGTGGAAATGAAAAGTGAATTTATGGGAAATCAAGAAGTCTCAATTTTATGTCATACGTTGGATGAAACCATTGCCGAAAAAATCAAAGAAATTTCTGCTAAAGTAAAAGTTTGCAATATTTTAACAACGCAGACCAAACAATTTCAAAAATTAGAAGAAGAAATTTATCAGGCAAATGGAGTCCTTATTAATGTTTCAAAGAATTTTAAAAAATCTTTAAATAAATCAAGTATGGTTGTTAATTTTGATTTTGATAAAAATGATTTGAAAAAATGTACTTTTACAAAAACGGAATATATGATTCAGATTCATTCCCAAAATTGTTTACACAAAAAGGATTTTGCTGGCACTAATATTGTTGGATTTGGACTTGATATGCCAGAAAAATATAAAGAATATCAAAGAGAATTAGAAGGATTTAGCACGCGTATTTTGTATGAGAGTTTTCTTTATAAACGTACAAGTTATAAAAATATCAAAAAAGAGCTTGTAGAAGATGATGCCCAAATACTGTATTTGCAAGATGAAAATTATAAAATTATCAAGAAACCGAATTTAATTTTGCCAAAAACTCTTGACAAAATCATGATTTAACCTTATTATAATATCTAATGATATACGAAAATGTATACAAGGAGGAAAAGAAAATCATGGGAGAAAAAGAATATTTATTGACACAAGAAGGATATGATAATTTAGAAAAAGAATTAGAAAAATTGAAAACGGAAACGAGATACGAAATTGCAGAAAGAATCAAAGTTGCATTAGGATTTGGTGATTTATCCGAAAATTCTGAATATGACGAAGCTAAAAATGCACAAGCAGCCAATGAGATGAAAATTGCTGAATTAGAAAATAAATTAAAATATGCTAAAATTATTGATGAATCAGAAATCGATACGAAAACGGTTCAAGTAGGAAATGTTGTAAAAGTGCTTGATATCGAATTTAATGAAGAAGTGGAATATACTATTGTTGGTTCAACAGAAGTTGATTTATCACAAAATAAAATTTCAAATGAATCACCAATTGGAGAAGCGTTGCTTGGTAAAAAAGTAAAAGATGTTGTAGATGTGCAAGCTCCAGCAGGTGTTTTGAAGTTCAAAATTTTGGCAATTCGAAAATAAAAAATCTTATGAAATTTCTTGCTAAAAAATATTTTATATCATATAATAAATAAAAATACAAAAGAAACTTGAGAAGGAGGAAAAATGAACGAAAAAATGATAGTCATTTTTTATGATGAAGATGAAAAAACAATTTTAGATAAGCAAGAAGTAAATAAAGGAGAAAAAGTAACCTATCAAGGAAAATTACCTGAAAAGCCAGCAGAAAATGGAATCGAATATACATTTGTTAATTGGAGAACCACTGGAAATCTTGACAAAGTAATGCAAGATATTCAAGCATATGCACAATATGAAGAAAGTTCTAAAATGTCTTCGAAAGAAGAAAATGCAATATTTGAATTATCAGAAGCGAATGCAGAACAAGCGAATTTGAATGAAGTTATGCGGAGCTGGGCAAAAAGTGGCAGCAGCAGAAAAAGCAACGAGAGAAATGACGACTGAACAAAAAATGGATTTAGTCAATGAGATAATAGATAAAGGTTCAGTTGATTTAGATAAACAAACAGAAAATGAGAGAGACTAATTTTTTTGGAAAAAATTTTAATGATATTTTTTTGATTTTAACAAATACTATTTTTGAGATAAATTTTTAAAATTAATATTTTATTTTTAAAAATACTTTTCTCAAAAAACGGAGGTATTGAAAATGTCTAGTAATAGCAAATTAATATCTGAAAAATTAAAATACGAAATCGCAAAAGAATTAGGTGTTTATGACCAAGTTAAAAAAGATGGTGGATGGGGAAATGTACCATCTAAAACATGTGGTAACATCGTAACAAAAGCAATCGAAATTGCAAATCGTAGTGTTGAATAATCGAATTTGAAAGACGGATTTTAGATCCGTCTTTTTTTATATAGGATGAATAGATTATAAAAAAATTGGAAAAAATTACTATTAGATATTAAATAAAGAAGGTGCGACTATGATTTATAAATTTACAGTCAGTAGTGAAAAAGTATTGCAAATTGCCAAAGAAATTGCTTCAACATTGGGACATAATTACATTGGAACCGAACATATTTTATATGGATTAGCGAAAGAAGAAAATGGTGTTGCGAGTAAAGTTTTAAAAAAACAAAATATAACAGCTGATTTAATTTTGGAAAAAATTGAAGATTTTATTGGGAGTAATAATAACAAAGTTACAGTTTTAGGATTTACCCCAAGAACCAAGCGCGTGATTGAAAATTCCTATGCGGAAGCAAAAAAAGTTGGTTCTAATTACATTGGAACCGAACATATTATGGTTGGAATTATGAAAGAAGCAGATAGTATTGCTATGCGTATTGTTACGAGTTTAAATGTAAAACCAGAAACGATTTACAACGATATTAACAAAGTAGTCAATGAATTTGATGATTCGATGAATGATATTTCGCCTTTAAATTCTGGAAAAGATTTAGGAAGCTATGGTTTAACGCAAACGCTGAATCAATTTAGTAGCGATTTAACCAAAGAAGCCAGAGAAGGCAATCTAGATCCAGTAATTGGCAGAATTCATGAAACCGAACGCGTGATTGAAATTTTATCTAGACGAACCAAAAATAATCCTTGTTTGATTGGAGAACCTGGCGTTGGAAAAACAGCAGTTATTGAGGGATTAGCTCAAAAAATTGTAACAGGAAATATTCCTGAAATTTTAAAAAATAAAAGAGTGGTATCACTAGATATTACTTCTATGGTGGCAGGTGCTAAGTATCGTGGAGATTTTGAAGAGCGTATCAAAAAAGCTTTAAATGAAGTTAAAAAAGCTGGGGATATTATTTTATTTATTGATGAAATTCATGCTATTGTGGGAGCGGGAGCCGCAGAAGGTGCAATTGATGCTGCCAATATTTTGAAACCGCTTTTAGCAAGAGGTGAAATTCAAGTCGTTGGAACAACTACCATTAAAGAATATCGAAAATATATTGAAAAAGATGCAGCACTTGAAAGAAGATTTCAACCAGTGGATATTTCGGAACCAAGCTTGCAAGAATGTAAACGAATTTTAGAAGGTTTGAGAGATAAATATGAAGCGCATCACAATGTAAAAATTACGGATGAAGCAATTATTTCTGCCATCGAATTGTCTAATCGCTATATTGCAGACCGATTTTTACCAGATAAAGCAATTGATTTGATTGATGAAGCATCTAGCAAAGCAAGATTAAAAGCCTTTATCGAACCAGAGCATCTTAAAAATTTAGAAAAACAAGTTGAGAAAATTGAAGCAGAAAAAGAATCTGCAATTAATATGCAAGATTTTGAGAAAGCAGCCAAATTAAGAGATGAAACAATTCGCCTGAAAACCAATTTAGAAGATGAAAAACAAAAATGGCGAAATGAAAGTGTTCAAAAAATAATTACCATTGGCACCAATGAAATTGCAGATGTTGTCAGTCGTTGGACAGGAATTCCTGTTCACAAAATCAATCAAGATGAAAATACAAAATTGAAAAATCTAGAAACGATTTTGCATCAAAGGGTGGTGGGGCAAAATGAGGCAATTGAATCTGTTTCAAAGGCGATTCGTAGAAGTAGAGTTGGTTTAAAAGACCCAAATCGACCAATTGGTTCGTTTCTATTTTTAGGTCCCACGGGAGTTGGAAAAACGGAATTGACAAAAGCATTGGCAGAAAACTTATTTGAAAATGAAAATGCGATGATTCGTTTGGATATGTCAGAATATATGGAATCACATAGTGTTTCTAAAGTGATTGGTTCACCACCAGGTTATGTGGGATATGACGAGGCAGGCGGACTGACAGAGAAAGTTCGAAGAAATCCGTATTCAGTAGTATTATTTGATGAAATTGAAAAAGCGCATCCAGATATAATGAATCTGTTGCTTCAAATCTTAGAAGATGGGCGTTTGACAGATAGTCAAGGTCGAACGGTTGATTTTAAAAATACAATCATTATTATGACTTCTAATGTTGGTGCAAGATTGATTACGGAAAAGAAAACAATTGGTTTTGAAAACCAAAAAGAAGCACTAGAAAAAGACAATGAAAATATTCGAAAAGAAGTTTTAAATGAAACCAAAAGAGAATTTAAGCCAGAATTTTTAAATCGTATTGATGAAATTATTGTTTTTCATAAGTTGAGTTTGCAGGATTTGAAAGAAATTACAAATATTATGCTTGAAAAAGTAATTGAGCGAATGAGAAAGCAGGATATTGAGTTGGAAATTACAGAACAGGCAAAAGCGATTATCATTCAAAATGGTACAGATTATAAATATGGTGCAAGACCTCTTCGCAGAACGATTCAAAATTTAGTAGAAGATGTGGTAGCAGAAAAAATTTTGGAAGGAGAAGAAAGGAAAAAAATTGTTTTGGATGAAGAAGGTGGAAAAATTATTGTTCAATGAAAAACGGCTGGGCACAGATGCCCAGCCTGAAAACTTAACTCGAATGTGCCTTTTGAACACAGTCATCACTCATAATGATTCCCGCGTGTCTGAGTTCTTCAACAACTCTGTCAAACTGTGAATCAATTACATATCCAGGACAACCGCCATTTACAAATTTCGTAAAGCTGGATTTGTAGGATAAAATGAAGGTTTCCACTGCCTCAGTATAAAATTCCTTTGTTTCAGGACGGCTAAAAATTTCAATTACCACCTTAACAGAAATGGTGTTTTTCAAAACTTCCAAAATCAAATCTTTGGGAAGTTGAATCTTTTCATTTCTGAGAATTAGCTCAGGATAGGCATAAAATAACGACCTGATTTGTGCAGGTGTTAAATCTTCCCGAGAACATAATCGGGGATTCTTGCGCGGATCAGCGGGTGACGTGTTTTCAATGTTTTGTTTCATTTTATTCCTCCTTATTTTTAAATCATGAAACAATTGATAATATCGTGACAATAGTATTATAATGCAATTTACATAAAAAGTCAATGCAAATTGGATTTTTTTTATTAGAGAATAAATTTATTTAAAATACTTGAAATGAATTTAAAATTAAGGTATAATAAAAAAGCAATGAAAAAATTGCGGGTATAATTTAGTGGTAGAATGTCATGCTTCCGACCTGATAGCGCGGGTTCGATTCCCGCTACCCGCTCCAGTATGAATGTTTTTATGGGATTTATCGTTCTATAAGAACATTTTTTTATTTTATACTGATAATTCAGCTTAAGTATTTTTCATTTACTCCTTTTCTTGTATTTACTGATATATCTGTATTATATAGTTTTCTTCCTATAATGTTACTCCCATATTACATTACGTAGTGTTGTTACTATTGCTTTTTAAGTAAAAATGTGATAATATACATAAACTTATCTAATAAGTATATGTATCAAACTCATAAAATATCATTATATTAAAGGAGGACATTGCAAATGGTAGATCGAAAGGATGTAAAAACGTTATTAGAAATCTCTACAGATGTGAAAAAAGCTGATGAAATTATTAGCAAATATTGTGATTTTGAAACTATACGGGAAAAAATTGCATTCTTAAAAGGAATGTTTGACGTAGCAGGTATTGGACCAGAAAGTGAAAAACCTGATGAAGCTACCTATTGGGCCATGCTTTCGGCTATTATTAATGCAAAATGGAATTGAAGTGTTTAACAATTTCATTAGAATACCAAAAACCGAAACTCAATTACGTTAAGTTTCGGTTTTTGGTATAGAACTGATAATTTTAATTATTTAATGCAAATATGCTTTTTTTGTGTCGTGTAATTATTGATTTTTCAACATTTCTTAAAAATTCCTATAAGAACACTATGACCAACAACGTTTCTGTTTGAACTAATTGAACAAGATTGATTATGTCTATAAATTTTTATTTTAATAATTATAAGAAACTTTTAAAAAATTCGCAAAACCTCTTGACTTATACCTAGCTATAAGTGATATAAAAGAAAAGGAGGAGGGAAAAATGACCATATCAGAAGTAAGTAAAAAGTATGGATTGTAATTGGGTGAATTATGCAAAATGTATGCGAAATGCAGGCCTTTCAATTGAAAGTTTGATTGAATATACGTCTTTATTCAAAGCTGGAAAAGCAACTATTCTAGCAAGGAAACAGATTTTAATCGAGCAAAGAGAACAAATTGTAACCCAAATTCAAAAAATGCAAAATGCATTAAACAGGCTCAATGAGAAGATTGATGGATATGAAGACAAAATGTTAAAATATGAAGAAGAAAAATTAAAAGGAAATAAGGAGGAAAAACAATGATTTACAAACCATTTCAAAATTTAAAATTATCCAATTTAGGCTTAGGAACCATGCGTTTACCCAATCAAGGAACCAATGGTGATACGCCCATTGATGAGGAACAAACATCGCAAATGGTAGAATATGCCATCCAAAAAGGCATCAACTATTTTGATACTGCTTGGGGATACCATAATGGTGAATCCGAATTAGTCATGGGAAAAGTGCTCAAAAAATATCCTAGAGACAGTTTTTACTTAGCTACCAAATTTCCGGGATATGACTTGTCTAATATGGATAAAGTCGAAGAAATTTTTGAAAAGCAATTGGAAAAATGTCAAGTCGATTATTTCGATTTTTATTTATTTCACAATGTTTACGAAAAAAATGTAGACCCATATTTGGACGAAAAATACGGAATTTTAGAGTATTTATTAAAACAAAAAGAAAACGGCAGAATCAAACATCTTGGTTTTTCGGTTCATGGAAGTTTTGAAGTCATGAAAAAATTCTTAGACGCTTATGGAAAATATATGGAATTTTGCCAAGTACAATTAAATTATTTAGATTATGAATTTCAAGATGCCAAAGCTAAAATTGAATTATTAAATCAATTACATATTCCAATTTGGGTTATGGAACCATTAAGAGGTGGCAAATTAGCAAAACTTTCCGAAGAAAATGAAACAAAATTAAAATCGCTTAGGGCAGAGGAAACCATTCCTGGTTGGGCATTTCGTTTTTTACAATCCATGACAGGTGTTACGATGATTCTTTCTGGGATGTCTAACATGGAGCAATTACAACAAAACATCGAAACATTCGAAACCGAACAACCATTAAATGAAACCGAACTTAAAACTTTACTAGAAATGGCACGAGAAATGACAAAAGGAAATACGCTACCTTGCACTTCTTGTCGCTACTGCACAGCCCATTGTCCAAAAGGAATTGATATTCCCAAAATATTAGCTTTATATAATGAACACATGTTTACACGGTGGAGGCTTTATCGCACCAATGGCAATTAGTGCTTTACCAGATGACAAAAAGCCAAGTGCATGCATTGGATGCAAATCTTGTGAAGCCGTTTGTCCACAACAATTAAAAATTGCAGAAGCAATGTCTAATTTTGTAGACTTATTAAAATAAGGAGGAATTTAAAAAATGGAAAAAGTAAAAACAATCCAAAAATCAAAGATATTTTCAAGTAGAAAGGCAATCCATATTACAGGAACTATTTTACTAAGTGGAATTGGAATTGCCTTACCAAGAATCTTTCATATATTGGCAGGAAGCTCAGCAGGTGCTATCTTTTTGCCAATGCATATTGCTGTTTTAATTGCATCACTTGTATTTGGTGCTTTAAGTGGAAGTATTGTTGGTGTAGTTTCGGTAATAGGCAGTTATTTATTAACAGGAATGCCAGCAATTGCAAGATTGCCTTATATGATAATAGAACTTGGAATTTATGCTATTTTGCTAGGCTTATTTCGTAAAAAATTTAATGCAGTGGTATCTTTAGTGGGAGCCATGATTTTTGGCAGAATTTTATATGCTGGAGTATTGTTTGTGTCAATTAGTATGTTAGGATTTTCAAGTTATGGAATTTCTGTTATAGAAAGTGTAAAAATGGGAATTCCTGGAATCTTATTGCAAATTGCAATTGTTCCAGTGATTGCTAAAATTATGAATAAAGGATTAAACTTAAAAAATGACTAATTTAGAAATGGTAAAAGGAAAATTATACGAAACAAAAGCCAGCTTGGTTGTTTTATATAACAATGGAGAAGTAAAAGAATATTATCAAAATCGAATTAAAGATATACAAGAAATTCTAAAAGAAAATCCCGAAGCTTTAAAAGATGCCATAATTGCAGATAAAGTCATCGGAAAAGTAGTGGCATCTATTTTGACAGTAGCAGGTGTCAAATCAATTTATGCAGACGTTATGAGCCAGTATGCCATTCCTATTTTAGAAGAAAATGGTGTTTCATATGAATATAAAAATTTAACAGAATATATTATCAATAATGCCAAAACAGGAATGTGTCCAATGGAAAATAAATATAAAGACGAAAAGAATATAAAAAGGATTTATCAAGAAATGCTAAAGTTGACATGAAAAGGATTTTATGTTAAACTTAATAGCAAAGAACCAATTATCAATCGTAAAAAATAATAATTTATTTTAGGGAGGACCAGATATGAAAAAAGCATCCAAAAACTTAGTAACTTTATTGATTTTAATTACATTTTTACAATTAGTTGCCTGTTCTCACAATAATCGGTTAACGGAAAGCAAAGAACCAGAATCAATTGCTGATTTAGAACACACAGAAATTTCTATGTTGGAAACTGAAATGGAAACAGACATAGAACCCATTCCTGCAGAAGATTCCTTTGCGACAATACTCTCTTTCGGCGATGCATTATGCCATATTCCTGTATTTAATGCAGCCTACGACAGTGAAACTGACGATTATGATTTTTCCTACATGTTTCAATATGTAACGAAATATTTCCAAAATTCTACTGTTAATATTGGAAATTGCGAAACGCCAATGGCAGGAAAAGAAAGAGGATATAGCGGTTTTCCGAGTTTTAATACACCAGAACATTTAGCAATTGACTTAGCAGAACTTGGTGTAGACATCATGACAACAGCCAACAATCACACGTTAGACCAAGGGTTCAATGGTTTAACATCGACTTTGCAATTTTTGGACGAAGCAGGAATTGCACATGTCGGAAGTGCACGAACAGCAGAGGAACAAAGCACTATTTTGTTTCGGGACTTGAATGGCATAAATACAGCTTTTTTATCCTATACATACGGAACAAACGGAATTCCAGCACCAGAAGGCAAAGAATTTTGTGTCAATTTGATGAATGAAGAATTTATGTTACATCAGATTGAAGAAGCAAAAGCAGAAGGAGCGGAATTAATTGTGGCTTCCATGCATTGGGGAAACGAATATCAAACGACTCCAAATGAGAAACAATATCAATTAGCGGAATTTTTAATTGATCATGGTGTGCAACTAATTCTTGGTTCACATCCGCATGTTTTGCAACCAATGGAAAGAATTAAAACAGAAAATGGAAAAGAAGGGTTTGTGATATTTTCACAAGGGAATTTTTTCTCCAATCAAAGGCAGGAAAACACAAGAAATACCGCAATATTCAATATTGAAGTGAAAAAAAGTGGTGAAACAGAAGAAGTAACCATTGAAGATGTTACTTATATTCCGATTTACGTTAGTATAAAAGAGCCTGGCGCAGAGCATCGGTATCAATTGTGGGATTTGAATGAAATCATCAGAAGTTATGAAGCTGGTGAGCAAATCTGGACTGAAGAGGAGTATCAATTAGCTGTAAAAGAGCGTGAAAGATGCATAAAATTAATTGAACCAGAGAACGAGTAATTGCAAAGAGAGTTTCTGTAATGGAAACTCTCTTTACTTTGAAAGAAATTTTGGAATATTGGGTAGGACGATGTTTTTTTTGAGTATTTTTCTATACATTTTTTTATAATAATGTTATAATGAGAGCGAAAAATAGTAAATTATCACTCTAATTTTTAATAATATTCATTATAAATAGTTTTTTATTTTCTTGAAGATTATCAGAATAAAGCAAAAAAATAGTAAAAATATCTACTACTTTTTTGCAAGTTAGGAACAATAACCTCCTAACAATTTTTGTGTAATTCCATAATTTCAAATACTTTGTACGAGCTTCCTTCAATTTCAATTGACTTTTCACCATTATACGAAATAATTTCACTTTTAATTCTATTTAACAGATTACCAAATCTATCGAATCTAGCGAATCCAGGTTTATGCGACCAAATTCTATCAGAATTTTGCCTTAAAAAATGGAAATCATTATCGGCTTTTGAATACGTTAAAGCGATTTTACACGATTCATCTCTTAAGTTTGAATCAAAAGAGCATACAGAAGCAGTTATTGATAAAACAGAACAATCTCTTTTGATTAATTTTATAAACAAATCATAGTCAAAGAAATATTCTCCATCGCCGTCAAAAATTTCGCTTCCATTAAAATCTGCATAAATTGCTCCAGGAGAATATATTGAAAAATCCCTGTCTTCATAACTACAATTTAATGCATGTGCATAACAATTCCGATATGGTGAATAGTCAATAGAAAAAGTCGGAGGATAATCTCCTATTAACTTTTTTACAAATTCAGTTTTTTCACTCATAAAAAATCCTTTCTAAAGAATCACATTATACTACTAGCTACGTTTTTTACTATACCAAATTTCTAGCAAAAAGTCAATCTATGTAAATTCCATATTTTAAAAGAAATGATAGTTATTTTAACTTCCCCTACAACTTACAATAAATAGCAACTAACTAAGTTGAAAATTACTTGCCTTTTATGATATAATCAAAACACAAGATAGTAAGTTATAGGAGAGATGATAAATTGGATATAGAAGTTAATCATATAAAAATTCATTACGAAGTTTTAGGAAACGGAAAACCTGTGATTTTATTAAACCCCAATAGTGTTAATACAGGACTTATGAAATTTATAGCAAATAGGTTAAAAGATAGATACAAAGTATATCTTTTTGATAGAAGATGTTGCGGAAAAAGCGAAAAAAACTGTACTTTAACTTATGAAGAATCAGCAAAAGATGTATATGAATTTATCAATAAATTGAATATAGATAAGCCTTTTTTACTAGGTTGTAGTGGTGGGGGAACTGTTGCGTTAAATGTAGCAATTCATTATCCAACAAGTATTTCTAAATTAGTGATATGTAGCGGTGTAGCAAGAAATAATACTGTCAAAAAGCCTAATTATGCGAAAATTATGGAAAAAATCCCTTTTTATCCAGGGAAAAAGAACAACGAAATGTTTGAAAAATTATATGATGAAGCACATTCTATAACACAAGAGGAATTAGGAATGATAACAGTGCCAACTTTAGTATTTAATGGTGGTCAAAAAGATATCGTTTCCCAAAACGAGGCTGAATATATTTCGAAAAACATACATCATTCAGAATTAGTTATATTAGAAAAAGCAGGACATTGTAATTATATTTTTAAAAATAAATTATTTTATAGCAAGTTATTTAAGTTTTTAGAACAATAACAAAATTATAAGTTAGAAGAAAGCAATTTATGGGAAAAGCTAATTACAAAGCTTTACCTGCTTAGTGGACTTTTTAGACTTGATATGATACAATAATAAAAATTAAAATAAAGGTGAATAATATGGAGCAAATTACATTAAATTCAGAAAAAGAAACCATCGAATTAGGAAAGAAAATAGCGCAGAATTTGAAAATAGGAGATATTCTTGTTTTAACAGGCGATTTAGGTTCTGGAAAAACCAAATTAACCGAAGGAATTTTGAGTTTTTTTGGTTTACAAAATGAAATATCCAGTCCAACGTTTACCATTGTTAATGAATATCAAACTGAAAAATTTCCAATTTATCATTTTGATGTCTACCGTTTGGAAGGAAGCGACGAATTTTTAGCAATAGGGGGCGAGGAATATTTCGAAAAAGGAGTCAGCATTATTGAATGGGGCGAAATGATAGAAGATATTTTGCCAGAAAAATACACGAAAATTTCCTTTAAAAGGAATCTAGAAAACCAAAACAATCGAACCCTAAAAATAGAAAAAATTTGTAAAAAATAAGGAGAAACTATGAAAATTTTAGCAATCGATACATCCAGCAAAATATGCAGTGTTGCCATTTTAGAAAACGAAGAAACCATAGAAGAAATTAATTTAGATAACGGAAGAACCCATTCCGAAAATTTAATGCCAATGATAGCTGAGATTCTTGCCAAAAACAATTTAAAATTAGAAAATATCGATTTGATTTCTTGTTCAATAGGCCCAGGCTCTTTTACAGGAATCCGAATTGGTGTTGCAAGTGTAAAAGCAATGGCAGAAGTAAATCAAATTCCTGTTGTAGGAGTTACTTCCTTGGAAACTTTGGCTCGAATCGATGAATCCAATAAAACAAAAGTTGCTTTAATCGATGCTCGAAATAATCAAGTATATGGTGGAATTTTTGATGAAAATTATCGGAGCCAAACAAGAACTTATGGCAGATGATATTACAAAAGTAATAGAAATTCTAAAAAAACAGAATAACATTATTTGTATTGGAGATGGAGCAATTTTACATCAAGCATTCATAAAACAAGAAATTCCAAATGCAAAGTTTTCTGAAAAAAATGAACAACGAGCAAGTTTGTGCGGAAAAATTGCCTATCAAAAATATTTAAAAGATGAATTGCAAAATGCGGACACCATTGTTCCACTTTATTTAAGAAAATCACAAGCAGAAAGAATGAAAAAAGAAAAGGATAAAAATGGAAAAAATTAAAATTTTAAACATGACTTTGCAAGATTACGAACAAATTGAAAATTGTCTCATTTCAGATTTTGATGATTTTTGGACACCATCTATTTTAAAATCTGAATTACTAACAGAAAATAAAATCTATCTAGTTGCAAAAAAAGAAAACGAAATTCTCGGATTTGCAGGCGTGATGATAACCGAACCAGAAATGGAAATCATGAATATCGTCACGAAAAAGTCAGAAAGAGGAAACGGAATTGGAACGTTTCTTTTAAATAAAATTCTAGAAATTGCAAAAAATAATAACATAGAAACCATTTTTTTAGAAGTAAATGAGCAGAATAAAATTGCTAAAAAAATGTATAAAAATGCGGGTTTTACGGAATGTGGCATACGCCCTAATTATTATCATGGAACAGAAAATGCGTGCCTTATGTCAAAAAATGTAAATAATTTGTAAAAAAGATTGAAAAAATTTTTGGTTTGATATAGAATACCGTTAAGATTAAATAAAATGTGGGGGAATACAAATGAGAAGAAATAATGAAAATGAATTATTACCAAAGGATTTAAAAGATATTTGCAATCCAAATTTGTTTCATTTTGAAACAACAAAAGAAATTGAGGATACTTCTGATTTAGTCTATGGACAAGACCGTGGTGTGAAAGCTTTGCAATTTGGTATCGACATTGATGTAAAAGGCTACAATTTATACTTAGAAGGTCCATCTGGTGTCGGAAAAACGATGTACACCAAAAAATATTTAGAAAAAAAAGCTTTAAAAGATAAAACACCTTCCGACTGGTGTTATATTTATAATTTTGAAAATCCAAATGAACCCGTTTGCCTTTCTTTTCCAGCTGGACAAGGAAAAATTTTCAAAGAAAATATGGAAGGGTTTATTAAAGATATTCGAAAAGATATCAAGAAAACGTTTAATAACGATGAATTTGAAAAAGAAAAACAAATCATCAAACAAGAATTTGATACAAAAAGAGAAAACCTTCTAAAAAAATTAAATGACAAAACCATGAAACAAGGTTTCCAAATTAAATCAACTGATAACGGAATCTACATGATGCCAATTTATGAAGGAAAAACGATTCCAGAAGAAGAATTTGAAAATTTACCACAAGAAGTAAAAATTCAATACGAAGAAAAATCAGCAGAAGTACAAGAAATGATTTTCACAGCGCTATCCGATATAAAAAGCATTGAACGTGAATCTGATAAAAAAATTGAAACTTGGCAATCTAATGTTGCCCTTATGACAGTTAACATGCAAATTAATGCTTTAAAATCCAATTATAAAAGAAATAAAAAAATCAGTACGTATTTAGATGGTGTTAAAAAAGACATCTTAAAAAATATTGATTGTTTTCTAGCGCCAGAAGAAGATGAAAAACAAGCAGAACAAGCTACTAATATCCAAAGAAAAGAAATTAGAGAACCTTGGCTAAATTATCGTGTTAATTTATTTATTGATAATAGCAAACGAGAAGGTGCTCCTGTTGTCATGGATACCAACTATTCTTACAACAATATTTTTGGAAGATTAGAGTATGAAAATCATTATGGTATGCTAAAAACAGATTATATGATGTTAAAACCAGGTTTATTACACGAAGCAAATGGGGGATACATTATTTTCCAAATCAAAGATTTAATCAGCAATCCGGCTTGTTATGAAACCTTAAAAAAGGCTTTAAGAGTCAAGGAATTATCCATTGAAAATATGGCAGAACAACGAAACTCTATGGTACTTATTTCCTTAAAACCAGAACCAATTCCATTAGATTTAAAAGTACTTTTAATTGGAAATTCAAATATGTATCATACTTTATTAAATATGGATGATGACTTTAAAAAGCTATTTAAAATTAAAGTAGAATTCGAAGAATCTGCCCCAAAAACAAATGAAAATATCATCAAATTATCCAAATTTATCAAAAGTTTTTGTGAACAAGAAGACTTATTGAATTTAGACAAAGAAGCAACTGCCAAAGTAGTTGAATTTGCTTCTAAATTATCAGGCGATAAAGATAAATTATCCACTCAATTTAGTGAAATTGGCCAAATTATTGGTGAAGCTTCCACTTGGGCTAAAATTGCAAAATCCAAAATTGTCACCAAAGAATTTATCCAAAAAGCCTTAGACGAACGTATCAATCGAATCAAAAAATATGACACCAAATATTTACAAATGATTCAAGAAGAAACATTATTAATCGAAACAGAAGGTTATAAAGTAGGACAAATCAATGGTTTAACGGTTATGACAATCGGAGATTATTCTTTCGGAAAACCAGCGAAAATCACGGCTAATACGTATGTGGGAAAAAGCGGAATTGTCAATATTGAACGAGAAGTTGAAATGTCAGGTTCTTCTCACTCAAAAGGCGTTTTGATTTTGTCAGGTTATTTAGGGGAACAATTTGCGCAAAAAATGCCATTGTCATTAACAGGAAGTATTTGTTTTGAACAGCTATATGGTGGAGTAGATGGCGATAGTGCTTCTAGTACAGAAGCCTATGCGATTTTATCTAGCTTATCCGATATTCCAATCAATCAATCTATTGCTGTAACGGGGTCTGTTAATCAAAAGGGCGAAATTCAGCCAATTGGTGGTGTCAATGAAAAAATAGAAGGATTTTATCAAATTTGTAAAATGCGTGGCTTTAATGGTGAGCAAGGTGTCATTATTCCAAAGCAAAATGTTCGAAACTTGCATTTATCCGATGACATTATTGATTCTGTAAAGCATGGTAAATTCCATATTTATGCTGTTAAAAATATTGAAGAAGGAATTGAAATTTTAACTGGCGTACCAGCTGGAAAAAAAGACAGAAATGGAAATTTTCCAAACGGTTCTATTAACTATTTAGCATTAGAAAAATTAAAAAAATTTTCCAAAGCAGCCAGTAATTTAGAAAGATAAATAAAGGAGGTTTCTTTATCTATGAAATCAAAAATAACGAAAGAAGAATTTGATGCCATTACTAATTTAAAAAATGAACAAAATATTAAAATGAACCAATTATTTGTAGAACATGCGGAGAATGATATTTTATCTTCTATGCAAAATGAATTCATTCCCTATCAAAAAGAAGATTTAATTCAGACCATTGACCAAATTAAAAAAATTTATACCACAATGATAAAGAACTATGATTCCTCCGAAAAAAACAAAAATATTACGCTTTACAAAGGAACGAATCTTGCAGAGATTGATAAACTAAAAATCAATAGCATTATTCATCCATTTTTGGTTGTTAAATCCAATCAAAAAAAGGCAGAAAGCGAGCTTTCGAATCATTGGAATCGTCCTGTGATTCTAAAAATAAATAGAAATGAAAATCTTCCTTTTCTAAAATTAGACAAAGACGAAACCTTAATTACGCCGTTTACAGTTGTAAAAAATTTAAAGGAAGAAATTTCAGAAAATACCGATTTCAAAGTATATGAAATCGAATTACAGCCCCAAGAATTAGAGCATTTATCAGAAGAAGAAGCGAATATATTATACAATACGATTTTAGAAAAAGTAGACCAAATTAACGAAAAACTAACAGCCTGTGTTGCATTTGATAATGAAAATGCAACACATTATGAAAATATTCGAAAACTAGAACAATTATTAGCCAATCATCATTTTGCGATGGAGCAAGAAAATTACGAGCAAGATACCACAGAAGCAGAGAAACAAAGTGATTTAGACGATATTGCTCGTATCAATTTAGAACTCACTTCATTACGAGAAAATACAACGAAAATATTTAATCTTCGCAAAGAAAATTCAGATGAAATAGCCGACTGGAAAAAAGATATTATCACCTATTTAAAAAATGAATTGAGAAAAATTAATGAAGAATGTCTTTTAGAAGATAAAGAAGAAAAGAGCGAAAAAACAGAAAATGAATGCATCACAAAGGAAATCAAAAAATTGGACCCTGCTGTTGAAAGTGTAAAAAAGGAAGCTTTAGAAAATATTGCTGTTGTTCATACTTTATTGGAGAACATTAAAAATTTAATTTCCAAACAGCAAAATCATGCACGCATTGCAGAATCTATGGATTCTAATTACAAAGCATTAAACAATGCTTTTGAAATGAAAAATCAGGCAGAGGAATTAGATGCTTTATTACAATCCATCTCTAATAAAATTGATATTGTATCGCCAGAAAATAAAGAAGAACTAGCTAAAATATCAGAAACGAATATTCAAATTAGTATTTTACTCAATTATTTGAATAATGCAAAAGCCGCTGTTAGTAAGAAAATAAGTAGATTTGATGAAATCAGCATTATTGAAGAAAATGAATTGAAAAAGGAAATTGCAGAAACAATAAAAAATATTCGTTGTGAAGCAGAGCTAAAAAAATTAAGAGATGATGTAGAAATTATCCAAGATAAAAGTAGTTTTCGAAAGTTTGTGGGAAGATTTACAGGAAGAAACAAACTAGACCGAACCATGCTAAGTCAAATTCAAATTAGACAAACTGCCATTCGAAAAACTTTTAAAACCAAAATGCCACTATCCTATAATTATAGTATTCATGAATTAATTGCTGAAATTGAAATATTTATCAAAGAAAATGATGATGATGAATTGATACTAGAAGATATTAGTCAGCTACGAAAAATCAAAGAAGCATTAAAGAAAAATTTTGTGATTATTGATAGTAAAGTCATGAGTATCATTGACAAAAAGAATGGAAAAAATTTACCAGTTGAAGCTAAAAAAATAAGTAAAACAGAGCTTATCGAAATTGACACGTATCGTTTTTTGAATCGTTATGGATATGATAAATCCAACGATATTCAAGAACCAGAATATCAAGACACGCTAGCTGGAGAAATTAAGAGAATCGTGGATTATATTAAAACAAGTGGAATTTTATAGAACATGGGGGCGATTAATAATCGCCCTTTCTAAATGTAGTCTACTCTATTTATTACTTTCTTATATAACTCGATTTATTATATTTACTTTAATATAAATCCTTTTGTTTATCAATAGCTAACAATAAATTTATAAAATAAACTTTATTAACTTGAAAAGGATATTCATTAATGGTACGATATAATAGAATTAGTAAATTCAAGGAGAAAATCATGAAAAAAGAAAAATCTTTGATTGAAGTAAAGAGCAATAGAAAAGGAATAAGAAAGATAATAAACAATGGAGTTGAAATATTAAAATCTAAAGTAAATAAAGACTACATTTTATCAGAAAATTCTCCAGAATTTTTAAGACGAAATAAAGAATTAATAATAAAAACTATAAAGAGAGATTGTAGATATTTAAACCAAGTATTAGATGATATATTATTAGAAGAATTGCTACAAGATTCACTTCCAATTAATGGAATTATTGATACAGCTTTCAAGAGCGGGTATATACTTACAGCCAATCCTTTTGGCACACGTAGTTCAGCAATATTATTAGGGACAGAAGCTAAAACAGCAATATTGCAATATATTCAAATCCAAAAAGAAAAGCCTCAAAATGATAATTGGTTAGAACGTGGTAAATCAGATTCTCAATGGAGATTATCATTGATATTAGAATATTTAGATGAAAGTTTATTATTAGATATTAATTTTAAAAACCAATTATTAGATTTAGCTATTGAAAAAGGTTATAGGCTAACAGAAGGCTCACAAACTTACTTAAAGCAAAATAGTATACTTGCGGAAAATTATTATAGAGATTTATTAGAAAATAATGATGTAGCTGGATTGCTAAATGCTAATATATTAAGTCCAGAGTTGTTAAAAAATAAAAATTTTTTAACAAATTATATTAATATGCTATCTCAAAAAGGGATTGATAATGATACTATTGTTAGTACTCTAACACATAATGAGGAATGTATTAGTGTTTTTAAAACTGATATAGAATTATTTCAATCAGTATTTGAACAGATAACACCATCAAATTTAGATAATTTTTTTGAAAGATTTTTTAGCGATGAAGAAGTAAAAACATTTTTTACAAATCAAAATCAATTAAGTGGAAAATTATTACAGATTAGTAGATTATATGCTAAAGATAGTACTATTTTGCAATCATTAAATGGAGATTTGCTTGGAGAACAATATCAAGATATATCAAACTATAAAATGCAATTGATTGCTAAAAATGCAGAATTTCAATGTAAAATATTAGGACTTAATAATTATGAATATAGCTTATATAGTAAAATGACACAATTAGTATCACAAAAAACAGATAGATGGAATAGATTTGAAAAAAATATAGTTGAGAATTTATCAGATGGATATTATGGAGAATTAATTAACGACTTATATGAACAAGCCAAACAAGGAAATAAGATAACTACTAAAGACATTGAAACATTAACATTTCTACTTTCAAGAGTTTGTTCGTCAAAATCATTTTTTGATGGATATTTAACTGATATGCTTAAAAGTCAAGGTATGGATGAAAAGACTATAAAACAAGAAGAAGTGGCACACTCTAATAATGTATTTAGTATTACTAATCAAAATGAATTAGAACACTTTGAAGAAATCAAAGAGTTGGTATGTGATACTATATTAACTAATTCTAGCTTAGATGATGAACAGTTAACAATGCCAATAGGTAAATATTTAAGAAAGTTCAAACAATTACCTGAACTGGATAGAATGAAATTAGCCCTATTGCAAAAATACTATAATATGGATTTAAGAGAAGCTGCTAATGTTGTAAATAAATTTTCAGCAGATATAGACAATATATCTGTTAATGATGAGTATCAAGCTAGTATAGTAGAACAAATTAAAGCTATAAGAAATATTTTTGAAAGCAATGATATTAATACTTTAATCCAAGTTGGTGGATTAGATATATTGGTGGAAACCGATTTATCATCAAGCACATATTTAATTGAACAACTCAAAGAAATGTTTGAACAAGTATACAAAGAAAGTTTATATATGCCTAAAGAAGACAAAGTAGGAAATACTACCTTTAAAGGGAGAAATATTGAAGTGTTTGATACTAACACTGATTTTTCAATGATTGTTAAAAGAATAGGAATTAATGATAGGAATTCTCAAGAAATTTGGAATGGCATGACAAAAGAAGGAGAATATGGTCAAAAAGATTTAAGATATTATACTTGTTGCTCATACATGACAGATGAAAATATTTTGAAACGAGAGAATGATATTGAAGTTATACTTGGATTTGCACAAGGTACTAAAGATTATTCTTTTGACTCTATCTATCCACAAGATGCCCACACTCCATTTTATGGAGGAGATAGTATTTACAATGATTTAAATAGCTCTTATATGTTACCTTCTACGTTGGAAACTAATACTGATAATAACTATAATGAAGTTGTAGTAAATACTTTAGGAATTGATAAACAAGGACAGATGACAAAATTGCAACCAGATTATGTTGTTTATATCAAAAATCAAAGTGATATAGACATAAAAGGTCTAGAAGATGACTCTGTATGGGAAAAAACAAAAAAAGTTGCAAGTGAATTTGGAATTCCAATTATAGTGGTAGATAGAGAAAAAATTAAAGAAAGCGAAAAAACGAAAATAGCTAGTATGTCTGAAACACTAAAAGGAATACCAAGCAGTAATGAAGTTTTAAAATTTGTAAAAAAAGTTGAGCATTATATGAATAGATATGGCATAGAGGATATTTTAGAGTATGCACCTAAAGACAGGATGGATTTCTTAAAAAAATATATAGAACAAAGACAATTAGAGGAAAAAGAAAATACTTCAATTCCTAACATAGATACAGCTACTATTACTAGAGAACCCTTTACTGATAATAGACAAAACATTTTAAGAAGACAAGCTAAATTGCAAGAAGAAAATATTATTATTGGAGAAGAGAAGATATGAAGAAAATAAAAAATAATAAAATTATTAATTTAAAAAACAAAAATCAATATGAAAAATCTATTAAACTTGGTGAAATATCAAAAGATATTAATTCAATCTTTAAAAAGACTACTAAAAATAACAAGATAAAAAATTAAGAAGAAGGCATCTCTTTTGTTTTTACGAAAATAAAAGGAGTAGCAATGGGTACAATACTTTTAAGTGGTTCGACCAAAATGCATTATGGAGCGATTGTCGTAGTTATCTACAACTTTTCTCTCTTAACGATTGATACAATATCAATCAGATTATTTATAATTTAACACAAATTCATATAATTTGCAACCCCTAACTTAAATTTTGTTAACTTTTTATTTTTCTTCCCTTATTGACATAAAAGGAAAATCTTTTTATTGAATATCATTCATGATTTTTATTAAGATGTCTTTTCTATAATCATTTAGTTTTACCAAACTAAAAGTAACCCTAACAATAGAACATCGAATAGCATTAACAGTACATCCTTCTTCTTGAGCCATTTTTGCTAAGGTAACTTGATTATCATTATCTTTGGAACAATAATATGTAATAAATCTTTTTATTTGTTTCTTGGTATTTCTTTCTAAATGACTAACAATATCAGTTAATATTTCTATTTGGCTTTCACTAATTTTCTCTTTTTTTATTTGTTTTAGAAAAGCGTGTAAACGGTCAGAATAATCTTCCATTAAAATAGTTTTCTCCTTAAATTTTACTTAACTTCATTATTTTTCAAATCTTCTAAAAGTAATTCTATTTCTTCTCTAAGTTTTTCATCTTTTTCAATCAAAAATTTTACACACACATAAGCTGAATCATCAAAGAATTGACTTAAAAAATGTTTCTTTGCAAATTCTCTATATTCATCTAGTTTAATTAAAGGAACATAGGTATAGTTTTTTCCTTCTCTTTTTGAAATGCCAATAGCTTTTTTAGCAATCAATCGGTTAATTAAGGTACGAATTGTGTTATCATTCCAAGTTCGATAATTTAATTCTTTAATAATTTCATTACTGGTCGTTTCCTGTTTTCTCCAAACAACTTTTAATACTTCTAATTCAGCTTCTGAAACTTTTTTCATAAAGTTCTCCTCTCTATAAAATTTGATTATGTGTTCAAAAAATGGCAATATTATTTTGTTCTTTTTTTGGTTATTATATTATTGTAAAAAAATATAATTATGAGGTGTAAATATGGACAAATTTGAGATAAACAAACCCAAAAATGCAAATAGGCGAATTATTGTAAGGACTACTGATGAAATGGCTGAAACTATCTTTAAAGTGGCTCAAGAAATGGATGTGAGTGTCAACACATTAATTGTAAATTGTATACAATTCGCCTTAGACCATAGATAAATATATGGTCTTTTTTGTTGCCACATTTTGCACACAAGATATTATACAATATCTTTTTTAAAATAGCAACACCGTGCAACTATTTTTAAAAAATTATTTTTGTTATTCTATAATACAGAGGTGATTAAGATGTTTCGAGTAGATAAAATTTATAAAACTAGCAGAAATGATATTGCTATGAACATAAGATTTCCTGAAGAAACTTATAAAAGATTTAAACAACTTTCAGCAGAATCGGGTCATTCGTTTAATAGTTTAGTGATTAGTGCAATGAATTATGCTTTGGATAATTTGGAACAAGATAAAAAATAGAATAAAACAACCTAGACTTGTAGGTTGTTCATTTCTAATTATAACCTTAAAAGCGAATGAAAAATCTCATTCGCTTTTAACTACTTTTTACACATAAATCAATTCTTTATAAACAATTTCTTCTGCTTGAGCCTTAATAGAGTTCATAGCACCTATCCAATAAAGCATATCAGTATTTTTCATATCTTCAGTCAAATTGCTCTTTTCTTTTAGTTCGTTAATTATTTGTTCTATTCTAGTCTGTGCTGTTTCCTGTACTTCCTTCAAATGTGTATTTAATGTTCCGTCCATAAGCATTATAGTATATTCCGCTTTTTTGTGTTCTTTCAAATATTTTAATCTCACTCTTCCATATTTATTTAAAGTAATTTTTTCTTGTTTAGGCATTGCTAGGTTTGGTATATAGTAATCTCCCTCTAAATGATATTCAATACCTGTTCTTTCATCAATTTTTGTTTTTGGTAATTCATTTTTCATATCTAAATTTCCTCCTTTTAAAATCTGGTATCATTATTTTTCTTTTTATTCTTGGTTTGCTTGTTTTCATCTGGAATAGTTACTTTTCTATAAATATTATTAGCAATTTCATTGTCATTGTCGTCAAATATACCATTTTTATATAGGTCATCACTTACAATTTTATAGTTATTGTCTTTGTCATAGCAAATTCTTTTGTGAAAATGGCTCATAATACTATGCCAAAAACCCTTGAATTTCTGTAACTCTTGTTTTAGTTTCTCTTTTTCAGCTTGTAACTTGTGAATAATCTTATCTTTAGTAGATAGTTCCTTTTTCAAACTACCGATTTCATTATCTTTTAATTCTATTTCGTATTTAAGTGAACGATTTTCATGTGCTATCTCAAATGCAGAATGTTCAAAATCTTTAATGGCTATATTTAGGTCATTTACACTTCTAACACTTTTAGTAATATCTTTTACATCTTTCGTATAATTTTTGATTTTCTGCACATCTTCGCTTGAAATAACCATATTATTTTTGTTTAGTTTAGTAGGTTTTAAACTACCTAATATTTTATCTATATCTTGACTGGTATTATCAAGTATTTTAGTTTGAGTATTTGCTTTTTCAAGCCTTTGCTCTTTTTTAGCTAGTTGTTTTTTGATTTCTCTGTAATCTCCCATATCTTTAACATTAATGTCTTGATTTCTGCCTTTTTGCTTTTCTTTTAGTCTAGTATTAACCTCATAAAACTTGTTATATGACTTAATGCAAGCATTTCTCATTTTATCTTGTATTTCAGTAAGTGTCGTTTTGGTAAACAGTTTACTTTTTCCCACTTGCTTTTTCATTCCTCTAGTACAATTTTCAATAATAGGAACACCGACAACGTGCATATGTGGAGATGTTTCGTCAAAATGAATTGTTGCATTTGCTATTTTAAAATCTGGTACAATTTTAGTTAAATCTTTTATTTGTTCATTAAATACATCAACCATTTTAAATCGATATCTTTCGTCTTTATCATTCCAAAAGTCCATATCGCCAAGTTCTATGATGATTTCACAAGCTATATCATTTTGAGATAGACATACTTTTTCAAAGTAATTTTCTATCTTCCTATCGTTTCTTGTTTGTTTATTATTGTATTCAATTCGTGCTTCTTCAAACTCAATGAGATATAAATTTTGAACATCTTTTACAATATCATTTGTACCTAAAATTGTTCTAATTAGTTCCTTTTTATTATCATAATCTCGCAAATTATGCTTATTAACATCGGACAAATTTTTTGCATTTTGAATAGCATTATTTGCCAAAGAAGTCGTACCAGATACATTATCTTTTGCAACTTTTTTTGCAATTTTGCTTTTGTTTTTATCACTACCTAAATGAAAAGAATATGCCAATTCTTGCTCCATAAAAATACCTCCTTTAGAAATTTCTTCGTAGCATAGGACTTTGACCCTGTCATAAGTCCTAACCCCCTATGAGTTTTGACATTGTATATCAAAACTCGGGGGCTCTGCAAGGCAATTCAATTTACCTTTTTCGGTAAATTGAATTCAAAAATATCTCTCTAAACTTATTTTTAATTCAAATAAATTTATTCATCTATTTTTAAAAATGTTGCCGTAGCAAAATCTCTCTTTAGAATTGCAACATTTTATTTTTGTTTTTCTTCGCAGAATTTTACTGGCTTAACACCTACTGAAATAGGAGTATTATCTTTAGTGTAAATTACACTATCATTACTTTCATCTGGAATGTACTCAAATGCAGTGTCAATTTCTTGCATTTGAAATTTATCTTCTTCACGAATATAAATTATACCAAATTCATAAGTCTTCATTTTATTATCTGGATCTATTTTGTAATAATCTTTTAAAGGAAAAACTCTAACAATAGCAGAGTTGTCTTCTGCAAAATTAAAGTAAAACATTTGCTTGTCCAAATAGTAGGTTGCTTCCGTATAACCCACATCGTAATATTGTCTTAATCGCATAATTATCTCTCCAAATTCTTCCTCAGATAGATAATTACTAAATCTTACATTTCCAAGCACATTACCCAATATAGCTGGTTTCGTAGTATCAATATAACCTTTGTCAAACAATTCTTGACACGGTTTACAAATCGATTCTCTAAAATTAATCTGCTTTACTTCTATTTCTTTACCAGCTAGAGAAAAGGATAACTCTATGTCATCAATATACTTCATGATTAATTCAGCTTGTTCTGTTCGTGTATAATCATTCCAAGTTTTTGTTTTTTCTTTATATTCCTTGTCTAGTTTGAGTTTATTGATAAAATCAATATCTCTCTTTAGTAAAATATCTTTCGGCGTAAATTTTAATTCTTCCGTGCAATTAGTTGCGTCTAGTTTACTTTCTAATTCGAAAATAGCATTTTCAACGATTTTCTTTTCGATATTATATTCTTTAAGGTCAAAGCTACCCTCAATATATGCTTTTTTAATTCTTTCTAGCTTGTTCTTCTGAACATTCATTTCTTTTTCTAGCTGGTCTTTAGGCTCATTAAATTTCTGTTTAATCATAGGCAAGAAAAACTGATTAACAACGGAATCATATTGAGTTAATTCATCAATGAACTGACTAACATAGTCTGTTATTATTTTCTCCTTAAATTCAACCCTACAATCCTTGCAATAATAGTAGAAGTAGGTATTACCATTCTTCTTTGTAGTTGCTTTACCACCTAATATTCTGCCACATTTAGGACATTTCACCTTCTGTAAGTATAAATAAGTCAAGGTTCGTTTGTAACTTCTTGAATTTTTCTTCTTTTGGACTTGACAATCTTCCCACATTTCTTTGGAGATTATTGGTTCAACAACCTCTTCATAATACGTTGGATGTTTCGTTTTCTTACCATGAACAAAATCTCCCTTATATATTTCATTTTCTAAAATGCCTACAATAGTTGAATCTCGCCAATTATCTTTGCCTAATACTTTTTCTTCGTTAAATAAATTGCTTATTTTCTGATAAGAATAGCCATTATAGTACAAGTCGAATATTCTAACCACAATATCTTTCGTAGAATAATCGATTACTAATTTCTTATCTTTGTGCTTATATCCTAATGGTGCAACGTGTGGAATATGTCCGTTTTTTATTGCTCCTGCCATACCGATTTTCGTTCTTTCGCTTGTTCTTTCAATTTCATTCTGGCTAACACTCATTAAAAGTCTTGAAATCATTTTACCATTTGCAGTCGTAGTGTTTATTTCATCTACATCTTCTTATGACAAAAATAAGAAAATATTGATATTTAGTAGATTTCGCCTATAATTTTAAATTTATATTTTATAAGTAATATTCTTATTCATCACAACAAACTGCCTTAAAATTGATTGTGGTAGCTAATTGAATAATATTATAACTTGCTACTTGTAGTTTAAATCTACAAGTAGTTTTTTGTTGTAAAAAGAGAAATGCAATAGCCTCTATAAAAGCTATTAGGTGTGATGAGCCGATGCTATAAAGTTTATCCGTATTCGTACTAACAGTCTATTGGTACAAAGTGCGTGAGTGAGATTTTACAACGATAGACTCACAATAATAAAAGAGTTTGGGAGGCAAAACTTGAAAATGGATTTGTAATTGTAAAAAGTTTGGGCAAGTATGAACAAAGATATGCAACCATATCAGCAATTACAGTAGCTAATGACTACTTACTAGACTACCTATGAAACAAAGCGACTGACCGACGGTTTCTAAAATATAGGTGTAATAATTCTTTATTCAATATAAGGGATTATTACACCTAATTCTACTTCGCTCTTTCACTCTGGTTTCTACTATGGGTGGCTTTAATTTTAACTAAATTGCAGAATGCAAATTTAGTTAAAACCTAAAAAATGCAAGTGTATTTTTTAGGCAAAGGGGTGTGGGGAAAATTAAATTTTCCCTGCCACACGAAGACTTTTTTGCAGTAGGCTAAAAAAGTCTTGTAGTGTGTTACAACACAATTTGAGATAGAGCAAAATTAAGAAAATTTATTCGTGTATATTAGCACGAGCAAGGAGGAAAAAAATGAGTTATGCAATAATAAGAAATACAAAGTACAAAAGAGAAAATCTAAAAGGAATCTTTAGACATAATGAGAGAAGAAATCAAAATTATTCTAATAAGAATATTGATAAAGAAAAATCATATTTGAATTATACTTTAAAATTTCCAAAATATAGTTATGAAAAGGAATTTGACAGAATAAGAAAAGAATATGATTTAAAAGGTCAAATTAAAACTGTAAGTAATATTGCTTGTGAATATATAATAACATCTGACAAGCAATTTTTTGATGAAATAGGTCAAGAAGAAACAAAACGATATTTTAAAACAGCATATAAATTTGTAGCTGAATATAAAGATTTAGGCGAACAATATATTTTATCTGCACAAGTGCATAATGATGAGGAAACTCCACATTTGCACTTAATTTTTTTGCCTGTTGTTCACAAGAAAGATAAAAACGGCAATAATATTGATAAATTAGCTTGTAGTGAGTTTTGGAAAGAAAAAGACAGTTATAGAAGATTACAGAATGCCTTTTATAATTATATGGTATCACATAATTTCAAACTAGAAAGAGGTTTGCCAAAAGAAGAAACTAACAGACAACATTTAGATTTAAAAGAATTTAAGCAAATAACTAATTTTGAAAATACAAAGGAAACACTAAAAAATATCAAGTTAGAATTGCCAGACGTTCCAGATATAAAAGACTTTAAGAGATTATCTTTTAATAGAGATGAAAAGATTTTAGAAGAAATTATAAAGCCAAAAGATGAAGTTATTGAGAAATTATATCAAGCTAATGTTACTTTACAAGAAAAATTATCAAGACAAGCTAATATTATTGATGAGGCTGAAAAGTACCAAAAAGAAAGAAATTCTATACTTGCTGATAATAGAGAACTTCATAATCAAGTAAACAATATTAAAGCAGAATATAAGGAAAAGGAATTTGATATTGAATGGAAATATAAAAGTAAAATCAAAGGTTTAGAAAAAGAAAATAATCATTTACACAAAGTTATTGATAAATTCTATGAAACTGTTGATAAATTTATAGTTTGGATTTGTCATAAATTTGGAATTGGCGAATCTAAAGAATTAGTTAGAGATTTTGAAAAAGAAACCTATTCTTTTATTGATCCAGTAAAACAACTAAAGCATGAGGAAAGACAAAAGGAATGGGATTTAGAGAAATGAAAAATTGAGAAAATCTTGATTTTTATGTAAATTTCTGTTATAATATAAATAGAAGGTTCCTATTTGGAATGAGCCTTTCGAGTATTTCGGAGGGCAGTTCCTCCGAATATTCATTTTATCAATTATAAATCAATATAAGGAGGAAAATATTATGCTCAAAAAATGTAAAGTTTGCGAAGGTAAGGGATATGTTATTGTAAAAGGTCTGGGCTTCGGCATTGAATGCGATGTCTGCCACGGAAAAGGCGGATTTGATGTTCCTGATAACAAGGAACTGTGCCCTGAATGCAACGGCAAGGGGAAAATCACAGTTCCGACAGATATTAAGGGACTTGGCATGGAATGCACCTGCAAAAACTGCTTCGGCACAGGCTTCATTGACAAGAAGTAAGTTGCTGAATGTTTGAGCAAAAGAAACACCTGTCTGTAAAAAGGCAGGTGTTTCTTTAACAAATTTATTTAAAATCACTTATTTTCTTGTAACCATTCATAAACATCATCTTCAGTAAGTTCTCCATGTTTTAGTTTAGTAATTTTTTCTTTAGCTTGTTTTTTCCAAGTGTCAAATTCTTTCTTTAGTTCTTTATTATCTTTATTTTTATTAACAATTCCAAATTTTTGTTGATATGTTTTTCTATATTCTGTATAGGCTGATTTTTCTTGTAATCTCTTATTATAAGATAGTATTGCTCCCTGCTCTCTACAAGTTTTTCCGTTTTCTTTTGGATAATCACAATATATTTCATCTAATCTTGAATTTGGTATAAAATACATTCCACAGTTTTGACATTTTTTTATTGGGTAGTTATCTGTTTTTGACAATTCTTCTAATATAGCATAACAAACACTTGATATATCATTACTTTTATGAGTATTTACCATTGATATAAGCATACCTTCTTCTTTTAGTTTCTTTAATAGGTCAATATCTGTTGAGTTTCCTAGTTCTTTATACTTATTAGAATAGTTATCTTGTATTACTTCATCATTTTTTATGTAAGAATATAATTTGCCTTTTCTCTTTATTAGATATACTGCATATCTTTGTGAATGTGTAAATGGCTTTAATTCTTCTATTTCATTTATATTATATATGTAATTTACTGCATCTGTTATTTGTTCTTGTATGTAAATAATTTGTTCTTTTAGCATATCATATATCTTTTTCGTTTCTTTTAGATATGTTTCATCATCTTCATATTTTCCTTTTAGTTCAAATTTATAGTCTTTATCTATATCTTTTAATATTTCAAATCCATAAGCATAGAAGAAATCTTTATATGCAGTTTCGTAAGTTGATAAATTAGCATTTAAAAATCTTAATAATAATAGTCCAAATCTTTCTATATAGGGAAAATATAAACTACCTGGCTGTTTTAATCCCATATCTGTTCCTTCATTTTCTTTCCATTTTATATATCTTGTACCTCCACCTTTAGTACGACCATTTTTATGATTATCTTTTTCGTTATCGTTAAAATCAAATGAAAAATCAGCTTTATAAAAGTACATTGGTGTAGAATAATATTCTTTCTTTTCTTCTTTGTTAAACCAAATATAAAAATCATCAAAATGTTTTACTTCTGGTAAATCCATACTCATTTCAATACTTTCCTCCGTTTCTATAAAATTCTATTGAGTTTTGCCAAAAACAATTTCAACTTTTTTAATAATTGTTATTGACATTCTAATTATATTATACTATAATTAGTTAGATAATACAATACTTTTTGAGATAATTATTGTTTTAAGTTGTAGACTAAAAATTCACTACAACTAATTTTTAACGAAACGGAGGTGATTACGATAGATAAAATAACTGAAATAACAAGGCTTTTTTATGATGAACATTTAAGACCAACAGATATAGCTAAACAAGTAGGTGTCGGGAAATCATATGTAACAAAAATTATTCAAAAAGATAAGAGATATATTGAAGAAAAAGAATACCGAGCCAATCAAAGCAAAGAAAGACACAAAGTTTGTAAAAGAAATTATATCAATAAAAAACGACAAGCTGACAAGCAAGAATATCAAGCAATGATAGTACAAATAAATAAAGATAATGAATATTTATCTACTAAAAAGAAATTATCAGATGAAGCATTTTCAAATTGGAATAGAGGAATGTTTGATTATGATAAGCACAGTAGTGATTTAGTATTAAAAAATGGAATAAATGTAGGTTTTGATGTACCAAGAAGAGTAAGTAATATTGTTAGTCCAAGTTGCATAAGAGCAACGGTTTAAATTGAATAAGCAAAGATTTTAGCACTTTATGAAAGGGCTATTTTTTTGACTTTAAATAAGAGTTTTATAAATATTTTATCACTTATAGAACTCTTAATTTTTGAAAGGAGAAATCGAGAATGATTTTAAAAGGAAAATTCAAAAAGTATGTGCATTATTAGAACAAACAGGAGGAATTGGTTATGAGTAAGAAAACAAAAAAGAAAGATGAAATAGTTATTATAAACAAATTTAAAGAAAACTCTGCTGAAGATGTAAGAGTTTCTATATCAAAGATTTTTGAAATGTTTTGCAATATGCAACTAACGAAGAAATAAGTTAATACACAAATTTTAGTTTTCATCTATAATTTAGGCTATTGATTTTCTTATTAAGTTATGTTAAATTAAAAGCATAAATTATAGGTGGAACTTACTAAAGGAAAAGGAGGAAAAATTGTTAGTAAGTAACACAAAAGTATATAACTGTGCTTTATATTGTAGATTATCAAGAGATGATGAACTACAAGGAGAAAGCAACAGTATAACAAATCAAAAAGAAATTTTAAAACAATATGCAAAAGAAAATAATCTAAATATTTATGACATTTATGTTGATGATGGTATTTCTGGAACTACTTTTGACAGACCAGATTTTAATAGAATGATACAAGATATTGAAGATAAAAAAGTAAATATGGTAATTGTAAAAGATACTTCAAGACTTGGTAGAGATTATATAAGTTTTGGAGAATATATTGAAAAGTACTTTCCAGAACATCAAGTAAGGTTTGTATCTATTATAGACAATTACGATTCTGAAATTGATAATGGAATTGCAGATACACTACCATTTAGAGCTGTATTAAATGACCTTTATGCAAGAGATACTTCTAAAAAAGTAAAAGCTACTAAACATAGAAATGCTATCAATGGACTATTTAATGGAAAATTTGCACCTTATGGTTATATGAAATCTCCAGAAAATTGCCATAAACTTATTATTAACGAAGAATATGCTAAAAATGTTAGAAGAATATTTGACCTATATTTAGAGGGAAAATCATCAATACAAATTGCCTATATTTTTAATGATGAGCATATACCTACTCCCTCTCAAACAATGGGACAAGAGTATAGACTATCGTTGCTTTGGAAAACTGATACTATTAGAAGAATATTAAAAAATGAGATGTATATTGGTAATATGGTACAAGGCAAACAAACACAAATTAATTACAAATTAAAGAAACCTATTCATAACAAAAAAGAAGATTGGATAATTGTTCAAAATACTCATGAGCCTATTATTGATAAGGAAAAATTTTATGCAGTTCAAGAAATTATAAAAAGCAGAACAAGGACAAGAACAAAATCATTAAACTTACTGTTAAGAGGTTTGCTTGTTTGTAAAGAATGTGGTAAAAAAATGGGATATTCAACTTCTCATTTTAAGAATGGCAACTATACTCAAATTTATACACATTGTCATACTTATCAAACTTTACCAAAACTAAAACTTTGTACTCCTCATAATATGAATTATACAAAATTAGAAAATGCAGTAATTAGCGAAGTACAAAATATATGCAAAAAATATTTAGATATAAAGAAATGCAAACAAATTATTGATGACAATAATAACAATGCTCAAAATGAAATTGAACTAAACAAAGAAAAAAGCAATTTAGCAAAAGCTATTGAAGTTTTAGATTTTCAAATAGAAAAACTATATGAAGATAAACTAAAAGGTCTTATCAATGACAATGACTTTTCAAGAATGTATGAAAAGAAAGTTAATGAAAGAGATAGTAAAAACAAAAAATTTGAAGAATTAAATACTGTCAAATTTGAAAGAAATGTTGTTGATTATGAAAAAATCATACAAGACTTTTTAAAGAAAGAAAACATTACTGCTTATATGCTAAATAGCTTGATTGAAAAAATTGAAATTGACCAAAATAAACAAGTAACTATATACTATAAATTCGCAGATTTAAACACTTTGTCATAAAAAGATGTAAACTCATCATTAACGCAATCAAGGTAGGCATTATTCTCATCTAAAAAGGTCATTAGATTTTCCCAGTCGTATATACTTCTTGTTATTCTATCTAACTTTAAAGCAACAATTGTATTGATTCTTTTTGATTTAATATCATTTTTTAATCTTTCAAACTCTGCTCTATGATTACCAGTTTTCGCACTTATTCCTGCGTCCTCGTAATAGTCTATTATTTCGTAATCTTTGAGTTCACAAAATTTTTCTAATCTTTCCCTTTGTTCTGGAAGACTAAATCCCTCGCGGGCTTGATCTTCGGTGGAAACCCTCATATATAAACCACATTTTTTCTTTTCTTCGTTCAATTTTAAAACCTCCTAACAAAAAAGAGACATCAAAGTACACGAGTACTATTGACATCTCTAAAATTCATTTATCACAAAATATAATATAATTTTTTCAAAGTACTCTTAAATCTATACCTAGCTCTTGCCGAGTAAATATAGATAATCAATTTCTTATATTATATCACGATTTTTAGAAATGTCAAATATTTACAATTATAATTTTTTCAAATATTCTTCTAATTCTGATAATTTAATCTTTTGAGTCAAATTTGAAATATACACATCATTTGAATAATTAAAAACTAAAAAAGTAATGTTTTTAATTATCACTCTGTGTGGCTCAATATATGTAAGATTAGTTCGCTCTAATTTTCTAATACTACCATTGACAAAAGTAGGAGTAACCTTAGAAAACTCACATATAAACTCTAGCCTTTGTTTTAGACATTCCTCAAATTGTAGTTCTTGCTTAATTATCTTCATTTCAAACACCATCCTTTCTTGGATGATATTTTTTGCAAACAAAAAAATCATCCATTTTACTGAATGATTTTTGTATCAATTCTGTTCTTTTAGTTCGAACAGAAACGTCGTTGGAGCCAATAGGCGGAATCGAACCGCCGACCTACAGGTTACGAATCTGTTGCTCTACCAACTGAGCTATATTGGCATGTATTTTTATTATAGCCAAATTTGTATGATTTGTCAATTATTTTCATAAAAATATCTTTAAAAATCTAAAAATAATACCTATTTTTGTGATTTTGTCAATTTGAATTTTCGACTTTTTTCTAATTGCATTAGAAAAAAGACATAATTAAAATTATGAATAAAAAAGTTCGCTATAAAGGAAGCGAGCTTTTTGAATACTTAATACTTTTATGCAATGGAAAATAAACAACATTTGATGTTTCATTGTTGTAAAAGTCATATTTTAGGGAAATGTTTTTTATCCAATATTATTTTTCACAAAAATGTCAAAAAACATTGAAAAAAAATCTAAACTATGATACAAAATAAATAACTAATAAAATTTAAGAAAGGAGTGTATGATATTTACATCATACAATAAAAAAATATGAGTAATTTAAACGGAATAAACGAAGACGAAGTTTTTGAAAAAAGAAGACCAAAAAAGAAAACAGGTAAAATGGGAAAAAGTAAAAAAGCAAAATCTATGCTTACCATTGCGTGTATCATTTTGCTTTTGGTGATTTTAGAATGGACTACCAATTGCATTTCTAATCTATTTACTAGAAATCAAGTAGGAAATTCCATAGGAAATATTATCAACTGTGGCTATTCAGTAGAAAAAGGAAATACAATTTATTATGTTTCACCAAGTGATGATATGCGAACCACCCAAATTAGTCGTGTCAAAAAAGGAAGTAACGAACCAGAGGTTATTTATCAAGGAGCTTATGATATTCGCGCTTTAAACATTGTTGGTAATAAGTTATACTTTATCAGCATCTCAGCAGAAGATACTTCAGACGAAGATGGGGTTGATAATAAAATCTATAAAATGAATTTAGACGGCTCTAATTTAACTGTCATCAATGACAATGAATTTGCTTATGATTATTATGACATGCATATCATAAAAAATCAAATTTATTATGTAGGAACAGACGCTAATGTTTACAAAATGAATTTAAAAGGTGGAAACAGAAAATTAGTAGCAGAAACAGGAACCGGATACTTAGCTATCAGCGATAAATACATTATCTATAACAAAGATAATGAAGAAGGAAGTGATTATATCACTTATATTCGTTCTTTAAACGGAAAAGAGGAAAGAGCCATTACTTCTTCTAGAATTGCAACACCAATTATTTACAAAAATACGATTTATTATCTTAACAGTAAGCAACATCTTGCCAAGATGTCAGTTAAAGGAGGCGATGAGCAAGAACTTACCGACTACACTGTTTATAATATGAATATTGCTAATGATTCTATTTATTACTTAAATTATAAAGATGAAAAAAGTGAAAATTATGCTGTTGCTGTCTTTAAGCTAAATTTAGATGGTGGCGAACCACAAATGATAAAGGAATTATCAAACTATTCTTCCTTCTTAAATGTAATTGATGATTATATTTATTATATGGATATGGATGATGAAAAAGCATTTATCAATTTTATTAACACAAAAGATTCTAATGAAATAAGATTACATGAATGGAATTATAAACAAAGCTAAAAAACGAATTGCCATGACAAAAAAGTTGTGGCAATTTTTGTAAAATTATGCAAAAAGTTATTGACTTTTTATGTTAATTTATAGTATAATGATAAAATATAGTATAAACGTGCAAGTTCTATTTATTTTCACAAATTAAAAATAGAACTTTTATTAAAAATTAGAAAGGGGAAAGAAAAATGGCAAAAGTATTACCAGATGTATCAAGAACATTTAACGAATATTTATTATTACCAAATTTAACAGACGAAAGATGCATTCCAAGCAATGTATCTCTAAAAACACCACTTGTAAAATTTAAAAAAGGAGAAAAATCAAAATATGAAGCGAATGTCCCATTCGTGTCTGCAATTATGCAATCTGTTTCTGGCGAAGAAATGGCAATTGCTTTAGCACGCGAAGGTGGATGTTCGTTTATTTTTGGAGCACAATCCATTGAATCTCAAGCCCAAATGGTAAGAAACGTCAAAAAACACAAAGCTGGATTTATCAACAGCGATTCCAATGTAAAAAGCGGAACCACCATTCGTGACGTGATTGACCTTGTTCAGCAAACTGGTCATTCTACCGTTATGGTAACAGAAGACGGAACACCAAACGGAAAATTTTTAGGACTTGTAACTGACAAAGATTATCGAATTTCAAGAGTCAATTTAGATGAACCTGTTGATAAGTATATGGTCAAAAAAGAAGAATTAGTCTGGGCCAAAAAGGGAATTAGCTTATCTGAAGCCAATGATATGATTTGGGATCACAAAATAAGCTGTTTACCAGTTTTAGATGAAAACGACAATCTAGCACATCTTGTATTCCGCAAAGATTACGAAGATAGAAAAAACAATCCAGATTCTTTCTTAGATGAAAACAAACGTTATATCGTTGGTGCAGGAATCAACACAAGAGATTACGAACAAAGAATCCCAGCTTTAGTCGAAGCAGGTGTTGACATGATATGCATGGATTCGTCAGATGGCTATTCTGTATGGCAAAAAAATACCATTGATTGGGTACGTCAAAACTATGGAGATAGTGTCAAAATTGGAGCAGGAAATGTTGTTGATAAAGAAGGATTTTATTATTTAGCAGATGCAGGTGCTGATTTTATCAAAGTTGGTGTAGGCGGTGGTTCGATTTGTATCACACGTGAAACCAAAGGAATTGGGCGAGGACAAGCAAGTTCAATTATGGATGTTGTTGAAGCAAGAGACGAATATTTTGAAAGAACTGGTGTGTATATTCCGATTTGTTCAGATGGCGGAATTGTACATGATTATCATATTACATTGTCTTTGGCAATGGGAGCGGACTTTGTTATGATGGGACGTTATTTTGCTAGGTTTGATGAAAGTCCATCTAGAAAAGTAAAACGTAACGGAAGTTTTGTCAAAGAATATTGGGGCGAAGGTTCTAACCGTGCTAGAAACTGGGAAAGATATTTAGAAGACCCAACCAAGAAAAAATTAGCTTTTGAAGAAGGTGTCGATTCCTACATACCTTATGCAGGACCACTAAAAGACAATTTAGCTGTAACTGTCAGCAAAATCAAATCCACTATGTGCAATTGCGGAGCCATTACCATTCCAGAGTTACACGAAAAAGCAAGATTGACCCTTGTTTCCAGTGTCAGCATCCGCGAAGGTGGAGCTCATGATGTTATTTTGAAAGATGTTGATAATGGGGATAATAATTAGAATAAATAAAAGGAGAAAACCATGAACCAAGAAAAAATTTTAATTTTAGATTTCGGCGGACAATACAATCAATTAATTGCAAGACGTGTCAGAGAATCCAATGTGTATTCAGAGATTGTACCATACCATATTTCGATTGAAAAAATCAAAGAAAAGGCGCCAAAAGGTATTATTTTTACTGGTGGACCAGCTAGTGTATATAGCGAAAATGCACCACATGTAGACGATAAAATATTTGAATTAGGCATTCCTATTTTAGGAATTTGCTATGGAATGCAACTCATGACTCACGTTTTTGGCGGAAAAGTAGAAAGAGCCGAAAAACGCGAATATGGAGTCATGCCTGTTAAAATAAACAATTCATCAAAATTATTTGAGCGCTTTGGAGAAAGTAACAACTTTTTAATGACCCATACTGACTTTGTAGCACAGTTACCAGAAGGATTTGAAAACATTGGTTCAACAGAAACTTGTCCCAATGCTGCAATGCAAAATGTAACCAAAAATTTATATGGAATTCAATTTCATCCGGAAGTTAATCATTCTGAAAATGGCATACAAGTCATTAGAAATTTTGTTTACAATATTTGTGGTTGTCGAGGTGATTGGAAAATGGATTTTTTTGCCCAAGAGACAATTCAAAACATTAAAGCAAAAGTTAGGGACGGAAAAGTGCTTTGTGCTTTATCTGGTGGCGTGGATTCTTCCGTTGCAGCTGCCTTAGTTAATAAAGCCGTTGGAAAAAATTTAACTTGTATTTTTGTGGATCATGGTTTGCTTCGAAAAAAGGAGGCAGAAGAAGTCGAAGAAATTTTTACAAAAGATTTTGATGTAAACTTTATTAAAGTCGACGCTAAAGAACGTTTTTTGAGCAAATTGGCTGGTGTGACAGAACCAGAAAAAAAGAGAAAAATCATTGGCGAAGAATTTATTCGTGTTTTTGAAGATGAAGCGAAAAAGATTGGAACGGTTGATTATTTAGTGCAAGGTACGATTTATCCAGATGTGATTGAAAGCGGAGTTGGAAATAGTAGTACCATAAAAAGTCATCATAATGTTGGTGGACTTCCAGATTTTGTGGACTTTAAAGAAATTATTGAACCGCTTCGTGATTTGTTTAAAGATGAAGTGCGTAAAGTTGGTTTGGAATTAGGATTGCCAGAATTTTTAGTATATCGTCAACCTTTCCCTGGACCAGGATTGGCGATTCGTGTGATTGGTGATATTACAGAGGATAAATTAGCTATTTTAAAAGATGCGGATTTTATCTTCCGTGAAGAGATTGCAAAAGCTGGATTGGATAGGAGTATTAATCAATATTTTGCTGTGCTGACTAATTTAAAAAGTGTTGGTGTTATGGGCGATGAGAGGACGTATGATTATACTGTAGCACTTCGTGCGGTTTCGACAATTGATTTTATGACAGCTGAATGGAGTAAGATTCCGTTTGAGGTTTTGGAGAAGGTTTCAAATCGTATTGTGAATGAAGTGGAACATGTGAATCGTGTGGTGTATGATATTACAGGAAAACCGCCGGCTACGATTGAGTGGGAGTAGGGTGTTGCTACGAGGGCTTTAAGGGGCTCCTGCCCCTTAAAAATCCCCGCAAGGGCGCTGCCCCTTGACCCCGCTCTTCGGTCAGAGGGACATTGGTTTGCCGGATTGGGGGATTTGACACTGGTTTGTTACCGCGCGTTAATCACGCGAGGAAGTTTGATGACTTTTTTTGGAGATAATGGTGGGTTATCTCCATTTTTGGTAATTGTGATAAGATATAGGAGAGAAAGAGGTGTATAGGATGGAATGGAATTTGAAGGATATTTTTGAGAGTGAAGAAAAATTTAAGGATTGTAAAAATGCGTTGGATGATGTTTTGGTGGAAATTGAGAAGTATCAGGGGAAATTGGGTGAGAGTTCGGAGATGCTTTGTGCGTGTTATGGGTTGTATGAAAAAGCATTGGAGCTTTGTGGGAAAATTTATGCTTATGGGATGTTGAAGTATCATTTGGATATGGCGAATCAGGACTCAATTAGGCTGTTTAAAGAAGTAGAAAATTTGGAGGCTAGGTTTAGTCAAGTAGTTTCTTTTATGGTGCCAGAAATTACAGAGATGGATGAAAAAGTTTTGAGAAAGTTTATGGCTGAAAATTCAAATTTAAGTCGATATAAAAGAATGCTAGAAAAGATTTTGGAGAAAAAGAAACATGTTTTAGGTAAGGCGGAAGAAGCTTTTTTAAGCCAATTTAGTGAAGTGTTTGCTAATTCGGAGAATACGTTTGATATTTTAACTAATACAGAATTTAAGTTTGGAGAAATTCTAGATGAAAATGGAAATAAAATTGAGATGACAGATGGAACATATACAAAGTTTTTGCATAGTAAAAAAGAAGAAATAAGGCGTCAGGCATTTGATTTGATGTATGACCAGTATAGTCAATTTAAGAATACGATAACAGAATTGTATTTGGCAAGAGTGAAGCAATATACGATTATGAGCAAACTTAGAAAATATCAGTCTTCTTTGGAAAATGCAGTTTTACATGACGATGCTAGTATTTTGGTTTATGAAAAATTAATTGAAAGTGTTCATAAAAATTTGGCAACAAATCATGCTTTTATGAAGTTGAAAAAGAAAATGTTACAAACAGAGGAAATGCATTTTTATGACATTTATCAAAATCCAATCGAAGAAAAAGAAGAAAAAGTTTCTTTTGAATTTGCGAAAAAAGAAGTATTGACAGCCTTAAAAATTTTAGGTGAGGAATATAGCAACAAATTAGAAGAGGCATTCGAAAATCATTGGCTAGATGTTTATGAAAAGCCAAATAAACGTGGCGGTGCTTATAGTATGGGAATTTATGGAAATCATCCGTTTGTGCTCTTGAATTTTGTAGAAACGAAACGCGATATTTCTACAATTGCTCATGAATTAGGACATAGTATGCATTCGTATTATTCGAATCAATCACAAAATATTCTAGACAGTAATTACACGATTATGGTAGCCGAAGTAGCTTCTACAGTAAATGAGATTTTATTGGCAAGTTATCAAATTGAGGAAGAAAAGGATAAACGAAAAAAGGCAGAATTGATTTATGAACTTTTGGAAATGATTCGTTCTACTTTATTTCGTCAAGCGATGTTTGCAGAATTTGAAAAGATGGTTCATGAAAAAGTTGAGAAAAATGAAATGCTATCAAGTCAAGATTTGTGCGAAATTTATTATGATTTGAACCAAATGTATTTTGGTTCCGAAGTTGTGATTGATGACAAAATCAAATATGAATGGATGCGAATACCGCATTTTTATAGTTGTTTTTATGTATATAAATATGCCACAGGTATTTCATCAGCTATAGCAATTGCTAGCAAAATTTTAAATCACGAACCAGGTTTTACTGAAAAATATATTGAAATGTTAAAACAAGGCTGTTCGAAAAAATCCATTGACCTTTTGAAAATGGTGGAGGTTGATTTGGAAAGTAGCAAACCTTATGAAGAGGTGATTCAATTTTATCAAGATAAAATAAAGGAATTGGAAAGTTTGATTTAGAATAGTTTGTAGAAAATTGTTGCAAAATCATTACTTTTGTAGTATAATATAAAAAGTAAGTTTAAATGGAGAAAAAAATGTCAAATATTGTAATTGGAATTGAAGGATTGGTGGGAAGTGGTAAAACGAGTATTTGTCGAGAATTGCTGAACAAAATTCCCAATTCCGTGTTGGTAAATGCTGGAAATTTATATCGAGCAATTGTCTATAAAATGTTAAAAAATGGGAATACTATAGCTAGTTTAAAAAAAACTGGTAAAAAGCTAGAAATTCGAGAAATGATAGAAAAATTACAACTTGAAATAAAACTTGAAAATCATGAAACAGTAGTGTATGCAAATGGCGAGAAAATTCCAGAAGAAGTTTTGCAATCAAAAGAAACTTCTTTGGCGGTTTCAGAAGTGAGTCGTACCGCAGAAAATCAGGCAGCTTTTTTGTTTGTGCATGATTTGATTGAGAATTTAAAAAAAGACTATCATGTTATTTTTTCTGGTAGAGCGACGATGAAAATTTATCCAGCATGTGATTATCATTTTTTTGTGATTGCAGATTTAGCGGAAAGAGTACGTAGAAAATGTATGCAATATAAAAATCAAGAAAAGGAAGAAGTTATTCGAAAAAATATTATACAAAGAGATGCATTGCAAGAAAAAAGCGGATTTTATGAATATAGTCCAATAACAATTGAAATTGATGTAACCAATTGTAAAACAGTAGAAGAATCGACAAATCAAGTTTTGGCTAATATAAAGATGTTGGAAATTGTATAAAAAGGAGGCGGTATCTAGTGGAATATAAAAATGAGAAATTAGAAGAGTTTAATCAATATTTGTCTGGTAGAAAAGTAGCAGTAATTGGTTTAGGCGTTAGTAATTTACCTTTAATTGATTATTTATATAATTTAAAAGCACAGGTAACAGTTTTTGACAAAACAGAAGTAAAAGACTTAAATCGAACGGTTGTAAGAAAAATTACGAATTATGGAATGGGAATGTCGTTTGGTGAAAATTATTTAGATGAATTAGTTGGATTTGACATTATCTTCCGTTCACCAAGCTGTTTGCCAACAACACCACAATTAGTTGAAGAAGCCAAAAGAGGGGCGATTATCACAACGGAAATTGAAATGGTAATTGAATTGTGTCCTGGAAAAGTAATTGGAATTACAGGAAGTGATGGAAAAACAACGACGACGACTCTAATTTCTGAAATTTTAAAAGCCAAAGAATATAACGTTTTTTTGGGTGGAAATATCGGAACTCCACTTTTTACCAAAATTTCAGAAATGACGCCAGAAGATATTATTGTATTAGAAATGAGCAGTTTTCAATTAATGGATATGAAAATTAGTCCGCACATTGCGGTTATTACCAATATTACACCAAACCATTTAGATATTCATAGTGATATGGAAGAGTATATTAATGCTAAGAAAAACATTTTCAAATACCAAGATGAAAACGGATTGCTGGTGTTAAATTACGATAATGAAATTACCAAGGAATTTGAAAAAGAAGCACCAGGGAACGTGATTTTTTTTAGTAGTAAAAATAAAATTCCAAATGGTTATATTGTAGATGATGGAAAAATCAAGTATTGTGAAAATGGGTTAAGAAGTCATATTTTAGATACGAAAGAAATGAAACTTCGTGGTATGCACAATTTTGAAAATGCCACAGCAGCCATGATTGCCACAAAAGATTTGGTAGATACAACGACTGCTTGTGAAACTATTTTGAAATTTAAAGGAGTAGAACATCGTTTAGAATTGGTGTTAGAAACAAAAGATAGAATCAAATGGTATAATGATTCAGTTAGTTCTAGTCCAACAAGAACGATGGCTGGCTTAAATGCATTTTCTTTGCGAAATATTATTTTAATTGCAGGTGGATATGATAAAAATTTAGACTACACACCACTTGCCAAACCAATTGTTGATAATTGTAAAGAATTGATTTTGTTAGGGGCAACCAGCAATAAAATTGAAAAAGCAGTAAAAGCAGAACTGAAAAATCAGGATAAGAAAATGAAAATTCACAAATGTACAGATTTAAGGGAAACTGTAGAAGTTGCAAAAAAGATTGCTGTACAAGGAGATGTTGTTTTATTTTCGCCTGCGAGTGCAAGTTTTGATATGTTTAAGAATTTTGCAGAGCGTGGAAAATTGTTTAAGAAATATGTCAAAGAAATTGCTAAATAAAAAAGAAAGAAGCACATATGGTCAGAATATGTGCTTTGTACTTTCTTCGATTTTTCTTTGAATTGCTTCTTTTCTAATTTTTTTCTTTAATAGCCGATGGTTCTTCTCCTCTGGTGCTTCATTATATAACTTCATACAAAGAAAAAAACCAAGGTGAGCAAACAGGTGTTCTAGATCTGTTATATTTATGTGGTGAAAAAGTAATTTTTTTCCCTGATAAATATTGAAAACAGTTTCTTTTTCCTCATTACTTCCGAGTACCTTTTCTTTTGTAAAATGAATTCCTAAAAAATCTTTGATTTCATCTTTAGGAATACTCTTTGCTAATTCCTGAATCCAAGAAATCCGCTCGCTATGTCTATCCATTTTTCCTTTCCTCCTACAAATCAACACTTATGACTGACCACCACAAGTAACAAAGGTTTCTGTAGAAGAATTGTTCTTCTACCATGTGCAGTATTATTACAACGCTAATATTATATAGCAATTTTAAGAAAATGTCAATTCTAAGTTGACATATTTTTTTATTGCTATTGACAATTATGAATTCATGTATTATAATCAAACTATAAACGATGAAAAGGAAAAGTAGGATAAAGGTTATTAATAGAGAGGATTAGTCATCGGCTGAAAGCTAATCTTAAAAAACGTATCTCGAAAAACTACCTTGGAGTTTCTATTCGAAAGAGTAGCGTGTGAGCCACGATAAAGGCTTAAAATTGAGTTAAAATTAGGATGGAACCGTGTATTTTAGCACTCCTATAGACGATTTGTCTATAAGAGTGTTTTGTTTTTTTATAGACAAATACAAAATAAAAAAGGAGGAAAGAATTATGTTTAAAATCAAATTAGGTGGCGGAAAAACAGCTGATGTGGAGGAAAGTATGTACTGGCACACCACTTCTCATATTTTAGCACAAGCTGTAAAACGTTTATTTCCAGAAGCAAAATTAGCCATTGGTCCAGCGATTGAAAATGGATTTTATTATGATTTCGATGTCGAAAAACCGTTTTCAGAAGAGGATTTGGCAAAATTAGAAGAGGAAATGAAAAAAATTATTAAAGAAAATTATGAATTAGAACGTTTTGAATTACCTCGTAAAGATGCTATTGAATTAATGAAGGAAAAAGGGGAAAATTATAAGCTTGAATTAATCGAAGATTTACCTGACGGAGAAGTCATTTCTTTTTACAAACAAGGAGATTTTACAGACCTTTGTCGAGGACCACATTTGCCTTCTACAGGGTGTGTGAAATCAGTCAAATTGCTATCTTCTTCAGGCGCCTATTGGAGAGGAGACGAACACAATAAAATGCTACAAAGAATTTATGGAATCTCATTTCCAAAAGCAAGTGAATTGGAAGAATATTTGAATAAATTAGAAGAAGCCAAAAAAAGAGACCATAATAAATTAGGAAGAGAATTAGAGTTATTTACAACTACAGATTATATTGGGCAAGGTTTACCAATTATGCTTCCGAAAGGAGCCAAAGTGATTCAAATTTTACAAAGAATGGTGGAAGATGAAGAAGAAAAAAGAGGCTATTTGTTAACCAAAACACCATTTTTAGCAAAATCTGATTTATACAAAAAATCTGGACATTGGGCACATTATAAAGAAAGTATGTTTATTTTAGGCGATGAAGAAAAAGACAAAGAAGTGTTTGCTTTAAGACCCATGACATGTCCGTTTCAATTTCAAGCCTACTTAAATCGACAAAGAAGCTATCGAGATTTACCTTTGCGCTACAATGAAACTTCAACATTATTTAGAAACGAAGATTCAGGCGAAATGCACGGGTTGATTCGTGTCAGACAGTTTACTATTTCAGAAGGACATTTGTTAGTAAGATTAGACCAATTAGCAGAAGAAATAAAAGGTTGTATCGATTTAATAAAATTATTTGCAAACCGACTTGGTTTAGAGGAAGGAATTTCTTATCGATTTTCAAAATGGGACCCAAATAACCGCGAAAAATATATGGGAACCGATGAAGAATGGGAACATTCACAATCTGTCTTAAAAACCATTTTAGATGATTTAAAAATTGATTATGTAGAAGCAGATGGAGAAGCTGCGTTTTATGGACCAAAGCTAGATATTCAATATAAAAATGTATGGGGAAAAGAAGATACGATTATTACCGTTCAAGTTGATTTTCAATTAGCGGAACAGTTTGATATGTATTATATTGATAAAGACGGAAAAAAAGTAAGACCAGTTGTAATTCATAGAACTTCTTTAGGATGTTATGAAAGAACGTTAGCAATGTTAATCGAACGATTTGCAGGAGCCTTTCCAACTTGGCTTGCACCAGTTCAAGTAAAAGTGATGCCAATTTCAGATAACCAATTAAATTACGCCAAAGAAGTTGTAGGAAAATTGCAAGCAGAAGGGATTCGAGTAGAATTAGATGACAGGCAAGAAAAAATTGGTTACAAAATTCGTGAAGCGCAACTTCAAAAGATTCCGTATATGTTAATTCTAGGGGAAAAAGAAGTAGAAGCTGAAAGTCTAGGTGTTCGTTCTAGAAAAGAGGGCGATATGGGCGCAATGAAAATGACGGAATTTATCGAAAAAATAAAAGATGAAATTGAAAATTATGTAAGATAATAGTTTTAAATTTCAAGCATACTCCTTAAAATAGAACATACCATTAAAGTATGGAATCATTTTAAGGAGTTTTTTATGTGTGTTATTAATTTAGGAAAGTATAAAAAAGTATTGAAAGGAATAACAATTATTTTAATATTTAGTTGTTTTTCTATTTTTGCCATTTCAAAAACGTTTGCTATGCAACATTATTATAATGTTGATTTTTCAACCGGATTTGTTACGGCCACCACTTTGAATGTCAGAAGTGGACCGGGAACGGAATATCCAGTTATTGCAACGGTTAGGAAGAATGAATATATTCGTGTTTTTGCAGGAATTGGAAATTGGTATATTGTGCAAGTAGAAGGGGATTATATTGGAGCAGTTAGCCAAAAATATATCAAACCAATTTATCCCAATTCCAACAATACAACAAACTCAAAACCAAAGCCCGAAGAAACAACAGCAAATCTTACAGCAGATGAACAAGAGGTTTTTAATCTCATCAATCAGCAGAGGGCAAACAATGGATTATCGACTTTAAAAATTGACAACGAAGTACAAAAAGTGGCGAAAATAAAAGCGCAAGATATGGTAACTGGCAATTATTTTTCACACAATTCACCAACGTATGGTTCACCATTTGATATGCTGAAAAGTTTTAAAGTGTCTTACCAAACAGCAGCTGAAAATATTGCAGGCAATTCAAGTAACAGTGCTGCTGTTACAGCTTGGATGAATTCGGCTGGGCATAAAGCGAATATTTTAAACGGTGCTTACAATTATACTGGGATTGGCGTAGTAAGTAGTCCAACGTATGGAAAAATTTATGTGCAGATGTTTGTTGGAAAATAAATATTTATATAGCAAGTATTGACATAACATTAAAAATAATTTATAATAAAATTGTTACTGTTGTTACGCAATTTAAGGAGGCTGAAATATGGTATATTATCAGATTCGGGCACCGAGTTAGGAATTTTGTTCCAAACAAAAAATTCAAAAACGCATACACTGTATCAATATGAAAGTCTCCCACTTATACTGGGGGATTTTCATATTGACCTATAGTTCTCCTTTTTTATATTTCTTCCAATTTTACTTGACATTCTCCGAATAACAACATACAATAAAAGAAATAATAATCATAAAGGAGGATAAAAATATGCCACTTGTAACAACAAAAGAAATGTTTGAAAAATCTATGAAGGAGCATTTTGCAATTGGTGCATTTAATATTAATAATATGGAGTTCATTCAAGCCATTACAGAAGCTGCTAATGAAGCAAAATCGCCTGTTATTTTGCAAGTTTCTTCAAGTGCAATTAAATATGCTAAAATGAATTATTTAATTAAAATGGTGGAGGCAGCTGTGGAAGATACCAATATTCCAATTGCTCTTCACTTAGACCACGGACCTGATTTTGAAACTTGCAAAATGTGTATTGATGCAGGTTTTACATCAGTTATGATTGATGGTTCTAAATATGATTTTGAAGAAAATATTGCGATTACCAAAAAAGTTGTAGAATATGCACATTCGAAAGGCGTTGTGGTAGAAGCAGAACTTGGAAAATTGGCTGGTGTGGAAGATGATGTGAATGTATCAGAAGATGATGCACGATATACTGACCCAGAGCAAGCCAAAGAGTTTGTGGAAAGAACAGGATGCGATTCGTTAGCGATTGCTATTGGAACAAGTCATGGTGCTTATAAATTTAAAGGAGATGCAAAATTAAGGTTTGATATTTTGGCAAAAATTAAAGAGAAGTTACCAAATACGCCAATTGTTTTACATGGTGCTTCATCTGTTATTCCAGAATTAGTTGAAATGTGCAACAATAATGGAGGAGATATTCCAGGTGCCAAAGGTTGTCCTGATGAAATGTTAAAACAAGCAGGAGAAACTGGAGTTTCTAAAATTAATGTTGATACAGATTTAAGATTAGCAATGACAGCACAAATAAGACGTGTATTTAAAGAAGAGTCTTCTGTATTTGACCCACGTAAATATTTAGGAGCTGCACGTGATGAAATCAAAAAAACAGTTTCTCATAAAATAAAGGATGTATTTTGCTCAGTAAATAAGGCGTAAATAAAAGATTAAAAAATTTTGAAAAAAGTATTGACATAATATATAAACTATGTTATAATAAAATTGTTACTGAAGTTGTGGTCTTATAGAAAGGGGTGTTTTCAATGAAACACAACGCTCGGGGAAAACCCATTGCCCAAAAATTACTCTTAAATCATTGTTTGACAGCATGATCGTGCGGCGACGTTGCCAGGTCAGCAGTTTGAAAGGAGTGCAGGTATGAGGATCAGAGCGAGACCATCATAAGGAATCTTTAATATTCCTTATAAAAATTATAAAAACAGGGGGAAAGCTTAGCTTCCCCCGTTTTTTTACTTTAATACTGGGGATAATTATGAGAAATAAAATGTAGAATAATGTCGAGCAAAATATATTGACATAAAGACAAATTTACATTATAATAAATATAGCGAAAGCAAAAAGGTGCATAAATCATCAAAAAACCAGAAGATGTGGGGTCTTCTGGTTTTTACTTTGCCATACTATTTCATTAAAGCAAGAATTGCAATAATAATCATAGCAATGACTCTTATGAAAAGGTGCAATAAAATCACCACCTTTCTGTCGTAATATTTATGTATGACAAGAAAGCAAAATAATTATATTACATTCGTAAAGTGAAAGTCAATACTTTCTTATATTATTTTACAAATATGGTTTTATAGTGCGTATAAATCACAAGTCCAGGTTTTGCACCAGGTGATTTTTTTACATATTTTGCTAAACAATAATCTACAGGAACATTTGAACTGTGTTTACCTTTACTATTTTCTTTGGCAAGAGTAGCGCAGGCTCGCAAAACATCTTCTGGAATTTCGCGATTTTCTGGATTGCGCAAAAGAACATGACTACCGTGAATCTTTTGTGTGTGAAACCAAACATCGTTTTTGCCTGCAAATTTTAAACTTAAATAATCATTTTGCACATTGTTTTTACCAATATAAACTGTAAAATCGTTGATTAAAATACTTTGTAAAGCAATTTCTTTTGCTTTCTTTTTAGAAGATGTGTTGTTTTTTTGTTTGTTTAAAATTTCTTTTTTGGTTACAATATTTTCAGAAATTTCAGAATAGACATCTACAATATCTTCTATTGATTTCGCGTTCTCTAGGGAAAATACAATACTTTCAATATAGTCTAATTCTTTTTCAGTTTCTTTTTTTTGCTCTGTAACAATGGTGAATGCGTTTTTTAATTTGTTGTATTTTTTAAAATATTTTTCAATATTTTTCTGAAGGTTGATTTTATTATCAAGTGGAATGGTGATAGGAGAATTATTGTCGTAGTAATTCTCTAATGTAATTTGGCTTAGGTTTTCGTGTGCGTTAATTTTATAAAGGTTGGCTGTTAAGAGTTCGCCGTATATTTTGTAAGTATCCATAGAATTACATTCTTGTAATTTTTCTTGGATATTTTGGAGTTTTTTGTATACTTTTTTTAAATTTCCGTGAAACAATGCGAAGCAAATTATTTCGGGAGGAAATAAAAGCAGATTGTTGTTCTTTTTGAAAATAGAATTCGTCCAAAGTATTGTTAATAGAAGCGTTGGTTGTGGCTAAAGTAATGGCATAATCAGTTTCATATTTCTTAATAGAAATTGACTGGTTTCCTAAATTGGAAAGAAGTGTGTGAAGCCAATGATATATTTTTTCCAAATCAGAAAGGGAGTAATGAAGTGGGTCAATTTGCAACTCTTCTAACATAGATTTAACAAAAATTTTGCTAAATCCAATTAATCCATTTGGTAACGTATCCAATAAATTTTGCGAATTGATAAATTGGATAAAATCTTCGCTACATTCGAAAGATAGAAAACTTTTTTTTGATATTTTAGCAAACTCGAATGGATGTGCTGGAAGGCTGTTTTCAAAATGTTTTAATGAATCAATAATGATATTATTTTCATTGGTTAAAATGATATTGCTTTGTCTACTCATAATTTGAATAAAAAGTTTACGAATTACTAAATCATTTAGTTCGTTGTAGCATTCGAATTTAATTTGTATGGTACGTTCTAAATCGTAATTGGAAAGATCGATAATTTTGCCACCTGTTAAATATTTGCGAAGAAGCATGCAAAAATTAGGTGCGTTTTGAGGATTTGGTTTAGTGTGATTAGTGATATGAAATCTGCAATAATCTGGATTGGCAGATAGAAGTAGGGTGTAGTTTGCTTTATTGTAAATATTTAGTATAATTTCATGCTTGGTTGGTTGGAAAATTTTATTGATTTTTCCACCAATTAAAATTGGCTGTAATTCTGAAATAACAGCTTTTGTTGTGATTCCATCGAATGCCATAAAGTATCTCCTTTAAAAATTTTCTTTTATTGTATAACGGAAAGGGAAGAGAAGTCAAGATAATTTGCAAAATTTGATTTATGGTGAAAAATGTGCTATAATTAAAATTATGCTAAAGGGAGGTTAGAAAAATGATTTTACGGCAAGCAGAGTCAGAAAATTATGAAATCATTAAGAAACTGTATGAAGATAAAGAAGGAACGTATCAATGGTTGTGGGGAAGTGGAAGCGAGGAAGAAACCGATAACGTAGAGGAACCTTTGTTTATTTATACAAGAGAGCAATTTGAAAAAGAACGGTTTTCAAAGCGTAACAAATTGTATTTGATGTGGCGAGAAAATGAAGTTCTTGGTTATTTGCATCTAGCAGAGTATGTAAAAGGAGAATACAGAATGTTAGAATGGGGAATGTTTCAGCCAGAAGATGAAATGGCAAAAGAAGAGACTTTAAAAGAGTTAGAAAACAAAAAGTTTCTTCGGACGATAGTAATTTGTACGCCCTCACAAGAAGTTTCCAATTGGCTTAAAGCGCATAGATTTACAAAATGTGGGTCATTCTTCAAAAAGTTTCAATAATTCGAAAAAGGAATTTGTAAGCTAAATGCTCGCAATTTCCTTTTTTGATAAAAAGATAAAAAAATATGAAAAAAATATAGACAATTCGAAAATTTTGTGTTAAGATAAGAAAAGTGAAATGCTGATGTGGCGAAATTGCTGCGACTGTTTGCGAGGAACGAGCATTACAGTGTCAGTATATGAAGCAAATCAACTTAAAATAATATATACGCTGATGTGGCGAAATTGGCAGACGCACAGCACTCAAAATGCTGCGGGAAACCATGTCGGTTCGAGTCCGACCATCAGCACCAAAAGAATTTTGAAAGGGAAATAATTTTTTAATTGTTTCCCTTTCAATAAATATTAGTCATCGCAAATATGGATTGTTGTTCCCTTAATGATTTCTCGAATTTTCAATTCGTTATCCAAGTGCATAAGGTACACATTTACGCCTTTTTGGGTCAGTCTGTTTAATAGAGTGAGGTTATCTTCTAATTTTAAATGTACTCCTCCAGAAACAGAAGCATCAACGAAAAGTTGAGTTTCTTCATGAATATATTTAATAAAGGGGTCAAGTGTGGTTGTATCACCAGTATAGACAATATTTATTCCATTTACTTCTGTAGAGAAACCGTAACAGTCAAGTTCTGGAACGTGTTGTGTTGGAATAAACGTTACAAAATCGTTATTTCTTGTATAACATTCTGTAGGAAATCCAGGAATTTGACAATATCGTGATACACCAGTAATTGTAAGAAAATTCTCGATTTCAGAACACTCAGTGAGAATATTTATAGGAGTTTTCAATACAAAATAACTAAAAAGAGCTAACTGACTAAGTGACCCTACATGATCACCATGCATATGAGTAATGATTACATCAATCCCAGAAATATTTTCCAGCAGTTTTTCTTCCTGTAATTGCGTCATTACTGTATATCCACAGTCTATTAACAATAACCGATTGTTTATAATAGCATATGCTGAAGTATTTTTTTTGCCAAAACCAGCATTTTTTCCTAAAAAAGTGATTACTTTTTTCATTATTTACCTACCTTTCAACTAATTGTTTTTGGTTCGTTGTTATACAGATAACACAAAAAATCTATTCAAACTAACATGACTTTAAATATGCTAATTAGCATATTGGTTAAATATTAAATTGCTGTCTATTAGTATTTTAACACAATTTATGTAAACAATCAAGTGACTTTTTATGTAAAACTTGGAAAAATATACTTGCTTATATAGCTAGAAATTTTAAGCATCGCTAATATGGCAAAGGAGAAGGAAGGAAAGAAATTGCAACTTTCACCCTGATAAACATTTTTTTATTCATTTGCCAAAGGATTGCTTTCAATAGCATTTCGAATTTGTTCATTATCAACATGGGTATAAATTTGTGTGGTTGCAATGCTTTCATGGCCTAAAACTTCTTGTAAGGCACGAATATCAACTTGTCCATATTGATACATTAAAGTAGCAGCTGTATGTCTTAATTTATGAACAGAATATTTTTTAGCATCAATGCCAGCAGCTTGTAAATTTTGTTTGATAATATATTGTACGGTTCGATTACTAATTCTTTTTTTCTGTTCGCTCAAAAACAACGCATTACGAGAATTAAATTTTACACCATCGTGTGGACGAATGGCTAAATATTCATTGATTACTTTAATACAAGCTTTGTTTAAATAAACCGTTCGTTCTTTATCACCTTTTCCGAATGACCGTCATTTTATTGTTTTCAAAATCAATATTGTTTAGGTTAATTCCTGTTAGTTCCGATAAACGCATGCCACAATTCAAAAATAACGTTACAATTGCCAAATCACGAACAGAATTATCATGGTTTCCATGCGAAACAGCTTTAGGAGAAGCTGAAACTTCTAGCAATTTTTTACTTTCATCTAAGGTCAAATATTTAGGCAATCTTCTTCCAAGTTTTGGACTTTCTAAATCTTGTGCTGGATTATTCGGAATACGTTTCATTTTATTACAAAGATATTTAAAAAACATACGAATACTAGCTGTTTTACGGGCTAAAGTAGCAGGTTTACTAGCATAGCTATTTTTTAAATAACCTAAAAATGCATGAATATCTTGTAAAGTTATTTTTGAGATAGTTTCTATCGTCATATCTGTAATTTCAATTTGTTTGATGAATTCTTCTGATTCGATATTTACCATATTGTAATGATATTTTATGAATTTTAGAAAATGAGCAATATCATAATTATATTCTTTGATGGTATTTTTAGATTTATTGAGTATCGTTGAAGAATAATCTAAAAAGTCATTTAAGAATTCTGGATTAGCTTCTCTTGGAATCATAGGAAACTCCTTTCTAAAGATTATTATAATATGAGAAAAAAAATTTGGCAAGGAAAAATATTTACTTTTTAGAAAAAAATGATATAATAAAGAAACTAATAGAAAGGAAATATATCAATGGAAGAACCACTAACTGCAACAAAACAACTAAAAATTTCTTTACCAATTGCCTTTGAAAATTTTATTAATATTTTAATGACGTTAATTGATACACTTGTTGTTACTACTTTAGGAACAAGTCAATTAGGTGCAATGGGAGCTATGGGCGTTGTGTTGGATATGATGCAAATGAGTATTCAGGCAATCAATGTTTCTAATATCGCATTACTTTCCAAAGCGCGTGGCGAAAACAATGAAAAACATCTAAAAATCATAACAGGAAATTCTATACTTCTTACGATTGGAATTTCTCTTTCAACAATTTTTTTGGTTTATTTGATTAAGCCAATATTTCCAACATTATTTAACGTAGATAAAATCTGTATTACTTATATTACAATAAGATTAATTGGTTTTTTACAAAGTTCAATAGTAATGGTTCTAACAGGTCACCAAAGAACCATTGGTAAGCAAGGACTTATTATGATACTAAGAATCATTGCTGTCATCTTTAATTTAATATTTGATATTCTTGTTGTAAAATTAAACTATGGTGTTGCAGGCGTAGCATGGGTGACGATTATAATTGATACGATACTATGTACTTATTTAATTATAAAATCGAAAGATAGCATAAAATATCAATTCGATAAAACGATTATAAAGCAACTTTTTAACTTATTTAAGTGGAATTGTTTTGAAAGGATTGTTTCAAGAATTGACACATTTATATTTAATATTCTAGTTTCTAGAATTGGCCCTTTAGAATATGCAGTACATGTAATTGTAATCCAAATACGAAACGTTTCACAAGCTTTTATTCAAGGTTTTAGTGATGGAATTACGATTAGCATTGGAATTGAAACTGGTCATCAAAATAAAGAGAAAATGCAATATGCCAAAAACGTAATCAAAAAATTAATTAATCTATTTTCCATTCTTGTTCCTGTACTTACGATGATTGTTGCTAGTATTATTGGTCATATATCTTTTAAAGAAAATCATCTTTTAACAATCTTTTATACGGTATTACCGTTATTGATTATTGGGCAATATGAAGAAATTAGTGGTACTTATTATTTTGGAATTCTTCGAGGAATGCGCGAATTTAGATTTTTAGCACAAAGGAATTTTATTACATCTACTATAAAAATTGTGGTAGCAACAGCATTATCTTTTACGGTCTTAGGAATTACAGGAGTCTGGATAGCCTATGTAGTTTATTGTATGACACAGAAGTATTTATCAAAGCGTAAGTTTAAGATGATAGAAAATTTATAAGTGAAAAAAAGCCAGAGTAGGAGAGAGGAGACTATTTTTGAATTTTGATTTTTAAGATTAAGTTTAAGTTTAAGTTTAAGTTTTCTCTTTTATTCGTTGTAAGAATATTTTTGGAATTAATTTTAATAATAAAATAGAAAATTAATAAAATATTTTTAAAGATAATTATAAAATTCTAAAAATTAATAAATTCAAAATTTTTAGAATTTTATTTAGATAAATTTAAGATTTTTGAAAATTAATAATTTATAAATTTTAGAATTACGATACAGATTATAACAATTATTAGCAAAAATTAATTTCAAGTAGTTGTAATTCTATTGAAAAAATTTTATCAAATTTTATAGAAAAAACGACGCACTAGAATCGATTTTAAGGCGTTTAAAAATTTTAGGTATATAGTTTGTTGTCTAAAAAAAATAAACCAATTAAAATAGAGATGAGGTTTTATTAAAAATACAGCTATTTTAGGGTTTTATAGTATGGTATATAAGTCCTATCCTGTTTTGCACAAAACTTTGATAATACAAACCAAAATTAAAGTATAAATTTACATAAATAATCTTTAGGAAGTAATAAATACTTTCTTTTTTTTGGTATAAATAAGGAAGGTGATAATATGCTTAAATTTATCTTGGGAATGATATTTGGTGGAATTATAGTATTTGTGTTATATGCTTGTATTCTTATTGGAAAAGAAAATGATAAATTGAATGAACAAATAAAAAAGGAAAAAATTTCCCAACATAAAGAATAATGGAAGAACAAGTTAATTATTATGCTATAATTCCGGCAACAGTAAGATATAATAAAGAGTTAAAATTTGCTGAAAGGCTCTTATATGGTGAAATAACAGCTTTAACCAATAAGAGAGGATATTGTTTTGCTACTAATAGATACTTTTCACAATTATATGAGGTAACAACTGAAACAATATCAAGATGGATTTCACATCTTAAAAAACTCCGGATTTATTGAAGTTGAAGTTATAAGAAATGCCAATAATGAAGTTATTGAAAGAAGAATATACATTTTAGATAACAGTACAAATACCTATTGCTTAAAAAATCAATACCCCTATTGTTCAAATAATCAATACCCTATTGATTTAAAAGTCAAAGAGAATAATATAGATTTAAAGATAGATAGATTATATTATTGTGTAATAAATAATCAGATGGAATTTTATGATGAATTTAATCAAGCTGAAAGGCAGCAATTTATAACCACTATAAAAAATCTTGAATTTGATTATAATAGTGATATTACACAATATTTTTCAAGGGAAAATGAAAACAAAATAAAAACTATATTATATTTCTTGGCTGATGCTATAAAACAAAAAAAATCTATTCCTCAAAGTTCTACTATGAGAGCATCATTAATTTACATTTATGATAAATGCAAAAGTAAAGAGAATGAATATAAAAATACTCCTAATGAGATTATTAATTTTTATGATTACTATTATAAAAGTGCTATGATTGAATTTTACAAAAATTAGTAAAAAAGTCGCTGACAAATATTAGAAAGCGCGATATAGTAATTTTGTAGTCGATTTACCAAATGTGTACACAAAATTATGAGAAAGGAGAATTGTATTGTTTTCTGATGAAAGACAAAAAGAAGTTTATAAGCTCATAGAGAATTTAGAAGATAACCTTGTAAGTATAGAAGATAAGAGAAAAATTGCTGAAATTATTGATAGTTTGGATAAAGGAACAGAAAAACAAAAATTAAGATTTAAAACAGTTTATCATTTACTACCAAATTTGCCAGTATGCCTTACATTGACAGCCTATGGAATATTAGAAGGGTGCAGTCCAAATGCAATAAGATCTTCAATTGGAATGATGAGAAATAGACTTATAAATCGTTCTACAAATGATGATATTGATTGCATCAAAGAAATTAATAAAAGAGTAGAAAATCAGAAGTAGAAATTGAATATTGAGAAAAGAAGTCATTTGACTTCTTTTTCTATTGGAGTTGATTAAAATAAAAAATGATATATTTGACTTACTATTTCCAAAAACTTATATTTGCTCTTGGTCTGGTGGAAAAGATAGTACAGCTTCAATTATACTTGCACACGAAAATAATGAGCCATTAGATAAAATTGTTATGAGTGAAGTTATGTTTGACAAAAAAAGGAATATATCTGGTGAGCTTCCAGAACATATTAATTGGGTTTATAGTATAGCAATACCAGAGTTTGAAGAATGGGGCTATCAAGTAGAGATAGTAAAGAGTGAGAAAGATTATCTTGATTTATTTTATGGTGTATGTAAAAAGTCAAAGTATATAGAAAGAATTGGAAAATATCACGGTTTTGTAGTTGGTGGAAAGTGTGCAGCTAATAGAGATTTAAAAATAAAACCAATTACTGATTATTATAAAAAAATGAACATTGCTGATGTAATTCAATATGTTGGAATTGCTATTGATGAACCTAAAAGATTAAAAAGATTGAATGGAACTAATAAAGTATCTTTATTGGAGAAATACAAATTTACAGAACAACAAGCATATGAACTATGTAAAAAATATAATTTATTATCTCCTTCTTATGAGTTTACTAAAAGAGGGGGATGTTGGTTTTGTCCTAATCAGACAAATGAAGAATTAGCTCATTTAAAAAAGTATCATCCAGAACTATGGGAAGAATTAAAAATATTATCAAAAGAAAAAAATCTTGTTTCATATGGTTTTAAATATGGAAAGACCATTGAACAAGTTGAGAATAAAATAAACAAAATATTAGAAGGAAGGTGAAAGCAATAGAAAATATATTTAATATGTTATTTCCAAAATATTATCTTGATGGTAAGAAAGTACGGCTTATAGAGTTATTTGGTGGTATTGGAAGCCAAGCTAAAGCATTTGAAATATTAAGTGAAAGCTATCCTAATAAAGTTATATTTGAACATTATCGGTTAGTAGAATTTGATAAGAAATGTATTATTTCATACAATGCAATACATAATACAGAATTTAAAGAGCTTGATATAACAAGTGTTACAGCTAAAGATTTAGGAATTGATGATGATGAATATGTATATGTGTTGACTTATTCTTTTCCTTGTCAAGATATATCAACAGCAGGGCAACAAAAGGGATTTGATGAAGGAAGTGGAACACGATCATCATTACTTTGGGAAGTAGTAAGAATATTAAATGAATTATCAAGTAAACAATTACCACAAGTATTGCTTATGGAAAATGTAGCAGCTTTAGAAAATAGTGATAACATTGATGGATTTAAAAAACTTCAATATAAGTTGGAACAATTGGGATATAAAAACTTTGTTGAACAACTTAATTCAAAGAACTTTGGAATACCTCAAAACAGATTACGGTGTTTTATGATAAGTATTAGAGGAAATCTTGAATATGCTTTCCCTCAATCAATACCGCTTCAATATTGTATGCAAGACTTATTGCAAGAAATAGATGTAGTAGAAGATAGATATTTCTTGTTACCAAAACTTTTAGAGTTATTCCTTGATAAAAAACCTCACGGAAGATATATCAGGTTTTTAAGATTTAAACCTTTTATCTATAATGGTGAAAATATTGCTTGGACTTTAGAAACAAGACAAGGTGGGCATCCAAATAATAATTATATTTATTATCCAAAAGAAATGTATAAAGGAAATAAAAAGGTTGGTATCTTAAAAAGAGATAATCAAGAATTTGTTGTTAGAAATCTAATACCTTATGAATGTTTTTCCATTATGGGCTTTGAACCAAAAGATTATGATAAAGTAAAAGAACTTGTATCACCTACACAAATGATAAAACAAACCGGGAATAGTATTGTTGTTACTGTATTAATTGCAATAATCTCTATGCTATATAAAGATATTGATTATGAAAAGGTAATTAATCAATATGTACAAGGAATTATTGAAGAACATAAAATTAGGAAAAAGTTTGCTATTGAAAGGAAATAAAAATGATTATTGATTTAATTCTTGATAGACAAGATGGTGAAACATACAATGCAAAGAGTTTTTATAATTCTTGTATAGAATATTCAACAATTTTTAATGGATTAGCTGATGATATTACAAGGGCTATGGACTGTGGAACAGAAGAAGATGTTAAAAAGGCATTATGTGATTATATCATTAGACAAGAATATAACCCTAAAATAATTGAGTTCATCAATTCTAAAAATTGGTTGATAAATGAGCCTAAATTATTTATTGGTGAAAGATGTACAGAAACAGAACCAGACATTGAGGATGATTTTGAAATTTAGGAAAAAATTTCCTAAAAAATGAAAAAAGTGCTGACAAACAATAAAAGACGCGGTAAAATATAAGAGTAACAAGCGAACAGTAATTCGCAAATATAATAAAAAGGATGATGTAAGTATGCAAACAAAAATTATATCAATTGCCAGCGCAAAAGGGGGAATTGGTAAAACTACAACTACACTTAATCTTGCCAAAGCACTTAAAGAAAAAGGAAAGAAAGTATTACTTGTTGATTTAGATCCACAGTCAAATTTAAGCGATTATCTTGGCTATGAACACAATTTAAACAACATAACAATAAGTACCCTTATGAGTAATGCAGTAAATGGTAATGCAAAGGATGTAAATTGTGCAATAAAATGTAATAAAGAAGGACTTGATTATATTGCTTCTGATTTACATCTATCAAGTGCAGAAATATTTTTAATTAATGCAATGAGCCGAGAAACAGTATTAAAAAGAATACTGAACCAGAAAGAATTACAATGTTATGATTATATCATCATAGATTGTCTTACTTCACTTGGCATACTTGTAGTTAATGCACTTGCAGCGAGTGATTATGTTATTGTACCAGTACAGGCACAAAAGTTTGCTCTTGATGGAATAACACTTTTTCAAAATGTATTTAATATGGTAAAAAATAATCTTAATCCAAACCTTGAACTTATGGGGGTTTTGGTAACAATGTTTGATAAAACAAATATGGCTAAAGCTGTAAGGGAAGAACTTGAAGAAACATTTGGAAACAAATTGTTTGAAACTGTTATTTCAAAATCTGTTGAAGCAACAAATTCAACATATCTTCAAAAAAGTTTAGTATCTCAAAAGGGTTCTAAATTAGGTAAGCAATATGTTGAACTGTCAAATGAATTTATGGAAAGAGGTGCAAAATAATGAAAATTGAGAAAGATAAACTTAATAAAAATAAGACTACTGTGGCAGATAATGCCTTTGCATCACTTATGGGGGATAACAAAAAAGGTACTGTTAAGATTAGTGTCAATGATATAAGAGAAAATCCTAATAATCATTTTAGCATACCAGAAGAAAAGGTTAAGGCTTTGGCTTTAAGTGTATATAATCAAGAACAATTACACAATATTGTTGTATATGAGGATGATCTGGGAGATGGCAAGCATTATACTTTAATAAGTGGGGCAACAAGATTTAGAGCAATAAGTTATCTTTATAACAATAACACACCAGAAAAAGAATGGCATAATGGTAATATTGATGCAATGATTGTTGAAAAGCCAAAGAATGAGCTTGATGAAAAAATAATGATTGTGGCAGCCAACAATCAGAGAGAAATGACTGATGAAGATTACTACTTCATTATTAAAACCTATGAGGAAGAATATGATAGCCTTAAAGCTAACAATCAAAAGCCAGATGTAGATAAGAGAGATTATGTTGGCAAAAAGATGGGCAAAAGTGGTAGATGGGTTACTATCATAAAGAATAAGATTGAAGGCAAGTCAGAAAAAACAATAAGAACAGCCAACAGTGGAAGGCAGGAATACAATAAACAGTTTGCCAAAGATATTGCAAAAAAATATAAATTCTTGACTACTGTATCAGCTAAAAGTATTACATTCAAATGCTGTGATACAGAGGAACTTAATGATTTATTGGCTCATTTTGGTATAGATATGTCATATGATTATAGAGAAGAAGAATGAGTTATTGGTTATTATATTATTTTAAAATAGCATTTATTATATTGTTGTTCGTTCTTATTGGTGGCTTTATAGTGCTTATTTATGGAAAAGATAAGAAAAATCCTAATTACTATTATAAGGGCAAAGGAGCTGTAATTTCTTCCTTAATATGGATAGTAGTTCATATAATAGTTTATGTTGTTTTCAAGATGTGAAGAAGGTGAGTATATGCTTAAAGTAAAATTAATAACAACAGATAATAGCCAATCAATAGATAATAACATTAATGAGTTCTTATTTGAATTGAACCAAAAATCAAAGCAATCCAGATTTGCACCTCATTATAATTTGAAAAAAATATCATATGCTTTTAATGAAAATGGGATTTTTAATCAGGCAATTATTGAATATGAGATAAAGGAGTAGGGAAAACCTACTCCTTTAAAGTAGGAATTAATTTCCTAAAAGAAGGTGATGCTATGAAGAAAAGAAAGAAACAAAAAAATCCAGTAGATATATTAATAACCATATTGTCTTATGGTATAGCATTATTTCTTGCTATAAAAGCTGGGATTAATGTTTTTTCTTCAAACAAGCAAAATATAGAATACATTTTTAATACTACATTAAAAATATTCTTTATTGTAGGTTCACTTATTATAATGCTAATCTTAATAATAAAAGCAGTCAAGTATTTTAAAGAAAGGTAATTGTTAAATGTACAAAAGAAAAGAATTAATTTCTTTATTGGATGAGTTTTTAGCCAATAAAGATGTTTCTAAAAGATCAATGAAAGATTATACAGTAGATATTATGTGTTTTATTAATTGGTATCAAACACATAAGCATATATCAGACAAACTTTTATATAAATCTTTTTTAAATGCACTTGATAATTCCAAATTATCAGAAAGAACTAAAAGGAGAAGAAGGGTGATTGTAGGGGAATATTTGGTACATATTGGCATATATTCATCTTCTCATCTCATAGTAAAAAAAGGTAGATTTATTAAGTATTATGATGTTATAGATTGTGAAATCTTTATGAATGGAGTGAAAATTTATTATGTTATCAAATAAGCCTTTCCACATATATATTATCTTGTCAACAATCTTGGTGGTATTCTTTTCAATATTATTAATTTTTGGATTGTATCAAGGCAAACCAAAAATCATTAAATTGGGTACTTGGGGTTCTATAGCATCTTTTATACTATTAGCTGCAAGTGCTTATTTTGTTAATTTCTATAATTAATGGAGTGAAAACAGGTCGGAAGCATTTATACAAAAAAGAAAAGGATGATAAAAATATGATTATTTCATTTATTGTAGTATTTTTGATAGGTTCAATAATAGTTATGATTACTAAACTAAAAAGAGATATTGTAACTGTTCTTATTGGTGGCTTTTTTGTTTTGGCGTTTTTTAATACAGCTAATATAGAAGGCTTTTATGTTACAACAGAACAAGAAATGATAACAGAAACTATAATTGAATATGAAAATAATTTGCTCAATCTTCAAGATACAAGCCAATCAGAAGGAAAATTTGTTGGTTTTGCGTTGTTTGGCACAGGTGCAGCTTTTGGAAGTAATGAAGATAAACTATATTATTGCTTTTACGAGGAAACACAATATGGATATAAATTCCAAAAAATATCACCAGATGATCAAGAAATATATTTACAATATATTAATGATAATGAACAACCAAAAATCACAAAAGAGTATGAGCTGAAAAAAAGAATAAAAATAGTTAAAAGGAAACCAAGTATATGGTGGTCAACAATAACTGATTATAGGAAATATAATAAGCTAATTATTGGAGATACTATTGAAGAAAATGTAGGTGCAAGTAATTATAGACAAGTGTTGTATGTTCCAAAAGGAAGCATTGTTGAAGACTATAAAATTGATATGGAGTGATTGATATGAGTAGTAGTGCAATATTAATAATTATTGCAACAATTATTTTGATTATTACAATAATTATAATGATAATTGGTCTTAAAAAGCAATTTGAAGGAGATGTAAGAGCTTATAATAAATGTACATTGGTGATTATAATTTTAGGTTCTTTAGAACTTCTAATATTATTTTGGATTTTTCCTATTGTAAGGTAGGTGAAGAAAAAGAATGGCAATACCTAAACAAGAAAATGTATGGGGAACTATACAAACAAAAAGTGGTTGTAAATATATAATTACATTTGATGTAATTAAAAATAGATATTATTTGTATTGTAAGACTAAATCACATTATAACAAAATGTTGTCTTCAAAAGAACCAATTGAGTTATTGAAAAAAATACAAAAATACGAAAACAATTAATTAGGAAATAATTTCCTAAAGTAGCAAAAGGAAGTAAAATAATGACTAATAAATATAGAGTACATAAAGATTGTTTTGCCTTTGTATCAGACACAGAAAAAGGATGCAACATCTTGAAAAAATTATATTGCAAATTCTCAAACTGTAAATTTTATAAAACAAAAGTAAGGATAGGATGCACACCAGAAGAAATGCCACAAGGTGAAGAATATAAAGATTTTTATTTTTCAGATAACTATGTTGGAAATCTCTCTACTATAGCATATGATTATCTTAAAGAAAGTGGCAAACCGGGAGAGTGTGTTCCAATATTGGATGATAAAAATATTGTAAGAGGATTGAGAGTAATTATATATGAGGAAGATGCTACTCTAAACTATAAATGTGTTAAGATAAAAAATAATAATGGAGAAGAAGAAAATGAATAAATATCTAATTATGAGGAAAAAAGGTGAGATGGCAAATGAAATATTCCATTTAAAAAAAGATATTTCTTCAACTAATACATTCACTATTCCTTGGATTATAAGAAAAATAAAGAAAATAAGTACAAAAGAAGATGTAGTCAAGTATCATTTGCATAAAATAGAAAAAATAATGAAATCAAAATATTTTATTGTTGAGCCAATAACCAAGAATAGCATCAATGATCTTATAGGGATTTGTAAAAAGGAAATTGGTGAAGAAAATGGAAATTATACAATAATAGATATTTGCCAATTAGCAGAAATTACATATAAAAAAATAGCATCACCAATATTCTTTAGTGTTTTTGCTATGAAGCTAAATATGTTTGAGTGGATATTTATTATTTTATTTGTACTTATATGTTATTTGTTAAGGTAATTCAAATAAATAATTCTTGACAAGAAACATAAAACAACTTAATATAGTATTTATACAAGTAAAGAAGACAATTTGCAAATTGTCTTCTTTTTTAGCATATTTGAAAGAAGTGATGATGTGTAAAGAAATACAAAACTTAACAACAAAAGATAGGAGTAGATTAATGGCGAAACAGTATAACAAAGATGATATTTTATATTTGCATTTTCACATTGAACAAAAATTCAATCCAAGGCAAATTAACAAATTGGATAAGAATGGAAAGCCAATAACATTAATTAGTCTTGGCTTTCCATATCAAAGTCAATATAACGGATGCTACATATCAGTTAATAATGCCTTTATTAAGGATGATAAATATCATCTTGGGAAAAGGCAGCAAATATCAATGTTGGCAAATGCACCAATAAAAGTATATAAATATGATCCACAGTTAAAACAAGCAGAACACGTTACTACATTATTAGGAAAAGATATTGTAAAAGAGTTTGATGCTTGGAAAACGCAAGAAGTTAATTAGTTCTTTGATATAGAAAATGTTAATTAACTTGAAAATTTAAGTTAGGAAAAATATTCCTAACAGAAAGGAACTTATATTATGAAGAAAATTTTAGAGGTTAAAAATCCAATAAAAGAAAATCAGAAAATGAGAAATAGAACACGGATATTGAATTTTGTAATGACATTTCTTATTTGTATGAGTATGCCACTCATTTGTTTTGCAGCCGGTGAAGATTTTTTTGATAGCTTTGTTGTAGAGCTATGTAAATGGGTAAGAAGGGCTGGTATGCTTGTTATGTTATTTGGTGGCATAAAACTTGCTATGGGTTGGCATAGTAATACAGAAGAAGAAAAGATACAAGGCTTAAAGACACTTGTAGCTGGTGGTATGGTTATTGCAATTGCATCAGCACCAGATATGTTTGGATTATAATAAAAAATAATCTTTAGAAAGAGAGGTGAGAGCCAATGAGTTGGATTTCAGATTGGTGGGATAACCTATGGGAAAGTGCCAGAGCAGGTTTAGGAGATACAATTGCCAATATGTATCATATTAAGGTGAATATTCTTAATATTGATTTTGACTCGGAAAACATTATAAAAACAGTCAAATCAATAACAGACTGGTCTTCAATACAAAATTTTGGTAGTGGTAGTGGTATAACTCTTTATAGTATTGGAGAAACAATTAATTCTGTTATTCAACCAGTTGCATTATCCTTACTTGCAATCTTTTTTATGATAAATGTTATCAAGCAATGTAGAGAGATTGAAAGAATATCTTGGGAAAGAGTTGGATGGTGGGGATTGCAATTGTTTATATTGAAATTCTTTGTATCTAATTCATATATGTTCTGTACCAAAATAATGTCTGTTGTGAATGAAATATACACAGACATAGGAAGTAGATTAAATATTAGTAGTACATTTACTCTTGATGAAGGATTTAGAGCAGCTTTTGCAGAAATGGGTGGATTTTTACATCTGTTATTACCTTGCATACTTTATTTAGTTTTGCTCTTCCCATATATTGGTACTATGGTACAGATATGGGCGCAATTGATATTGAGAGTAGTTAAGGTTCTGTTTTGTATGTCATTTTCCTCTGTTCCCATTGCATTAGCAATTGATGAAGAAAATTATAGGGGAAAAGCTGTACAATATTTAATGTACACGGCTGGTGTTGGCTTTGAAAGTATATTGATTTTAGTAGGCTCATATATCTATGCTTTGGGTATGTCAAGTATCTCTGGAGTAGGTGGAGATACTCTTGGTGTATTAGGACACATTGTAGGAATATTAATACTCAATTCATTATTTGTAGCAATTATCCAGCTTGCTCACGAATTTACAGACAGATTATTTTCAAGGTAAAGGGGGAATAAGAATGGATGAGATTGAAATTCAGATTTTTGATGAAATAACAAATTATAAAGAAAAATTTGGTTGGTTCACTATCAGACAATGGATATTTATTGTATTAATTGGTATTACTGTTATTCCTACCTACATATTTCTGCCTAAATTATTAGGCGAAGATCTTACAAGCTATATTATTCTGATAGAAGCGGCTGGTATAGGATTTTTAGGTTTTGTTCCAGTTCATAATCTTCCGGCAGAAAAGATTATCCCATTTTGGTTTAGACACTATTTTATATTTCATAAGCCTTTAGAGTATATGACAACACAAGAGTATAAAGAGCTAAAGGAACAAAAAAAGAACAAAAGGCACAATAAAGCAGTTAAGGAAGAAAAAACTACAGTAGAAGATGTTGTTACAGAGCCTGTGAAAACTACAGTGCCAGTTTCAGATGAAAAACAACAAACAACATCAGAGCAAGAAAAAAAGCCAATAGAAGCATCTACAGAGCCTATATTGACAAAGAAATCCAAAAAACAAAAACTAACTAAAGAAGAAAAGGCTTTAATGAAGGCTAAAAAGAAGTATGGTTATTTGTTTAAGGAAGAAGCAAGTATTGTTGTTGAACCAAATGTAGTACAAGAACAGCAACATAATAAAGTAGTGGTTCCTCAAAAGGAAGCAACATCAAAGAGTGAGGAATTAAACGAAAGATTTAATACACTTTCAGATGAAGAAAAAGAGGTGTTTTTAAAGCTGGTTGGAAAATAATAAAAAACATTATGAGCTGTTCTTTTTAAAATATCACTTAAAAGAATATAATGCCAAATATATAAAAGTATTTAATAACAATAATAATCTAATTCCAACAAAAATTGTTTTATATAGTGGTGTAAAACGAAAACTAAAGTATCAACCAGTACCTGGGGAGCTGACTTTAAGTAAAATGTTTAATGAATTAGAAGAAAATACATTTTATTCAATTCCTCAATTGATTAAAAATGAGTATAAGGGGGAATAGTATGTTATTTAAAAATAAAGAAAAGATACCACCTACAGAAACAGCAGAACCTAAAAAATCATTATTTCCAAAGAAAAATAAAGAACCACTTGCAAAGCCTTCTATTACTCCACAGATGATAGATGTGTTTTTTAAGGAAATATTTGATAATGGTATTATGAAAATTGATGATACCCATTATAGTGTCTGTTTTGAATATACTGATATATCATTCTCAAAAGCTAAAAGAGAAGAACAAGAGTCGATATTATTGAAATATGTTGACTTTTTAAATTCTCATAGTGAAACAGAACACATACAAGTTGTTCACGCTGGAACTGTAGTTGAAACAGAAGATTATAAGTCAAAGTTTATTTTGCCAACTAATGATAGACTATCAGAAAATGAGCAAAAAATCACAACAGAAATTAATGAGTTGATAACATCTGTATTAGGTCATAAGACACAAACCTTGTGTGAAACTCGGCTTATTGTAATATCAATAATTGCAGAAAGCCTTGATGAAGCAAAAGATACATTTATGGAATATCAATTACGGTTGGAAGAAGCCTTTAAGAGGTTTAAGTCAAAGGTTAGAAGATGGACTAATCAAGAACGATTGGAATTGCTTTATAATACCATAAATATCAATACTTTTTATAAGGACTATCCAGATGTTAATGATATTGTAAAATATGCAAATGAGAATAATCTTACTGTTAATGATGTATTAGCACCAAAGCAAAGTGTTGATTTTAGAGATAAGAGCTATGTAAAAATTGGTGATAGCAAATATATAAGAGTTATGTATTTGGATAAATTGCCAAGTAGTATTACTCCAAAATTCTACAATGAATTAACAACAATGCAGGATGCTAATATAATTGTAACAGAGAATATAACACCTTCAAATCCAGCTAAAATTATCAATATGATTGATAAAAAAATCTCTGGAATGAAAACAGAAAGATTAACGAAAGTAAAGAAAGCATATAAAAATAATTATGATTATTCTTATGTTCGTGATGAGAAGTTAGATAACAAGATAGAAAATGCCAATAGATTAAGGGATGCCTTAACTAAAAAGAAACAAAAGTTATTTACTAAAAATATGCTTATATGTATAGAAGCAAGTAGTTTAAAAGAACTAAATACAGTAACTAACAAAGTAAAAAAAATATCTTCCACACATATTGTATCATTACGAAATCTTGATTGGCAACAACTTGAAGGCTTGAAAAACTTATTGCCATTTGGATATAATACACTTCAATTCCAAAGAAGTTTGACATCAGAAGCTTGTGCAACATCTGTACCATTCAATACAAAGCAATTACTTCACGAAAAATCAATATTCTATGGTATGGATTTAGTATCAAAGAATGTAGTTTTTGCAGATAGGAAAAGGTTAATGAATGGAAATGGGTGTGTCTTGGCAACCAGTGGTGCAGGAAAATCATTTTTTGTGAAATTAAATATTGAGCAAATATATGCCAGATACCCAGATGATGATATTATAATCATTGATCCACAAGGTGAATATCATCCTATAATCAAGCCATTAAACGGACAAACAATTGAAATTTCTACACTTGCAAAAACCTATATCAACCCATTTGATTTTTCTATTGATTATACAGATGATAGTAGTGATCCAATAAAAACAAAAGTAGAGTATATACTTGCATTTATTGAGTCGATTGTTGGCGGTATAGGGCTTTCTGGTGAACAAAAAACAATTATTGACCGTTGTTCAAAGAATATTTTAGAAGACTATGTAAGTGGAAATGGTGAAAAGCCAGATTTTCCATTATTCTATGAGGAATTAAAGAAAGCACCAGAACAAGAAGCGGAGAATTTAGCCCTTATATTAGAGCGATATGTTCACGGTAGTATGGATATTTTTGCTCAACATACTAATGTTGAAGTACATAACCGACTAATTTCCTTTGATATATCCGGCTTAACATCTTCAATGCAAAACACAGGCTATCTTGTGGTTTTGGAATACATAATGAATAAATTAAGCGAAAATCATCAAGAAGGTAAAAATACTTGGATTTGGATAGATGAATTTCATATCTTATTGGCAAATCAGTTTTCATCAGAATATATTGCAAAAATCTTCAAAATTGGTAGAAAATATGGAGCATTGCCTACTATTGTTACTCAAAACATTAAAGATGTATTGAGTAATGATGATGGACAAAAAATTCTTTCCAATAGTGAATGTGCAGTTATTTTAAAGCAAAGACCATTGGATCTTGCTCTTATATGCAAAATTTTTGATATATCACAAGAAGAAAGTCAATATGTTATTGACTCGCCACACGGTCAAGGACTACTTGTTTATGGAGAAGATAAAGTTGCATTTAAAAATACTGTTCCAGAGGATTACTTTATTTATGCAATTAATCAAACATCTACCTTACAGAAATCAAGGACTTAAAGATTATGGCAGAAGATATTAATTATTCTGGAAAAGATACCTCTAAAGTATTAAGTGATGGTGTAAGAACACATTATAATACTCAAAATACAGTTTTATCATCTGTTGATAATATACAAAAATGGTATGCACAACAGCAAGCAGAATTATTTGAAACTACAGAAACATCAAGATTATCTACATCAACAGAAACCCCAGATATTGAAGGTCTTGCAACAGCAGAAGAAAATACAGATGGATTACAAACGAGTGTTGAAGACATTGAAAGCAATTTGGAAGTTGATGATGAAGTTACTACAAGTAAGCTACAAACTAAAACTGAAAAAGACAAACAAGAAAAATCTTCTATCAGTAGGTTATCAACAAAAGTTGATGAAGACAATAATCCTGACAATGATAATGTAGAATTTCCAAAACCACAAGATGCCAATGATACTTCTCAATTGCAAACTAAAGTTAGTAAAGCTGATAAAATCAGTAAATTATCTAAAACTACAACAAAAGCAATAAAAGTAAAAAAAGGCATCAATAAAACAGGTAATCTTATAGCGAGAACTGGAAGTCGATTGCAAACACTTGCTACTGATGGTGATATTGGTAAAGGATTTGCAGATGATTTAAAGTATGGAGCTGGAAAAACAACACAAAAAGTAGTAAAATTTGCAACAAAAAAAGTCAGAACGAAGTTATCAATGAAAATGACAAAGCTGATTGCAAAGATTATGAAAGTTGTGGTTAAAGCTATAGCAAAGGCAGCGAAAGTATTAGTTAGTTTTATTGTGGAAACAGCTCCAGTGTCTATACCGGTTATTGTTGTGATTGTTGTGATTATTATTATTTGTGCTATTATTACTGGATTTAATCCAATATTTGGAGAAAATTCATCCAATGAAACAGTTGACAATTATGTTAGTTATATATCTAATTATGAAGCTGAACATTCTGTAGATGTTGATTGGTCTGTACCACTTGCTTATATTTATATTCTTGATGATAATATACAATATGATGCAGGTGAACAATATTTACTCAAAAAATTTGATGAAGAAGGATTATTAACTTCTATGAGTTCATCTACAGATTATAATAGGTACATTAGTAGTCATTCTGATACTGTATTGGAATTTTATTCAAAAAGTGGTATCAATTCAAATACTGTAAATATTAATGAGTGGTATGATTTTGTTAGAGAAATAGAAAATGAACCAGATGATTTTATGTCCTTAATCAATGAAAGGTTGGAAGACTATGAAACATCTTATACTGGTACTGGTAATGGTAAGTTTATCTATCCAACAGTAAATACACAAATATCGGCAGGTTATCCAAATTATTCTGATGGTAGTTATCACGGTGGAATAGATTTTCCTGTTGGTTTAGGTACAAGTGTGGGGGCAACAGCAGATGGTGTTGTTGTTATTTCTACAGCTCTGACAAATCCCAATGGTTCATATAGAAGTTATGGTGAGTATATTGCTATAGATCACGGTAATGGTGTTAGAAGTTACTATTGTCATTTATCTTCAAGAAATGTTAAGGTTGGTGATACTGTTAAGCAAGGTCAAGTCATTGGCAAAAGTGGTTCAACAGGCAATTCAACTGGTCCGCACTTGCATTTTGAAGTAAGAGTAAATAATACAAGAGTAAATCCAATGCCTTATTTGGAAAAAAAATAATTGTAAGAAGCAAGTTCAAATACTTGCTTCTTGTTTTTCAGGAAAAAGTTTCCTAAAAGTTAAAAAAAGTGCTGACAAATAAAAATAAGTACGATACAATATAAAAAGAAGAAGCGAACAGTAGTTTTTTGAAAGGAACTGATATTATGATGACAAAAGAGCAAGTAAAGGAAATGCACTATTACATATCCAACAGAGTAAGAGAAGAATGTATAAAAAATAATTGGTACACAAATGGTGATACCCAATCATATACAAAAATGCTTAACAGAATTGCAAATGATACTTTTGATGTAGTTGATATTGCAGAAAACATTTATGAACATAGTTCAACAAATAAATCCTTTAATAAAATTTTTAAAATTATAGAAGCTATTGTAAATATGGCGTATAACATTTTTGATAAAGATGAAATCGAAAATGAAGAACTTAATATATAGAAGTAATTTGGAAATGGAGAATTAATATATGAAAAAACCAATGAATAAGGACTTGAAGGCAATCTTATTATGTGGAGCTGCTACTTTAATGGGAATAATAAGTATATTTACAACAGATGCCAGTATAATGAGGGGATTTTATGGTTTACTATCAATTATATTTCTTGTTGGTGTAATAATAAGCACAAAAAAATATATTGAAAACAAGAAAATCAATGAAATTGATGATGAACAAATAGAGGAATAAGGATATAAAAATGAGCAAAAAAATGTCTTTAGATGAGTATTTAGGTTTATATGGTTTATCGTTTCCTATAAGCGATTATTGGATGGATAAAACAATATTTCCACACGGTTTAACTTCAAGGCAAAAGAAAAAATTTGACAAAGAAGGAGAAAAAGTTGAAAAGGAATATTTTGAAAAAAGACAGGCTTGTATTAAAGAGTATTATCAAAAAGTAGCAACTGGCGAGATTATTGAACCAACAAAAATTGACAAACTCATTAAAACTGCATCAGGTCATAATGATAATGCTTCTGTTCAAGCAGCCAGAAGGGTATTAGTCAAAAGAGGTTATCAGGTTAATGCAAAAGGAGAATGGCAAAAAGTAAAGATTGAGGGTGATTTGAATATGAGCAAGGATTGGAATAAACAAGAATTGCAAAAAGCAAGTGAACAAATGAAAAAGCAAGGCAATATAGGATATGAAGAATTTACAAAACAAATTAATAATCAAGAATTATCTCAAAAGTATGTTGATGAAATAAAAAAATGCCATAATAATGGAGATCTTGAAAAAGCATATGAATATTGGTGTAAGTTATATGACTTATATGAACCAATCAATGAAATGACAGCAGAAGAAAGGTTGGAGCAATTCAAACAGTTAAATTCATATACAAGCCAAATTGAAGATAAAATTGTTTTTGATGTAACAGATTATGGTAAAGAGAAACATTATATAAAACAAGGATTTTATGATGATATAGTTGAAGAACAAGAGGAAGAAGAACTTGACATTACGGATGATATATAAGGAAAGGATAATGTATGATTATCAATAGAGCTTGGTGTATGTCAAACAAAAAAACATTTTCTATAAAGCCTATAAAAGAATTTGTAGAAAAATATATTGCCTTATACCCTGGTATTGTTGTTGATCCATTTGCTAATGAAAGCAAGTATGGAACAATAACAAATGATTTGAACCCAAAGTATAATACTCAATATCATATGGATGCTTTAGATTTTCTCAAAATGTTTGATGATAATTCTGTTGATATTGTTTTATACAATCCACCATATTCAACACGGCAAGTATCAGAGTGTTATAAAGGTGTAGGAATGAATGTTACTATGCAAACTACACAAGCAAGTTGGAGAGCAAGGCATCTTGATGAGATTGCAAGAATACTAAAACCTAATGGAGCTTGTTTGTGCTTTGGTTGGAATACAAACGGTGTAGGCAAAAAGCGTAATTTTGAAATGATAGAAATATTGATTGTTGCTCACGGTGGTAGTAAATATGACACTTTATGTACAGCAGAAATAAAAAGGAAATAATTTCCTAATGAAAGGGTGAAGTTTTATGAGAAAATATTTAAAAGGTGTAACTGTTCGAGATTTAAAGAAAAGTGATAGGCGAAAATGTAAAGAACTAAACTTTGATTATTTGCTTAAAGATAAAGCAAAGATTTTTGAAAAAGATGATTTGTATGTAATTATGAGTAAATCTGATTATGAATGCTATGGAAAAGAAAAACTTTGTAATGTTATATTTATTGAACATAGTAATGTGCTGAATGAAGACTTTTTGAGAGTGGATTTTGAAAAGATAGTAAATGATATTAGTTTTAATGAACCAAGAAATATTGAAGTAGAATTTATTGAAAATATTGAAGGAACAAATGAAAGTATTTTTAGAAATATTAATAATTCTAACCAATATTATATGAGGCAAGATAATTCAAAAAAAAGATATGCACAATGGTATTCAGCTTTTAAACATCAAGGTAAATGGGAAGATAATGCACCAATAAGAGCCAATATTACATTTAAGATGGGAAACGAAACTGAAAAAGTTAGTTACTCAAATTGGAATGCTGAAGGTGTATATTCCAAAGATTATAATGATGCTTTTTCTTATAAAAAATTAGAAAGAAAAGATGTTATCAATAAAATAACAGAACTATCGAAGGAGTACAAAGATAAAGAAGATATTGATATTTGTGATTTATAAAATGATAGGGGGGAATTTATTATGAATGAATAGCAAAGGCTTACACAACAAGCAGAGCATTATAAGAATTTATATCCAGAAGGTACAAGAGTTATATGTGAATATATGAATGATAATATGCACCCTGTACCATCAGGAACAAGAGGTACAGTAGAGTTTGTTGATGATTTAGGAACTATACATTGTAGATGGGATAATGGTCAAGGACTTGGTCTTGCACCTAATGAAGATAAATTTAGAAAACTTACTGAACAAGAACTTACCGAAGAATTAGAAAAAAAACAAATTGATAATAATGAGCCAGATATAACAGAAGATATATAATCAATAGGTTGTAGGAGAGGAAAAATGTTTTTTACATATTATACACTAAAAAAAGCACTTAAAAATTTGACAATAGAAGATTTTGAGTTCAAGATATATACAGTTATTAGAAAGATAGATATGAATGAAATTAAAGTTGTTGAACGAGAAATGACTATTTCCGGTGAAATCAAATATCTTGTAGATATTCCATATGTTGATGGTTGTAATAATATATTTTATAATGATTATATAATTTATCATCGGTCATTAAAGCCCCATAGATACTTTTCTATTAACGAAAAACAATATAATGAATTTGAAGAAAAGTACAATAATATAGATACTTTACAAATAGAAGTATTTATAATTGAAGCTAAATTAAGAAATAGAGTAGTACAAAAGTTACTGAAAAAATATTACCTATATAATAAATATGATGGTTGTTCAAGGATATGTGAAGATTTTAAGTGTATTAATTACAATTTTGAACCTTTTATAACTGGTAATAAACAATTTACAGAAGATGATAAAGCAAGATTGTTTAATGATATATTAAAGTATTATTGTATTTAAACACTTCCTAAATATTCCTACTACAATCTTGGTAGAAAAACTACACAATATAATTTATCTATCTGACCTATGATTAATTATATTGTGGGCTTGATGAGTAAGGTTACATCAAGCATTAAAAAAAGTTTTCTCTTTTTATGACAAATTTTGATTATTGTGATAAAATATTTGTGAAAGGGGAAAAGAAAATGAACAATCAAGAAGTAAAAACATTATGTAGTAACAATACTAATAAAATGAATGTGAAATTTAATTGTATTACAGATGCTAATAATAACAATGTAACATTTGAAATAAAAGGATTAATACGGTAATAATAATATCAATGAACAATATACCAACTATTCATCTGGAATAATTGAGTATAACAAATTGATTTCAAATATATAAAATCGAGAGGTTGGTTTGATGCAAGGTTATAATGTAAGTGATTTTATTGAAAAACACAATGTAGAAGATTTAGAGCTGAGCAAACAAGAAACACAGAAGGACATTGATAAATACAATAGAGAGAAAGCAGAATTTAAGTCATATTTTAATAAATTAATATTTATATTGATAAGCATAGTTATTTTTGCAATTGTTGTCCTTATTTACACTAATGTAAAACCATTATTTATGCCAAGATTTCTCAACAATGTATCAGATGAAACTACTCAAAACTATATTGAATATATTTCAAAATACAATGAAGAAACAGAGCATATAAATATACATTCTTGGATTATTCCACTTGCTTATATTTATATTCTGGATGATAATATACAATTTGATGAAGGTGAACAATACTTATTAAACCAATTTAAGGAAGAAGGATTAATAAATGCTTGGTATGATGAGCAAGATTTTGAGAAATATTTTAATGAGCATCCAGAAGTAATCAAAAACTTTTATGAAAAAAGTGGTGTTTCTTTTGATGGTGTCACTATAGACAAAGAACAAATACAACAAGAAGTTATAAAAATTCAAAAAAAACATTATATATTTACATCAATAATTGAAGAAAAGATAGCTTGAAATTATGAGCATATATAATTAAATATAAATTAGGAAATAATTTCCTAATAGAGAGAAATGAGGAATATGAAAAAAGAAGAACAAAAAATTATTAAATATCATATTGAAAAAGGCAATGAGAAATATTTTATATATCAAATATCAAATGATGATGAAGATACTGACCTTACAGGCTTTTATATACAAAAGAAAGATTATGGGCTTATCACTTATTGTATAGGTATATATATAAGTCAATTAGCTTTTCCAGTTGAAGACTTTATTAAAGATCATATTAATGATTGGATATTATTAGCCAATATTGATTTAGAGAAGAATGAAAATAGTGAGGTGTAGATAGATGTATATTACACATAAACGGAATTGTATCAAATTTTATTCAATATGAATGTAATACAGTACCACAAGTAAAAAACAAAATAAATGAATTAACAAATACAAATTCTGTCAATGCTGATTGGAAAGAGTATTGTTATGATGCTAAAAAATCAACAAAATATGTTTGTGTAGATTACATATATTTCAACGATGAAGGTAAAGAATGTGATTGCTACATAAATATTGGATATGATGCAAAATGGAAGCAATATTTGATTTATATAGAAATTGATTAATTGAAAGGAATACATTATGAACCATACAATAATTTTAACAATAACATCTGTTTTAACTTTTGTTATTGTTAGCTTATTAACATTATATATCCTTGATAAAAAAGGAGATAGGAAGCGGAATAAGAAGAAAGCAAGTATAAAACAAGGTGATATTATTACACCACTACAAATTAAGAAATACCAAAACAAGTTTCCAATTCTTCCAAATGAAATATTCAAACAAAAGTCACAGATAATAGTAGATCCAAAAGGTACAAATTTTGAAATAGTAAGTGATGATGTATATTATAATACAATTGAAAAATAGGAAATAAATTCCTAACTTTGAAAGGAGTAAAACTATGAAAACAAAGAATGAAGTAAATAATTATGAACCAAATGTAGTATCAGATGTAACACCAAAGGAAAAGAAGAAGCTAAACAAAAAGCATAAAATCATAATTGCTGTTTGTTCAATTATTCTTGCAATCTTCCTTATTGTTGGCATTTGGTATCTTGTTGAAAGAAACGTCAACAAATGGGATGTAAAAATTGGTGAAGTAACAGTTGAATATGGTGAAGTCTATGAGCCTTTACTTGAAGATCTTGTTGATATTGAGAAATATTCAAATGTTACAAGTGATAATACTACCATTAAAGTTAATGCTACTTATGAAATTGACTTGAACAATGATAATAAGCCAATGGTATATTACAAAGTAGGGGATTATGATATTTCTATTAGCCATAAAATTGAATATAAATTATTTGGTGCAACTTTGTTTTCATCAGATGATACAAAGAAAGTAACACTATTAATCAGAGATACTGTAGCACCAGTGTTTGATGAGAATGTTCCTACAGAAATAGAAGTATATAAAGATTGTGAAATTGAAAATATTGAGGAAACTTTTAAGGCTACAGATTTAGCATCTATAACAATCACTATTGATAAAGAAAATATTGATTTTACAAAGGTAGGGGAATATACAACAAATGTATATGCAATAGATAAACACGATAATGTTGCCAATAAGGAAATTAAAGTAAAAGTTATTGAGCCTTCAATTACACTTGATAAAACAAGTTTTGAATTGACTGTAGGTGATACAACAACAATTGTAGCTACAGTAAAAGGAAAAGGTCAAGATGTAGAATGGTCTTCATCAGATGAAAGTATTGCAAAGGTTGAAAATGGTAATATTACAGCTAACAAAGCTGGCAAGGTAACTATTAAGGCAAAAGCTAATGATGTTGAAGCAATTTGTGAAATAACAGTTAATCCAAAAACAGCAGAATTTTTTAATAATGGTTCATCATCAAAGAATACTAATAAGCCTTCAAATAATGGTGGAAATTCATCAAAAACTTCATCAAATGGTGGATCAAGTAACAATAGTGGCAACAACTCATCAAATAATAATGGTGGTAGCAGCTCATCAAATTCAAATCAGCACAATATTGGTGTAGGTAATATTGGAAAATGGTTTGATAGCAGAAGTGCCTTAATTTCATATTATAATAGTGTTGTTAATGAGTGGAATAGAAAAGTAGATAATGGTGAGATAAGTCGAGAGGAATATAGAAGAAAATGTCCAGCTGGTTATGAGTGCTATTCTTGTTCTCATTGTGGTAAATGGACTGGAAATTACAAATATCAATAAAATATTTATTGACAAGAAACATAAAACAATTTAATATAGTATTTATACAAATAAAGAAGTCAACCGAAAATTGGCTTCTTTTTGCATACAAGAAGGTAGGTGAACAACATTTAAAATTCAAAAACATAAAAATTATAATCAAAATAAATTAAGAAAGGAAAAGATTATGGTAAAATTAAAAACAAAAAATTCTTTGCTAAAAAAGGTTTTAGCATTTTTTCTGACAGTTTTAATGCTTGTTACAACAATTCCGATTAATGCTTATGCAGCAGGTATAAATTTAGGAGAACAAGATAATAATGCAAATATTTCTATATCTGTAACAACGCATTACGGTCACGAATTACATACAACAACAGTAAACGGACAGCAATATCCATTATTCTGTATTGAATATGGTAAATCAAGTCCAAGTTCTTCAACTTTGGCAAGTCAGGGTGTACCAAATGATGCAAATGTTCTTGAAGCAGCAAGATGGATTTTTGCTGGATATTATATGGTACACGGAAATGGAATTGATTGGCTCGATATGGCATATTGCCAGAAGAAAGTATGGTCTATATTAGGCTGGAATGTTCCTTGGACTTTCTCTGATGAAGGATATAATGCTTGGTGTGAAAATGCACAGAGAAATATGGCAAGGCTTAATACATATCCATCTTTTAGTGGAACAACTATTGGTACATTTTTAGCTGGTGATACTTATCGTATCCCAGATACAAATGGAGTATTGCAAGATTATCCGGCATTTACAAGAAATAATAATGATGGCATAATAATTGTACACGAAGCAAATTCAAATGAACTCATTATTACTATTGATAAATCTTGTACTAAAGATTATTTTTCTATTAATCGTAATACTTATTGGAAAACTCTTACCGGACAAGATAATGAATGTTTATTATATAATCCTAAAGCTGGTGGAACACAAAAATTATTATATTCAGCATATTATGATCCAATAGATTTAGAATTGGATGGCAATATTATACCTCTTGGAAAAGCAGAAATCACTAAAAATGATGATTTTGGTGCAATTGTAGATGGAGCTGAATTTGGATTATATTCTGACAATAATTGCACGAATTTAGTAGCAACTGCAATATCCAATAATGGTAAGGCACAATTTAATGATTTAAGGCCGGGAACTTACTATGTAAAAGAAATATCAGTACCACACGGATATTTACTTAATACTACAGTAATGAATGTACTTGTAAAGAGTGCAGAAATAGCAACTGGTACAGTAGTAAATAAAGAACCTACTGGAAAAATCACTATTGAAAAACGGTTAGATACAACAAAAACCAATGGTAGATATGGTGATGTTAAAATTGAAGAAGCAACCTATACTCTTAAAGCAGCCGAAAAAATTACAAGTGTTGCAAATTCAAAAATCTTTTATGAGAAAGGTGATGTTGTAGCAAGCAAAACAATTAAATCAAATTCTGATGGAACAGTAGGTACAGCAGAGTTTACAGATTTGCCACTTGGTAAATATATTGTAGTAGAAACGAAAGAACCTACAGGTACATTTATTGATACAAAGCAATATAAAGTAACACTTTCATATAAAAACGAAAATACACCAATTATTATCTCTGATGATACCTTTAGTATAGATGTTGTAAAATCTATGAAGGTAAAACTTTTCAAAGCTGGTAATGGTGGTTCTGCTGGTGAAATGATTGGCTTAAAAGATGCAGAATTTACAATTAAACTTAATGCAGATTATGAACAGGCATTATCAAGTGGATATACCTATGCAGAAATATGGTCTAAAAAGAGTAATGGAAAATGGCAAGGATTGGATGCTTCGGGAAGTGTAGTTGAAGTAGATGCAACAAGAGCAGAGAAAGCCAATAAAATTGCTCCTAATTATGCAGTTATTACAAGTGATGAAAATGGTTATGCCATAGCTGATTATCTTCCATATGGCAAATATATTGTAAAAGAAACTGTAACTCCAACTAATTATATGTCTGGTGCTGACTTCAAGTTTTCAATTACACAGGATGAAACAGAAGTACCAGTTGAAAACAAAGTCAAAACACTTAATGTTAATAATGCACCATATACAGCACCAATTAAAATTGTCAAAAAGGATGCTTATAGTGATAAAACTGTAACATTATCATCTGCAACATTTAAAATTAAAGCAACAGAAAATATATATGATACTGGAACAGGCAAATTAATTTTTGAAAGGGGTTCATTTGTTGAATATAAACTTGGTACAAATAAGTATAATGAATTTATGACAAATTCAGATGGTTATGTTGTACCTTCTGTTGGTAATATATATGCTACTACAAATGATGAAAAGGGAACAGTAACAACACCTTTTAAACTTCCAGCAGGAAATTATGAAGTAGTTGAAATTACAAATCCAGAAGGCTTTTTATTGGCAGAAAATCCAGTTGCATTTACTGTAACATCAGTTTATGATTATGATAAAGATGCAGATGGTGATACTGTAGTAACTGTAGTTGTAAAAAATGAACAGCCAAAGGGTAAAATTGAGATTAATAAATCTTTTGCTATCCGTGAAAATATGGATAAAACCTTAATTGAAGATATTGATTATACTAAAGTTGGTTTTGAATTAAGAACAGCTAAAGAAATAATTGATATGGCTGATGGCAGTAAGGTTTATGATGCAAATGAGGTTATTGGTACTTATTATCTTAATGAAGATGCAACCTTAACAATTGAAGATCTTTGGATGGGTGATTATACATTCAAAGAGATTTCTACAATTGATGGTGGTGTTTTAGAAGATACTGTTTATGAGGTATCATTTGAAGCAAAGGATAATACTACTAAAGTTTATACATCAACATTTAATATTGAAAACTTCACTACAGAAGTGAATTTAAGTAAAACAGATATTACAAATGAGCCAGAGATTGAAGGTGCTGAACTTACAGTAACTGATAGTGAAGGCAATGTAATTGACAGTTGGGTATCAACAACAGAAAGTCACAAAATTGAAGGTCTTGTTGTTGGCAAGACATATACACTTCGTGAAGATTATGCTCCAGATGGTTATGTTATTGCAAATGAAATAACCTTTACAGTACAGAATACAAAAGATGTTCAGATTGTAAAAATGGTTGATAAGCAAGTTGCAATCAATAAAGTTGATGTAGAAGGTAAGCCTATTGCTGGAGCTGAATTAGTAGTTACAAACACAAAAACAAAGCAGATTGTAGATAAATGGGTAACTACAGAAGAAAATCATTTTGTTAGCAATCTTATTGAGGGAGAAACATACATCTTAACAGAAACTATAACTCCTAATAATTATGTTACAGCAACACCTCTTGAATTTACTGTAAGCCTTGATAAAGAGATACAGTATATTTCTATGATTGACAAACAAGTTGAGATTTCAAAAATTGATGTTACAACTGGTGAGGAGCTTGAAGGAGCTGAACTTACAGTAACTGATGAAGAAGGGAATGTAATCGATAGTTGGATTTCAACTAAAACACCTCATATTGTGACTGGTCTTGTCGAAGGTGGAAGATACATCCTTACCGAGAAAACAGCACCATTTGGCTACTATGTAACTGAAAGCATTGAATTTACTGTAACTGGTGAAAAGGACATCCAGAAAGTGGTTATGAAGGATGCTCCTATATTATCATCTATTAAAGTAAATAAAGTTGATAGCATAACCAAACAGAATATCAAATCAAATAAATTTGCTTTTACATTATATGTTGATGCTGAATGTACAAAGGAAATTATTACTATAAATGCAAACACAGAAGATGGAACAGCAATTTTTGAAGATTTGAGATTTGGTACTTACTATATCAAGGAAACACAAGCACCAAAGGGATATGAGCTATCTGATGAAGTTGTTGAAATAGTTATTAATGATGAAGGTGTTTTTGCAAACGGTACAAAGATTGAAGAATTAGATGGCATTTATTCAATTGAATATCAGAACAGTCTTCTTCCAATAGTTTATACGGGTGATACAAACAGAACAGGAATGTATATTACAATGGCAGCTCTCTTAATTGTGTTTGTTGTTGTAATGATCTTGTTAGATAAACATTTCAAAAAGAAAAAGAAGTAATTACACAAGATTAAAGGGAAGGGTTTAAAATAATCCTTCCCAACTTTAAATGAGAGGTTAATTATGAAATCATTAAAAAGAATAATGTTTTTATTATTGGCAGTTGCCATATTAATTACAATACCTATATCAGTAAACGCATCTACCCCTAATAATACAACTACAACAAAACCAAGCACAACACAGACAACACATTGTACCACCAAAGACAACCACAGTATAGCTTGTGGCAATATGGGAAAATGGTTTGATAATAGAACTAAATTAGTTCAATACTATAATGATGTAGTTAATGAGTGGAACGAAAAAGTAGATAATGGTGAGATAAGTCGAGAGGAATATAGAAGAAAATGTCCAGCT
>CANSKZ010000005.1 GCA_947647595.1 uncultured Clostridium sp. | reverse complement strand
GAAGTAATGCGAAATGATGTAAATGCAGTATATCCACAATATGCGAATACAACAGAGAAAGCAGGATATAGATTTGTATTTGATGTTAGCACATTCCCAGAGGGAAGGCATGAAATAAAATTAGAGCAAGTGTCGCGTTATGGAAAAGTGATAAATACGGAAACAGTGAGAATTAATGTAAAACAAAAACAATATACAGGAGCAATTTGTATCGATAGTCCAATTGAAAATACAATGTATACGAATCCAGATAATGTATTATTGACTTTGTCAGGCTGGGCGGTGTCAGATGATGAAAAATCGGTTGTAAAATTGTATGTGAATGGAACATATTGGCAAGAAATTAAAAGAGAAGTAATGCGAAATGATGTGAATGCAGTATATCCGCAATATGCGAACACAACAGCGAAAGCAGGATATAGATTTGTGATTGATGTTAGCACATTTCCAGAGGGAAGGCATGAAATAAAATTAGAGCAAGTGTCGCGTTATGGAAAAGTGATAAATACGGAAACAGTGAGAATTAATGTAAAACAAAAACAATATACAGGAGCAATTTGTATCGATAGTCCAATTGAAAATACAATGTATACGAACCCAGATAATGTATTATTAACTTTGTCAGGCTGGGCAGTGTCAGATGATGAGAAATCGGTTGTAAAATTGTATGTGAATGGAACGTATTGGCAAGAAATTAAAAGAGAAGTAATGCGAAATGATGTAAATGCAGTATATCCACAATATGCGAATACAACAGCGAAAGCAGGATATAGATTTGTATTTGATGTTAGTACATTTCCAGAGGGAAGGCACGAAATAAAACTAGAGCAAGTGTCAAGAATTGGAAAGGTGATAAATACAGCGACTACCAATGTGTATGTATCAACCCCGGATTATCCAGGTTTAATGTGTATTGATGCACCAATTCATAATAAACGTTATACTTCTGGTGTATTAATTATTTCTGGTTGGGCTGTTACAACAAGTCCTGTTGATTATATTGACATTTATTTAGATGGCGTTTACCAAACAGGAGGCGAAAAAAGACCAAGAGCAGATGTTGTTAATATTTATGGTTCTGAATTTGGTCTAACGAGTGATTCCAAACCAGGATTTTATTCAGAAATTGCTACAGGTCATTTAGGAGAAGGAATTCATACAGTTAAAGTGGTACAATATTCGAAATATCATAAAAAAATACAAGAATTAGAAAGAAGTTTTATGATTAGTAATACAACAACTTGGGGAATTGATGTTTCACATCACAATGGAGCAATTAATTGGGATGCTGTCAGAAATAGTGGTGTCAATTTTGCAATTTTAAAAATTGGAGAATATCGTGAGTCTACTGGAAGAACGTTAAAGGATGAACATTTTGAAGAATATTATGCTGCTTGTAAAGCACGCGGAATTGCAGTTGGAGGCTATATTTATTCGTATGCTTTTAATCCAAATGAAGCATTGCACGAAGCAGAAGCATGTTTGTCCATGATTCAAGGAAAATCATTTGAGATGCCAATCTTTTTTGATTTAGAAGACCACCTTGTAAGTGATGCTATTAATAGTGGTAGGACTGATGTGCAAAATGTAACCAATGCAGTAATTACATTTTGTGATACAATGCAGTCAAGAGGATATCAAGCAGGTGTATATTCGTACCGAAATTTCTTTTATGAATATTTGGATATGTCAGCTTTGGAGAGATATCATGTTTGGCTTGCACACTATGTTAGTGAAACAGATTATACAGGAAAATATGATATGTGGCAATATACGAGTTCAGGAAGTTTACCAGGAATTAATGGAAATGTAGATTTGAATTGGTGTTTTAAAAGATTTTATTAATTTACAAATTCTTCTTGAAAAAAATATACATATGTAATACAATAATGAATATTATAGATAAAGGGGAAGTTATATTATGCAACTTATGATACTGATTATTTTAATATTAATTAATGCTTTTTTTGCCGCAAGCGAAATCGCATTTATATCTTTAAATGATACCAAAATTGATTTAATGGTAAAAGATGGAAATAAAAAGGCAAAAACGATTGCTAAAATGCTTAAAACACCAAGCCGATTTTTAGCAACCATTCAAATTGGAATTACATTAGCGGGATTTTTATCGAGTGCTTTTGCTTCAGATGCCTTTGCAGATGACTTAGCGCCAGCTTTATATAAGATGGTACCAAGTGTAAGCCTAGAGACATGGAGAGGCGTTTCTATTATTATCATTACGAGTATTTTATCGTATTTTACTTTAATTTTTGGTGAATTAGTACCAAAAAGAATTGCCATGAAAAAATCTGAAATGATTGCTTTTGCAAGTATTGGTGTGATTAATTTTATTTCAATTGTAACCTCACCATTTGTTAGATTTTTGGAATTTTCTACGAATATTGTATCAAAATTATTTGGAGTAACAGGAAATGAAGAAGAAACTGTTACAGAAGAAGAAATTAGAATGATGGTTGACGTGGGAGAAGAAAAAGGAACTATTGAATTAAACGAAAAAGAAATGATTAATAACATCTTCGAATTTAATGATAGAACGGTTTCAGAAATTATGGTTCCAAGAACAGAAATATTTGCACTGGATAGCAATTTAGCGATGTCAGATGCTATTTTAGAAATTGCAGAAGATTATCGATATAGTAGAATTCCTGTGTACAAAGATAGTATTGATCAAATAATTGGGATTTTGTATGTAAAAGATATGTTGTTAGAACAGAAAAACAAAAATACGAAAATTAAAAATCTAGTAAAAGATACCTATTTTGTACCAGAAACCAAAAGGATTGATGAAGTATTTGCAGAAATGAGAAAAAATAAAAAACAAATTGCCATTGTTTTGGATGAATATGGTGGTACAGCAGGACTTATCACAATGGAAGATATTTTAGAAGAAATTGTGGGCGATATTTTTGATGAATTTGACGATATTGAAAAAGAATATGAAAAAATAGATGAAACTACGTATATGTTACGTGGAAATCTTCCTATTTATGAATGTAGAAAGATACTTGGTATTTCCATTCCAGAAGGCGATTATGAAACACTTTCTGGCTATTTAATCGACGAAATTGGAAGATTTCCAGATGAAAAAGAAAAACCAATTGTGGAGCTGGAAAAAGTTGTTTATAAAATTGAAAAAATAAAAAATAAGAGAATCACAAAAGTAAAAGTTTGCATTGTGGATGCAATAAAAGAAGAGGAAGAAGAATAAAATAACATTCCTAGTTCTAATACAACTCCTAAACGAATACAATGAAACAAATGTATTTGTTTGGGGGTTTTCTGTATGAGAGATATAGTTTCACACAATTTACCAAGTAATGGTAAAAAATCAATAGAGGAAAGGGCAGTAAGATTGGCTCAATATATCATAGATACAAAAGATACTGTGCGTGGAGCAGCGAAGAAGTTTGGAATTAGTAAAAGTACGGTACATATGGAAGTAACACAAAAGAACGGTTGGAAAGATGTAGAGGTCGATGCCCACATCGACCTGTTTCAGAGAAGTATTGAGATTAGGAAGGTTTTCTTGGCGGAGAGGAATCCGGTTGTGAGGTTGGGGTTGGTGATAAGGTAGTTTAAAAATATTGAGAAGAAGTTTGTAAAAATACAGACTTCTTTTTGCTAAGTGGCAATATTTTTGAAAGATAAATGCAAAAAGTGGCAAAAATATTATGAAAAACCATACAAAAAGTGGCAAAAAACATTGACTATTTTTTTATTTTATGATAATAATATGGTAAATAGGGGGAAATGGAGATGATTCGATTATTTGAAAAGAAATTATTAGATTGGAAAGAATCTGGAATGCAAAAGCCATTAATGGTAATTCGGAGTAAGACAAATTGGTAAAACTTATACAATTGATAAGTTTGGAAGAGAAAATTTTGAAGATTATCTATATTTTAATTTGGAAAAAGACAAAGAAATAAGGGATATATTTGAAAAAACGATTGACGAAGAAAAAATATTGGAAGAACTTGAATTGTATATTGGTAAAAAGATAGATTTAGACAAAACGTTATTCTTTTTTGATGAAGTTCAGGTAAGTGAAAATTTTATTGTTTCGCTTAAATATTTTAATGAATCGGTAAGACCATATAAAATTGTATGTGCTGGTAGTTTGTTGGGAGTAAAAATAAATCGATTTAATAGTTCATTTCCGGTTGGAAAAATAAGAATGGAATATATGTATCCAATGAATTTTGAAGAGTTTTTAATGGCTACTGGAAAAGAAATGTTATTAGAGAAAATAAAAGAGTGTTATTCTAATATGGAGGCAATTCCTTCTTTTGCACATGAGCAAGCACTTACCTTGTATAAGCAATATTTATGCGTAGGAGGGATGCCAGAGTCAGTCAATAATTTTATAGAAAATGATATGGATATCTTAAAATATGATTCGCAGATAACATCCAATATTATTGAAATGTATATTGCAGATATGAAGAAATATGTAAAAAGCAATATTGAGTCTGTAAAGATTGAAAAAGTGTATAAAAATATACCAAGTCAATTGGCAAAAGATAAGAAAACATTTCGCTACCATTTAATCGATGAAGAAGGTAGAAAAAGGAAATATGAAACACCGATTGAATGGCTAGTATCAAGTGGAATGGTTTTAGCAAGCTATAAAATAAAAAAGCCTGAGATACCGCTAAAAGTTTATGTAGACGAGGATATGTTTAAATTGTATTTAAGTGATGTAGGATTATTAACATCAATTTCAGAAATCAAATATCCAGATATTATGTTAGAAAGACCGTTTGCATTTAAAGGGGCAATTACGGAAAATTATATTGCACAGGAGTTTATATCGAAAGATACATCCTTATATTATTGGACATATGGAAGAAATGCTGAAGTGGATTTTATCCTATATAATGAGGATGGAATTATACCAGTGGAGGTAAAAAGTGGAAGTAATGTAAAATCAACTAGTTTGAATATATATATGAAAGAGAATAAACCGAAATATGGGATTCGAATTTCTACTAAGAATTTTGGATTTGAAAATAATATAAAATCTGTACCGTTGTATGCAACATTTTTGATTTGAGTTATAAAAAATATTGTAAAAAAAGGAATTAGTATATGGAGATAAATTTTGAAGAATTATTTGATAAAGAGATTTTAAGAAGAGGTTATCGCTATTATTTAGAAGATGCTGTACAGAAAGTAACTAAGAATGAAGAAATTTATAAAGCATTGGTGTATGGAACGGAAATTTATGAAGTTGAGGTGAACATTAATGAAAATGGTGTGGTAGAAGATATGGATTGTGATTGTCCATATGCAAGAAATGATAATTGCAAACATATGGCAGCACTTTTATATTACATAAAAAATGAAGATGAGATTGAAAATATAAAAGAGACTAAAAATGTAAATAACTATGATAAAGTGATTTCTAAAATAAAAGAAAGTGAAATAAAAGAGTTTATTTTACAAAAATTATATTCTGATGTTGATTTTCAAAATGAATTTAGAACCTATTTTGTACAGTATTTTGAAAAGGCACCAAAAGAATTTTATAAAAAGCGAATTTGTGAGAGTGTTTGTCAAGCAATAGGAAGAAAAGGTTTTATTGAATACCGTGAAACAAATCGATTTTTAGAGCCAATGGATGGATATATACAAGAAGCAAGAAATTTGATTAAGCATAAAGAATATCAAGCCCCTTTTTGGATAGTAAGTATTATATTAGAAGAACTACCAGGATTGCCAATTGATGATTCAGATGGAATTACTGGAGAAGTAGCATATGATTGTGCAGAAGTGGTAGAAGAGATACTAAAAGTATGTAAGGATAAAAATATTGTAAATGAGATTTTTAATTGGATTAATGAGGCAATAAAGAAGGATACATTAAAATATTATTTAGATGGAATTGAAGAGTTATTAGATGAATATTTTACAGAAGATATGTTTAAAGAAGAAAGATTAAAAACTGTTGAATTGAGAATAGAGGAATTGAAAGGCAGAAAAGATTGGAGTTCTGAATATGATTTAGAGGAATTTATAAGAACAAAAATAGAGTTATTATACCAATTAGGAAGAAAAGAAGAGGCATTAGAAATCATTAAAGAAAATGTGTATTATGTTTCAATTAGAAGAATGCTAATGGAACAGGAAAAAGTAAATGGAAATATAGAAAAGGTAGAAGAACTATTGTTGGAAGGCATACAAATTGCTTTGAAAAAGGAACATCCTGGAATGGTTATGGAATTTGTAGAAGATTTACTTGCATTGTACCAAGAGCAAAACCAGAAGGAAAAATACAAAAATCTAATAGAAGAAACACTTTTTAAATATGATAGAGGCAGTTTTGAATATTATAAAAAATTGAAGAATGTATGTTCAAAAGAAGAATGGAATCGTCGAAAAGATAAAATAATAAAGGAATTTGAAAAAGATAGAAATAGGTTATATGGAGATGATTTAAGGCAGATATACATTGAAGAAGAATATTATGATAAATTATATAAATCTGTTATGAGAAATCCATCTTTTGAAAGGATAGTTGAATATGAGAGTTTTTTGAAAAAAGATTTTGCAGAAGGATTATTAGAAATCTACCGAAAAATAGTGGAGGAAAAGGCACAATATACAGGAAGAAGTAATTATGAAGAGATAAGAGAAATATTGGAGCATATGAGAACTTTAAAAGGTGGAGAGCAATTGGTTGAAAAAATGGTAGAAGAGTATAAGATAAAGTATGCTAATAGAAGAGCGATGTTAGAAGAATTAAATAAAATAGAAAAGAGGAAAAAATGTATGAAAGAAGATTGAAGGGGTATCGAATTGCTGGATATGAGATTATGGAATGATTAGGAATAATAACAATAAATAGATTTAAGATTTTATTAAAGTTATAGAAAAATTATAAAAAGTATGATACAATTAAAAAAATATAAATAGAGGTACAAAAATGTCAGAAAAAGTAAGACCATTTGTAAAATGGGCAGGAGGAAAAGGAAGTTTAATACCACAATTAAACAATTTCTATCCCTATGAGTTAAAAAACGGAATAATAGAAAGATACATAGAACCATTTGTTGGTGGTGGAGCAGTGTTAATTGATATATTGCAAAAATATAAGGTGCAGGAAGCATATGCATTTGATATCAATATGGATTTAATTAATTCTTATCATGTTATTAAAAATAATGTAGAAGAATTGATAACAAACTTAAAGCAAATGGAAACGCAATATTTGGAGTTAGGACAGGAAGAAAGAAAAGACTATTTTTATAGAATAAGAGATAAATATAACAATTACATATTAAAAGAAAATGAGCAAAATGTTCAAAGGGCAGTACAATTTATATACTTGAACAGGACTTGCTTTAATGGATTATATCGAGTGAATAAAGCTGGGAAATTTAATGTTCCAGTTGGAAGTTATAAAAATCCTACTATATGTGATGAAGAAAATTTAAGAAATTTATCAAAATTAATCCAAAATGTTCAATTTCAGTATGGAGATTATAGTAGAAGTATGGAATATGTAACAGAAAATACATTTGTGTATTTTGATCCACCATACAGACCACTAAATGTAACGTCTGGCTTTACATCTTATACGAAAGAAGATTTTAATGATGATAATCAAAAAGAGTTGGCAGTATTTTATCGAAATCTAAATGAACGAAACGCCAAGCTAATGCTAAGTAATTCAAATCCTAAAAATATCAACAAAGAGGATACATTTTTTGATAACATATATCAAGGTTTTCATATAGATGAAATACAGGCAAGTAGAATGATAAATGCAAATTCAAATGGAAGAGGAAAGATATCAGAAATATTAGTAACCAATTATGATGTATAATGGAGTGTGATAATGTATACAGGAAAATACTATTATAATCAGGAACATTTCAAATTAATAAAAGGTGATATATTTAAAGTATTAAAAAAGTTTGAAAATAAATCAATTGATACAATATTTGCCGATCCACCATATTTTTTATCCAATGATGGAATAACCTGTAGGCGGTGGAAAAATGGTATCCGTAAATAAAGGCAAATGGGATGAATCGGATTCATTGAAATATAAACATAAATTTAATAAAAAGTGGATAAAAGAATGTTATAGAATTTTGAAGGATAATGGAACAATTTGGATAAGTGGAACATTACACAATATTTATTCAATCGGTATGGCACTGGAAGAGGAAGGTTTTAAAATAATAAACAATATAACTTGGCAGAAAACAAATCCGCCACCTAACTTAGCTTGTAAAACATTTACACATTCAACAGAAACGATTATTTGGGCAAGAAAAGATATAGAGAAATGTAAATATAAGTTTAATTATGAATTGATGAAAGAAATCAATAATGGAAAGCAGATGAAAGATGTTTGGACGACAAGTTTAACAAAACCATCAGAAAAGAAATGTGGTAAACATCCAACACAGAAACCATTAGAAATATTAGAGAGAATAATACTAACATCTACAGATGAAAATGATATAGTTTTAGATCCTTTCAGTGGAAGTGGAACAACAGGAATTGCAGCATATAAGTTAGGAAGAAATTATATTGGAATAGAAAGAGAAAAAGAGTATTTGGATTTATCGATAAGAAGATATGAAGAAATAAAGGAGGAAATGAAATGATAAAAGATGGAATAGGAGGAGCTAATACCTTAACAGGTTTAGCATTTGAAGGAAAGACAGATTTAGCAACTTTTTTGAATAAACAAAAAGGTTATAAAGTAGAAAAAGATAAGGTATATTATAGGGATGAATTAGTAGCGAGAGTATTTAAGAAACATCAATTTTATAAATTTTTAGAAGAATATGATATAAATTGGAAAGAAATTTTATCAAAACAATTATTACCAGATGATTGTATTTATGTCATAATTGATAATACTTTATTTATTATAGAATGTAAGTTTCAACAAGTTGCAGGTTCCGTTGATGAGAAATTGCAAACATGTGATTTTAAGAAGAAACAGTATCAAAAACTTTTATCAAGAGCTAATATTGAAGTGGAATATGTTTATTTACTAAGTGACTGGTTTAAAAAGCCACAGTATAAAGATGTGTTAGATTATATCATAAGTGTAAGATGTCAATATTATTTTGAATACATACCACTAAAGAAATTGGGATTACCAGTACCAGAAGAAGATTAATATAGATAAATAAAAAAGATTGTGGGGGCAACTTTTATTAGTTGTCCCTTTTGTATTTTAAGATAGGAGGAATGAATTTGAAAGATAAACCAGAACATTTTGAATTAGAAGATACAACAATATGGAATTTTGAAGAAAGAGGAAACTGGGCAACACACAAAGGAGATTACAGAGGTAATTGTCCACCACAAGTTCCTAGAAACTTAATTTTAAAATATACAAAAGAAGGAGAAATTGTATTAGATACATTTTGTGGAAGTGGTACGACAATGATAGAAACAAAGTTACTAAATAGAAAAGGAGTACGGAATTGATGTAAATAGCAATGCTCTTAGAATAGCAAAAGCACGAATCAATTTCAAAAATAACAATTTATACGAACCTAAATTAATAAGAGCAGATTCCACAAATTTAAAAGGAATAGTACCAGATAATTGTATAGACTTTTTATTTGCACATCCACCATATGCAAATATTATAAAATATAGTAAGGATATTAAAGAAGACATATCAAGATTAGAATTAAATGAGTTTTTAGATCAAATGAAGTTATTTTCAAAAGAATGTTTTAGAATCTTAAAGAGAAATAAGTATTGTGCAGTTTTAATAGGAGACATTAGAAAAAATAAAAATGTTATTCCATTAGGTTTTTATATCATGAATATTTTTATCAAAACAGGTTTCATTTTAAAAGAGATAATTATAAAAGAACAGCATAATTGCAAAAGGACAGGTTATTGGAGTCAGAATGTAAACAGAGATTTTTATTTGTTAGCACATGAATATATATTTATCTTTAAATTATGAGCAATACCTATTTATGATATAAAATGCCACAAAATCGATTGTGGTGTGAATAAATGAGGGATTTTGTATGGATGGTAGAACGAAAATGTTGAATAAAGTAGAGAAAAGTGGAGACGTCTGATTGATGACTTGATTTTTCAATAGCACCCTGCTAAAAGCCACGCTTTTAGGCTGTTTGACGGGTAACGAGTAGTCACCCTGATCCTGCAAAATTGCCTAAGGCAATTTTTGAGCTACATGGAGTAAAATCATTGTATTTATTTTTCTATTAGGCAAGAAGAAAAATTGGAATAAACATAATAAATCTTGAAAAAGACTTGACTAATTTTCTACACAGAGTTAACATCAAACACAAATTAAGGAAAGGTGGAGAAAGTTATGGAAGAGAAAATGTTAGAAGAAATATTTATGAAAAAGGAAGAAAGTATTTTAAGTGTTTTGTATGATGATTTTCAAAATAAAGGGAAAATATTGACAAAACAATTTAAAAGAAATTTTGAGGTATTTCAAGATATTGTAAGTAAACATGAGAATGAATTGATAAAACAAATAAAATTGGTTTGTCATGGGAATGAGGATTTGAGAAAAAAGTTTGAAACGATTTTTGAGGAATATCAAAAAAATGTAGAGAGAAAAAATTGCTTTTATGCTGAGCAGGTTTATAAACAACGGAATAAGTGATGCAATGCGAATTTTGCTCGAGACATTTTATGAGAAGAAATGAGAGTATATCAAATGCCTTTTAAGTTATTTTAAGCAGATTACTTTAATGAAGTGGTCTGTTTTTATAAAAAATTAAAAAAATTTTGAAAAAATTCAACATTTAAAAAATTTTTCGTGTTCTTAATATATAGAAAAATAAATTGTAATATTTTTTGTTAGAAAAAATACAATTAAAGGAAAGGCAGGAGAGGCATTTGAAGGAAAAAAGAGGGCTAAATATAACTTTTGTGAATCCTAATACAGAAGAGCAAATTGTACAAGCTATGGCAAGTGTGCTTGCTTATAATTTGGCTGAAAAGGAAGAAAAGGTTGTTTTTGGTTATAAGAAGAAGCGAGAAATTGAGGAAGAAGAGGAATGGGAATGATAAAATTTTGAAAAAAGGCTACTAATATTAAAAAAAGTATGTTACAATATAAAATATAATTTTATAGGAGAAAAGTTTATGGCAAATATCAATTTTTTAGAAAACGAAGTGATTGAATTCAAGAAAACAACTGGCGAACTAAAAGAAGGAATTATTTCAATTGTTTCGATATTGAATAAGCATCAGAACGGAAAATTGTATTTTGGAATAAAAGATAATGGCGAGATTATTGGACAAGAAGTTTCAACAAAGACAATACGAGATGTTTCAAAGGCAATATCGGAAAATATAGAACCGAAAATATATCCAACCGTGAATAAAATTAAGTTGAATGATAAAGACTGTATATTAGTTGAGTTTGAAGGCGACGATATTCCTTATTTAGCATTTGGACGAGCTTACATGAGAGTTGGCGATGAAGATAGACAATTGTCAATGAAGGAAATTAGGAATATCATTTTAAAAGATGAGAACGAAGTCGGTAAATGGGAAAATAAAGTTTCTGATTATACAATGCAAGATATTGATGAAGAATTGCTAAAAGGCTTTATTGAAAAAGGTAGAGAAGCAAAAAGAATCAATTTTCCATATACAAACAAAGAGGAAATCTTGAAAAAATTGTCTTTTATCAATAAAAATAGCGAATTATTGAATGCAGGATATATTTTGTTTGCTAAGGAAGCAAAACTCGAAATGCAAATGGCTATTTTTGCAACAGAAACGAAACTAACTTTTTTGGATATTGACCAAGTTTTTGGAAATATTTTTGAATTGATTGAAATTGGCGAAGGTTACATTAGGAAAAATATAAAATGGCCTGTTAATTTTAAAAGTGGAAGTATGGAACGAATAGAAATCCCAGAAATCCCAATCGAAGCGATAAGAGAGGCTTTAATCAATTCGATTATACACAGAGATTTCAAAAATCCGAAAAGCAATGAAATTGCAATTTATAAGGATAGAATTGAAATTTTTAATCCAGGCGAATTTCCAGAAGGATATACGCCAGAGGATTTCATTGAAGGCAAAGAAGGTTCTATGCCACGAAATCCGTTGATTGCAAATACTTTGTATTTATCGAAAGATATTGAAAAATGGGGTTCTGGTTTTAAAAGAATTTATGAAGAATGTCAAAAAGAAAATGTAAAAGTGGAATTTAAAATAAAGAAAAATGGATTTAGTGTTATTTTTTATAGGAAGACGGATGAAGAGTTGTATGATTTAACACAAAATAGTAAAAATGAAGAAAAAAAGACGTATGAAAAGACGTATGAAAAGACGTATGATAAAACGCAAGAAAAAATACTACAATTTTGCACAGAAGAAAGAACGGCAAAAGAAATTGCGGAATATTGTGGGTATAAAAGTGTGGATCGATTTAAAAGAAATTATTTGAAACCATTAGTAGATAGTGGAAAAATGAAAATGACAATACCAGATAAGCCGAAAAGTAAGAATCAGAAATATATTAGTAGTAAATAAAGGAGTAATTATGGCTATACCAAAAGTAGAAGATTTATCTATTGAAATATTAAATAATATGAGAAATAACATAGAATATTCAAGACAATCGATGATAAACGAACAAAGAAGGATATTGCTACTGACCAAAGAGGAAGAAAGTAAATTTCAATTTACAATTGGATTTGCTATAACTAGATTATGCAATTTAGGAATGATAAAAAAGATTGATAGAGGAAGATATATAATTACTGATTTAGGAAGAGAACAATTAAGGTTGGACAGAGAAGAATTGAAGAAAAGACTTGCTGAATATAATACTAATGTAAAAAAGAATAGGACTATAGCTTATAAAATTTTTAAAAATGCAAATAGAAAATTTTTAAAAGAAGAAAAAGAAAATATTAATCGTAATATTTCGGAAAGAAATCTTTGTCAAAATCTAGCAAATTATTTGAGAGATACCATGAAAGAAATGCGGGGTAAATGGATATTGGGCAGATACAGATTATGACAGAAATAACCATATGATGAAGACAATAATAAATAATGAATTGAAAATAATCAGAATAGAATGTGATCTTATAGTACATAGTAGAGGTCATAATAAGCAACAGGATAATTTAATTGCTATAGAGATGAAAAAATCTACCAATAGCAAAAAGAGAAAAGAAGATAGAGAACGATTAGAATATATGACTAAAAATTCGTACTATAATGAAATAAATTTTGAAGAATTACCCAGACATATTTGCATGTATGCAATAGGAATCTTTTATGATATAAATATAAAAGAACAACGAGTAAATTTAGAATATTACGAAGATGGTAAATTATGTAAAGAAGAAGTGTTAAAATATTAATATAAATGTTAAAATTTGTAATTTTAGATGTATTAATAAAAATAGATTAATAAAGGAGCAATGGAAATGAGCATATTTGAAAATATAGATTTTAATAATTTACCAGAAGGTTATAATGAAGATGGTGTAAGAGAAGATATTATTGCACCTCTGTTAAAAATTCTAGGATATTCAGCTTTTGATAAATCAAATTGTATTGTGAGAGGGCCACATTTAGAGCATCCATTTACCAGATTTGGAACAAAAAATGTTAAAAATGATATAATTCCAGATTATCTTATTAAAGTTAAAGGTAAGAATGCTTTTATTATAGAAGCAAAATCTCCACTAGAAAATATTTGTAAGGGAAAAAATGTTGAACAAGCTTATAGTTATGCAATTAATAGAAAAGTACAAATAAAACGTTTTGTCTTATGTAATGGTAAAGAAATAAGTATATTTGATGTAGATAAAGAAGAGCCATTATTACATTTTTATCTTGGAAATGCAAGTGAAAAAAATTGGGAGCAGGTATTTGAACTTTTAAGTCCAGCAGCATTTATAAATCCTCATATTTTTAATTATAAAAATGATTTTGGACTATGGTGCATAAAACAAGGAATAACTCAAGATATATTGCAAAAATTTTCTAATTGTTATATTAATGATATATATAGATTAAGTGATAGTAAATTTACTTTTTTGGCTGTAATTCAAAAAGATGAAGAATTGTTAGCAAGTTTTGATTTTGACGATTCACTTTTTGATGATTTCATGAATCAAGTGCCTAATTATTTAAAAGACAAGGTAAGAAATTCTATAAGAAATAGTCCCTTTAAGTATATTACAAATACCGAGGAAGAATCCTTTCCATTAAAATTTGTAGCATGTTTATCAGATAAAGTAATAAAAAATGAAAATGAGACATATTTGCCACTTATAGTAAAGGAATTTTTATCTTAATTTTTTGAAACACTAGGGATTAAAAAACTATTCTTAAAAAAGAGTAGTTTTTTCTTGCTTTTTCACAACAGATATGCTACAATGTAACAGAACGAAACCGAAACAACAGAAAAGGAGAAAATAAACCATGAAAATTGCAGCCTATTGTAGAGTATCAACCGAAAAAGAAGCCCAAATTGATTCGCTTGAAAAGCAAATCGAATTCTTCAACGAATTCACAAAGAAAAATGGATACGAATTGTACAAGTTATATGCAGACGAAGGAATATCAGGAAAACAAATCAAACACAGAAAACAATTTCAGGCAATGATGCAAGATGCCAAAGCAAAAAAATTTGAAAAAGTAGTTGTAAAAGATGTCAGCCGTTTTGCTAGAAACACCGTTGATTTATTGCAAAGCATTCGAGAATTGAAGTCTTATGGAATCGAAGTCGATTTCCTAAACAATGGCGAAATTATGGAAGGTGGCTCCGAATTTATTTTGACGATTTTAGGCGCAATGGCTCAACAAGAAAGTGCCAATATGTCCAAAAGGGTAAAATTCGGAAAAGACATTACGGCCCAAAAAGGACGAGTTCCCAACATCGTTTTTGGCTATGACAAAATGCCAGATGAAAGATATACACTAAAAATCAATGAAGAAGAAGCCAAAATTGTCAAAGAAATTTTTGAAAACTATGTCTATAAAGGAATGGGAACAACAAAAATTGCTTGGGAATTAAATGAACGAGGCATCCGCACCAAAAAAACAAAATCAAGATGGGTGCAAACTTCGATTGTCAGAATGCTCAAAAATCCAATTTATACAGGCAGAGTAACAAACAAAAAATCCGAAGTAACGGATTTCATTACAGGGACCAGAAAAGACTTGCCAGAAGAAGAATGGATTGTCGTTGAAAAGCCAGAAATGCGAATTATATCTGACGAATTATTCAACAAAGCCCAAGAAATTTTGGCACAAAGGTCAACAGAGTTCAAGTTGAATTGCAAACGAGAAAAGACAAGCTATGTGTTTAGTACACTTATTTATTGCAAACATTGTGGATATTCGTATCGACGAACCAAAAGGAAATATTCCGAAAATGGTAAAGAATATATTCGCTGGGTTTGTAGTGGTAGAAATTCGCTGGGTGTTAGTTCGTGCCCTAATACAACTGTCATTGATGAAGAAGAATTGCTAAATGCTATCAAAGAATATTTGAAAAACATTATTTCCAATAAGAAGGAATTTATGAAATCAGTACAAAAAGAGTTTGATAAAATCACGAAATTAAGGGAAAATCACGAAAGGAGTGAGAAAAGTTTACTTCAAGAGATTGAAAAAATTACGGTTAAGAAACAAAAGTATATGGAAATGTTTCAAAATGAAGTGATTAACATTCAAGAATTGAAGAAATATACCAATCCATTAAATGAAGATATCGCAAGGCTAGAAAGGGAGCTCAAATTAATCACTTCTGAAATCAAAGAAAAAGATGTTTTGGAAAAAGAGTTGTCGAGAACGATTAGCACGGTAGATGACATCTTGAATAATGAAACGATTACAAATGCGATGTTAAAAACAATTATTGATGTCATTGAAGTTGACAGCGAAGCAAATATTGAAGTAAGATTAAAACTTTTGAACGAGATTGGAATCAATCCACCGACCGTTCTGAATAGTAACGTCGGTACATAAAGATGTCAGTCAACGTTTGCTCAACATTAATTACACCTTAGCAATGGAAGTACGCAAAGTGCTAGATGAAAACAAAGCAGAAAGGCACATTCGAGGCGGAATGGCAACCAAAATGAAATATAGTCATAAAACCAATGCTTCTTAAAACGAAAAATACACCTCTAAAAATAACAGAGGTGTATTTTTATGAAATCTCAAAAAAAGGATTGACAAAAGAACGAATGTTTGATATTATTATTTAACATTTATCAATCCATTAAAGGAGGAAAAGAGTCCTATGGAATATGAAATTCTAAGAGAAAAATACGATAAATTTATTTATCAAAATTACAAAATAGAACAAGATGAAGAAAATATTTATTTAAAATATGAATTTGAAATACAAGGTTTAACGACCTTTCATCCAACATTAAAAATTTTAAAAAAAGATTTTAAGTGGCATTACTTAAACAAAAATATTGTTCAAAATATTGCTTTTCATATTGGAATTATTGAAGCAATTAGCTATTGGAAAGCAACCTGTAGCAAAAATTTTTATATTAATTGTGGGAAGTTAAATCAAAAACAAATTGATTGGTTCAAAAAGTTAATTTATTTGGGACTTGGTGAATTTCGATACAAAAACAAAATTCAAGTTTCACAAGAAAATTTTGTGCAAATCATAACACAAGGGCAAGAATACAAAACAGAAACTTTATCAGAAACGCTAACAGATGCTATCATTCCCATTGGTGGAGGAAAAGATTCGAATGTCACATTAGAATTATTGAAAGAAACTAAGCAAAAAAGATTTGGTTTTCGTATGAATCTCGAAGAAGTTTCTAAAAAGTGTGCTAAAATTGCTGGTTTAGAGGAAAATGAAATCATTGAAGTCAATCGAACAATCGATTCTAATTTATTAGATTTAAATCAAAAAGGTTTTTTAAATGGTCATACACCATTTTCTGCGTTATTAGCTTTTATTACGTATTTTACAGCAGTTACGCTTGGCAAAAGATATATTGTGTTATCCAATGAAGACAGTGCTAATGAATCCAATATTAAAGGAGAAAATATTAATCATCAATATTCAAAAACAATTGAATTTGAGAATGATTTTAGAACTTATGTGAAACAATATATTTGTTTCAATGGACCAGAATATTTTAGTTTTTTACGTCCAATTAATGAATTACAAATCGCAAAATTATTTTCGCAATTAGAAGACTATCATCCTATTTTTAAAAGTTGCAATTTAGGAAGTAAAAGCAAACCATGGAAATGGTGTTGTAATTGCCCAAAATGTTTATTCCCATTTATTATTTTAAGCCCATTCTTATATAAAGAAAAATTAATTTCCATTTTTGGAGAAGATTTATTTGAAAAAGAAAATTTACTTCAAACCTTAATTGAACTTTGTGGCTATGCAGAAAACAAACCATTTGAATGCGTTGGAACATATGAAGAAGTAAGATATGCTATTTCCAAAACAATCCAAAACACAAATGGAAAATTGCCATTTTTATTACAATACTACAAAGAACATTTTGAACAATTTGATTCTAATCTTTTAAATTATTATAACCAAAATAATAATTTGCCCAAAGAATTTGATGAAATTTTGAGAGGAAAAATTTTTGAATGTTAGAAAAATTATTAGAATTTTTAGAAAATAAAAAGATATTGATATTAGGCGTAGGAGTAGAAGGAAAATCAACCTATCGATTTTTAAGAAAAAATTTTCCAGAAAAAGAACTTTTTATGGCGGACAAAAGCACTGATTTGCTTGAAAAATATCCAGAATTTTTAGAGGATATTAATTTAGAAGTCAGTATGGGAGAAGGCTATTTAAATGGTATAGAGGAATATGATTTAATTATAAAAACGCCTGGAATTTCGTTTAAAAATATAAATACGAAAACTTTTCAAAATAAAATAACCAATCAAGTTCAATTATTATTCGAATTTGTTCCTGTATTTACAATTGGTGTGACAGGAACAAAAGGGAAAAGTACCACCAGTAGTATTCTTTATCAAGTACTTAAAAATCAAGACAAAGATGTATTTTTATTGAGCAATATTGGAGAACCGATTTTTGATGAAATTGAGAATTTGAAACCCAATAGCATTATCGTATTGGAATTATCCTCTCACAGTTTACAATATGTAAAAAATTCACCCAATATTGCAATTTTACTAAATCTATATGAAGAACATCTTGATCATTATACTTCTGTTGAAGAATACGCACAAGCTAAATTAAATATCACTAACTTTCAAAAAGAAGAAGAATACTTAATTTATAATGCAGACAACGAACTTTTAAAAAAGTATGATTTTAAAACAACTGACTATGCAGTCAGTTTGGAAAACAAGCCAAAAACAAAAAATTCGGTATGGATAGAAAAAAACGACATATATTGTAATAATGTATGCGTTATGGATTTAAGAACAAAGCTGAAGTTAAAAGGAATACACCATATTCATAATATTATGTTTGTTTTAGCTGTGTGTGATATCATGAATTTGGACTTTGCAAAAGCTGTCAAAACCATTCAAAATTTTGAACCGTTAGAACATCGCATGGAATTTGTAGCCCAAATAGATTCTATTGAATATTACAACGATTCTATTGCCACTATCCCACAATCCACCATTAATACGATTACAGCCTTACAAAACGTAAACACGCTGATTGTAGGTGGAAAAGATAGAGGAGTATCTCAAAAAGAATTAGTTGACTTTTTGAAACATTCTGAAGTCGAACACATTATTTGTTTACCAAAAACTGGTGAAATTATCTATGATGCTCTAAAAAATGTGGAAAATAAGATATTATATAAAGTACAAAATTTGCAAGAAGCGGTTAAAATTGCAAAGGAAGTGACGAAGAAAAACACGATTTGTGTATTATCTCCAGCAGCTTCAAGTTATGGATTTTTTAAAAATTTTCAAGAGCGAGGAAATTTATTTAAGAAATTCATATTAGATGACATAAAAACGAACAAAAATAATAATTTGACATAATTAAAATAGAACAAAACGTTGATAAAAAACATATTTGTTAACCGAAAAATATAGTAAAATTGTAAAAAAATAGAAAAAAATGAAATTTTATGTAGACAAAGCTAAAAAAGTATGTTATAATAGTAATAAATATAAGAAAAGAATGCATATATGAAATACATTAGATGAATTTAAGGAGGAATTTAAATTGAATACAAATTATTTAGAAAACAACCACTTAGTGTTGGTTGGGAAAGTTGCGAGCGAAAAAAGATATAGTCATGAAATCTATGGAGAAAAATTTTATATCTTCAATTTAGAAGTCGTAAGATTAAGTTCGACTGTAGATATTATTCCAATTACTGTATCTGAAAGATTATTAACAAGTATTAATTTAGAAATGGGAAATAGCCTTAAAGTAGAAGGACAATTCAGATCCTATAATAATTATGAAAACGAGAAAAACAGATTAATATTAACTGTTTTTGCCAAAGAAATTATAGAAGTTGATGCAGAAGCAGTAAAAGAAGAAGTATCAAATGAAGTAAAATTATTAGGCTATATTTGTAAAAAACCAATTTACAGACAAACACCATTTGGCAGAGAAATTGCAGATATTTTACTAGCCGTTAATCGTGCATATAACAAATCAGATTACATACCATGTATTGCTTGGGGACGTAACGCCAGATTTTGTGAAAACATGGAGGTTGGAACAGAAGTACGTTTAGTTGGTAGAGTGCAAAGTAGAATTTATGAGAAAAAGCATGAAGATGGAACAGTAGAAGAAAGAGTTGCATATGAAGTTTCAGTGGCTAGTTTGGAAATTGTAGAAAAAAATGACGAAACAACCCAAGTAGAAGAAACAACAGAGGAGGTTGTTTAATATACTATAGTATATATTTAATTTAATATATAAATAAAATGTCTAAGTGCGAAGAAAAGACTTCGTATTTAGGCATTTTTGCTATAAAAATATGTATAATTTTCCAGAAATCATCCATACTACTAGCGAAAGGTGATTTTTATGAGAAAAGATTATGTATATATTGGTGCATTAGTTGTATGTATTGTAGGCGTTATATGGGGAATTGTTGGTTTGCTGAATACAGCATATAAAACGCAAGAAGCAAAATCTAACGAAAATGTGGAAAAACTATATGCTAATGAAACGACAGTTACAACAGCTGTTGATGAAGAAAAAATATCTCCTAATTCTGGTTTTGCACTGAAAAAATATTATGATGAATGTAATCATTTTGATTATGAGGAGGCGGAATTGCCAGCAGAATTAGTCAATTTGAATAAGCAAGAAGTAGAAGAATATTATGCAGATTGGGAAGTGGAAGAATTTTCGAAAGGCAAATTGGTACTTAGCAAAGAAATTAATGGATATTGTGACGAGCATTTTTTGATTCGTTTGGAGAATGATGCTGTTAATGTTTATCAAATGGGGACACTAGGAGAATTAAAAGAATATAAGAAAACGGATATTGCTAGAGATTATCTGCCAGAAGAAGATGTTGAGGACTTAGAAGAAGGAATTACGGTTTTTGGAGAAGGAAAATTGAGTGCAGTGTTGGAGGATTTTGAATAACATAGATTTACAATTGTTGACATTCTTCATAAAACATGGTAAAATAAAGTTATGTAAATAAAATAGGAGGTGTTATAATGTTTTGTGGAAGATTTCTGGAAATAATGAAAGCACGGAAAGAAGCTCGGAAGAAGCAGTTTGGTTGTTTGAAGTCTGTGTTACTGATTGAGGAAGACTATGTTTTGAAGCCAGGAGAGCTGGAAAAGCTGGAAGCGATGATAAAATCGATACGAGCCAGCGAAAAATAAAATTCCAATTAAAAGATTTAAAGAAAGAGAGGTTTTTGTTTAGGAAATGAGAACTTCTCTTTCTGTTTTTACAATTGTAATTATTTTGGTTTTGTCATTGACTTTGTTTACAAAATATTGTATAATAATAACAATTATAAAATTTATATTAAGATTTAGAAGTGGAGGTGTGTTATCATGGAGAGAAAAATTTTCGAACATAAAACACGCAAAGGCAACAAGTAGTATAGGTATGTTATGGCATGAAGGAAAAGGAGGTAGAGTTATGGCAACAAGTGCAAGAGACTTACCAATAATAAGAACCAAAAAAAGATTTTGAGGAACCGCAATATAAGCCTGCAAATAATTGCAAAGCGGAAAAGAAACCTAACAAATGTCTAAAGTGCGAGGCATGTGGCAGAGTCTTTACATCGTATGGCGTATGGGTTAATTCACTGCCAAAGAATAAGTAAATGTAAAATGAAAAGGAAGTTTCAATTCTGAAACTCCTTTTTGTTATTTATATACTAAATTTCAACTCTTCATTTTTACAATCAATATGGATGGTCTGACCTGCGATGACTTCTGATTTTAAAATCATATCTGAAATTTCATCTTCAATATATCTTTGAATCGAGCGACGAAGTGGTCTTGCACCATATTTTAAGTCGGTTCCTTTAGAAAGTAAGAATTTTTTTGCTTCTAATGAAATATCTAATTTGATGTCTTTGGTGTCCAAGGCTAATTGCGTTTTGGATAATAATAAATCCACAATTTGCAATAATTCATCTTCTGTAAGTGGTGAAAAGGCAACAATTTCGTCAACTCTATTTAGAAATTCTGGACGGAATAAATCTTTTAAAGCAGCAATCATTTTATCATTGTCCATAATGGATTTTGAGCCAAATCCAATGGAATTATTATTCAAATTAGAACCTGCATTAGAAGTCATGATAATGATTGTATTTTCGAAATTTACGGTATTTCCTTGTGAATCTGTTAATTTTCCGTCATCTAAAACTTGTAATAAAACATTAAATACATCTGGATGTGCTTTTTCAATTTCGTCTAACAAAATAATGGAATAAGGTTTACGCTTTACTTTTTCAGTCAATTGACCCGCATCGTCGTATCCAACATAGCCTGGAGGAGAGCCGATTAATTTAGAAGTAGAATGACTTTCCATGTATTCTGACATATCAATTCGAATAATTGAATCTTCTGAGCCGAACATTTCAAAAGCTAATGATTTTGCAAGTTCTGTTTTTCCAACGCCAGTTGGTCCAACAAAAATGAAAGATGGTGGACGTTTCGTACTTTGAAGTCCTGCACGATTTCGACGAATCGCTTTTGAAACAGCTTCTACAGCAGTATTTTGACCCATAATATGAGTATGAAGGTTAGCTTCCAAGTTTAATAATTTTTGTGTTTCGGCTTCTGTAATTTTGGTAACTGGTATTTTTGTCCAACGTTCAATGACTTCTGCGATATCTTGTGTGGTTAAAACAGAAGGTTGAAGGGTACTTTCGATTTGTTGCAAACGTTCGGTTAAGGAACATTCCTTGGTTTTTAAATCAGCTGCTTTTTGATAATCTTCAATGGAATCAGAAGAAACAGCTTCTTCTTTTTCATCTGCCAATTTGGCAAGTTCGTTTCGAATGATTTCAAGTTCATATAAATCTTTATTTCCTAAATTGATTTTAGAACAAGCTTCATCAATTAAATCAATGGCTTTGTCTGGTAAGAATCGGTCGTGAATGTATTTTTCAGACATCTTAACTGTTTTTTCAATCACATCATCGGAAATCAACACTTTATGAAATTCCTCGTAATATTTTTTGATTCCTTTTAAAATGCCAATGGAATCCTCAATCGAAGGTTCTTCAATGATAACAGGTTGGAATCTTCTTTCTAAAGCGGTATCTTTTTCGATGTATTTTCGATATTCTTTTAAAGTCGTGGTTCCAATTAATTGAATTTCGCCATTGGATAAAGCTGGTTTTAGGATATTAGCAGCATTCATCGAATGTTCAGCATCACCAGCACCGATAATATTATGAACTTCATCAATAACTAAAATAATATTTCCATAAGTTTTGCATTCGTCAATTAAAGATTTCATACGTCCTTCAAATTGACCTCTGAATTGTGTTCCAGCAATAATAGCTGTAATATCAATTAAATAAACTTCTTTGTTTAATAGTTTTGCAGGCACTTGTTGTTTTGCAATTTTGATTGCCAAACCTTGTGCAATTGCGGTTTTACCAACGCCGGGTTCGCCAATTAGACAAGGATTATTTTTAGAACGTCGATTTAAGATTTGTGTGATACGTTGAATTTCACACTCTCTTCCAATGACTTCATCCAATTGATTATTTTTAGCTTTTTCTGTTAAATTAGTACCAAATGTATCTAAAAATTTCTTTTTATTATTTTTGGCTTTTTTGCTGACTTTTACAGCTTTTTTGGGACCAGATGAATTGTTAGAAGCATTTGCATTTTCGGAATTTTCGTTAGCATGTTGATTAAAGTTTGATTTAAACATTGTGAAAAAACCGCTAAGAGGATTTTTTTCGTTTGCAAAATCTTCTTCGGTTAGATTTTCAAGATTCAAATTTCCTGAAAAATCTTGCATAATTTCTTCGAATTGATTGGACATGTCTTCTAATTCATCTTGGCTTAGATTTGCATTTTTGACAATCACATCAATCGGGTTGATGCCACGTTGTTTTGCACAATTGTAGCATAAGCCTTCTGTTGAAGTTTGACCATTTTCGGTTTTATTGATAAACACAACAGCTGTGTTTTTATTGCAATTTGAACATAACATAAATTTTCTCCTTAAATGTATATAATAAATTATCATACACTATTTTATAAAATTAGTCAATTATTTTTCCAGTTTATGATAGACTTTTTTGCCTTTTTTTAATATAGCATAACCATTTTTAAAATCTTTATCAGATAAAAGATAAGTGATATCTGATATTTTTTCGTCATTTAATGTAATAGCACCTTGTGAAATTAAAGTTTTGGCTTGTCCTTTGGAAGGGGCAATTCCTGTTTGAACTAAAGCATCTGCAATTGTAATGTCAATATTTTCTAATTTAGTCGTTGGCATATTTTCTAGATTTCCTTGACCACCAAATAGCGCATTAGAAGCTTCTTCAGCTTTTTTTGCTTCGATGGGACCATGCACCAATTGGGTGATTTCGAAAGCGACTTTTTTCTTAGCTTCATTGATTTGTTCATCTTTTAATTCTGACATAGTGTTAATTTCATCGATTGGTAAAAAGGTAAGCAATTTGGCAACGTTTGTAACATCGGCATCGTCAATATTTCGCCAATATTGGTAAAATTCATAAGGTGATACTTTCTCAGCGTCTAGCCATAAAGCACCTTTTTCGGTTTTTCCCATTTTTTTGCCTTCTTTGGTGGTAAGAAGTTTGAAGGTAAGTCCAAAAGAATCATCTTTTCCAATTTTTCGGATTAAGTCGACACCACCAATAATGTTTGACCATTGGTCGTTTCCGCCGATTTCGAGTTTGCAACCATAGGTGTTATATAAATGTAAAAAGTCGTAAGATTGCATTAGCATGTAACCCATTTCAAAAAAAGTAAGACCCGTTTCTAATCTTTGTTTGTAGCATTCAGCAGCAAGCATTTTATTGACAGAAAAAAGGCTTCCAATTTCACGCATGAAATCGACGAAATTTAAATCTAAAATCCAGTCGGCATTGTTGACAATGATAGCAGCATTTTCACCTTCAAAGCTAACAAATTTTGCTACTTGTTTTTGGATGCATTCAACATTATGTAGAATGTCTTCTTTGGTTAACATTTTGCGCATATCGGTTTTTCCAGAAGGGTCACCAATAATGGCTGTTCCGCCACCCACAAGAATAATTGGTTTATGACCTGCTTTTTGTAAATGAGAAGCTACCATTAAAGAAACAAAATGACCAACATGCAAACTATCCGCAGTTGGATCGATTCCAATATAAAATGGTACAGATTTTTCTTCTAAAAGTTCTTTAATTTCATTGGGATGGGTTAATTGTTCTATATAGCCACGTTTTTGTAAAACGTCAAAAATAGGGTTCATTTTTTGTCCTCCTTTGATTTTTGAATATTATATCATAAAAGGATAGAAAAAAGCAAGAGGGGCTATTTGGAAGGAAGATGTCGAAAAAAGTCGAATCAAAAAATAAAATTTTCTTGCAAAATTGTTGAAAATATGCTAAGATTTAAACACAAATTAATTAAGAAAGGAGGAAGAAAAATGGAAGAGAATATGGTGATATTGCTTGAAATCAAGAAAAAACTCGCTGGAATAGATCAAAGGCTTGATGAAATGGATAACAAAATCGATGAAAAAATCGATGATTTACGAGAAGAAATGAATCAACGAACAAAAGAAATTTTGGATCAACAATTTTTATTCGAAAGTGAGTATGGTAGAAAAATTGATGTTATTTTTGATTCAGTCAGTTTAGAGATGGACAAAAATTTAGAAAAATCTGAGAAAATTCGCAAATTAGATCAAAGAGTTGATCGAAATGAAGTGAATATTTTTGGTCTTGAAAAAAGAGTTTCAACGTTGGAGTTAAAGCAATCCTAAAATTTTATTCGAAAAAAATTAGCTGATAGAGAGTATAAGAATTATTTTTAATGAGAGAGAAAGTAATTCTTATACTCTCTATTTATTTTTTCAAGTAGATGAGAAGTAGGATTGAAATTATCTTGACAAAATTTAGGAGATAAAGTATATTTAATATAAAAGGAGAACAAAAGATGAAAAGAACGAATTTTATAAAAGTCGCTAAAACCGTTGGCGCTGTACACACACACACACACACACACACACACACACATGTAGTTTTAAAAAGATAAAAAATAACGCAATAAATGCGTTTTATAATCATGCAAACAAAAACAATTTATACGTAAAAGGAGGTCTTGACCCACCTTAATATGGTATAGATTGTTTTTTTACGTGCAAAATTAAAAGACAGAAAATAAAATTATTAGAAAAGGAGAAGAAAATGAAAGAAAATAGAGGTATAACGCTTATAGCGTTAGTAATTACAATTATTGTATTATTAATTTTAGCAGGCGTTTCGCTAAGATTAGTAGCAGGAAACGAAGGAATATTAAATCGAGCAGAAAAAGCAGTAAGCAAAAGTAATACAGAAAGTTTGAAAGAAGAAATTGAATTAGCAATTTCGGAATTAAGAATTGCGTATTATGAAGATAAAGAAACATTTGCTTCAGCAGATGAATATATCCAAAATAAATTAAATGGAAAGGACATACCATCAGGAACAATAATATTTGCTCAGGATACTGGAGAAGTAAGGCTTAAAGATAAAGAGGGAACAGATAGTAAAGTTGTAGGAAGTTATAGTGCAGAAAAAGGATTAATAATGAAAACTGAAGATGAAAAAGTTTATTTAAATCCAAAGGACTGGAAATATGAGGTTGATTCCTTCGGGAATGCTACATTGTTGCAATACAAGGGCGATACGAGTAGCGGAACGGTGATAATTCCTAGCCTCATAAAAACAGACAATGGAAATATAAGCATTACTAAAGTTGGTAGAGCGACTGTGGATGAGAATCGAATCAATATATGGGCTGAAGAAATTTGTGATACAAATCCAACAGATTGCTACTTGAGGTATCCTAGTCAAATTACTAAAATAGTTTTTAATACAGGAATAGAAAGTATTGAGCTTGAGGCGCTTTATAATACAAAAAATTTAACAGAAGTCGAATTACCTACAACTTTAAAAAGTATCGGCTATATGGTTTTCGGTGGGTGTGATAATTTATCAACAGTAAATTATGCAGGAACGGAATCACAATGGAATTCAATAAATATAGGGAGTAGTAATAATGCGCTAAAAAATGCAACGATTAATTATAATTACAAATAAATCAATGCTTTATGGGATTTGAAGAAAGAGGACAAGTAGCACCATGTTTAATTAGTGGTGCTATACCTTAAAATAGTAGAAATATTTATGGGAAGAAACTAATAACTTATGGGGTAGCTACTAAAGAGTGTAACAAGCGAGCTTTACCATTCTCAGTCAATTGACAAATTGACATAAACATGATAAATAAAAGATAAGGAGAGTTCAAAGAAATAATCATTTAGATTATTTCTTTTTAATTTTATGCCAAAAGTTATTGTCATTTTTTTGAAATAAAGATATAATAAAAACAGTCAAAAATAAACCAAAAAAGGAGCAAAAAGTGGAGAAAGTACAACTGAATGTAAAAACAATATTAACATTAATATTAGTAGTTATAATCTTTTTATCAGGAATTCTTGTTGGTTCACCAGCTAAAAATAATGTACAAATCATATATGTTTTAATGAATGTGGTTGCGATTCTTTATTTAGTCCAAAAGGCAAGGAAAAGAGAAAAAATATTTCAAAATAAAATGGACATTTTTGTGTTTTTATTATGCCTTTCTTCCTGCATTCCCATTCTATTTAAAACGTATACCAGTTTTTGCGATAGTATTCTTTTTGTATCAAAATATGAATCCATTTTTTTTGCTTATTTAATTGCAAAAGAAACCATAAATAAAAACGAAATGGCAATCGATTGTTTGGTGTATACTATGCTTATAATTTCAGTTTTATTAGTTTTATTAGGCATAGATCGATTAACAACCAATTATTTTGAACCCTTAAATGAAATTTTAAATACTACCAATTTATACCAAGGAGAAGTACGACTTACCTCGTTTTTTAGTTATGCTAATAGTTTAGCTGTTACAGCTGGATTTGGTATATTTTTAGCATTAGGACAAATTCTAAAATCCTCAAAAGTAGTAATCAAAGGTCTAAACCAAGCCATGATAGTAATTCTTTTTTCAGGTCTAATTTTAACTCTATCAAGAATGATGTTTTTAATGATGGGATTTATGAGTTTGATATTTATTTTACTAACGAGAGAAAAAAAGGCACGAATTGAAATCATAGAGATATTTATTGTTACAGGAATTTTAGCTATTTTACAGGCGGCAGTATTTCGAAAATTTTTAGCTTCGGGAAATGATTTTGGGATTTGGATGAGTTTTTTATGTTTTTCGATAATCGCTTTTATGTTTTCTATAATTTTCAAAAAAATCAATAAAAAATTATTTGTAATTGAAAAACAAACCATAGTAAAAATAAGTATAGTAAGTAGTATTTTATTACTTGTGTGTTTAATTTTAATGGTAAAAACACCAGAAAATTTAATTTTATTTCATACGCCAAATGCAGAAAAGAAAATAGAAAGACATTTAAGTAATATCAAAGGCGATGAAACGTATTTTCTTACCTTTGATTTAGAAGCTAAAACAATTGATGAGCAAGATATTTTTCAAATTATTGTTTTGGAAAAAGATAAATATTGGGAAAATATAAAAAATACCAAAATTTCTTTTGGAGATTACCAAGGCAAAAAAGAAATAGAAGTTCATACAGATTCCTTAACAACGGATATTTACTTAGAATTTATAACTGCGTATTCAACAGAAAATACAAAATTGGAAATTAAAAATTTCGAAATTAATGGAAAACAGCATTATCTAAATTATAAATTTTTGCCGTATGATTTGGTGAGCAAAGTAGAAAATATTAATTTTAAAACACAGAGTGTATGGGAAAGGGGAGTATACATAACAGATGCTTTGACGTTAGCCAAAGATAACTGGTTGTTTGGCATTGGGGGAGACGGATGGCATTATCGTTATGGCGAAATACAAGATTATAATTATGTAGCAAGAGAAGTACATAGTTATCCAGTACAAATTTTGTTAGAATTTGGTGTTGTGCGGAGTGGTAGCTTATTTGGGAATTCTTGTTATGGTATTGAAAATTGGTTATTTGATTGAAAAAGAAATGTCTCATGTTGTATATCATTCTATTCTTTTTGCAGTGCTAACCATGATTTTACATAGCTTTTTGGATTTTGATTTATCTTTTTATTATCTATTATTTATAACATTTGTTTGTTTTGGAATATTAAATACGTTTCCTAATTCTACAGTAGATTCTAAAAAAGCAGGAAAAGAAAATTGGATAACAAAAGGAATTTTCATTGGAATCAATATTCTCTTTTTATGTATGAATATAAAACTTTTTTGGAGTGATATAGAATTAAGATATAAAGTTACAGTTGAAACAAGTTTCGAAGAAAAATATAATTTATATAGGAAATGGAATCAAAAGTTGCCTTATAATCGTGAATTTAAGGTAAAGCAAATTAAGTTGATTGAGGCTTATCAGGTTAAATATCCTGAAAAAGATATTTTGTATACAGAAGAAATCTTAGAAAATGTGAAAGCATTATTAAAACATGAAAAATATTATGAACGATTTGATATGCAAACCAGATTTATCAATTGTTCCCTTCATTTACTAGGACAAGGAAAAAATGAAGAAATGATAAAAAATATTGAAGAAGGCTTGAATTTGTTCCAAAAGAATAAAGTGCAAAGACGTTATAATTCGTATAGCTATTTAAAAAGAATGAGTGAAATCAATCAGACAGCACAAAAATTATTAGAAAAAAGTCAAATAGTAGAAAAAGAGTTAGAACAAATACAATTGAGAGAATTAGCACGAAAATTTTATCAACTAAATTTAGACGAATACGAAGAAAGTAAAACCTATATCGAAGAAAGCATGAAAGCGAATGAAGAACAAGAAGAATATTTAAAAGCTTTGTTGGAATACAAGCAAAAAGCGCAGAACCAAATAGAGGAAATAGAGAAAAATGGAACAAAAATATAGTGTATTAATGAGTGTATATAAAGAAGAAAAACCGCAACATTTACAAGAAGCTATAGATAGTATGCTAAAACAAACAATTTTACCATCTGAATTTGTATTAATAAAAGATGGAAAATTACCAAAAGAATTAGAATTGATAATTGAAAAATATGAAAAACAAAGTAAAATTCCATTTTTAGTTTTCCAAAATCCGAAGAATTTAGGTCTTGGAAAATCATTAGCCATTGGTGTCGAAAAATGTAATTTTGAATATATTGCAAGAATGGATTCAGATGATATTGCAGTTAGCAATCGCTGTGAAAAGGAAATACAAATATTAAATGAAAACACAAAAATTGACGCCGTTGGCAGTATTGTGGCTGAATTTGAGAAATCTATCAAACAAATAACAGGCTATCGTCTTTTACCAGAGAAAAACGAAAAAATTTGTGAATTTGCCAAAAAAAGAAATCCATGTGCTCATTCGTCCATGATGTTACGAAAAAGTAAAGTGTTAGAAGTTGGAAATTATCGCGATTATTTATATTTTGAAGATTATGATTTATGGATTCGAATGCTTAAAAATGGCTGTCAATTTTACAATTTACAAGAAGTTTTGGTTTATATGAGAACAGAGGAAAATTTTTATCAAAGAAGAGGACGGATTATTTTATTTAAAACAAATGTTGAAATTTAAAACAGAACAATATCAAAATGGGTTTTATTCTTTGAAAGATTATATGATGACAATGGGAGGACATACATTGGTATGTCTTATGCCAAGTAAATTACGAAAACTGATATATTTAAAGTTTTTGAGGGAAAAGAGCGTGAAAAATCGACATAAAACTTGCAAAAACAAAAGAAATATGTTATAATATAAATAAGAATATTATATAAACTTAAGAAAAAGGAGATGAAATAATATGTTTAATAGTAAATATAGTAAAGTATTAACGGTTATTTTGATAATTGTTATTATTGGAATTGTCGGAACAGTGGGATATTTTGTATATGATATGTATGCCGTAAAATCTAAAAATGAAAAAGCAAAGGAAATTATCGACCAATTTTCGAATGCTTCCGTAAGAAGAGAATTTGAGAATGGTAGTGATAAGGAAGAAGGGGAAGTACAAAATCCATTGGATTCGATTAATGGAATCGAAAGTTCTCAGACAAAAACAGAAGCCAAAAAAGTTTATATGGAAGGGTATGAAGTAATGGGAACCATTGAGATTCCTAAAACCAATGTCAATCTTCCAATTTTATCAGAAGTAACGAAAAAATCGTTAGAAACATCAGTTGCTATTTTATATGGTACTGGTTTGAACAAACCAGGAAATACAACCATTGTAGGGCATAATTATCGAAATGGATTGTTCTTTTCAGACAACCGCAAATTATCCAAAGGCGATGTGATTTATATTACAGACCAAACGGGAACCAGAATTACCTATTCAATTTATGATATGTTCCAAACAACGCCAAGTGATGCAAAATACATGCAAAGAGATACAGAAGGTGCAAGAGAGATTTCACTTTCAACCTGTAATAATGATTCTAGTGCCAGATTAGTTATTTTAGCAAGAGAAAAATAGAAAATGAAATAAAACAAAGAATCCTATGGTTTTCCATAGGATTCTCTGCACTTGTACATAAACCCATAATTAAGGAGGAATTTGGGTTAACACTAAAAAACAGTGCCATACCTCAATTTTTTTCTCCTAAGTTTCCGGGTATTTTGGGATGATTGCATTTGCATCACCTTCCTTTTATGTAATATATATCGTGTTTACAATTATAGTATAACATAAAATAATTGAAATGTCAAGAAAAATTCTCTTGACTGTTCGTAATAAATTAGATAGAATAAAAATGAAAGAATGGTGCTTAAAAAATGAAAGAAGAAAATAATAAAAAAAAGTGGATTGAAGAGATTTGCAGGGAAAAAGGAATCGAAAAAATCGATATTTCTTACGACTGGATTTCAATCTTGAAAAAAGGAAATGTTCATAAAAAACTCATCAACGGAAATTTTTATTTGAATACCAAAATAAGTTCAGAAATTGCTAAGGATAAATATTCGACGTATGAATTATTACGCTATTACGATTTGCCTATAATTGAGCATGCTGTCCTTTTTAATGAAAAAATGATGCCAAATGTTGAGACGATTAATGGTGATTATGAAATTTTAAAAAATACGAAAAAGCAGGTTATAAAAGCAAATGATTCTTTACAGGGAAAAGATGTTTATGTGTCTGAAATAGAAAATGAAAAAAAGCAAATTGTAAAAGAAATATTTGAAAAAGAAATACCAGCAGTTGTGGTATGTCCTTATTTGGAAGTGGAATATGAGTATCGAGCAATATTTTTAGCAGGAGAAATTATTTATCTTTATAAAAAACAAAAACCATTTGTGGTTGGTGATGGAAAATCAAATATACGAGAATTAATAGAAAAGCAATTAAAATATTTAGAAGAACCAGATTCCAATTTAGATTTTCAAAAAATTCTTAATCAAGATGAAAAAGTAATGGTTGGCTGGAAACATAATTTAAGCAATGGTGCGATTCCATTGTTTGTTGATGAAAATGATGTATATGCAGAAAAAATAAAAACGATTGCGAAAAAAGCAGGGAATGTACTAGGACTTACTTTTGCTTCAGTGGATATTGTTGTAACGAAAGATAAAGAAATTTCGATTATGGAAGTAAATTCAAAGGTATGTATTAAAAAATTTTGCGAATTGATGCCAAATGGCTATGAAATTGGAAAAGAAATTTATCGCAAAGTAATCGATAAAATATTTGAAGAATAAACATAAGAAAGGGAGGAAAGAAAGATGACACGAAATCAAAAGATTTTGTTTGCTTTATTTTTTCTAGGAATGATTTTTTGCTTGCAAAATCGTTGTTATGCAGGAACCCAAAAACTAAATTCATTGCACTATGATGTTCAATTAAACGAGAATGGCGATATGGAAGTCGTTGAAACTTGGGATATTGAGATTCGCGAAACCAATACAGTATTTAAAGATTTTGACTTAGATAAAAGTAAATATTCTGGAATAACAAATGTGAAGGTAAAAGATTTGGATACAGAATTGGCATTAAGTAAAATTGATGAAGAAATGTATCATGTAACAAAAGGATGTTATTATGGTTTGCCAGTTTCTAATGGGAAATTTGAGATTGCTTGGGGTGTCGGATTGGATAATTCTTCTGCAAGAAAACAATATGAGATTTCTTATACAGTTGAAAATGTAGTTTCGGTGTATCAGGATTGTAGTGAATTGTATTGGCAGTTTATAGGAATCAATAATGGGATGTCAGCTAAGAAAATAACAGGAACGATAAAATTGCCTCAAGCAGTTCTTGATTTGGAAAGTTTACGAGTATGGGCACATGGTCCATTAAATGGGGAGATTTCTAGGATTTCCAAGGATGCTGTGAAGTTTGAGATAGAAGATTTGGAACCACAAACAATGTTGGAAGTAAGAGTTGTTGTAGAAGAACCTATTTTTTCAAAAAGTATAAGAAATTCGCCTCAAAGAAAACTTGAGGAAATTATCGTTGAGGAGACAGAATGGGCGAATCAAGCAAATCGCGAAAGAAGAAAAGCGAAGGCAATTTTTATAGGAATAGCGGTAATTTATATTGTTATATTTTTATTTTTTGGAAAAAAAGTATTACGTTATTGGAAAGAAATGAAGTCGTTTCCGAAAAATCCTTATGAGATTGATATTGGAAAATATTTTAGAGATATTCCAAGAGAAAAGGATGCGACACCAGCAGATGCTGCATTTTTATACTATTTAAAGCTGAAAGGAAAAGAAAATTATATTATTTCAGCTACTCTATTGCAATTATGCTTAAAAGGTTATATTTCTTTTGAAAAAGAAGGGAAAAAGGACATTCGAATTCGTTTGCTAAAACCAATGGATAATGCTTTAAAAAAGACAGAAAGACTTGTTTATGGGATTTTAACATGGCCAGCTGGAGTTTCAAAAGAAAAGACAGTTACAATGGAGCAAATCGAAAAATGCATGCAAAAACATTATGATAAATGTGAATTGCTTATGAATGATTTAAGAGACTACGCTAAAGAAGCACAAGAAGAATGTCAAAATTATGATTTAGTAGCAGGAGAGCAAGCTTCAAGATATACAGCAAAATCAATGATTTATATCATGGTGACGATTGGTTGTGGGCTTTTCTTAGCTCCCATATCAATGCTTTTGGCACCAATTATATTAGAATGGATAATTAGTGCGATTCTTTTATCGAAAACAGCGAAACGAATTCCTGTACTAACAGAACAAGGAGAAATAGAAAAGCAACAATGGGCGGGTCTTAAAAATTATATGGAAGATTTTTCATTACTGAAAGACAAAGAGATTCCAGATTTAGTTTTATGGGAAAAATATTTAGTGTATGCTACGGTTTTTGGAATTTCGGATAAAGTAGTGAAACAATTGAAAGTAGTTTATCCACAAATGGAAAATTTGGATAACAGGACTTATACGTATCTATATTTGATGTCAGATACAAGATTTGCGAATGGATTTATAGGGGACTTAAATAAAAGTACCAATAGTGCTTATTCGGCTTATAAGTCAGCTTATTCAGCGGCGCATTCTAGTTCAAGTAGCGGTTCAGGTTCTGGTGGAGGATTCTCTAGCGGAGGCGGCGGCCGGTGGAGGCGGTGGTCGGAATGGGCGGACGTTAAAAATTTCAAAAAGGAGAAAAAAATGAAGATAGGAATTGATATTGGTGGAAGTCATATTGGGGTTGGAATTGTAGACACCAATGGTAAGATAATAGAAAAAAGTGAAAAAAGACTGATGAGTGCTGAAAAACAAGATGTTGAAAAAGCAATTGAAACTTATATTGTTGAACAGACAAATGACTTTATGAAAAAATATAAAATAACAGGAATGGGATTGTCTGTGCCAGGAAATGTAGGTCATGATACAATTATAAAAGCATCTAATCTTGGGTTTGAGAATTATGAAATAGTAAAAAAGTTACAAGAAAAAATAAAGCTTCCCATAAAAATGAGAAATGATGCAAAATGTGCAGCCATTGCGGAAGATGCATATGGACTTTTGAAAAAATATAAAAGAAGTTTATTTTTCACGTTGGGTACAGGAATTGGTGGAGCGGTTATTATTGAACATAAACTGTTGGATACGGGAGATAAACCAGGTTGTGAAGTAGGTCATATGGCAATTGAAAAAAATGGAAAACTATGCAAATGTGGCAAAAAAGGATGTTGGCAACAATATGCCTCTATGAAAGCGTTAAAAGATAATTTGCGAAAAGAGTTAGGATATGATGAAACAACAAGTGGAGAAGATTTATTGAATCTTATTAAAAATAATAAACAAGGGCAAGAAAATTATGAAAAAATAGAAAAGATATTAGAAGAATATATCGAAGATTTGAGCATAGGAATTTGTAATTTAGTCAATATTTTTGAACCAGAAGCAATTGGGATAGGCGGTAGTTTTGTTTATTTTGAAGAAGTATTATTGCAAAGGCTAAAGAACAAGATTCTTGAAAAAACACAGTTGTTTAACGAAAGGGAAGACATCATAATTGAAACTGCCATTTTAGGAAATGATGCTGGAATGATTGGTGCAGTGATTGAATAAAAAGTAAAAAAAGATTGACTTTTTGGAAAAAAAGGTGTAAAATAACAATATCGATAAAAAACGATGAAAAAGAGGAGTAAATCTAGGACTTCCAGACAAGAGAAAAGAAGTGATGCGCTGAAAGCTTCTTATGGAAAAGATAGATAGAAGGTAGCTTTGGAGTTGGCATAAGTGAAACTAATTTTAGAAAGTAGCTATGCTCGTTTGAGAAACGTTAAAATCTCATTTAAGAGAAAAGATTTGCTAATCTTTTAAATTAGGTGGTACCGCGGAATTTAAAGCCATTTCGTCCTATGTGGATGAGATGGCTTATGTTTATTTTAAGGAGGAATTGTTTATGAGTTATCACAAATTAAATGACAAATTTAATCCGAAAGATTTTGAAGAAAGATTGTATCAAGATTGGGAGAAAAAAGGCTATTTTAAACCATCTAGAGATACAAGCAAAGAGCCATTTTGTATTATGATGCCACCACCAAATGTAACAGGAAAATTACACATGGGGCATGCCTTGGATGGAACCATTCAGGATATTTTAATTCGTTTTAAACGTATGCAAGGTTTTGATACTTTATGGCTTCCAGGAACAGACCATGCTTCCATTTCGACAGAAATGAAAGTGGTTCAAAAATTAAAGGAAGAAGGAAAATCAAAACAAGAATTGGGGCGAGAAAAATTCCTAGAAGAAGCTTGGAATTGGACACATAAATATGGTGGTATGATTCAAGAACAACAAAAGAAATTGGGTTGTTCTTGTGATTGGGAAAGAAATCGTTTTACATTAGATGAAGGCATGTCTGATAGCGTTTTAGAACAGTTTGTGGATTTATATCGAAAAGGTTTAATTTATAAAGGAAAAAGAATGGTAAATTGGTGTACCAGCTGTAATACTTCGATTTCTGATGCAGAAGTGGAATACAAAGAAGAAAATGCGCATTTGTGGCATATCCGCTATAAAATTACAGGAACCGAAAATGAGTATATAACGGTTGCGACAACACGTCCAGAAACAATGCTTGGTGATACAGGCGTTGCGGTTCACCCAGAAGATGAAAGATATCAAAATTTGGTGGGAAAAACGTGTATTTTGCCAATTATGAATAAAGAAATTCCAATTGTAGCAGATGATTTTGTGGAAAAAGAATTTGGAACAGGCTGTGTAAAATTAACGCCTGCGCATGATATGAACGATTATGAGGCAGGAAAAAGACACAATTTGGAAATGATTGAAGTCTTTGATGAAAATTTCAAAATGGGAGATTTGATTCCAGAATATCAAGGAATGGATTTGTTAGAGGCAAGAAAGAAAATTGTCGAAAAATTAAAAGAAATTGGGGCTTTGGTAAAGGAAGAAGAATATACGCATAATGTAGCTAAATGTGAAAGATGTAAAAACACGATTGAACCGAAAATTTCGGAGCAATGGTTTGTGGCGATGAAGGATTTGGCAAAACGTGCTGCAGATAGTGTACGAGAAGAAAAAACAAGATTTGTGCCACAACGTTATGAAAAACAGTATTTTCATTGGTTAGATAATATCCAAGACTGGTGTATTTCGCGTCAATTGTGGTGGGGACATCGAATTCCTGCGTATTATTGTGAAGATTGTGGGCATATTAATGTATCTAAAATTGAACCAGAAAAATGTGAAAAATGTAATTCTACAAATTTAAAGCAAGATGAAGATACATTGGATACTTGGTTTAGTTCAGCTTTGTGGCCGTTTTCGACATTGGGGTGGCCAAATGAAGAATCGGAAGATTATAAACGATATTATCCAACCAATGTATTGGTAACTGGGTTTGATATTATTACATTTTGGGTTTCAAGAATGATGACACAAGGTTTAGAATTTACTGGAATAGAGCCATTTAAAGATGTGCTGATTCATGGCATTATTCGTGATAGTCAAGGGCGAAAGATGTCGAAAACATTAGGCAACGGAATTGACCCATTGGATGTAATTGATGAATATGGCGCAGATAGCCTACGTTTTTCCGTGATTTCTGGAATTACGATGGGAAATGATATTCGTTTTTCGAAAGAGAAATTGGAGCAAGCTTCGAATTTTGCGAATAAAATTTGGAATGCTGCGAAGTTTATTACGATGAATTTGGCAGATGACGAAAAAGTAAAAGAATTTTGCTACGAAGTATATGAAAAAAATAAAGCTTATAATGCAGAATTATTAAAAATAGAAGATAAATGGATTTTAAATAAATTAGATAAATTGGTATCAGAAGTTACGCAAAATATTGAAAATTACGATTTGGGCGTTGCTTTGGATAAAATTTACAATTTCTTGTGGAACGAATTTTGCGATTGGTATATTGAAATTGTAAAACCAAGAATTTATAGCGAAGATGAGAAGATAAAAGTAGCTGTAAGTGATATTTTAAACCATGTTTTTGGAACTGCTTTAAAATTGCTTCATCCATTTATGCCATTTGTTACTTCCGAAATTTATACACAATTGATTTGTTTTGGAACACCAGATTTGATGATGAGTAAATGGCCAACGCTAAGAGATAAGTTTGTTTTTGAGGAAGAAGAAAATGTATTAGAAATTTTGAAAAAAGTGATTGTGGAAATTCGAAATGTACGTAGTACAATGAATGTTCATCCAAGTAAAAAATCAAAACTTATTTTTGTGACAAAGGAAAAACAAAACGTGATAAAAGAATCAGAGGAGTTTTTGTGTAAATTAGGTTTTGCATCAGAAATTATGGTACAAAGTGATGAGAAAGAAATTCCAGAAAATGCGATTTCAATTATAGTGGAAGATTTGAAAGTGTTTATTCCGTTTGAAGAGTTGGTTAATGTAGAAGAGGAAATCAAGCGTTTGGAAAACGAGAAAGCGAAATTACAAGCAGAGGTCACAAGAGGCGAGAAAATGCTATCAAATCCAGGATTTGTTGCCAAAGCGCCACAAGCTAAAATTGAAGAAGAAAAAGCTAAATTGGAAAATTATAAAAATATGTTGAAGGCGGTAGAGGAAAGATTGCAAAAAATAGAAGATTTTTAGGGAAGAATGTAAAAATTCTTCTCTTTTTTGATTACAAAATGTTTACTATAAAATTAATAGCATAATAAACCTAAAAAATATAATATATTTTATGCAGGATGCTTGATTTAACTATTGACTAATTTAAAAATTTGTGTTATAAATAAAGAAAGACATGTGGCCCCTTGGTCAAGCGGTTAAGACGCCACCCTCTCAAGGTGGAATCATGGGTTCGATTCCCGTAGGGGTCACCAAAGCAGGCGAAAACAGATTAAAAAAAAACTTTATTTTAATCTGTTTTTTATTTATTTTGGCGAAATTTATCAAATAAAGGAAAAGGAGAAAGTTATGGGAACAAAGTACATATTTATCACAGGAGGAGTAGTATCTGGTTTAGGAAAAGGAATTACAGCATCTTCACTTCGGAAGATTGCTAAAAAACAGAGGTTATAAGGTTATCAATCAAAAATTTGACCCATATATCAATGTTGACCCTGGAACCATGAGTCCTTATGAGCATGGAGAAGTTTTTGTCACAGACGATGGTGCAGAAACAGACTTGGATTTGGGGCATTATGAAAGATTTACTGATGTTAATTTAACCAAAAATTGTAGTATTACTTCTGGAAAGATTTACCAAAATGTATTAAACAAAGAAAGAAGAGGCGACTATTTAGGAAAAACGGTACAAGTCATACCACATATTACGAATGAAATCAAAGAAAATATTTATAGTTTCGAAGGTGAAGACATTGATGTTGTGATTACAGAGCTTGGCGGAACGGTTGGCGATATTGAAGGACTAGCTTTAATTGAAGCAATTCGTCAAGTAGGATTGGAAGTGAATCCAGAAGATGTAGCGTATATTCATGTAACCTTATTGCCATTTATTTCTGGTTCGAATGAGTTAAAATCAAAACCAACCCAACATTCTGTGAAAGATTTGCAATCTGTTGGAATCAAACCAGATATTTTAGTGTGTAGAAGTGAAACGGAAATTCCAGACGATATTCGCAAAAAAATAGCACTTTTTTGCAATGTACGCCCAGAAAATGTAATTCCTAATTTGACAGCTAGTAATTTATATGAAGTTCCACTATTACTTGAAAAAGAAGGTCTAGCAAGAGCAGTATGCAAAAAGTTACACTTAGAGAAGCAAGAGCCACAAAATCAAGAATGGGAAAACATGATTGAAAATATTAAAAGGTTAGAAGGAACGGTAAAAGTAGCACTTGTTGGAAAATATATGCAATTACAAGATTCGTATTTATCTGTTGCAGAAAGTTTGCGTCATGGTGGATATGCCAATGGAGTTAACGTAGAGGTTGGATTTATTGATTCAGAAGGAATTCGTGAGGAAAACGTCAAAGAAGTATTAGGCGAATATAATGCAATTTTGGTGCCTGGCGGATTTGGAAATCGTGGTATTCAAGGGAAAATTGCAACAATTCAATATGCTAGAGAAAATAATATTCCATTTTTAGGAATTTGTCTTGGTATGCAAATGGCAGTTGTGGAATTCTGTAAAAATGTTTTGGGAATTGAAGATGCAGATTCGGCAGAATTTAATATTCATACCAAAAATCCAGTGATTCATATTATGGAGACACAAAAAGGTGTGATTTCTAAAGGTGGAACCATGCGTTTGGGAGCGTATCCATGCAAAATAAAAAAGGATACTTTGGCATATGAAATTTATGGACAAGAAGAAATTAGTGAACGTCACAGACATCGTTTTGAATATAATAATGAATATAAGGAAAGATTAGAAGAAGCAGGATTCATTGCTTCTGGAACTTCACCAGATGGAAATTTGGTGGAAATTGTGGAATATAGAAATCATCCATTTTTTATTGCAGGACAATTTCATCCAGAATTTAAATCCAGACCAGACAGACCAGCACCATTATTTAAGGCGTTGATTAAAGCGGCTAAAGAGAATAGAAATTAAAATACAGAAAGGAAAAATAAAATGCATTTTTCAAAACGTTTGGAAGATGATGAAGAATATCAAATCATCGAATGCACGAAACTAGATAATAATATTTTAGTCTATAAACAAAAGCTAGATGAAAATCAACATTATTTGCTAAAACTAAAAAACAATCAATGTGCCGTTCTTTTTGAAAAAGGGCAAATTTATGATTTGGTAAAAGAAGAAGGAATTTATACGATAAAAACAGAACCCAATTCTTCTTTCCCAGAAGAATTAAATGACTATAAAATAAAAAATAATCAAGATCAATTATGCATATTATTTTTCAACCTGAATATTATTACGCATAATAAAATTTATCTCAAAAAGAAATTCATGAATCATTTTCAGGGAGAAGGCATGTTTGAATTTCAAATTGAACAACCAATTAAATTATTTAATAAAGTAATTCAAGTAAGAAGTTATTATTCACGAGAAGAATTATTAGAGCAGATTCGTGAAAGAATTACGAAAATCGTTACTTTATTCATAAAAGAGCATCCAGAGGAATATAAAATAAAAGAGGAAGCCATTCGTTCAAGTATCAATATTTTTAAAGAATATGGGATTAAAATTGTAGGTTGGAATATAAATCATATTCAATTAAAAAAATCCTAAAAAACTATTGACATTTTTTAAAAATGGGTATAAAGTATTAGCAGTCGAACATATAGACTGCTAATTTATTTATAAAGGAGGAATAAAATATGATAAAACCATTAGAAGACAGAGTTTTATTAAAAATGAAAGATGCGGAAGAAACCACGAAAAGTGGCATTATTTTATCTTCAGGTTCACAAGAAAAACCACAAATTGCAGAAGTAATTGAAGTAGGACCAGGAAGAATTGAAGATGGAAAGAAAATAGAGATGAATATCAAAATAGGTGACAAAGTCATCACCAGCAAATATTCAGGAACCGAAATAAAATACGAAGGCGAAGAATATATTATTGTCAAAGAATCTGACATTCTAGCAATAGTTGAATAAAAATGTACAGGTAAGATTTGTTTACTAAACTAAAAAATCAATCAAAAATTAGGAGGTATAAAAATGGCAAAAGAAATTATTTATGGCGAAGATGCCAGAAAAAAATTATTAGACGGTGTTAATAAATTAGCAGATACTGTCAAAGTAACCTTAGGTCCAAAAGGAAGAAATGTCGTATTGGACAAAAGCTTTGGAGCACCATTAATTACAAATGATGGTGTCACCATTGCAAAAGAAATTGAATTAGAAGACGCATTTGAAAATATGGGTGCTTCTTTAGTCAAAGAAGTTTCCACCAAAACAAATGATATTGCAGGTGACGGAACAACAACAGCAACTGTTTTAGCGCAAGTTATGCTAAAAGAAGGTGTCAAAAATGTAGCAGCTGGTGGAGATGTTTTAGCAATTAAAAGAGGAATGGATAAAGCAACAGAAGTTGCTGTAAAATCGTTACAAGAAATTAGTTCACCAATCAATGGAAAAGAAGATATTGCAAGAGTAGCAAGTATTTCTGCAAACGATACAGAAATCGGAAGTTTGATTGCAGATGCTATGGAAAAAGTTTCAAAAGATGGTGTTATCACAATTGAAGAATCAAAAACTTCTTCAACCGAAGTAAATGTCGTAGAAGGAATGCAATTTGATAAAGGTTATGTTTCTCCATACATGGTGACTGATACAGAAAAAATGGAAGCAGTTATGGATAATCCTTATATTTTATTAACAGACAAGAAAATTTCAAATATTCAAGAAATTTTACCACTATTAGAAGAATTAACTGGTGCTAGCGGAAAATTAGTTATTATTGCTGACGACGTAGAATCTGAAGCATTATCTACTTTAATTTTGAACAAATTAAGAGGTGTGCTAAATGTTGTGGCTGTTAAAGCTCCAGGATTTGGTGATAAAAGAAAAGATATGTTACAAGATTTGGCAATTTTAACAGGTGGAGAAGTGATTACATCAGATTTAGGTTTGGAATTAAAAGATACTACTTTGGCCCAATTAGGAAAAGCAAAACAAGTAAAAATTGGCAAAGAAAATACGATTATTGTGGATGGAATGGGCGATAAAGCGCAAATTTCTGAAAGAGTAAAATTAATCAAAGCACAATTAGAAGAGGAAAAAAGCGAATACGAAAAAGAAAAATTACAAGAACGTTTAGCAAAAATCGCTGGTGGTGTTGCTGTAATTGAAGTTGGAGCTGCAACAGAAGTGGAGATGAAAGAGAAAAAATTAAGAATTGAAGATGCTTTATCTGCAACTAAAGCTGCGGTAGAAGAAGGAATTTTGCCAGGTGGTGGAACGGCGTATGTTAACGTTATTTCAAAGGTTGAAAAATTGTTATCAGAAGTAAAAACAGATGGTGAAAAAATTGGTGTGAAAATTATTTTAAAAGCATTGGAAGAACCAGTTAGACAAATCGCAGCCAATAGCGGTTTAGAAGGTGCTGTGATTTTAGAAAAAGTAAAATCAAGCCAACCAGGTGTTGGATTTGATGCAGCGAAAGAAGAATATGTTGACATGAAAAAAGCAGGCGTTGTAGACCCAACCAAAGTAACTCGTTCCGCTTTACAAAATGCAGAAAGCGTTGCTTCAATGATACTTACAACAGAAAGCATTATGACAGAGAAAAAAGAAAAAGATTGTCACTGCGGAGGAAGTGCACCAGCCATGCCAGATATGGGAGGAATGTACTAATAGTTGACAATATGACAAAAATGTGATAAAATATAATTAAAAGAAGCCCACGTTTAATAAACGTGGGCTTTTTTGGGAAAACGATAAAAAAGCATAAAGAAAAAGGAAGCTTTATCAAAAAGCTTCCTTTTTTGCGTTTTAAGCGTATGGAATTAGCAACATCCTCTGTTGTTTCCACCACAGCAACAGCATAATATTAAGATAAGAACAATTATCCAAATGCAGTCACTGTCAAAACCGAATCCACATCCGCATCCTCTGTTTTCTGGCATAGTATTTCCCCCCTTTTTAATGATGATTCTTTTCAAAAATCATTTGTATGTTATATAATATTCGAAATGGGAAAATTGGTTACAAAAAATTTTATTTTTTATATTGACAATGTCTTCATTTTAAAATATACTTATTATTGTAAATTATTGTTTAAATTTTAAAGAAGATTTAGGGAGGTAGAACAAATGAAAAAGAAGGAAAGAAGAATGATATTATTATTAGTAATTATTGGAATAATTATTATAGCAGTATTAGTGAATATGAGAAATAAGAAAAATAATACAAATGGCGGAAATGTTGGAACAGGAGAAAATATAAGAGGAGAAGTAGTAGGCGAGTTTGTAGAAGTATTAGAAGATGGTACAAAACAAAATACGAGTGATAAATTAGCACAAACAAAAACATTTGGAAATTATGAAATATCCAATATTCATTTAACAGTACAAGATGGACAATCATTATTGGTTGGAGATGTAAAAAATATTGGTTCTGAAAAAGCGAATGTTACAAATGTTGAAGTAACTTTATTAGAAAAAGGTGGAAAAGAAATCAAAACAATCACAGGTGTAATTGGTGATGTAGAACCAGGGCAAACGGTTCCATTGAGTATTGCAAATCCAGAAGATTTTGCAAATGCTTATGATTTTACGATTAAAGCAATGAACTAATGATTACTTGAAAATGAATGGATAAAATGGCAGAGGTAAGAAATTATTTCTGCTTTTCTTCTAAAATAATGGAAAAAAAACAAAAATAATATTGACAAATGAGAAATAATGTTTTAAAATAGAATAGCACTTGAAAAAATGCAAATAATAAATGGTGGATGTAGCGTAGCTGGTTAACGCGCCAGTTTGTGGCACTGGAGACCGTGGGTTCGAGTCCCATCTTCCACCCCATTTATTAAATTTGATTAACATATTGGGCTGTAGCCAAGCGGTAAGGCACCAGACTTTGACTCTGGCATGCGTGTGTTCGAATCCCACCAGCCCAGCCAATAAGAAGTTCTTATAGGATGTAATGTTCTATAAGGACATTTTTTATTTATGCAGATATTATATATATTATTTATTTCATGTCCGCTATAATAAGTACATAAAACATCATTTCTTTATATAAGTTACTCCCATATCATAATATGATACAAGCTCTTATTTAAATTGACTTATGTATATTGTTGTGATAGAATATAGCAAAATTGGGTAGTAATTCATTTTTGTTATTACAAAAAAGGAGGAAAATTATGAAATCAAAAAAGGAAAATTTACAAGAAAGAATAATATCCGTATGTGATGTATTAAGAAACAAATTTAAAGTAATGTTATTGTATCTATTACGGTCTAAGTTTTTCGAAGGAGTTAATTTTAAAAATAAGTCTGTAGAAAATAGTTGCAAAGAAAGTTTTGCGATTTGGGTTCTAAATTTACAGAAATACAAACACATAAAAGTTAGGAAATTTAAAGATTTATTTACCCAATTAGATGAGGTTCAGTTTCCAGTTAAAGTGATAGAATGCACTGGTCTTTTTTCAATACACGCATATTTGATAGATAGTAAACAAGAAAAATACTATTTGATAAATGATGGGTATTATTCTGATATTTATGTAATAGGCAGACGAAACAGTACATTAGAGCCATTTGTTGATAGAGATTTTACATTTAAAATATTTAAAGATGATGGCATTTCATTTCTCGAAACCGGAATATTAGAAATTGACAGGAATGGTAATAATAAAGATGTTTCTGTTAATATTTCTTACGATACCAAAAAGGTTACTACAATAGCTATATCAAAGTCATATAAATATGATAGACAAATAGTAATTACTTATCCGACAATGAATGATGATTTGGATAAAAAGGTTCAAAAATATCTTTTAGAAATTGCGGAAACAAAGTCTTGCTATAATGATGTATTTCCTATATTAGTATGGCTATGCACACAAGTTAAGGAGAAAAATATTTCTATTTCTATTGTAGCAAAAATAAAAGAAGAGATTTCTTCTCAAATTAATGTGGAAAATGGTATTGTTAAAAAACATATTTCTACACAAAAAATAAATGAAAGAGAGAGTCGTAGATTTAGATTTTTATTATCAAAGGATTTAAAAACGTTTTTATCAGAGAATACTTGATTTGAATTTCACAAAAGTGACCTAATGGGGTCACTTTTGATGTATTTTTTTAAAATTAGTTTATTTATCCCCAACGTCTATTTTTCTCTAAACAACATATAGTATAATATGAATAAAACAATATTTCTGATAGGGATGATAATGAATATGATAGTAAATTTTAATCAACAAAATGTGGAAATTATAAAACAGCAAGAATGGGAAAGAAAACCGATTTTTAGTTGTTCTACGATTCCAGAAGAAATACAAAATGACATGAAAGGGAAATCACTTCCAGAAAATGCACAAATTGATACAAAAGATTTGGCGTATGTAACGGTTAGTTATTATGGATTTGATGAAAAACTGCATCAAGGCGAAATTGTTGTTCATCAAAAGTTAGGTGAGGAAGTTGTGGAAATTTTTAGGGAACTGTATGAAAAGAAATATCCTATTGAAAAAGTAGAAAGAATTGACCAATATGATGCCAATGATGTAAAATCAATGGAAGCCAACAATAGCTCTGGATTTTGTTATCGTTTAGTAGAAGGAACGAATCGATTGTCGAATCATGCCAAAGGTTGTGCGATTGATATTAATCCTTTGCAAAATCCGCAAATTAAAAATGGAATCGTGTATCCCAGCGTTTCGGAAAAGTTTGCCAATCGAGAGAATCGAGAAAAAGGTATGATAGAAAAAGGTGATGCAGTCTATCAGGCGTTTATTAAACGAGGTTGGAAATGGGGCGGTGAATGGAAAAATCCAGATTATCAACATTTTGAAAAAGAAATATAAGGAAAAGGAAGTAATGATTTGAACATTACTTCCTTTTATGATAGGATAAAAAAGAAATGAATTTTGCAACTTTAAGTTGCAAAAGGATATTTTAATAAAATGCAACAAAAAGTTGGTAGAAAAAAGGCTTAAAAAGTTTTATCCTAAATATGAAGGAGGAAGTAATCTAATGAAATTTGGAGATAATTTGAGAAATTTGCGAAAGGCCAAAAAGCTATCTCAGGAGAAATTGGCGGAAAAAGTAGGGGTATCAAGACAAAGTGTTTCGAAATGGGAATGTGGAGAAAGTTATCCAGAAATGGAGCATATTTTGCAGTTGTGCCATATTTTCCATTGTAAATTAAATGATTTGGTGCACCAAGAAATCACCGATTTTAATGCATTAGATGAAGAGATAAAAATGAAGGTAGTAAAATTTAAAAAGGAAAAACAGGAAAAGGTGAAACTGTTAAGCAAAGTTATTTATGTAATAGCAAGAATTGGCAGAATTTTTTGTATGCTAGGTTTGATTTGTTTAATTATTATAATGGGAATCGTGCCAGTTGTGATAAACAATGTGAAAATCACGGATGATACCATTGAAATTTTTGGGCAGAAATTAGAATATAAATATGGTGAAAATGCAGGTATGGAAGTTACCATAAAAGAACAAAAACAGAGAATAGAAAATGAGAAAGAAATGGTAAACGTAAAAAATAGAATGTTTCATTTTGATTCTAAGTTTGAATTCATTGGTTGGGTGGAAGTTATATTTGTTGTTATGCTAATCATGTTAGTTTTGATTAGAAAAATGTTGAGACATTTGGAGTGTTTGTTTGTGAATATTCATCAGGGGGAAACGCCGTTTACGCTAGAAAATGTGAACCATATTAAGAAAATGGCGATTTTTATGATTGCGTTAATTTTGTTGCCTAATATTGCTGGTGTCATGGCAGAAAAAATTATTGGTGAGGATTTGAAGCTTGGATTGGATTTGTTGGATTTGATTTATATTTTATTTTTGTTTAGTATGGCATATATTTTTGAGTATGGTTATGAAATTCAATTGGATTCGGAAGGTAAAATGTATGGGGAAGAATAATTTATGTTAAGATTTTTGTAACCTTTTTGGAAAAAAAGGGATTGTATAAATGAAAGTACTTTTCAATAAAGGAGTTTAAACTTAAATTGGAGCCAAAAACTGTTGCTGATTTTGAGAATGAGAATCAATTGAATATAGAAGAAATCATAGAAACTTACAATGGTTATGTTTATACCATTTTAAAAAATGGTATGAGTAATCAGGAAGATATAGAGGAAATTTTATCAGATGTGTTTGTGATTTTTTGGAAAAATTATGAACGAATGGATAAAGAAATGAAAGTAAAACCATATTTGATGGGCATTACAAAAAATTTGGTGCGAAAAAAATATCGAACCATAAATTTTGAAAAACATTTTGGAAATCTTGAGGACTGTGATAATCAAATAAGTGATGAGATTGATATTTTATATTTAATAGAAGAAAATGAAAAAAGCAAAATCATAGAAGAGACAGTAGAAAATATGAAATTACAGGAACAACAAATTTTTATGCGATTTTATTATCGTTCTCAAAAGGTAAAAGAAATCTCACGTGAGCTTAAGATTTCGGAAACGAAAGTAAAAGTAACATTGCATAGGCTTCGCAAAAAAATTAAAAAGAAATTAAAAGAAAGAGGGTATGACTATGGAAAATCAGGAATTAAATAAGAGAATAATGAAAAATGTCCGAAATAAAATAGTTGTATCTAATTTAGAAAGAGAGGAAAGTATGAAATTAAGAGCAAGAAAACGCGTGATTTCGATGTGCGCTGTAGCAGTGATTTTATTATCTGGTAGCTTGTTGTCAGTTAATGCAGCAACCGATGGAAAGTTGGTAGAAGATATTAGAGAAAAATATGAAGAAATTGTGGTTGTAAAACTCAATAAAGATAATTATACTGTTACAAAGCAAAAAGATGAAAAGGGAGAAGAACATGAAATTTATAATATAAAGGCAACTGAAAATAATATCGAATCAAAAATAGAATGCGATATTAATAAAGATGTTTTACAAGATAAAAAGATGCAACTTGTGGTTGAAGAAGAGGGAGAAAATCCTAATAGCACCATTATAGATTATGAAAATGAAGAATGTAACATTCTTGTAACAAAAAAGTAATACAAATGATATATTTTGAGTTTTAACACATAAATTGCTTGAAAATTATGTGATAGACAAAAAAATGAGAACAATTCCTATTTTGACATTCGCTATTTGCTGTGATATAAAAAAGTCAATGACAGAAGAATAGGAGTGTAATGAAATGGGAATTTATAAAGCAGAAATTGCAAACATGAGAAAAAATATTGGAGAAAACGTAGGACAAAAAATTATTATAAAAGAACCAGCAGGAAAAAGGAGTAAGCCAGAAGAAAGGGAAGCTACGATTGAAAGAACCTATAAAGATTATTTTATGGTTCGATTTGACCAAGTTAATCGTGTGAGTTCCTATAATTATACGGACTTATTCATGAAAACAGTACAAGTAAGTATGTTTGATGGAAATGAATATATTCCACTAGATATTCCAGACGTGGCAGACCGAAAAAATAAACTGCATAAGTTGTCACCAGAGCAAGTAGAAGGTAAAATTATGGGAAAACCAATTGCAGATTCTGAATTACCAGCAGGAATTGCATAAAAATAAAAAGCACGAGGAATTTTGCAAGTAAAATTTCACTCGCTTTTAAAAAATTTTTAGAAATTTAATAAAATAGGTATTTTTTTGAAAAATCCTCCATATAAATGTTATATAAACTTAAAATAACAAAAAGGAGGATTTTTTTTATGGAAAAAAATACGCTATCCATTCATAAAAAAATGACGGAAAAAATCAAAAATATAGAAGTGAAGGGTGATATTATTGTTCCAGATACTAAACCAGATATTGTAAATATTATGGGTACTAATGCAAATCCCTACATTTATAAAGAAGAATGTACAGAAGGAAAATATCGATTTGATGGAAACATGGATGCCCACATCATTTATTTATCGGATAACGGAGAAACCAAATGCATCCAAACAACTTTGGATTTCATGGATGTGATTGACGATGCTGGAATAAACAGTCAAATGTCTACCAAATATCGAATTGAAATTGTGAGTGTTGATACGAAAATATTGAATGAGAGAAAAATTAGTGTATGCGTGAATTTGAAACTATGTTTTAACTTTTTTGAATGTAAAAATATTGAGTATATTGATAATTTGAACATGTTATCTGGTGTGGAAAAACTACAAGAAACTGTCAATTTAAACACGGTTGTAGCAAGCAATACGATTAAAACATCGCTAAAAGAGGATGTTAGTATTGACGAAACAGAAGCGATTTCTGATATTTTGAGAAGTGATATTTCACTTAGCAATATGGAAAATAAAATGAGTTATAATAAAGTGTTGTCAAAAGCAGATGTTAGCATCAAAATGCTATATATTACGGAAACAGGAAAAATCGGTAATTGTGAAGCAACGGTTCCCATTATGAATTTTATTGATATGGAAAAAGTGACCGATGAAGATATTTGTCAAATGGATTATAAAGTCCGCAATATGAATTTTAAGCCAAATAGCAAAGAAATGAAAACAATTAGTTGTCAAATTGATTTTGAAGTGACATGTGAAGTATATCAAAAAAAGAGCATTGAATTGGTGCAAGATATGTATGGAATTAATAAAAATATTACCTTTAATCAAAAGTCCATTGAAGTACAAACCGATGCTGAAGTTTCTACGGAAATAGTAAATATTAATGAAAATATTTTAGTAGAAGATATTCGATCACTTTATGATGTAGATTGCAGGGCAAACATCACCAATAAAACGCCAATGGGCAGTGGCGCCAATTACGAAGGAGAATGTGTTGTTAATATTTATTTTGATACAGGCAATCATCTAGGCGTCAAAACGACTAAAATTCCATTTATGGCAAAACTCGATTGCCATACAGACGATATTGAAATTAATTTTACCAAAAAACATTTCAAATTAAATAACGAAGATGTTGTATGTGATATTGAATTAGCCTTAAAACCAAATAGTAGCAATTACAAAACCATTCATCTGATTGATGAAGTGGAAGAAGAAGAATGTCAAGAGGAAAATGATTATGCGATGATAGTTTATTTTGTCAAAGATGGAGATACGATTTGGAATATTGCACGAGATTTTAAAGTTACTATGGATAGTATCATTCAAACGAATAATTTACAAGATAATGCAAAAATCAATGTCGGTGAAAAATTATACATTATGAAATAATATAAGGGCAAGGCTTACATCCTTGCCCTTCTTCCATATCAATTATTTTTAGGGAGAACAAATCATGGATAAAATTTATTCTAGAAAAAGAATACGAATTCCAATGATAAAAAAGCCAAAACCAAAAAAAAGAAATCCAATTAAATTATGCTTGAACCTGATTTTTTTGCTTTTTGTTGTGTCGATTGTTAGTTTTGTGTTTGCCTCATATCCAATTTTTGTAGCCAGTTGCAAAACCGCAGCAGGTTCTAAGGCGACTCATATTATACAAGAAGAAGTGGAAAATCGAATGAATTATTATACATACAGTGACTTTATTAAAATCGAAAAAAACGAAGCAGGTCAAGTTACTTTAATGCAAGCCAATACCGTTTTGCTAAATCAAATTATTAGCAAAATTACAAACGATATTCAAACCAGAATTGACCAAACGCCAACTACGATGGTTTATATCAATTATGGAAGTGTCAGCGGGATAAGCATTTTGAAAAATTTTGGACCCAAATTTGAGATTGAACTAGAAACGGCAGGAGCAATTACGACACAAGTAAAATCCCAATTTGAAAGTGTTGGTATTAACCAAACCTTACATAAAATTTATTTGGAATTAAATGGTTCCATTGGCATTTTAACACCAATTGGTTCTTTTAGCAAAGAAGTGGCTTCCCAAGTTTTATTAACTGAGGCAATAATCGTTGGTGAAATACCAGATACGTTCTACAATTTCAATGGAATGAAGCAGGATGATGTTTTGAACGTGTTGGAATAAAGGCTTGCAAATTTTAGTTAAATAAGGTATAATAAACAAAATCAAAATCGGAGGAAAAAAATTTGCAAGACAAACAAAAACAAATCAGAAATTTTAGCATTATTGCTCACATTGATCACGGAAAATCCACTTTAGCAGACCGCATTATCGAAATGACAGGCGCTTTATCCGAACGTGAAATGGAGTCACAAGTCCTAGATAATATGGATATTGAACGCGAAAGAGGAATCACCATCAAATCCCAAGCTGTCAAAATGAATTATACCGCCAAAGATGGGCAAACTTATGAATTCAATTTAATTGATACACCAGGTCATGTCGATTTTAATTATGAAGTATCCAGAAGTTTAGCAGCTTGTGAAGGTGCTATTTTAGTGGTGGATAGTACACAGGGTGTGGAAGCGCAAACCCTTGCTAATGTATATTTGGCATTAGATGATAATTTAGAGATTTTGCCCGTTATCAATAAAGTTGATTTGCCCAATGCCAGAGCAGATGAAGTGAAAAATGAAATTGAAGAAATTATTGGAATTCCTGCCCAAGATGCTCCCTGCATTTCTGCTAAAACAGGTTTGCATGTTGAGGAGGTTTTAGAAAGAATTGTAACCGATATTCCTGCACCTTCTGGAAAAATAGAAGTGCCATTACAAGCTTTAATCTTTGATTCAGTTTACGATAATTATAAAGGCGCATTAAGTTATGTCAGAATCAAAAATGGAAGCGTTAAACCAAATGATGAGATTTTATTTATGGCAACTGGAAAAGTATTTACCGTAACAGAAGTTGGCTATTTTAAAGCAGGAGGCTACCAACCAGCTGACAACTTAACAGCTGGTGAAGTTGGCTATATTTCTGCTAGCGTAAAGACCGTTTCTGATTTGCATGTGGGAGATACAATTACCTTAAAAAATAATCCTGCTAAAGAAGCATTACCAGGCTATAAAAAAGCCAATTCTATGGTGTATTGTGGAATGTATCCCATTGATGGAAGTGAATATGAGCCATTAAAAGAAGCCTTAGAAAAACTAAAATTGAATGATGCCGCTTTAAATTATGAACCAGAAACATCGGTGGCTTTAGGATTCGGATTTCGTTGTGGATTTTTAGGATTGTTGCATTTAGAAATTGTCATGGAACGACTAGAGCGAGAATTTGATATTGGCTTAATTACAACTGCGCCTTCCGTTATTTACAAAATTCACAAAACCAATGGCGAAATTATCGAATTATACAATCCCATTGATTTGCCACCAACGACTGAAATTCGCATGATGGAAGAACCAATTATGAAATCCGAAATTATGATTCCAAAGGAATTTGTCGGAAATGTCATGAATGTGTGTCAAGAAAGGCGTGGAACGTATATCGACATGCGTTATCTGGATGAAACCAGAGTCACTTTAGAATACGATTTGCCACTCAATGAAATTATTTACGATTTTTTCGATACCATAAAATCCAAAACAAAAGGCTATGCTTCGGTGGATTATGAATTTAAAGAATATCGCAAAGCCGATTTAGTCAAATTGGATTTGCATATTAATAATGAAGCAGTGGATGCGTTGTCATTTATTGTACACAAAGATTCTGCTTATGAACGTGGTCGTAAAATGGCAGAAAAATTAAAAACTGTGATTCCAAGGCAATTATTTGAAGTGCCAATTCAAGCGGTTGTTGGCGGAAAAATTATTGCCAGAGAAACCATTTCAGCGATGCGAAAAGATGTACTTGCTAAATGTTATGGTGGCGATATTACAAGAAAAAAGAAATTGCTTGAAAAGCAAAAACGAGGCAAAAAGAAAATGCGTGAAATTGGTAATGTACAAGTGCCACAAGAAGCATTTTTAGCTGTTTTAAAATTAAACGACGACGACAAATAAAGCATAAAAAAAGGCAACCTTGCCATACTATGAATATGAATCAAATTATAGTCGTAAAACAAATTTATAAAAAACAAAAAAATTTTTTCAAAATACAATTTATAATATCGATTTTAGTGGTGTTTATTTTAGGGATAAACTATTTGCAAAATTGGAAAAGAAATCAAGAGATGACACAGATTTCAAATACATTAAATAAAGCATTTAAAATGGAAACAATGTATTCAGCCCAAAAAAGTAGGCAAGAAATTTCGACGAAGAAAAGTCCCTATTTTGGAAAAATTTTAATTCCTAAAATCAATTTAGAGTATAGTATTTTTAATGAATGTAATGATGAACTTTTGAGAATATTGCCTTGTAAATTTTATGGTGTTAATTTAGGAGAAAAAGGAAATATTGCTATTGCAGGTCATAATTATGATGATAATCGATTTTTTGGAAATTTAGAAACCTTAAAAAATGGCGATTCTATTTTTCTTCAAACACTTGCGGGGGAAAATTATCGCTATATTGTCTATGACAAACAAAAAGTCCAACCCGATGATTTTGAATGCCTAAAAGCCAATCGAAAATATGATTTAACTTTAGTCACTTGTGACAACTTAAATAATAAAAGATTGATTATTAAAGCAAGCCGTTAAAATAAAATGAAAAAAGTGAACAAAACTGTTCACTTTTTAAAAATTTTATACCTTAGTTGTTTTCATTATTTTGGTTACTTTTGTTATTTTTCTTATCCTTTTTTTCCATCTTTCAAGGCACCTCCTTATAAAAACTAATCTTAATATCTCCCAATTTATGAAAAATATACATCCATTTGTTACAAAATTGAAAAAATGTGATACAATATGAGATAGGAGGAATTTATGCAAGTAAATCATCGATTATTTGAAATAGTATATCTATTACTTCAAAAGAAAAAAATCACAGCCAAAGAGTTAGCGGAAAAATTTGAAGTATCAACCAGAACGATATATCGAGATATTGAGACATTAAGCAGTGCGAATATACCCATTTATGCTATGCCAGGAAAAGATGGCGGAATTGGTATTTTAGAAGAATTTGTTTTGAACAAATCGATTCTTTCGGAAGAGGAACAAAATCAAATTTTATTTGCCCTGCAAAGTTTAGAGAAAATGAATGTTCAAACCGAAAAGGACGTTTTGGAAAAAATGAGTACAATCTTTCATAAGAAAGTAACAGATTGGATTAAAATTGATTTTTCGAATTGGTCACCTTCTAAAGAAAATACGTTTCAAATAATTAAGTCCGCAATATTAAATAAACAATTAATAGAATTCACTTATTATAATTCGACTGGCGAGCAAACGAAACGAGTGGTTGAACCGTTGCAAATTTGGTTTAAAGATAAATTTTGGTATGTAATCAGTTATTGCAGATTAAAAAAGGATTACCGATTTTTTAAGTTAACCAGAATAAAGGAAATAAAATGTTTAGAAGAGCATTTTGAAAGAGAAATACCAAACCAACCAGAAATAGAAAAAACGTTTAAAAATATTTTACTAGAATTAGAAATTTCAAAAGAAATGGCTTTTAGAGTATATGATGAATTTGAAATGAATGAAATAACGAAAAAAGCGGATGGCAATTTTATTGTCAAAGTGGAGTTTCCAGAAAATGAATGGGTATATAGTTTTATATTGTCTTTTGGAGAATTTATAAAAGTATTAAGCCCCGAATATGCCCAAAATAGAGTAATAGAAAAATTGCAAAAGACTTTAAAAAATTATTCATAAAATATGACACACAGATGTCATATTTCATAGTTTATAATTTTTTTAGGAGGTAAGAATTATGAACTATGAAATTGTGGAATTGGAAGAAAAAATAGTAGAAGGGATTGAAATCAAAAATAAAATAATTGAAAAAGGAAAATATGCTAAGTTTGTTATAATTGGTGATGTGCAAAAGCCAGTAGGACAAGCTTGGCAAGAAATATGGAATATGAATTTAAAAAGAAAATATACTTGCGATTTTGAAGAATATCAAAATAATTCTGAAGATAGACAAAAGCAAGAAATTCATATTTATATTGCATTGGAGGATTAGAAATGGCATTTGATTATAAAAAAGAATACAAAGAATTTTATCTGCCCAAAAGTAAACCAACCATCATCGAAATTCCAAAAATGAATTATATTGGAATCAAGGGAAAAGGCAATCCGAACGAAGAAAACAGCGAATATAAACAATCGATAGGTTTGCTCTATTCTATTGCTTTTACGATAAAAATGAGCTACAAAACTTCACATAAAATAGAAGGCTATTTTGACTATGTTGTTCCACCCCTAGAAGGTTTTTGGTGGCAAAAAGGGACAACAGAGTTGGACTATCATAAAAAAGAAGAGATGGAATTTATATCGATGATTCGATTACCAGATTTTGTCACAAAGGAAGAATTTGATTGGGCAATTGGCGAAGCAACCAGTAAGAAAAAACAAGATTTTTCAAAAGTCGAATTTTTAACTTATGAAGAAGGATTATGCGTACAATGTATGCATATAGGTTCCTATGACAAAGAACCTGCAACAATAGAAAAAATGAAAAATTATGCAGAAGAAAATGGTTATAAAATCGATATAAAGCCTAACAGATTTCATCATGAAATTTATTTAAGTGACCCTAGAAGATGTGCGGAAAGCAGATTAAAAACAGTGATAAGGCATCCCATAAAAAATAAATAAAAAGGAAAATAAAAATATGAATGAATATATAAATTTAACATTAGAAAATATTGAACATGAGCATATTTGTTGTGCGATTGGAGACCGAAAACACAAAGAAGGTGTTGAAAATAAAAAAGAATGGCTGAAAAGGAAACAAAAGGAAGGTCATGTATTTAGAAAATTAAACGCGAGAGGAAAAATATTTATTGAATACGAACCAATCGAAACAGCTTGGGTTCCAATCAATGGTAAAAATTATGAATATATTTATTGCTTATGGGTAGCTGGCAGTTTTAAAGGAAAAGGAATCGCCAAAGAATTATTAGAATATGCCATAAATGATTCAAAACAAAAAAGCATGAGCGGAATTTGCACATTGACTTCTAAAAAGAAGAAACCATTTTTAGGAGAAAAGAAATTTTTTGAACATTATGGTTTTAAAGTGGTAGATTCAATAGGAGAATATGAATTATTAGCTTTACAATTTGACAAAAATGAGACGCCTAAATTTAGAGATAACGCCAGAAAAATGAAAATTGATGAGAAAGACTTTACAATCTATTATAGCCCCGCGTGTCCTTATGTGGAATATGAAGTAAAAGAATTAACAGCATATGCAAAAGAAAATCATATAAAAATCAATTTCATCAAAATAGATTCCTTAGAAAAAGCCAAAAATGCACCATGCATATTCAACAATTGGGCGAATTTTTATCAAGGCGAATTTGTTTCAAATACCATATTAAATGCCAATTCATTTAAAAAACTAATAAAATAACAAAACCAAAAGTAGTTGAAAAAACTACTTTTTTATTTTCCGCAAGATAGACTTTTTTTTCAGGATATGATACAATAGCAAAAATATAGGAGGATAACAAATTTTGAGCAAATTAAAAAATAAGCCTGAAACAAAACAAAAAAAGAAAACCAAAAATAAATCAAAATGGAAAAGAAAAATCGGTATCATTCTAATAATCGTCATTCTAATGTTTGCCATTAAAACAGCAATGTCCATTCACACTTGGCAACAACTTGCGCTTTCCATGATTGCCAATCAACCTTCACAGATTTTAGATTTGGAAGGAAATGTCATTGCGGAAATTGGCAATGAGAAAAATCGCAAAAATGTTTCGCTTGAAAAAGATATGCCACAAAATCTAAAAAATGCCTATGTTGCCATTGAAGACGAACGATTTTACAAACACTTTGGTGTAGATATAAAAAGAACCACTGCAGCCATTGGTTCTTACGTCATACATTTTGGAAATGCTTCATTTGGAGCCAGCACGATTACCCAGCAATTAGTGAAAAATTTAACAGGAGACGACGCCAACAGCATTACAAGAAAAGTCAAAGAATGGACCAAAGCTGTTGAATTAGAATGGTGCATGGATAAAGACGAAATCTTGGAAAGTTACCTAAATGTCATTTATGTTGGACCAAACTTATACGGTGTTGAATGCGGAGCCAATTACTATTTTGACAAAACCGTATCTGATTTAGATTTAGCAGAATGTGCCTTTTTGGCAGGAATCAATCATGCACCAAATGCGTATAATCCGTTTAATAAAGAAAAAGACAACACAGAAAAAATCAAAAAAAGAACCAAAATTGTATTAAACAAAATGTTGGAATTAGAAAATATTACAAAAGAGGAATATGATGGTGCGTTAGCCAAAGTCGAAAAAGGAATCAATTTCCAAAAAGGTGAAATCAATCCAGAAGGAAACGGACTTTATTCTTATCATACAGATGCACTATTGCTTGAAGTGATTTCGGATTTATCGAGCCAAAAAAACATTTCTAAAAATTTCGCAACCAATTATTTATCCATGGCAAATGCCAAAATTTATAGCACACAAAATACAGAAATACAAGAAAAAATGGAAGATGAATTTTCCAAAAAGAAATATCAACTACAAAGTAGTAATGGAGAAATGACATCCCAAGCAGCGATGGTAATAATTGACCATAAAACAGGAAAGGTTTTAGCATGCGTACGGTGGTTTAGGCGAGAAAAAGGAAGTCAGAGGATTTAATCGAGCCACACAAGCAATCCGTCAAACGGGTTCTAGTAGTAAGCCATTGGCAGTTTTGGTTCCTGCCTTAGCTGAAAAAGTCATCACGCCAGTTAGTACTTATGAGGATACTTTAACAACTTTTATCGATTACAATCAAGAAGAATATTCACCCATTAATTATAATGATTATTTAGGAAAAATCACGGTAAGACGTGCGGTTGAATCTTCTCAAAATATTCCTTTTGTCAAAATAATCGAAGAACTCACACCAACAACTTCCATTCAATATTTGAAGAAAATGGGTATTTCTACCTTGAATGAAAAAGACGAGAATTTAGCGTTATCATTGGGAGGATTGGATAATGGCATATCGCCCTTAGAAATGGCAGGTGCGTATGCTATGATTGCCAACGATGGAGTCTATATTGAACCTACTTTTTATACCAAAATACTAGACAACAGCGGAAAAAACGTTTTAAATTCCAAACAAAAAAGCGGGCGCGTTATTTCAGAAGCAGTGGCTTTTGTGACAAAACAGTTGTTAACCGAACCAGTTGTCGGAAACAACGGAACAGCAACTTATTGTTCGATTCCCGGAATGGAAGTAGCAGCCAAAACAGGAACAACAAACGAAGACTATGACCGCTGGCTTTGTGGATTTACCAATTATTATACAGCTGTCACGTGGTTTGGATTTGATTTAAGTGAGCCAATTCGTTATCATGGAAACAATCCAGCAGGCATCATTTGGTCCAATGTGATGACCCAAATTCATAAAAAGTTGAAGAATAGTGATTTTGCAAAAGCTAAAAATGTAGAAAATTTAAAAATTTGCCGAAAAAGTTTAAAAGTAGCCAATAGTGGGTGCCAAGATACGTTTACCGAATATTTTATAAAAGGAACCACTCCAGAAATCTGTACAATTCATCAAGGAAATGCCCCAAAGAATGTAGAAAATACAAACACAAAGCAGAAAATAAAAGATACGGTAAAAAATACGGCGAATTCTGTTAAAACAGAAATCAATCAAAGGCCAGAAGAATCAATACCAGACATAAAGCAATCACAAGAAGAAACCAATGATGTTCTGGTTGCAAATTTTGTGGAAGAGGAAACTAAAAAAGAAAATAGTCTTCCAGAGGAAAGTGAAAATCAAACAGGAAATGAGAATTCTAATCAAAATTTAGAATCTAATAATATAGAAACGAACGATAATTTAATGGAAGAAATTGAAAATGAAGAATAGAAAAGGAGAAAATAAATGTATAATTATACAACAAAAAATATTTTAATTGGTGGTGTGGCACGTGCTGGAAAATCTACCATTTCTGAGCGATTATCTAAAAACAATAGGTATAATCATATTCCAGTAGATTATATTGCAACCTCATTTCAACATAATTTTCCAGACTGTGGAATTAATAATCGAGTTATCATAGATGAAGGAAGTATTAAATTGTCTTTATTTTTGTCTACGATTATGGAAAAAATCAATGAAACGAATGAAAAATTTATAGTAGATTCTGCTCATATTATGCCAAAAGATATTGTTCCTTATATTGATCAAGAAAAATGGGATGTATATTTTGTAGGTTATCCCAATATTTCAGCCCAAGTAAAATTTGAACAAATTAGAAAATATGATGCTAAGAATGCTTGGACACGAAGACAGGAAGACAAAGAAATGTTTAAAATAGTGGAACGGATTGATAGAGAAAAGCAAACAAATTCAAGAACAATGTAAACAATATAACATAAAATTTATAGATACCAGTAATCGATTTTTGGAAACAATTGATGAAGCAGTTGAAGAAATCAGAAAAAAACCAAATGAAGGAAAATCCATGAAACTATATGTTATGAGACACGGTCAAACCGATTGGAATGTGTTAAGAAAAGTGCAAGGTTGCACCGATACAGAATTAAACGAAAATGGCATCAACCAAGCACAGAATGCAAAAGAAAAATTTGAGGAATATCCGATTGATGTGATTCTATGTTCTCCTTTAAAGAGAACTAGAAAAACAATTGAAATAATGAATAAAGATAAAAGAATTCCTGTGATTTATGAAGAAAAATTGTTGGAAAGAAGTTGGGGAAAAATTGAAGGAATCCAAGGGGAAGAGGCAGATTATTTTTTCAATCAACACGATTGTTGGAATTATCATACCAATTTAAAAATCAAAGAAATAGAACCAGTAGTGGATTGTTGTCAAAGAGTTTGGGAATTTATAGAAGAAATAAAAGAAAAATATGCTGGAAAAAACGTTTTATGTGTTACGCATAGAGGAATAGCTAGAGTTATTAACAGTTATTTTATTGGCATTGGAGAAAATGGAATTTTGCCAAGAACGGGATTTGAAAATTGTGAAATAAGAGAATTTGAATTGTAAATAAGGAGAAAAAAATATGTTAGCAAAGGCATTAAAAATAGGAGATACAATTGGCGTTGTAGGAGTTTCTAATAGTATCGAATTTGAAAATAAAATAGAAAATTTTTATCAAGCAGAGAAATTTTTTCAATCCAAAGGATTTAAAGTAAAAAGAGGAAATTATGTGTTTGAAAATTACTTTGGTTCAGCTGGAACCAAAGAGCAAAAAGCAGAAGATATGATGCGTATGTTTCAAGACCAAGAAGTTAAAGCAATTATATGCCTTCGTGGGGACAAACTTGCAATACATTTATCGATTTATTAGATTACGAAGTCATCAAACAAAATCCCAAAATTATAATTGGTTATAGTGATATTACTGTTTTATTACAAACTATTTATCATAAAACTAATTTAGTCACATTTGAAGGACCTGATTTTTTAGATTTTGCAGAAGAAAATGCAGAAGAAAGATATCAAGAATTTGAAAGCGTTTTACTACATCAGAAAATAAAAAAGTTTCATACAGGAGAAAAGAAAGTAATTCGTAAAGGGAAGGTAGAGGGAAAATTAATCGGAACTAATTTAGGCTGTATGATGCATCTTCTTCGGAACAGAATATTTGCCCAATATGCAAGACAAAATTTTAGCCATCGAAAGTTTTGTAACTTCGCCCAACGAATGCCAAAGACGATTTGCCCACTTGAAACAAATTGGAATATTTGATAAAATAAAAGGTATTATTGTTGGGTATAATTACGATTTACAAAAACATGGAAATTCATTTCCACAAATGGAGGATATTTTATTAGAATACACCAAAGAATACAACTTTCCAATTATCAAATGCAATGATTTTGGACACAAAATCGTAAATGCAGTTATCCCAATTGGCGTCAATTGCAAAATTGATTCCGATAATTCAAAACTTGAAATAACAGAACCATTTTTGAAATCATATTAATAAAAATTAAAAGGAGCAAAAGATGAAAAAAATAAAAAGTGAAAATCAAATTTTAAAAATGTTAGCTTTTTTAAGCTTGTCCATTGGACTTTGGGAAAACTTTCGCCAATTATGGCTTGAAGATAATGGCTTTTCTGCTATGCAAATTAGCCAAATCACAAGCATTGCAACATTTGTCAGTGTGATTGGTATTTTAGGCGTTTCAAGAAAGATTACCTTAGGTAAATTAAAAGGATTTATGTCTTTTACGATTTTCGTAAAATTTTTAAATTTAGTGATATTATATGACTTAAATCATACCATGCAGACATTTTCCATTAATTTAACAATTATCATTGATATTGTGACTTCCTATTTAATCACAACCAGTGTTTATCCACTCATCACCATTTTTGTGAAAAACAATACCATTTACAGTAAAAGAAAACTAACCGAGTATTTATTTCGTGATGTTGGCATTTTAGTTGGTGGATTTTTATTTGGAAGAAGTGTGCTAGGAATATTCGTCAACTATAATATTTGTTTATATATTTCCATTGTATTTTTAGTAATGGCAATGTTTGTAATGTTCAACCTAAAAACTTGTAAAAAAGTAAAATCCAACCCAAATCCAAAAGCATCGATTGTAAAATATATAGCCAATCATAAAATTTTAAAAGTATATTGTATTTATACTTTTATTGGTTCTATGGCGATGTCAACAGGTTTAGGTTTAAAAATGCTGACTTTAACGAATTATTTTCAGTTTTCGGAAGGGATAGCAACGAATTATTTAGTGATTGTTGGACTAATTTGTGATTTAATTGGTGTATTAGCCTTAAAATATTTAACGCCAAAAAATGATTATATTACCATAACGATTAAATTTTTCATTCGATTTTCATTGTATACATTGGCATTTTTTACAGATAATTTATTTGTAACTATAATTGCGATTACATGGTCAATGTTAATTGGAGCAGCGTATGAAAATGTTTGTGATGGATATTATATAAATGCGGTAGAAAATGAACATCAATTGACCTTTACTAATTTTCGTTATGTGATTCGTTATATAGGAGAAGCTATTGGCATGTTTTTCTGTGGCTTAATGTATGAAAAAGGCCTGAAATATATGTTTGGCTTATCCGCCTTTTTTATGATTTTTCAAATTACATTAGCCTATCGACTAATTTATATGAGAACCCATACACCAAAAATAGAGACATTACGAAAAGTTCAAAAATATAGTCGCAAAAGAGAAAGAATAGCAAATTGACAAACTTACATAAATATGATATAATATCGACCAATAGTCAATTTGAAAGGGGATGTTGAAATGTCAGGTTTTAGTGTAAAAAAACCATACACTGTTTTTGTGGGTGTAATTATCATTATGATTTTAGGAATCATATCCTTTACCAATTTAACAACTGATTTATTACCTAGTATGGAATTGCCTTATGTTGCAATTATTACCACCTATCCAGGTGCTAATCCAGAAAAAGTAGAAGAATCTGTCAGTAAAGTGATTGAACAAGGAATGATGGGAATTAGTAATATTGAAAATGTTACTTCCACATCAGCAGAAAATTATTCCATGGTGCTACTAGAATTTGCAGGTGATAGCAACATGGATTCAGTTATGATTGAAATTAGTCAAGAATTAGATGTCTTAAAATCAGTTTTAGAAGACGGAATAACAACGCCAATCGTGATGCAAATCAATCCAGATATGATGCCTGTTTTAATGAGTGCAGTAGATATGGAAGGCAAAAACAGTAGTGAAATTACAGAATTTGTAGAAAATACTTTAGTTCCTGAGTTAGAAAGTGTTGCAGGAGTAGCCTCAGTAGAAACTTATGGAGCAGTAGAAGACGAAATCGTTATCCAATTAAACCAAGAAAAAATTAATCGCATTAATGATAAAATGCTTGAAAATGTCAGTTCAGAGCTAGCAAAAACAAAAAAAGATTTAGACCAAGCCAAAAGTCAAATTAATTCTGGTTCAGCAGAATTAGAAAAAACCAAAACTGAAAAAACAAAACAAATTGCAGAAGGTTTATCCGCTATAGAAAGTGGTAGAAACGAAATTACAAAAGCAGAAATGGAATTAAATTCGAAAGCCAATGAATTAACAGCAACAAAAACAGAAATAGAACAAGGAATGCTTGCTTTTGAGACAAAAATTCAAGAATTAGAAACACAGAAATCACAATTAGAAACCAGAAAATCTGAATTAATGATTAAACGCGAAACAGGAACCATAACAGGCGAAGAATTAATAGAATTATACAAAATAGAAAACACCATTCCACCATTAAATGAAGCTATCCAGCAAATAAAATCAAATGAAAATTATCTATCTTTAACAGCTGGTTTAGCGCAAGTCAATAGTGGATTAGCCCAAATGCAAGAAGCACAAACAACAATTGCCAATAAAAAAACAGAATTAGAAAAAACCAGCTCTGAATTACAAGTAGCACAAAGTACTTTAGTCAGTGAAACAACGAAGGCTGCTACAGAATTAGATATCGCCAAAGAAGAATTAGAAGAAGGCTTAAAACAGTTTGAAGATGCAAGAGAAGAAGCTTATCAAAAAGCATCGCTAGAAGGAATCATTACAACAGATATGATTTCTCAAATTTTAACAGCCGAGAATTTTTCTATGCCAGCAGGTTATATTGATAATGATATTACCGTAAAAGTAGGAGAAAAATTTTCCAATTTAGATGAAATTAAAAATTTAGTATTATTTAGCTTTGAGATGGAAGGCTTAAAAGAAATTAAATTGGCAGATATTGCTGAAATTGAAACAGGAGACAATCGAGATGAAATTTATGCCAAAGTCAATGGAAACAATGGGATTGTTCTATCTTTTTCAAAACAAAGTACAGCTTCTACAAAAGATGTATCAGAAGCGATTCAAAAGAAATTAGCACAGTTAGAAGAAAAATATGAAGATATTTCTTTTACTACTTTAATGGATCAAGGCATTTACATCGATATTATTATTGGTTCTGTGCTACAAAGCTTGCTTGTTGGTGGAATTTTAGCGATTTTAATATTGTATTTCTTCTTAAAAGAATTGAAACCAACCATTATTGTAGCTGTTTCCATTCCAGTTAGTTTAGTTTTTGCAATCGCAATGATGTATTTTACAGGTGTTACAATTAATATTATGTCGTTGTCTGGTTTAGCATTAGGTGTTGGAATGTTGGTAGATAATTCAATTGTTGTAATTGAAAATATTTATCGATTAAGAAAAGAAGGCAAAGAAACCAAAGAGGCTGCCAAAGAAGGTGCGAAAAAAGTGGCAGGAGCGATTATTGCATCAACCCTTACAACAGTTTGTGTATTTTTGCCAATTGTATTTGTTACAGGAATGGCAAGGCAATTATTCCAAGATATTGGACTTACCATTGCGTATTCTTTGATAGCAAGTTTAATCATCGCATTAACCGTTGTGCCAGCGATGAGTTCGAAAATGTTCCATAAAGTGAGCAATAAAGAAAATAAATTGGTAGAAAAATTAAGCAATGGATATGCTAAATTATTAGGAGTTGCTTTACGATTTAAAGCAGTTGTTATTCTACTTGTAGTGGTATTGCTTGGAAGTAGTATTTATTTGATGACAAGAATGGATTTAGAATTTATACCAGATGTAGCAAGCAATGAAATGTCGATTTCTATTACGATGCCAGAAGAAGCAACAAAAGAAGAATTAAGAAATGTAGCAGACACAACTATGGAAAGAATTTTAACCATCCAAGATGTTTACAAAGTAGGAGCAATTGATAATGATACGGCATCTACCAATATGGGCACATCTTCTACTTCAGGCGTTAGTATGTATCTTGTGCTTGACGAAGAAAGAACGATAACAAACGAAGAAATTGCCAAGAGAATTGAAGAATTAACAGCAGATATCAATGCAGAAATTCAAGTAAGTACTTCTGAAATGGATATGAGTGCCATGATGGCTTCTGGAATTTCGATAAAAATAAAAGGAAACGAAATTGACAAACTGAAAGAAATTTCAGCTGATGTAGAAAGTAAATTAGCTGAGATTGAAGGCATTGATGAAATTGAAGGAATCAAGGAAAATTCTTCACCAGAAAAAAGAATTACAGTCGATAAAAACAAAGCAATGAAGTACAATTTAACAGTTGCACAAGTATATGCTACAATTGCGAGCGAAATAAAGTCAGAAATTGAGGGGACAAAAATTGAATTAGACAATAAAGAATATCAAGTCATAATTCAAAAACCAGACAACGACAAAATTGATACTAACAATCTGATGAATATTGAATTTGATGTAACAGTCAATGAAGAAGAAAAAACGATTTATTTATCCGACATTGCTATTGTAGAAGATAATACTGGCTTAGAAAGCATTATGCGAGAAAATAATAACCGTTATATCACAGTAACTGCAACGGTGAAAGAAGACGCTAGTATGACATTAGTCAGCAGAGATGTGGAAAACAAGTTTAAAAATTATGAAGTACCAGAAGGCTATACCGTGGAAATGGAAGGCGAAATGGATAGTACGATGGAATATATCCAAGACTTGTTATTAATGATAGTAGTAGCTATCATGTTCATTTATTTAATTATGGTAGCACAATTCCAATCGCTAAAATTGCCATTTATTGTAATGTTTACCATTCCACTTGCTTTTACAGGAGGATTGTTAGCCTTATTCTTTACAGGTCAACCAATCAGCATAATTGCGATGTTAGGATTTTTGGTATTAGCAGGTGTAGTTGTGAATAATGGAATTGTATTTATTGATTGTGTAAATCAATTAGTAGAAGAAGGAATGGAAAAAATAGAGGCTATTAAATTAACTGGAAAATTACGTTTAAGACCAATTTTAATGACAGCCTTAACAACCATTCTTGGTTTATTATCGATGGCACTCGGCATTGGAGAAGGAGCAGAGATGACTCAGCCACTAGGCATTGTCGCAATTGGAGGATTGTTATATGCAACACTGTTAACGTTATTCTTTGTACCAGTTTTGTATGATGTGTTTTATAGAAAGAAAAAGAAATAATTGAAGAGGGCACAAATAGTGTGTCCTTTTTTTATTAAAAAAGACAGAAAAAAGTGTGTAAATACTTTATTTTTAAATTAAGATATGTTATAATATTATCGAAAAAATAAGGGGGACAAACCATGAACGATAAAATTATTATAAAAGGTGCAAAAGAACATAATCTGAAAAATGTCAGTATTGAAATTCCAAAAAATGAATTGGTGGTGATTACAGGACTTTCTGGTTCAGGAAAATCTTCGCTTGCTTTTGATACCATTTATGCAGAAGGACAAAGAAGATATGTCGAAAGTTTATCATCCTATGCGAGACAGTTTTTGGGAATGATGGAAAAACCAAATGTAGAATCGATTGATGGACTTTCACCAGCCATTTCCATCGACCAAAAAACAACTTCGAAAAATCCACGTTCGACAGTTGGAACAGTAACAGAAATTTACGATTATATTCGTTTATTATATGCTAGAATCGGTATTCCCTATTGCCCAAATTGCGGTAAAAAAATAGAAAAGCAAACCATTGACCAAATTGTAGATTGTGTGATGCAATATGAGGAAGGAACTAAAATTCAAATTTTAGCACCAGTCATACGTGGCAAAAAAGGAGAATATACAAAACTTTTTGCTAATCTGCAAAAAGAAGGCTTTGTACGTGTTCGAATCGATGGTGAAATGTATGAATTGACAGATGATATTGAGTTAGATCGAAATAAAAAACATAGAATTGACATTGTTGTTGATAGAGTTGTCATTAAAGAAGAAATTCGTAATCGTCTGGCAGAATCGATTGAAACGGCTATGATGCATGCCGAAAATCTTGTGAAAATTGACGTTGTGGGCGAAGGAGAAAAATTGTTTAGTGGCAATTATGCTTGCCCAGATTGCAATATCAGTTTTGAGGAATTGACACCACGTATGTTTTCGTTTAACAATCCAATGGGAGCGTGTCCAGAATGTACAGGAATTGGTTATTTGATGAGAATTGATGAAGATTTGATTATTCCAGACAAAGAGAAAACATTATACGATGGAGTAAAAGCGTTTGGAAGCAGTAGCATGAAACGTGGTGACACGATGGCAAAAATGTATTTTGAAAGCATTAGCAAGCATTATGGAGTGGATATTAAAAAGCCGATTAAAAAATTGCCACGTGAGTTTCTAGAAAAGATTTTATATGGAACAGGTGACGAAGAAATTGATTTTGAATATACTTCCTCCACAGGTACTAGGAAGTTTACGAGTCCATTTGAGGGCGTTATTCCAACTTTGGATAGACGTTACCGTGAAACAAAATCAGAAGGAATGCGTCGTTTTTATGAGATGTATATGAGTGAAAGTCCTTGCCCTTGTTGTCATGGGGCAAGACTGAAAAAAGAAGTATTATCAGTCAAAGTAGGCGACCAAAATATCAATGAATTGTCTGATATGCCAATTCACAAAATTAAGAATTATTTAGCAAATTTGAATTTAAGTAAAAAAGAAAAAATGATTGCAGAGTTAATTTTTCGTGAATTAAACATGAGATTACAATTTTTGATGGATGTTGGTTTAGAATATTTGACGCTTTCTAGAAGTAGTGGGACATTGTCTGGTGGCGAAGCACAACGTATTCGTTTGGCAACACAGATTGGTTCTGGACTTTCAGGCGTTTTGTATATTTTAGATGAACCAAGCATTGGACTTCACCAGAGGGATAATGATAAATTATTGGAAACATTAAAGAAATTGCGTAATTTAGGAAATACCTTGATTGTAGTAGAACATGATGAAGATACAATGTACGCAGCAGACCAAATTATTGATATTGGACCAGGGGCAGGTGTGCATGGTGGAAAAGTTGTGGCACAAGGAACCGCAGAAGAAATTAAAAAGATTACGGATTCGATTACAGGTCAATATTTGAGTGGTAGAAAAAAAATTGCAGTTCCAAAAACGAGAAGAAAAGGAAGTGCTGGAAAATCGATTGAAATTGTTGGGGCGACAGAACATAACTTGAAAAATGTAAATGTCAAAATTCCGCTAGGTGTTTTTAATTGTGTGACAGGGGTTTCCGGTTCAGGAAAATCGACGCTAATTAATGAAATACTTTATAAATATTTAGCAAGAGAGATTAATCGTTCGAATGAAAAACCTGGAAAGTGTGAAAAAATAAAAGGGATTTCGAATATTGACAAAATCATTAATATTGACCAATCTCCTATTGGCCGAACCCCACGTTCGAATCCAGCAACTTATACTGGCGTATTTGACATCATTCGTGATATTTATGCTGGTACAAATGAAGCAAAGATGCGTGGTTATCAAAAAGGAAGATTTAGTTTTAATGTTTCTGGTGGACGTTGTGAGGCTTGTCAAGGTGATGGTGTGGTTAAAATTGAAATGAATTTTTTGCCAGACATTTATGTGCCTTGTGAAGTTTGTAATGGAAAACGTTATAATCGCGAAACATTAGAGGTAAAATATAAAGGCAAATCAATTTCCGATGTGCTAAATATGACAGTAGAAGAGGCACTTGAATTCTTTAGCAATATTCCTCGTATACGTGATAAAATGCAAACTTTAGCAGATGTTGGGTTAGGCTATATTAAACTGGGACAACCTTCGACGACGCTTTCGGGTGGCGAGGCACAACGTGTAAAATTAGCGACAGAATTATCGAAAAGAGCAACAGGTAAAACTTTGTATATTTTAGATGAACCAACAACAGGACTCCATATTGGCGATGTTCATAAGTTGATTGATATTTTACAAAGATTAGTGGATACAGGAAATACAATTGTTGTAATTGAACACAATTTGGATTTGATTAAAACAGCTGACCATATTATTGATTTAGGTCCAGAAGGTGGGGAGAATGGCGGTCAAGTTATCGCCATTGGAACGCCAGAGCAGATTGTGAAAAATGAAAAATCGTATACAGGAAAGTTTTTGGAAAAATATTTGGAAAAATAATTCAAAAATCTCTTGACATACCAGCATTTTGTGAATATAATGCATGTATAATCAGCTTATGGGAGGTACAAAATAAGGAATGTTAGATGCGAAGAAATATCATTTTGAAAGTGAATATGCTGATTTATCAGATGAAACTTTGGTTCAGATGATAAAAGAGGAAAATAAAAAAGCGTTAGATTATTTGCTGAATAAATATCGAGATATTGTTACTATGAAGGCAAATCGATTCTTTATCATTGGCGCAGAAAGAGATGATATGATTCAAGAAGGATTTTGGGGCTTGTATAAAGCGATTCAATCATTTGATACAGAAAAACAAAATTCTTTTCGAACATTTGCTAATCTTTGTATTGAGCGACAATTAATTACAGCAATCAAAACTTCAAACAGGCAGAAAAATATTCCACTGAATTCATCTTTTTCGCTAAATGTTTCTGCTTATGATGAAAATGATGATATGTCTGTTTTAGATGTATTAGATACTAAAACCGTAGAAGATCCTTTAGAGACAATTATTAAAAGAGAATATTATATAAGTATAGAAAACAAAATCAATCAAAACCTAAGTAAATTTGAGAAGGATGTTTTAAATCAATACATACAAGGGCAAAGCTATGTTGCGATAGCTGATCGTCTAGATGCGCCTGTAAAATCAGTGGATAATGCAATTCAAAGAATTCGTAAAAAAGCCATAAAATGTTTAGAGGAAGGAGAATAAATCTCCTTCTATAGATGCTTCTATAGCTCAGTAGGTAGAGCACAGCCATGGTAAGGCTGGGGTCGCCGGTTCAATTCCGGCTGGAAGCTCCAAAAATGTTGAAATCCTCCAAACATGAAGGATTTCTTTTTATAGTAATAATGTAATAGGGAGGAAAAATTATGAAAAGTAAAAAAATTATGAATGGTATTGTTAGCGTGATTGCTATAATAATATTAGGCATTGTATTTTTTCAAACAAATGGAAAAAATGAAGAAGAAACTGTAAATAACGTGGAAGTTGTAGAGGCAAGAGGAAATTATACAGTTATAGAATGTATGAATCATATCGAAACATCTAATACAGTAGAGGAACTAAATAACATTATTGGATTTGAAGCAGAAAAAAGCGAGTATAGTGAAGAATATACTTGGAAGTTAGATGATAAAAATAGTATTGTATTGAAGTATGCAGGAGATAGTCCAATTTTGCAAGCTACAATAGATAAAGAAAAAATTATAAGTGAAGAAGTAAAATTGCCTTCAGCATCTGAACTAAAACAATTATTGAATGAAGGTTCTTTTACTTATGAAGAATTAGTTTTAAAATTAAATGGAATACAAGGAGTACTTGCTGGTAAAACAAATGGCTCTAAAAGTTATATGTGGGTTGATAAATATAAACAAGTTTTATATGCAACCTTTAATAACGAAACTGGAAAATGTACAATTGCAAGTTTTAGATAATGATATGACATAAGGTAGGAGTAAAATGAAAACAGATTTAACAACCATTCCAAATGTTGGAGAAAGAACAAAACAAGCGTTACAAAATATAGGGATTACGTGTGTTGAAGATTTAAAAGGAGAGAATCCAGAGGAATTATATGATAAAGATTGTTTTGTGAAGGGATTTCAAGAAGATAAATGCCAATTATATCTTTTTAGAATGGCTGTGTATTATGCAGAGCATACTGATTGGGAAGAGGAAAAGTTAAAGTGGTGGTATTGGAAAGATAAGGAATATCCAGAAATTGGTTCATCTATTAATTGATTTTTGAAATTTATGTTGAATAAAAGAATGGATTGATGAGATAAAAAATAGATAATATTAAAGAATATACTATTATTGGTAGTATATTCTTTTTATGTTTCATTAAAATGTTTGTTTGAAATAATCCTTCGAAGTTTCTGTGAGAAAAAAAGATTGCAAATATCACATAAATATGATATAATAACTTTATGTTTTTTTAGAAATATTTCAATACAAATAATTTAAATGAAAAGGAGGGAAAAAAGAAAAAAGTTTCAGTAAAAAGCATATAATTTTGTAACCGAAAAACACCAATTAAGTAAAACAAAGGAGAGACAAGAATGAATAATAAGAAATTTTGGATTTTGGAAGTAACACAGGTTATTGTTTTGATAGCTGTTCTATTCTGCTGGCGGAGTGTAAGAAATGAAGATATAGAAATGTCTTCATCAGAGGAGTTATATTACAGGGAAACAGAGGCGACGGAAGAAGTTTTTGAGAATTTGTCTCAAAATACAGAGACTGAAATGGAAATGGAAAACGAAGTAGAAACAGAATCTTCCGAAATTTCTTATGAGGAAGATAGTGCAGAAGCAAATAATAGACTTACGATTACTACATTGGCTAAAGATGGAGCAATTCCTACAGTTGATGGAAAAACTTATCAGGAAAGGCAGGGGGCTTTTGACCAATTAGAATGGGATACAATAACAGGAAAGGCAATAGAAGAAGAGTGGAAAGTCGATGAAGAAAGTAAATTGTTTGCAGGAGAGAGCCTTGATTTGTATATTGTTGAAGGGCGTGCTTGGCTGAATACAGATGAGGAAGATGAAAGCAAAAGAAAATATTTGAGCCCATATGTTTTATCGCAAAATGAAGAAAGTATTATTTTGGAAGGAGTAGACTGGAATTCACGTAAATATTATCAATACGAATTTTGTATTGATAAGGTGTTTATCAGAGGAGGAAATAATGTAGATGTTATAACAGATGAGAGTCTTCCGATTGTAGGAGCTTGCGAAAAAGGTACGTTTACCTTTGAAGATGGATTGGTACAACTATGGCAATATGGCGAAGTGGCTTGTTCTGCCAAAATACCGATACCAGTGGATATAACGGCTGAAGAACTTTTTAGCGGGAATTGTAATTATAATGCATATATAGACGCTGAGGGAAATTTGATTATTTTACAGACTTACGAAAAAGATGGTAAGTTAAATTTGGAATATTCCATTGTAGCTAAAGAAGTGGAAAAAGTGATTACCTCGGCCGCGGACTTTAATTTACTAATTAAAAGCAAGAACGGCGAGTATGGAGTTGTAGAATCTAGTAGGGCGTGTGCAAATTATCATTTCGATACGTTATATGAAGATGAGCCTCTTCAACAGACTTTTCCAATCATTTGGCTGAATAGAGAAAATATTGAAAGGTTAAGGTTTTGCTCTTGTATATCTGTATCGGGTGGAGAAAATGCTTATACAAGACTTCATTTTTGGTCACTTTTTATTGACGTAAAAGACTATGATGAAAAAATTGAAATTACAATCTATAAACCTTGTCAAAGTGTAGATGTTGAATGGGAATGGTTGGACGAATTGAAGCAGGATTTTTCCATTGATGAATATGATGAAAAGTATGAAGAATTGGTTCGCAAAACCAAAGAACTTGAGAAACTTCAGAGCGGAGAGAAAAACTGAAAAATCTTTTTTCTAAAGTTACAAAAATAGAGGGGCAGCAATATGCTGTCCCTCTGTTGTGTTTTAAAATTAACAATTATTTTTTCAATCGAATTAATATTGCAATAGCAAGTAAAATGATTAAAACGCCAATGGCAATTAAAACAATACATAATATATTATTTAAGCCTAAATTTGCTTCCGAAATGGAGGCAACCGTATTAACACGAGCAGCATTAGCATTGAAGGCAGAATTTGAAGTATTTGAGGATGATGCTGTGTTGGTAGTTGTATTTGTGTCATCTTCTGTATCATCGAATAAGTCAATATCATCATCGGTTGAAGTAGTGTTTGTGGTTTCATTTGTAACCGTTTCATTGGTTGTTGTGTTGGACGAAGTATTAGAGGTTGTTTCATTAGATGAAGCAGAAGTGTTTGAAGTATTTTCATTTACGATATCGTTATATAAATTGGTGGTTTCTGCATTTGAGTGGCATAAATAGATAGAAAATATTAAAATAAATATAAAGCATATTTTTGCTATTTTAGACATGTTTTATTCCTCCTAAAAAATCATTAAATCTATCATATACAAAAAATGAAAAAAAGTCCATACCTTTTTTGAAAAAGTATAGACTTTTTTATAAAAATTTTTTTCTTAAAAATTAACGAAATAAATTAACCCAATATTCTGTAATCATGCCAAATAAATTCATGACAGAAATTTTGTCAATATTATTTTCTGCCACTAAATTGACAGAAGCAATTTGTTCTTCATTTAAGTAAAAATTGACATTTCCTAAAACATCGCCAATGGCAATTGGTGCGGTAATATTTTCATGTAAGCTAACTTCTGATGTAATATTTCCATTTTCAGAATTTTTAATTAAAGCACCCGAATCCGATTCGTAAACTAGATTAACGTTTTTTGTGGTTCCTTTTTGGACTTCAACAGTTTGTAAAAAATCGCCAGCGCTAGAAGTTTTATTATAACTATAGTTGGCAAAACCATAATCTAATAATTTTTTCGCTTCTGAAAATCGCTTTTCGGAAGTAGGACCTTTCATAACAACAGCAATCAGTGATAAATCATTGCGTGTGGCTGAAGCAGATAAATTGTATAAAGCAAGACTTGTTGAACCTGTTTTTAAACCAGTACAGCCTTCATAGGTACGAACTAATTTGTTGGTGTTTGTCAATTCTGATTTTCCGTCACGAAGAGAATCCATCCAAATGGTGGTGTAATTTGTGATGGAAGGATGCTTGGTTAAAAGCTCGCGTGACATTAAAGCAATATCATGACTGGATGTAACGTGACCATCTTCATCAATGCCATGACAATTTACAAAATGGGTATCATTCATGCCAAGTTGTTTGGCTTTGTCGTTCATTTGTTGTACAAAAATTTCTTCGGAACCAGCGATGAATTCTGACATAGCGACAACGCAATCATTGGCTGAAACAACACAAATTGCTTTTATCATTTCATCTACCGTTAATTTTTCGGTTTCGTTCAGCCAAATTTGAGAACCACCCATGTTTCGGGCATTTTCTGAACAAGGAACGGCATCAGTTAGCGAAATTTTACCACTATCTAAAGCTTCCATAATAAGAAGAATACTCATAATTTTGGTAACACTAGCTGGACGTAATTGTTCATGTGAATTATATTCATATAAAACTTTTCCACTATTTTGTTCAATTAAAATGGCACTTCCTGATTCGATATTCAAAAAATTACCAGTTGTTTCTTCACCACTGGTTGCTAAAGTAGAATCATCCCAGACGTAGCTATCAATGCAAAAAGAAACTTGGCTAGAAAGGAAAATAAAAATCAAAACAATAGCCATTATTTTTTTTAATTGTTGCATAAAAACCTCCTTAAACTCTTGTTGTTTGATTCCATTATACGCAAGGGAATAGAATTTAATACCATTTTTGGGGAAAGTTTTTGGGAGGAAAAAATTGACAAAAGGATAATTGTTTCATATAATAAAGAAAAATAAGGAGACAAAATGTTAAATATTAATATTGTATGTGTTGGAAAAGTCAAGGAAAAATATTTGAAAGATGCAATAGATGAATATGTGAAACGATTATCGAAGTATTGTAACTTAAAAATCCTAGAAATACCAGACGAGAGATTGCCGAATAAGCTTTATGATAGTGTTATTTTGGAAATTCAAAAAAAGGAGTCGAAAAAATTAGCAGAAGCGATAAAAATGGGTTCGTATGTGATTTGTTTGGATTTGAAAGGGAAAGAAATGTCATCAGAGGAATTTTCTCAAAAAATAGAGAATATTTCACTTAAATTTAATAGCACAATCACATTTGTAATTGGCGGAACGCTAGGAATGACAGAGGAGATTTTGCAAATGGCAAACGAGAAAATTTGCTTTTCCCAAATGACATTTCCACATCAATTAATTCGTGTCTTTTTATTAGAGCAAATTTTTCGTGCTTTCAAAATTGCAAAACATGAAACTTATCATTGGTGAAGGAGGAAAATATGGGGTCATATATTGAATTAAATGATACTTTGCAAATTACAGAAGAGCAAGGCTTTCCAGCAGAATTAAATGTGAAAAAACATTTGGTAAATCCATATCAAACGAAGGATTTTGAAAATCGAATTTTTGAATTTAAGAATAAACCAAATGTGAGAAACTACCATATGCCACCAGTACGTAATTTTTTAGTAGAAAATGTGGATGGAAAGTGGATTTATTGGGGATTGATTCATATGTTAGAAGTACAGCATGATTATGTGAATAAAACAACTTCTGGCAAATTTAAAATCATTCATATTAATACACCAGAAGAAATGAAAATGGCGCATCAATTGATTGATCGCAATGAAGAGACTTGTTTTAAGATAGATGAATAAAACTAAAAAAGTCCGAAAGACTATTGACAGGAAATAAAAAAAGATTATACTATTCTTATAAATAAGAATGAAGTTTTATTTATAAAAGCAAAATTGAATTAAGAAAAACAGCTGTAACCACGATACTGGTTACAGCTGTTTTTTATTTGTCTAAGAGTTTTAGAATTTTAATGATTAATTTTAGTTTTAATAAATCTAACAATGAATGTATCATGTCTGATGAGGTTTCTTTTTTAAAATTGGAATCATACAACAATATTCCCAATATTACAGTCTTTTGATACAAAAATGTAACCCAAATGTAATAAAATTGTTATGGCTATTTTGAAAATTTTATGGTAATCTAAATATAATAAATATAGGATAAAAGGAAAAAATGAAGACAAAAAATCATGAAATTTTAAAAAATGAATGGAAAAGAACCATTCCTATTTATATAGCGGGAATGTTCTTTCATACAATAGAACTTTATATGTTATATAAAATTCCAACAATAATAGGAAATTTATTAGACTTACTAATGCAAGCCAATAATAGTAAACAGCTTCTCATGCAAGAAGTATATAGCCTATTATTGTATTCTGTGTGCATGATTATTCCTAGAATCATTTTTCGAACACTCTATTTTACAGAAGCTAGAACTTCAGATACAATTTTGCGAAAAAAAGTCATAGAACATTTGCAAAAAGTAAAACCAGAATATTTTGACCAAGAAGAAAAAGGAACGTTTTTGGCTTATTTATCAAAAGAAATTTTATCGATTCGAAAATTCTTAGGGGATAGTAGTTTCTATTTTACAAAATTAGTCATTGCACCAATTTTAGGATTATTAATTATCGGAAATAGCTTGAACAGTTTATTGTCTATGATTTTAATACCGATTTTTCCAGTTGCGATGTTTGTTTTATGGAAGTTATATCAAAAATATGAAAAAGTCATTGAAAATGAAAGAAAAGTTTATGTGGATTTTTCTAATGTGATTGAACAAAATACATCAGGCTTTTCTTTAATCAAATTGTATAATGAACAGGAAAATCAGAAAAAGAAATTTGAAATAATGAATGAAAGAACGCATCAGTCAGATTATAATGTGGGAGACATTATCAATCAAATTGACCTTGTAACAGAAAGTTTATATGGTTTATGTTATAGCTTAGGATTTGCGATTGGTTTGATTTTGATAAAAAAAGGTTTACTTACTGTGGGAGAATTAACGGCTTACATATCTTGTATTACGCTTGTGATTGTACAAATTGTCAATTCCATTAAGCCATTAATGGATGGATTCGCATTTTTTAAGCAAGCTACCAAAAGATTCAATTATTTTTTTCATTTAGAAACCTATTCCAAAGAAGGAGAAGATTTAGAAGAAGTGCATCAATTGGAAATTAAGAATCTTTCCTATGCCTATCAGAAAAATGGGTCTTTTGCACTTCAAAATATTAATATGACAATTCAAGCAGGTGAGAAAATTGGAATTGTCGGAAAAATTGGAAGTGGTAAAACGACACTGATGAATATTATAGCAGGCTTTTATGAAGTGCCAGCAAATCAAGTTTTCATTAATGAGAAAGATATTAATAGCTATTCACGAGAAGCAATTTTTAAAAATATTGGATATGCTACACAAAAAAATATTATTACAGATGATACGATTAAAAACAATATTGACATAACAGAAAAGGCAAGTTTGGAGAAAATTGAAGAAGCTATCAAAAGAGCAGATATTTACCAAGATATTGCAAATATGCAAGATGGTTTGGAAACCAAAATTGGAGAAAATGGAATGAAAGTATCTGGTGGGCAAAAACAAAGAATCCAAATTGCTAGAAATTTACTAAATATTAGAAAAGTAAACATTTTTGATGATACATTATCTGCCCTAGACGTACAAACAGAAAGAAAAGTTTTTGCAGAAATAGAAAGACAAGTAGGAGATAATATTTTAATTGTGATTTCCAATAAAATTAGCATGATGGAAAAAATGGATAAAGTGTATTTGCTAATGGATGGCAAAATCACAGATTATGGAACCCACCAAGAATTATTGCAGAAAAATGAATTTTATAAAGAATTAAATGCCTATGAGAAAGTAGGTGATTTGCAATGAAAGAAATTTGGAAAAAATACCGAAAATCAATACTTGTTGTTTGTGGATTGCTTCTTTTGTGTAATTTATTATCCACTTGGCATCCATACATATTAAAACAAGTTCTAGATGTTGATTTTTCGAGTCAAGAAATTGAAACGATTTTACTAAAATTTATTCTGGTATATACATCGATTCATATCGTATTAATTTTTTTGAAAAATACGAGGGAAATTGTAACCAATAAAGTAGTTTGCAGTATCATTAAAGAGATTCGAAAAAAGGTTTTTGAACAAGTTTTAAAATTTAAAATGGTAACCTTTCAAAAATATAATTCTTCTGAAATTTACACTCGATTAACAGATGATGTGGATAAATTATTTAATTTATTTTTTGGTTTTATTTATGCTTTTGTGAATAATGGCTTACATCTTATTTTTATGGTCATTATGATGTTTATAGCTAATCGAAATCTTGCATTTATTGGATTTGCCACAGTTTTTTTCGTATCATTGGTTTCCATCAAATTTGCTAAAGTATTAGGAAAAATCGATAATAGAACATTGCAAATAAGAGATCAAGAAAACCGAGAATATTCTGAAATTTACAACAAAAATAAGTTAACTTATCTTTTTAAATTGCAAAAGCAAAATGTGAAGAAAGTAAATGATTTATTAAATCGAGAATTAAAAAATCGAAAAAAATATATTTTTGTACATCATTTTCCATTTTGGTTTATTAATGTGATTCAAGCAGTTGGCATTTATGCGATTTTGTATTATGTCTTAAAAGTTGACACTTCTATTTCGTTAGGAAGTATTTATTTGGTTCTATTTTATACGAAAGAATGTAAAAGTCCATTAGAAGAAATATTCAACCGATTAGAAGAATTGCAAACTTGTTTCAATTCCTATCAAAGAATTAAAATTTTATTAAGCGAAAAGAATTGCGAAGACATGGAACAAGGCGAATTTGTCAAAGACTTAACAGGTGATATTGAATTTCAAAATGTATCCATGAAATATGAAAAAGAAATGATACTAAAAAATATTTCCTTTATTATCAAACAAGGAACCAAAGTAACCATTGCAGGAAGAACTGGAGCAGGAAAAACAACTCTCACTAATGTACTCATGAAATTATACGATATTCAAAACGGAAAAATTTTAATTGGTGATTATGATGTATCTCAAATTTCCATCCAATCTTTACGCAATAACATTTCTTACATTTCACAAAATCCTTATATTTTTGCCGATACACTTCGCAACAATGTTATATTGGGAAACACAGAAATAACGGATGAACAAATTATGGATTTAGTAAAAGAAATTGGGGTAGAAGCGATATTTGAAAAGTTGCCAGACGGTTTAGATACGCTCATTAATGTTTCTCAATTATCCTATGGAGAATTACAAGTCATTGCATTTATTAGAGCGATTTTGCATAAAGCCAATATTTATATTTTTGATGAACCAACCTCCAATCTAGACTTAGCAACAGAACAAATGCTTCAAACAATGATAGATAAAATATCAAAAGAAAGTACAGTTATTATTATAGCGCATCGAAAATCAACGATTGAGAGTTCTGATAAAATTATTTATTTGAAAGATGGAGAAGTAGATAAGATTGTAAATAAGGTGCCAGTATAAATATTGAAAAAAGTATTGACAGGAAATAGAAAAAAGATTATACTATAATCATAAATAAGAAAAAGTTTTATTTATAAAAAGCAAAACTGAATTAGGAAAAACAGCTGTAACCAATGTCAGTGGTTACAGCTGTTTTTTATTTGTCTAAGAGTTCTAGAAGTTTAATGATTAATTTTAGTTTTACTATATCTAATAAGGTATTTATCATATTTAATGTATTTTCTTTTGGATTTTTAACAAAAGAATCATCTTCTTTTGCAAAACTGAATTTTTTCATATGTAAAATTTCCTCCTTTCTTACTAAATTAAAAAACTGGCACCACCTCCTTTAAAGTAAATATAGTAAAAAAGTTTTTGTTTGGAAAAAGTTTTTAAGAATTTAAAAACTTCAAAGAATCAAGTAAATAGATTATACACGAATACTTAAAAAATTGCAATCCTTTTGATACCAAATTGTAACCAAAATGTAAAACAATTGTAATAGCGATTGATAAAAAACTATGATACAATAAAATTTAAAGAAATAAAAGTGAGGGAAAACATGAAACGTCTGTTAAGAGTCAGTTTAGATATATTTGTAACATCAGTCGTTCCAATTGCGCAATGTTTTTTAATTGGAATGTTACTCGACTCGAATTTAATTAATATATTTACTTTAACTTATCCACTACAGTATGTAGTTGTTTTATTAAAGTCAATGTTCGGAACGGGTGCTAACATTTTAGCTTGTAAAGAAAATAATAAAAACGCAATTGATTGTGGTATTCTTCTTGGTGTTGTGGTTGGTGCTGCGATTTTTGGAACCATTGTTTATCATATTGAAGATTATATTCAGTTTATGAATATGGATATTGCAACTTATCGAATATTTGGTGTATATTCAGTAATTCAAATTTATTTACAATTTGTTTTACAATTAGTTTTAACCAAACTATATTATAAAGAAGAAAACAAAAAAGCAAATGCCATATCCCTTAAATTTAATGGACTAAATTTTATTTGCATCGTTGGGTTAGCGATTTTAACCAAAAGTCAAATAGCAACCGTCACTTTTTCGCTAATTATATTATTTATCTATGTGGCATTATTGCTTATGGTTAGCATTGATAAATTCGAATTTGAATTTCATTTATTAAAATCCATAAAATATGACTCCGTAGATTTTTTCCATGGAGTAACGATGACTTTGATTTATTTAGTTGGTTTCAAAAATGTATTTTCTTTTGGCGAAAACTATGTTTTAGCTATGACATTTGCAACGCTAGTAACTGACATGCAATGGGACATTATGCGTGCCATTGTAACAATTGCCAAAGTCGATATTCCAAAGAAAAATTTTGATTACAAAAAGCATATGAAAAATGCCTATCGATTAGAAGCCATAGTAATTAGTTCTATTTTCATTATGGTGATGGTATTATATGGAAATTATCAACCAGACTTAAAATTATCGACAATTCTTATAGGGGCTGAAGTGTTAATGCTTTTGTTCTATCCAATTTACATTACAAGAACGTGTTATTTACAACTAGAATATTCAGCAACCAAAACAACACTAAACAAAGAAATTGCCAATGTAATTAGAATGTTACTTTCAGCCACCTTAGTAACGCCATATTGCACCGTAATCGGTCAATTAGCTTCTATGATGTATCAGCTAATCTACACAAAAATCATGTGGTTTGCCAAAGACCATAAATTGGAAAAATTACAAAATTCAAAGTTAGAATGTCATTAAAACAAAGGAGAAAATAAAAAAATGAACACAAAAGCAGAGCAATATAATCATAAATACATTAATCGTTTCTGTACAAAATATATTTGGTTTTCCTCCTTAACAGGAGACTTAGTATTCTGGGCGATTGTAGACACCCTATTTGTGACAATAGTAAAAGGACTATCCGCAACCCAAATTACACTATTAACAACCATTCCAGCAGCGATTGGGATTATCATTCAGCCCTATCTTTTAAAAATGATTCATAAAATGGGAAACACAACTTCAGTGAGATTAGGTGCGTTTTCATTATTAATTTCAGCTATTTTATTAACTTTTGGAAATACATTTAGCCTATTGGTTTTAGGAAGATTATTTCATGAAATAGCATTTGTTGTCAAAAATATGGAAGGAATTATGCTTAAAAATAATTTAATTTATGCCAAAAGAGAATATGAATATGTTCATGTGCGAAATCAATCGAATGTTGCCTATGCAGTTATCACAGCAGTCATTGCTCTTGTTACAGGCTATTTATTTAATGTCAACCATTATTTGCCAATGCTATTAAATATTTTGCTTTGCTTATTTTGTTTCTTACTATCTTTAACCATGAAAGACATCACTAAAAACGATAAGATTCCTGAAGTAGAAGTACAGCAAGCAACTGGAAAAATGTCAATGATTGTTTATATTGCCATTTTGTCGTATGCATTTTTCTATACAGCAGTTACGATTGGGCAAAACAATAGTAAATTATTTATCCAATATCAATTAGGAGATTATTTTGAAGAAGCCGTAACAGCCAGCTATTTTAGTTTTATTATTTTAATGTCACGAATCGCTAGAATTATTTCGAATGTATTATTTGATAAATTATATCGAACCTTGAAAGATAAAATCAATATTATTTTAACAGCAAGTCTAATTTTAGCATTTTTGTTAATTATAATTGGATACTTTATAAAACAAGATATCTTTTTAAAAATCGGCATTATGTCAGCTGGATTTTTCATTATTTTAGCCGTAAGAGACCCTTTCAAAATTTATATTCAAGACTTAATCCTAAAAATAACAGAACCAAAAGAACAACAAGCCATTTTTTCACACTTAGAATTAGCCAAAAAAATCGGACAAACGTTAGTTGGCTTTGTCGTATCTGCCGCTTTACTGAAATTTAATCTGATTTGGATTATTATTGGAATAGTAATCATTTCACTTATGACCTTAAAAACAACCATTCGATTATTTGAATTAGTCAAAAGAGCACAAACGCTTTCAAACAGGGCAAAAGAGATACGAGAAGTTTGACAAAATTATGTAAATATGATATAATAAAAATAACTAAAATATAGAAAAAATACAGCGCCAATGTGGCAAAGGAGGACGAATTATGGCATTATATATTGAAGTGATTGAGTATCCTACAAAAGGAGAAAAAAATGAGCAAATTTTTCCCACAGACCAATATACACGGGAGGAATTAGCTGAAAAATTGCAACCGCTGGTTGAAAAGTGTGGTTATAGCCAGGAACGGTTAGAGAAGATTTTATCTTCAAAAACTTTAGAGGAAGCTTGCACGATTCAATTAGAGGGCCCTGCAATAGTCAGAACGCAGAACCAGAATTCTTGCTGGAAATTTGGGTATGGTGACGAAATCACCATTTATCCCGACGGAAGTTGGGATTTTGTTCTCAAACTCCCATTTTGGAAGCGGGTGAAACAGTTTTTTCTGGATTTGTTACTTCTCCCCAATGAAGAAGCGATTGAGGAAGAGGAAAAATTGATGTTTGGCGAAGATATTGGTGTACCCGATGTTGAGATAGAGCGAGAAAAAGCAGAGAGAATCAAAAGACTCGCCGAGGATTTAGCCAGATAAGATTGGTTTGATTAAGTCAGCTTGTCTGGCTTTTTCGTTTTTTGAAAAAATTTCCAAAAAACACTTGCAATTTGAAGAATTCTAGTGTATAATAATATCACAATTAAATTTTAAACAAGAGGAGTGGGAAAAATCCCACTCTTTACTTATGAAAGAAAAAGGGGGAAAAGGAGTGGCAAATTCCAATATTGAATCTAAGATAGAACAGCTTTTGTTACCAATTATCCAAGATTTGCAATATGAATTATATGATGTACAATACATCAAAGAAGGAAAAGATTACTATTTACGTATTACAATTGATCAACCAAACGGAATTAGTTTAGAAGATTGTGAAACCGTAAATCGAGCCATTGATGATGTGTTAGAAGAAGCAGACATCATCAAAACAAGCTATTTTCTCGAAGTATCATCACCAGGAATTGAACGAATTTTGCGAAAACCTTGGCATTTTGAAAAACAAATTGGGAATAAAATTGTTGTCAAATTGTTTAAAGCAATTGACAAACAAAAAGAATTAGAAGGAATTTTGGTCACTTACCAAAAAGATGAATTATCACTTCAAATAGAGGAAAAATTAATCAAGATAGAGAATAAAAATATCGCAGTAGCCAAACTTGCTGGAGATTTTTAGAAGGGAAGGAATGGAAAATGAAAAATATTGATGTAAAAGAATTTATAAAAGCCATGGAGGAATTAGAAAAAGAAAGAGGAATAAGCAAAGATTATTTGATTGAATCCTTAGAAGCAGCTTTAGTAACCGCCTATAAAAGAGAATTTGACACGGTTGATAACGTAAAAATCACCATTGACGATAAAACAGGAGAACTTCATATTTATTCTGTAAGAGATGTCGTAGAGGTACTAGAAGATCCATTACTTGAAATTGACTTAGAATCAGCTAGAAAAATTGATTCAAGTTACAATGTAGGTGATGTTGTGAATTTAGAAATTCCACCAAAAGATTTTGGTAGAATTGCTGCGCAAACCGCTAAACAAGTTGTAGTACAAAAAATAAGAGAAGTAGAAAGAAACATGGTTTTTACAGAATTTAATGACAAAAAAGGCGAAATCGTTTCAGGCTTGATTCAAAAAGCAGATGGTGGCGTAGTTGTTATGGATTTGGGAAAACTCGAAGGTGTTATGCCACTCAAAGAACAAATCAATACAGAACATTATAAAGTCAACGACAAAATCAGAGGTTATGTAGTAGATGTTGAAAGAGGGGCCAAAGGAAATCCTCAAGTTATTGTTTCAAGAAGCCATCCAGATTTTGTTCGTAAGTTGTTTGAATTTGAAATTCCAGAAATTTATGAAGGACTAATCGAAATTAAAAGTGTATCAAGAGATGCAGGTTCGAGAAGTAAAGTAGCCGTATATTCCAAAAATGAAGATATTGACCCAGTTGGTTCTTGCGTAGGACAAAAGGGAATTCGTATTCAAAATATCATTAATGAATTAAATGGTGAAAAAATTGATGTAATTGAATGGAACGAAGATCCAGCGATTTACATTGCAGCAGCTTTACTTCCAGCGCAAGTTATGGCAGTAGACGTAAGAGAAGAAGAAAAATTTGCACAAGTGGTTGTACCAGATGATCAATTATCTCTTGCTATTGGGAAATCAGGGCAAAATGCTCGATTAGCAGCAAGACTTACTAATTGGAAAATTGATATTAAATCAGAAACACAAATGCGAGAAATTTTATTAAAACAAGCCGAAGAAAATGAAGAAGAGGCTGGTGAGGAAAATGCAGAAGAATAAAAAAAAGCCAACCAGAAGGTGTATGGGATGTAATGAAGCAAAAGAAAAACAAGAACTTTTACGCATTGTTAAATCAAAAGAGGGAATCATAGAAGTAGATTTAACAGGAAAAAAAAATGGTAGAGGTGCATATATATGTAAAACGGAAGAATGTCTTGATAGAGTCATCAAATCGAAACGTTTACAAAAAGCGTTAGAACATGAGATAAGTCAAGAGATATATGAGAATTTGAGGGGTGTAATTATTGGTAAATAAGGTGTATGGCTTATTGGGACTTTGTGCCAGAAGTCGGAAAAATTGTTTCTGGTTATGATGCTGTTTGCGAAGATTTGCAAAGAAATCGAATCAAGTTATTGGTAATAGCAGAAGATGCATCACCAAAAACGTTAAACAATATACAGTTTTTGGCAAAGAGAAAAAAAGTGCCAATCCTAGTACTCGGGAAGATTGAAGAAAACAGTAAAGCAATCGGAAAAGAAAACCGAGCAGTGATTGGAATCAAAGATAAAAATATATCAAATGGTATAAAGAAAATTTGTGGGGGTGAAGCTTTTGGGGAAAATTAAAATTTACGAATTGGCAAAAGAAATGAATATGGAAAGTAAAAAGCTGATGGATTTTGCGCTAAAGATGGGGATTGACGCAAAAAGTCATTTAAGTAGTATTTCAGAGGAGGAGGCTCAAATGCTAAAAAATAAGCTAAAAAATGATGCTTCAAAAAAACAAGACAAACAAGTAGCAGACAACAAAAAAGAAAAAATAAAAAAGAATACAGAAACACCAGTTATCATTCGAAGAGAAGTAATCATTAATGATCAAGAGACGCAAAACAGAGAATTTGATAAAAAGAAAAAAGAGGAGCAATCCAGAAAAAATGATGTTGGATTTGTTGGGCAAAATAGAAACAAGGATTATAACATCGTTTATCGAAATAAGCCAACCAAACCACTTACCATGAATGAGTTATTTGGAATCGGAAAAAAGGAAGAAAAACCAAAAACGGTTGAAAAGAAAGAACCAGAAAAACCAGCAGAAAAGCCTGTTGAAGAAGTAAAAGAAGAGAAAAAACCAGAAGAAGCGAAACCAGAATCAAAAGTTGTTGAAAAAAGAAGTGCGGACTATAGAACCAATACCAATAACAGTTATCATAATCGAAATAACTATAACAATAATTCTTCAAACCCAAGAAGAAACAACAATCCTAACTACAATAATCGAAATAATTATAACAACAACAATAATAATAATCATTATAATAACCGAAACAATTTTAATAAAAATAATAATAACAGAAATTATAATAGCAATTATAATTCTGGAAATAATAATCCAAGAAGAGATAATCGAAACAATTTCAACAATGATTTTTCAAGAAGACAAGAAATGAACGACAGAAAAATAGATAAAAAAATCAAAAATATTATGGAAATGGATATTCCAGAAAAAGACAATGTAAGAGATTACAACAACAATAACAACAAAAACAGAGACAGAATGAAACAAAATCAAAAAATGAATGACCAAAGACAACCAAAGAAAAATCGTAAAAATGATGAACATGATTTCAATTCTGGCAAACTAAATAATTTAAAGAAACAAAATCAACTTTCCAATATGTTCAATGAAGGCGAAATGTTAGATTACTATGATTTAAGTACAGAAAGAGGAAGACGTGGCAAAAAAAGAACCAAAAATCAAGAAAATCGTACTAAACAAAAAATCTTCAAATTAACGGAAATCACGATTCCAGAAAATATTACGGTAAAAGATTTAGCGGCTGAAATGAAAATTACCAGTAGCGAAGTTATCAAAAAATTGTTCAATTTAGGCGTTATGGCAACAATTAATAATGAAGTCGATTTTGACACAGCTTATTTGATTGCACAAGAATTTGGTATTAATGCTATCAAGAAAAATATTGTAACCGATGAAGATATTTTAATCGATGAAACCGAAGACAAAGAAGAAGAATTAAAACCACGTCCACCAGTTATTGTTGTTATGGGACACGTAGACCATGGAAAAACTTCTCTTTTAGATGCTATTCGAAAAACAAATGTCATCGAAGGAGAATCAGGAGGAATTACACAACATATTGGTGCTTATCAAGTAGAAATCAACAGCAGACAAATTACTTTTTTGGATACACCAGGACACGAAGCTTTTACCTCGATGCGTGCAAGAGGAGCCATGATTACCGATATTGCAATTTTAGTTGTCGCTGCTAATGATGGTGTTATGCCACAAACCATTGAAGCCATCAATCATGCCAAAGCAGCTGAAATTCCAATCATTGTAGCAGTAAATAAAATTGATTTACCAGATGCCAATCCAGAGAAAGTAAAACAAGAATTAATGCAATACGAATTAGTTCCAGAAGAATGGGGTGGAGATACCATTTTTGTTCCGATTTCTGCAAAACAAGGAATGGGAATTGACAATTTATTAGAAATGGTATTACTAGAAGCGGATGTATTAGAATTAAAAGCAAATCCAACCAAACAAGCCAAAGGAACAATTATTGAAGCCAAATTAGATAAAGCAAGAGGTCCAGTAGCCACGATGTTAGTCCAAAGAGGTCAATTAGATGTAGGAGATACCATTATTGTTGGCTCTACCATTGGTAGAATTCGTACCATGAAAAATGCAAAAGGTAAGAGCTTGAAATTTGCTGGTCCATCAACACCAGTTGAAATTACAGGTTTACATTCTGTTCCAGAAACAGGAGATACCTTCTATGAAGTAAAAGATGAAAAAACAGCAAAACATTTAATCGAAAAAAGAAAATACGAAGAACGTCAAAAAACGATTGCCAAATCTACAGCTGTTACATTGGATGATTTATTCAGCAAAATTGCAAGTGAAAACTTAAAACAATTAAACTTAATCGTAAAAGCTGACGTACAAGGTTCTGTAGAAGCATTAAAACAATCACTTGAAAAATTGTCGAATGAAGAAGTACAAGTAAAAGTAATTCACTCCAATGTTGGGGCTGTTACCGAAACAGATGTAACATTAGCGCAAGTTTCCAATGCCATTATTATTGCTTTCAATGTGCGCCCAGAAGTCATTGCCAAAACCATTGCTGACAAAGAAGAAGTTGAAATCAAAACATATTCTGTTATCTATGATGCAATCAATGATGTAGAAGCTGCTATGAAAGGCTTATTAGACCCAGTTTACAAAGAAGTTGTGATTGGAAATGCTGAAATCAGACAAATCTTTAAAGTATCTAATGTAGGAACCATTGCAGGATGTTATGTATTAAATGGAAAAGTTAGTAGAAATGCGGGTATCAGAGTTATCAGAGACAATATTGTTATTCATGATGGAAAACTTATTTCCTTAAAACGTTTCAAAGATGATGCCAAAGAAGTCGACAAAGGCTACGAATGTGGACTACAAATCGAAAATTACAACGACATTCAAGAAGGCGATAACTTAGAAGTTTACGTTATGGAAGAGGTAAAACGCTAACAGATTGTTATGAAAATTGTGTGTAAGAATTGTGGAAATTATGTAAAATTTGCAAAGGGACGATGAATAATCGCCCCTATAGAAAGGAAAAAACAATGTCAAATAACAGAATGCAAAAAGTCAATGAGGAATTAAAAAGAGAAATCAGCAACATTATTTCTCTCAAATTAAGCAATTCGCTACTAAGAAAAGGACTGATTTCTGTCACCAAAGTAGACACTTCACCAGATTTAAAATATGCTAGAGTTTATGTTAGTATGATTAATATTGGTAACAAAAAAGAAGCTTTAAAGGCACTCAAAAAATCAAGTGGATTTGTTCGTACAGAAATTGCCCAAAAAGTAAATTTGAAATATACACCAGAACTAATCTTTGAATTTGACGAAAGTATTGAATATGGAGATAGAATTGATAATATATTAAAAGAGATAACAAAAGAGATTAAAAAAAATGAGGAGTAGGAAAAACTATGACGTTAGATGATATTTTTGAAGAAATGAAAAAAGCACAAAACATCTGTGTTCTAGCTCATGAAAATCCAGACGGAGATGCCATTGGAAGCAGTCTTGGGTTATATCATATATTAACTGATATGGGAAAAAATGTGGAAGTTTTGATGAAAAATGTGCCTGAGACTTATTGTTTTTTGCCTGGAGCAGAAATGATAAAAGAAGAACCAACGGTTGAAAAATTTGATTTAGCCATTGTAGTGGATTGTCCAGACCTAAAAAGAGTCAATAGTGGACTTATCAAATATTTTGAAATGGCACGTGTGAAAGTTGAATTTGACCATCATATGAATAACAGTATGTTTGCTGATTATAATATTGTCAATCATGTTTCACCAGCCTGTTGCCAAATTTTGGTGGCAAGTTTTGATTATTTAGAAGTGGAATTATCCAAAGAAACAATGACTTGTTTTTTGACCGGAATTATTACAGATACAGGACGGATTTAAAAATTCAGGAATTACAGTAGAAACATTTGAAATTGCAGGAAGAGCCTTGCATCAAGGAATTAATTTGCCCAATATTTATAAAGCGAGTTTGCTAACAGTTACGAAAGGTAGATTTAAAGCACAGAAAGTAGCAATGGAGCGAATGGAATTTTTCGCGAATAACCGCATTAGCTTTACATATATTACCAAGGAAGATATCCAAAACTTAAACTTAAAAGATGGTGATCATGAAGGAATTGTGGAAATTGGTAGAAATATTGAAGATGTTGAAGTATCCATATTTTTACGTGAAGAAGAAAAAGGATATAAAATTTCTTTACGTTCTAATGAATATGTAAATGTGGCAGAAGTATGTATGGTATTTGGCGGTGGAGGACACATTCGAGCGGCTGGAGCCAATACAACAATGACATTAGAAGAAGCAAAATATGCTTTAGTAAAAGCAATTGAGAAAAGATTGAAATAAACCTTGCAATTTTTCTAATCCTATGATAAAATACATCTTGAAAAAAATATAGAAAGAAGGACCACAATGGCAAAAAAGACAAAAAACAAAAAGCACGAACAATATAAACAACGGCAACAGGAAAGGGACAGAAGGTTAGAAGCTAAACGGAGAAAACGAGAGGCTTTAAGCTAAGCCATTAAGTAGTCAAATAAGATAAGAATCTCATGGGTAATTGAATATGGGATTCTTATTTTCATGTAAAAGGAGAAAAAATGAAATCAGGAATGGTGGTTGTGAATAAAGAAACAGGTTTTACCTCACAAAATGTTGTATCAAAAGTAAAAAAAATTTTGGAGATAAAAAAAGCAGGTCATATTGGAACACTAGATCCATTAGCAACAGGCGTTTTACCAATTTTGATAGGAGATGCTACAAAATTATCTAAATATTTAATGGAACACGATAAAACGTATATTGCAACGATTCAACTAGGACAAAAAAGGGACACAGGCGACGAAGAAGGAAAAGTGATTGAGGAAGCGGAAATTACTTCTTTTGACAAATTAGCGGTGGAGAATCTCTTTCAGAAACTACAAGGCAAACAAATGCAAATTCCACCGCAATATTCTGCTGTCAAAATTAAGGGGAAAAAATTATACGAATATGCAAGAGCAGGGGAAAAAGTCGAAATTCCAGCAAGAGAAATTGAAATTTATGCTATGAAATGTCTTTCTATCAATCTAGAACAAAATCAGATTACATTTGAAGTTTCATGTTCAAAAGGAACATATATTAGAGTATTGTGTGAAGATATTGCTCAAAAATTAAATACAGTTGGCTATATGAAATTTTTACAAAGAATAGCAGTTGACAAATTTAAAATAGACAATGCTGTGAAATTAGAAGATTTAACTCAGGAAAATATCATTCCAGTAGAAAAATTATGTGAAAAATATGAAAGAATCGATTTCGATGCTAGAAAATTAGAATTATTTTTGAATGGTGTTAGATTAACAGTTCCAAAGGAAAATGGAATATATCGCATTTATCATCAAGAAAAATTTATTGGATTGGGGAGTGTGAACGAGAAATTGATTAAAAGAGATGTGATATGTAGTTAAGAGGAAAAAATAGTAGAATATTTACGTTTGATATAATATTAATTTTTTCAAAAGACTTGCTAAAAAAATTTTTTTACAATATAATAAATAGAAGTATTTAAAAAGATGAGAGAAAAAGAATGATAAGTAAGAAAAATTTTATTGTAATTTATTTAATTTTAATTGCAGTTGTGATTGGAATTTTGGTTGCAAGTATGATTACCTTTTATATATGTCATAAAAATAGTGATAAAATCCAGTCTGGAGTATCGGTTAAGGGAATTAATGTGTCTGGTCTTACGAGAGAAGAAGCCAAGCAATTAGTAGGTGAAAAATTAAAATCAGAGCTAAATGACCATATTATTTTAAAGTATCAGAATTATGAATATTATGTGGAAGTGGAACAATTTGAAGCTAAGTTTAATGTTGAAGCTTCTATTGAATTGGCTTATCAGATAGGGCGAAGTGGAAAAATTGGAAAAGATATTAAAGACTATGCTTCTGTTTTAATGGCGAAAATTGATATTGATCCAATATTGGATTATAATCAAGAAGCATTAAAAAATTATATAGAAACCATACAAGCACAGTTACCAGATCAATTAGAGCAAAGTAGTTATTATGTTGATGATGATAAATTAGTCATTACCAACGGAAAAAATGGTGCTAAAATTTACACAGAAGAATTAGAGCAAAGAATTATTGAAGAAGTACAAGATATTACCTACAAAAATATGTGTATTGATATTCCAACTTTTACAGAGTATCCTGACAAAATCAATGTTCAAGCAATTCATAATGATATTTACAGGCAAGCTCAAAATGCCTATTACACAACTGAGCCAAGAATGGTCTATGCAGAAGTTGTGGGAGTTGATTTTGATATTCCAACAGTTGAAAACAAAATTAGTGAAAATGCAGAAGCAGAAGAATATCGAATTCCATTGAGTTACACCAAACCAGAAGTAACGGTAAGTGATTTAGGAATGGACCCATTTCCAGATTTACTGTCCACCTTTTCTACAAAATATGTAAACAATCCAGATAGAACGACGAATTTGAGGTTAGCTTCGAATAAAATTAATGGAAAAGTTATCATGCCTGGTGAAGAATTTTCTTTTAATAAAATAGTAGGAAAAAGAACAGTGGCAGCAGGCTATAAAAATGCAGCAATATTTTCAGATGGACAAGTAACGGATGGTTTGGGAGGCGGAATTTGCCAAGTAACAACAACACTGTATGATGCAGTTGTTTTTGCAAATTTACAAATTACCTCAAGACGTAATCATATGTTTGTACCATCGTATGCTACTGGTGGTAGAGATGCAACAGTTGTATATGGTTCAACTGATTTTAAATTTAAGAATTCGAGAAGTTATCCTATTAAAATTGTATCTTCCGTTGATAAAGGGATTGCAACAGTTAGTATTTATGGTTATAAAAATGAAAATGACCCAGAATATGAAATTTCCATTGAAACTAATTTGGTGAAAACAACGCCAACCTCATTAGTGTATGATGCTTATAAAATTTATAAACAAAATGGAGTCGTTGTGAAAAAAGAAAAAATGTCGCGTGATACATATAAAAAATATTAATAGAAGAGTAATAGGAGGAATAAGTAAAACTTATTCCTCCATATTTTTTAAACCATATTCAATGATTTGATTAATAACATTATTAAAGCTAATGTTATTTTTTTCTGCAATTTCTGTAATTTTATCAAAGGTGGTGCCATTTATGCGTATAGTTCTAGTAATTGTGTCTACCCCTTTTTTATGAGTATTAATTTGTAATTTTTCCATATTTCATCACCTATTTATAGTGTACACAAAAAAAAATAAAAATAAGTGTACAAAAATGTGTACAAAATAAAAATATTGTGCTATAATAATTTTATAACAAAATATTTAGTAAATTTTGGAAGAAAGGAGGATACCTATATTTACAATATACTATAAAAAGTGTATTTTGTTATGTTAAAAAATAGGAGGTAATAAAAAGATGAATTTAAAGAAAACCACAAAAATTTATTTATTAATAGTTGCATTTGTAATGGCATTTGCTTTAAATGTACAAGCAGCTACAATTGAAAATTATTTATTTAATGAAAATTATTATTTAGCACAAAATCCAGATGTTGCAGCAGATGCATATTATGGAACACATGCTTACGAACATTTTGTAAATCATGGAATTGAAGAAGGAAGAAAGGCGTCTATTTTGTTTGATGCAAAATATTATTTAGCACAAAACCCAGATGTTGCAGCAGACGCATATTATGGAACACATGCTTACGAGCATTTTGTAAATCACGGAATTGCAGAAGGAAGAAAGGCAACAGAATCATTTACTTTTGATGCAAAATACTATTTAGAAAAATACGCAGACATTGCAGCAGATGCTTATTACAGAGTACATCCATATGAGCATTTCATGAAACATGGTATTAACGAAGGTAGAATACCAGCAGAAAATAGTGCTTTTGATGCAGAATATTATTTAGCACAAAACCCAGATGTTGCAGCAGATGCATATTATGGAAAACATCCATATGAGCATTATATTGCATGCGGTATATATGAAGGAAGAAATGCTTCTCATGTTCATGATTATGTAGAAGAGACAATAATAGAAGAACCAACTTGTTATTCAGAAGGACGTGTTTCTAAAACATGTACGATTTGTGGAGACACAATCATAGATACAATAGATAGAGTAGATCATACTTATGTTGTATCAGATTCAAAAGAGGCAACATGTTTAGAAGATGGATATAGAGTTTTCTCATGTTCTATAGAAGGATGTGATGTAGAAGATTCTATCTATACAGAAGTAATCTCAGCAGCAAATGCTGAACATAGCTATACAAAATTGGTATCTACTAAACCAGCAACTTGTACAGAGGAAGGATACACAATTAATGCATGCGAACTTTGTGGAACTACAGAAAGAACTGTATTAGAAAAAGCAGAACATGTAAAAACAAATGAAGTAGTAAAAAATGAAGCAACCTGTACAGAAGATGGGGAATTAGAATTTTATTGTACAGTATGTAATAAAAAATATACAGAGTCAATTGAGGCATTAGGTCATACAGAAGGTGAAGCAGAAGTAGAAAATGCAACTTGTCAAAAAACAGGAAAATCAGTAGTAAAATGTACTACCTGTAAAGAAGTCATTTCAGAGGAAGTACTTCCAATTGCAGATCATGATTGGGCACATTTAACAACAAGAGTAGAAGCGGATTGTGCAAATGGTATAGTTGGTGAAGAAACTCAATATTGTACTGTTTGTAACAAAACGAGAATAGCCAAAATTGAAGGACATACTTTAGCAGTAACAACAAAAGCAAGTTGTGAAGAAGATGGAGAAAAAACTTGTTCTAAATGTGGTACTACAGAAGTAATTCCTGCTAGAGGACATAATTATGAAGTAACAACAGAACCAACTTGTGTGATAGATGGAGAAAAAGCTTGTCAAAATACTGGGGCAACAGAAGAATATGTTGCTTGTACTTCAACAGAAGTAATTGAAAAATTAGGACATGATTATAAAACAACAAAAAATGCAATATGTACTCCAAGTGACGTTTTCACAAACGGTGAAGAAGTTTGCCAACGTGAAGGATGCACAGAAGATACAGAAGGTCATACTCATGTGATAACAGCTGCTCATAATTGGTCTATAACAAGGGAAGCTACTTGTGCTACTAGTGGTTTACAAAAATGTTCTGATTGTGGAAAAGTAGAAACAATCGATGCAAAAGGACATAACTGGGGAACACCAGCAGTGATTAAAGCTCCAACTTGTACAGAAACAGGAATAGGTTCAAGATATTGTGCAACCTGTAATACACTTCAAGAATCCTATGTTATTTCAGCTACTGGACATACCGTAGGTGATTTAACACCAGCTGTAAAAGAAACTTGCGAAACAGATGGTGCAAAAGCACATTATAATTGTTCAACATGTAGTAAAAAAATAGCGGAAGATAAGAAAACAATATTAGAAGATGCAGATATTATGATCCAAAAATTGAACCATAATTATAAAGTAGTATTTACTTGGGCAGATGATAATACTGTAACAGTAGAAGCAGTATGCCAAAATGATGCAACACATAAAGATACTACAATTGGTACTGCAGAAGTAAAATCAACAGTAGATGGAGATATTACAAGATATACAGCAACGGTAGAATATAAAGGTAAAGTATATAGTGATGTAAAAGAAGTAAATAACTAATTAATATAGCAGTTATTTATTGTATGAAAATATCCAAGAACTAGAAAATCTAGTCTTGGGTATTTTTGTTTTAAATATATTGATTTTCCTATGAAAGAATGATATACTAAACCATATCTTCAAGAGGAGGTTTAAGCATGCGAATTCGTAGAAAAAAATGGGCAAAACAGGAATTAGAAGAAGCAATATTTTATATTGATTCTCCATCAGAATTTAAAAATAAGTGGCAAGAACAGTTTTCCAAAAAACAGCCATTGCACATAGAGTTAGGATGTGGAAAAGGAAATTTTATAGCTAATTTGGCAAGTAAACATTCAGAAATAAATTATATTGCAATTGATATGATTGAGGCAATGCTTGGGTTATCGAAAAGAAATATTGAACAAGCTTATGAAATGAAACATCCAGAAAATTTATTTTTGATTCGAGCCAATGTAGAAAGGATTTTAGATGTTTTTGGCGAAAAAGATATAGTGGATAGAATCTATATTAATTTTTGCAATCCGTGGCCTCGTGGAAAACATAATAAAAAAAGATTGACACATACAAGGCAGTTAGAGAATTATAAAAATTTCTTAAAAAAAGGTGGAGAAATTTATTTTAAAACAGATAATGATGAATTATTTGAAGCAAGTTTAGAATATTTCAAAGAAACTGGATTTGAAATTGTTTCTAAAACCTATGATTTACATAATGAGTCAATTTTTGATGAAAACATTATGACAGAACATGAAAAAATGTTTTCAGAAGAAGGAATTAAGATAAAGGCTTTGATTGCTAAAATAATTTAAGATTATTTTAAGTTTATCACGATAAAATAAAAAAAATGGTTTTAAGGAGGATAAAACTTTGATAGAAGTAAAAAACGTTACGAAACAATATGGTGATTTTTATGCAGTAAGAAATATTAGTTTCGAAATAAAAGAGGGAGAAATTGTTGGATTCTTAGGAAGAAATGGTGCTGGAAAATCGACGACTATGAACATGATAACAGGATTTATTGAACCAACCAGTGGACAAATTTTAGTGGGTGGCTATGATGTTGATAAAAAACCAAAAAAAGTAAAAGCACAAATTGGCTATATGCCAGAAGGAACGCCACTTTATTCTGAATTGACGGTCAAAGAATTTGTTACTTATATGGCAGATTTAAAAATGATTCCAAAGAAAGAAAAAAAAGCAGCTGTTGAAAAAGCAATTCAAAGTACAGGGTTAGATAAAGTGCAAAATAATTTAACCAAGATTCTTTCGAGAGGTTATAAACAAAGAGTAAGTTTAGCAGGAGCAATTGTAGGAGATCCTAAAATTTTGATTTTAGATGAACCAACTGTTGGATTAGACCCAAAGCAAGTGATTGAAATTCGTGAATTAATTAAATCTTTCCGAAAAAATCATACCGTTATTTTGAGTTCTCATATTCTTTCTGAAATTAGTCAAATTTGTCAAAAAGTTGTGATTATTGATAAAGGGGAAATTGTAGCAGTAGATACACCCGAAAATTTAGAGAAGAAATCCTCAAAAGACCAAATGATTACAGTGATTGTAGAAGAGACAGAAAAGAATAAATTACCTTCTATAAAAGAGTTGATTTCGGAGATAAAAGAGATTTCTTTTGTGGAAGAAAAAGAGGATGGAAGTAAAGAATATAAAGTGATAGTTGAAAATGGAAAAGATATTCGAAAAGAGATTTCAACTACTTGTGCAAAATCAAATATCATTATTTTAGAGATGAAAAAGCAGGAAAATTCACTAGAAGATGCTTTTGTGACACTGATTGAGGGAAGAACGGAATATAGTCAAAAAGAAATTAGAAAAATACAATATCAAAAAGAAATTGATGAATTAAGAGAAGAACAACAAGCCAAAAAAGCAAAGAAGGAAGAGAGAAAACAAGAAAAAGCCTCAAAAAAGGCTGAAAAAGAGAAAAATAAAGGAGGTAATAAATAAAATGTTTGCAGTGATGAAAAAAGAATTAAAAAGTTATCTATTATCCTCAACAGGATATGTTTTTATAGGAATATTTTTATTGTTATTTAGCGTATTTTTCTATATTTCTATTTTTAGTTATCAATCAATGAATTTTGAATATTTGTTTTATAATGGAGCTACGATTTTAACATTTGTTGCACCAGTTTTGACAATGGGAATGTTTGCCGCAGAAAGAAAATCAGGAACGGAGCAATTGCTACTAACATCGCCTAGAAGTATGACTTCAATTGTGTTAGGAAAATTATTAGCAGCTGGTGTTATTTTATTGATAACAGAAGGGTTAACATTAATGTACTTTGTGATTTTAAAGTGTTTTGGTGAACCTTCTTTGAAAGTGGGATTGACAACGTTATTTGGTTTTTTCTTATTAAGTTTAGCTTATCTTGCCTTTGGCATGTTTGCTTCTTCTATTACAGAAAGCCAAATTGTTGCTTATTTTTTAACAACAGGTGCTTTTTTGCTTATGTGGTTTTTGCCAGATATTAATAGCAATTTGGAGATGTTTTCATTAATTAGTATGTTTGATAAATTTCCAAGAGGTTTAATAACAATATCAGAAGTAGTTACTTTTGTGTCTTTTACAATTCTATTTATACTGCTTACGATTGTTATTTTACAAAGAAGAAAAAGTGTTAAATAGGAGGGGAAGAATGAACGAAGAAGAAAAAACGAAGATTAAATTTTCGGAGAAATTTTCATTAAAATTTAGAAAAACTATTATTGCCAGTCGATTATTTACAATATTGACAGTTCTCGTGTTGATTGCGGCTTTTATTGGATTAAATATGGGGATTCAAGCTTTGAATTTACCACAAATTGATGTAACAGCAAATCAATTATATACTTTATCAGAAAGTTCTAAAAAGGCTTTGGAAATGATTAACCAAGACATTAAAATTTATGTTTTTGGAATTGAAGAAGATGATTCCGTTGTAGGATTGATTAAACAGTATACTCAGGCTAATGATAAAATAACGTATGAGATGTTATCAAGTGAGACAAATCTTGCAAAAGTACAAGAATTTGAATTAGAAGATGGTTATTCCATTGTTGTAATAGAGTCTGGTGAAAGTAAAAAAATCATTGACGCAAGTTCGGAATTTCATAGTTATGATTATTCAACTTATGCAGAAGTGGATACAACAGAACAGACTTTGACGAATTCTATTTTGAGTTTAAGTACAGTAAATAAGCCAAAAGTATATTTTGTGGAAGGGCACAACGAATTTAAAATTGCTTCTGATGAAACAGCAAAGGCAGAATTAGGCGTTTTATCTACTTATTTGAAAAATGAAGCTTTTGAAATTGCTAGTGTTAATCTTACCTCAACGGGAAGTGTTCCAGAAGATTGTGATGTTTTAGCAATCATGTCACCAGAAAATGACTTTTTAGAAAATGAAACCCAAGCAATTCTTGATTATATTAATCGAGGTGGAAATATATTTTTGACAAGAGATATTTTAAATCAAACTTCTCAGCTTGTTAATTTTCAAAAAATATTAGATGTATATGGTGTTACAATTGAAAATGGTTATATATTAGAAGCGAATAGCAATTATACAGTTTCCAATTATCCATATGTATTTCGACCTCAAGTATCTAGTTCCAACGATATTACGGCTGACATTGCTTCAGATAGTTATATGTGGCTTGCTTATTCGCAAAAATTAAACTTTTTGCCAGAAGAGGAGTTGAATAATTTAAAAGTAACGTATGAAGAATTATTAGGAACGACAGATTCAGCGGTATTTATAACAGATTTTTCCTCGGATATTAATGCAGCAGCTGCAAGTAGTCAGAAAGGTCATTTCACGATTGCTGCACAAGTGACGAAAACAATTTCAGAAGCAACCGAAAATGAAGGGGAAAGTACAGAGGAAATTCAATCAAAATTAATTATTTCAGGAAATGGGCAATTTATGACAGACTATATTGTTTCTGAATTGAGTAGTCAATATCCATTGTCATATTTAGGAAGTAATAAAGATTTTGCTATAAATAGTATTTCCGTTTTGGCGGAAAAAGAAGGAGGACTGACACTTAGAAAAGATATGGCAGGTACATCATATATGTTTACTGCTACCAAAGAGCAAAATAGAATTGTTTTGGCAGTAATATTTGCAGTCCCAGTTGTGATTTTGTTAATCGGGATTGTTGTGTGGAGACAGAGAAAAAAGAGAAAATAAGAGAAACAGTAATAAAAAAACGTTCTTACGATATTTTGTAAGAACGTTTTTTGGCAGGGGTAGAAGGATTCGAACCCTCACAGGCGGTTTTGGAGACCGATGTGCTACCATTAACACTATACCCCTAAAAATTACTATTCTATTATATACGATATAATAAAATAATGCAAGTGAATTTTATGAAAAAATACAGAAAAATTTTTTTAAAAATAAAATATGTATTTACAAAAGTAAAGATATATGATATATTAAAAAAACTATAAGGTTTTTAATAAAAGATATGATTTTTAAAATATAAGGTTTTTATTTGGAGATTGGAGGAAAAATGAAAACTAAAATTTTAATAAGTTTAATATCTTTTATTTTTTTATTTACAGTTTATTCCAATACTCTATATGCGGTTACAAATGAAATAATAAATAAAGATGAAATGATAGAAAAGGCGCAAGATGAACAAGTCAATAAGAATATAATGGATACAGAAGAAAAAGAAATAAATGAAAGAGAACAAATTTCTGCTACTTACAAAGGAAGCATTTGCATTGATGACCCAAAGCAAGATGAATCTTTTTTAAGACCAAATCACCATTCAATAATCGTAAGTGGCTGGGTAGTTTCGAGTGATTCAAATTCAAAAATGAGAATATTAATAGATGGAAAAGAAAGCAGTAGTCCAATTAATCGATTCGAAAGAGCGGATGTAGACACGATTGTTTCACCAGACTATGGCGGTAAAGAAATGACGCCGAAGGCAGGCTTCAACAGTGTGTTAGAAATTAACGATTTAACAGCAGGAGGACACGTTATAAGAATTGAAGAAATTTCGAGATATGGAGATTTGATTAGTGCATCAGAGAAAGGTATTGTTGTTATTAATAAAAAATATCAAGGAGCAATTTGTATTGATGACCCAAAACAAGATAAAGGATTTACCAGACCAGATGATAAGCTAACGATAAGTGGCTGGGTAGTTTCGAGCGATTCGAATTCGAGAATGAGAATATTGATAGACGGAAAAGAAAGCAGTAGTCCAGTTAATCGATTTGAGAGAGGAGATGTAGACACGATTGTTTCGCCAGACTATGGCGGTAAAGAAATGACGCCGAAGGCAGGCTTCAACAGTGTGTTAGAAATTAACGATTTAACAGCAGGAGGACATGTCATAAGAATTGAAGAAATCTCAAGATATGGAGATTTGATTAGTGCGTCGGAGAGAGGAATTATTGTTAGAAATAAGAAATATCAAGGAGCAATTTGCATCGATGACCCAAAACAAGATGAAGGATTTACCAGACCAGATGATAAACTAGCAATAAGTGGCTGGGTAGTTTCGAGCGATTCAGATTCGAGAATGAGAATATTGATAGACGGAAAAGAAAGCAGTAGTCCAATTAATCGATTCGAAAGAGCGGATGTAGACACGATTGTTTCACCAGACTATGGCGGTAAAGAAATGACGCCGAAGGCAGGCTTCAACAGTGTGTTAGAAATTAACGATTTAACGGCAGGAGGACATGTCATAAGAATTGAAGAAATCTCACGATATGGAGATTTGATTAGTGCATCGGAGAGAGGAATTATTGTTAGAAATAAGAAATATCAAGGAGCAATTTGTATTGATGATCCAAAACAAGATGAAGGATTTACTAGACCAGATGATAAATTAACAATAAGTGGCTGGGTAGTTTCGAGCGATTCAAATTCAAGAATGAGAATATTGATAGACGGAAAAGAAAGCAGTAGCACAATTAATCGATTCGAAAGAGCAGATGTAGATACGATTGTTTCACCAGACTATGGCGGTAAAGAAATGACACCGAAGGCAGGCTTCAACAGTGTGTTAGAAATTAACGATTTAACGGCAGGAGGACATGTCATAAGAATTGAAGAAATCTCACGATATGGAGATTTGATTAGTGCATCGGAGAGAGGAATTATTGTTAGAAATAAGAAATATCAAGGAGCAATTTGTATTGATGATCCAAAACAAGATGAAGGATTTACTAGACCAGATGATAAATTAACAATAAGTGGCTGGGTAGTTTCGAGCGATTCAAATTCAAGAATGAGAATATTGATAGATGGAAAAGAAAGCAATAGTCAGATTAATCGATTCGAGAGAGCAGATGTAGACACAATTGTTTCGCCAGACTATGGCGGAAAAGAAATGACGCCGAAGGCAGGCTTCAATAGTGTGTTAGAAATTAATGATTTAACAGCAGGAGGACATGTCATAAGAATTGAAGAAATCTCACGATATGGAGATTTGATTAGTGCGTCGGAGAGAGGAATTATTGTTAGAAATAAGAAATATCAAGGTGAAATGTGTATTGATAAACCAACTTTTCATAAAATATATCAACAAGGCGAAAATATCGAAGTTCAAGGTTGGGCTGTGTCAGACGATGAATATGCGAGCATTGAAATATATATTGATAATGTACAAAAAGCAAACGCAGAACGATTTGACAGAGCAGATGTAATTAATTATAAAAATCAATATGGTGGGAAAACAGCCAATGCTGGATTTGGAAAAACAATTAGCACAAGTGGTTTAAAAGAAGGGGCTCATACAGTAACTGTTTATCAAAAATCGCGTTATGGAGAAATTATCAAAGGAATTTCTGTTCAATTTATTGTGGAAGCTACCATTCATACAGCAGGAGCAAAAGGAATTGATGTATCACAATATCAAGGTGTGATTGATTGGAAAAGTGTTGCCAATAGTGGTGTAAAATATGCTATGATACGAATTGGTTATAGAGGCTATGGAACAGGAGGATTGGCAGAAGACCCAAAATTCCAAAGAAATTTTTCAGGTGCAGTTGAAAATGGATTAAAGGTTGGTGTATATTTTTATTCAACAGCCATTAATACAGCAGAAGCAAAACGCGATGCAGAATATGTAATGCAAATATTGAGAAAATATGGGTATCAAAATAAAGTTTCAATGCCAATTGCTTTAGATTTAGAATTAATTGCAGGAGTCAATACAAGGGATAAAAATGTAAGCAAAAGCATGAGGACAAACATTGCTAATACATTTGGAAATACGATTGCCAATTATGGTTATACACCAATGGTATATGCTTGCAAATCATTTTTAAATGATAATATGATTCCTTCTCAAATTTTATACGATGTTTGGGTGGCTCAATATAGCGCGAAATGTACATATTCTGGGAAATATACGATGTGGCAATATACAAGTACAGGAAGAATTTCTGGTATAAATGGAAATGTGGATTGTAATATTTGTTACAAAAATTATTAAAAATGAAAAAAATTTGAAAAAGTACTTGCAAATACTGTGAAAATATGGTAAAATATATCTAGTTTAATGAAAAAGGAGAGATAAGAATGAATAAATTATGTAAAATATTTACTGTTATGATGCTTATTGTAAGCATAATTTGTATTTCAGTATTTGTTCAAGCTTACACAAAAGATGATGTAATTGATTATTTAGTAGGCACTCATTCATTTTTAGATAAAAGAGTAAGATTGAGACAAGATTACAAACAAAAATTACTAGATTATTTAAACGATTCAAATGTAGTGATATCAGATAATGATGCCAATACAATTATAGCTGAATTTAATGAAGCAAAAGGAATACTAGAAAACAATGCTAATAAAAATGGAGGCAATATTAACCTTACAGGAAAGGAATCCAGTAGAATTATTTGGTTAGTAAGTGATGCTGCTGAGTATGCAAAATTATGGGTGACTTTTTCAAATAGCAATGGTGAGAGAATTGAAATAAGCAAAATGAATGCAGCTGGCGATGGACCAGAAGGAACGCCATTTATCACCTCAACACCAAAAGGATTATTTGAATTAGTGAATGTTGTTTTATCAAGTATAGAAATAGCAACAGTTCCAGATGTTTTAGATTATACAGAAGGAGAAACATTTGACCCAACAGGAGTGGTAATTAAAGCAAACTATGATGATAATACTTCAAAAGCAATTACAAACTATACGTATACACCAAATGGACCATTAACAACAGCAGATACTAAAATCACATTTTCTTACAAAGAAGGTAACATTACTAAAACAATAACACAAGCGATTAATGTTAAAGCAAAAGCAGACCCAAATCCAGGACCAGATGACCCTTCAAGTGAAATTGAGAAAGAAATTGAAAAAGGTGCTAATGTTCCAGATATAAAAATTCCTACAACGAACAAAGAATTAGAAGATATGTGTTTAACAGAAGCCGAAAAACAACAAATGCAAAATGGTTCAACAGTTAAGATTGTTATGTCTGTAGAAGATGCAGATAAAACTGTAAGTAATACAGATAAAGATGCAATCAAAAATTTATTAGATGATTGGAAAGTAGGTCAATATCTTGATATTGCGATGTTCAAAGAAATTGATAATAACCGTATTACAATAACTGAAACAGATGGTAAGGTGACAATTGTTGTTAATGTACCAGACAGTTTGAGAAATACCGCTAGTGGAGTGACAAGAAATTTTGCTATTGTTCGTGTGCACAATGGGCAAGCAGAAATTTTAAACGATTTAGATAATAGTGCTAATACTATTACAATTGAAACAGACCGTTTCTCGACATATGCGATTGTTTACAAAGACACTGTAACAGGTGGAAACAATAATACTGGTGATAATAACAATAATGACTCAATGGGAAGTGGTGATTCAACAGGAAGTAAAGATGACACTTTAAGTACAGATAAAGGAAATAGCAATGTAGTTGGAAATGGTTCACAATCAAGTGGAGCAACTACAGGTTTATCAAAATCTACTACAACTACTTTACGTGGTGCCGATAAATTAGTATACACAGGAAGAGATTATTCTTCAATGGTAAAAATAATAGTAGCAATAGTTGCCATTGCTATAACAGCTATAATAGTAAAGAAGAAATATGAAAAATAAAACCATAAAGGATGGATTAAAAGCAACTATTTTTTGGATAATAGTTGCTTTTTTCATTGTTTTGATAATTTCTGCAATAGCTATTAAATTTGGAAAAGAAAAATTTTCGATGGCAACAAATTTAATAGATATCATTACAGTGAAAACAAATGAAAATGTTCAAAAAGCAGTTCCCGAATTGAAAACATTCGAGAAAGAGAATCTTACTCTTTTGACGAATTGTCCTTCATATGGGGAAAATTATGCAACTTTGAAGATACCAAGTATTAATATAGAGTTGCCTATCTATTATGGCACGACGTTTGACTTGTTGAAAAATGGAATTGGTCATGAAATTGATTCTTACTTCCCAGGAGAAGGTGGAAGCGTTATTCTTATGGGACATAATTATGGGAGACTATTAGGAAAATTGCCAGAAGCTAAAATTGGTGATTCTATCCAAGTGACAACTGCATATGGGGAATTTGATTATACAATTTATGATTCAAAAATTGTGAAAGAAACAGAAACTAATAAGGTGCCAATTCAAATGGAAGAAGAAATTTTAATGATTTATACCTGTTGGCCGATTAATAATATTGGTTATACAACCGAAAGATATGTAGTATATGCTAAATAGATAGGAGAATTGAAAAATGAAAGTATTAAAAGGAATATGGAATTTTCTATTGTCATTTTTGCTGTGTTTAATTCTTATGGCAAGTTTTGCAATAATTTTGCTTTCAAACACTTTATTAAACAAGCAGTATGTATTAAGACAGTTGGAAAAAAATGATTATTATGGAAGAATTCAAACAGATTTAAAAAATGGATTTGAGGAATATCAATATCAATCAGGATTTCCAGAGGAAATATTTGCTAATTTATTTACCAATGAATTAGTAAAAGAAGATATTAATACAATGGTGGATTATTTATATGATGGTTCAGAACTTACTAATCATACAGAATTTGTAAAGAACCAAATTAATCAAAATATGAATCAATATTTTACTGAAAATAATATTAAAGTGTCAGCACAAGAACAGAAAAATATTGAAGAATATCAAAGGCTGATTGTAAGTGTTTATGAAGATAAAGTTAATATATTACCAAATCATATTGATAAGATTGCCCATATCATACCTAAAATACAAAAAATAATAGGAATTGCAGAAAAAGTTATGATTGCGATTTTGGTGGTAATGGTGATTGTCATATTATCTACAAACTGGAGAAATATAACAGATGGTGTTTGCACAATTGCAACAGGTTTGTTATCAGCTGGAATATTGCTAGAATTAATAAGATGGGTTGTTAGCAAAAATATTGATATAAAAAATGTTGTATTATTTAGTCAATCGTTAAGCGATTTAGCAAGAGAAATTGTATCTGAAATACTATTGAAGTTTACAAGTTTTGGGTTCATGTTTATTGTGATAGGCCTAGTTGGAATTGTGATAGGAAGTTATGGGAAAGTAAAAAAAGAATAGTATGAAAATAAAAAAATCAGAGTTTTAAAATTACTCTGATTTTTTTATTTTCATAAATTATTGATTTGTTTTTTTATAGTCAATAATTGGATCTTCATCATCAAATTTATAATGTGAATTGAAACTTTGTGTGCTAATAGGACTTGATTCTGAATTGCCATCGAGTTTTTCTGAATCTTTTTTTGTTACATCGTTAATTGTAATTCCGTTTGTGAATTTAGAAAAGTTATAAGATTTGATTTTTTGTTTTTCTTTATATTTGGATTCTAGGAAATCCACTTTTGCTTTTCCAACAACCATTTTACCTTTTAAATCTCTGGTTTTATATACAATCGTTTTAAAGGCTAAAGCTTGCACTTCTCCAGATTTTATATTTTCCTTCCAATCCCATTTGATTTGTCGATAAGTAGGATTGTACTCAACTTTATCGGTTTGATAATCATTAAAGAATTTCCATTCACGATGGTCACCAAATTCTCTTTGCCACCAATCATTATCTTCGGGAGTATTGTTACCAAATGCAATTTTTGTAGTACTATTAGCAAGTAATGTTGTTTTAAATTCCTTGTCACCAAATTGAGATAAATTTTGTGCTGATACAATTGTTCCAACTCTATATTTTCGATATAAAGTAAAGATATCTTCTGTTGCTTTACATACAAATGGAGGGAATTCATCAACATATAAAAAGTGAGGAATTCTCGTTTTTTCAATACCAGGTCTAGATAAGATAGAATGTTGCATTAGTAGTAATACGAACAAGCCAAATGCTTTGTGGACACTAGCACCTAAATCACCTCGACGAGTACAAACTAGAACAATATCTCCATTTTTTAATACATTATCATAATTAATATTATTGGTTTGATTACACAAAATATTTTTAATACCCGGATAGCGAAGTAAGTTTTCTAATTGAGCAGAGGCTGCTTGAAGATGTTTAGCAGTTGTTTCTCTACCAACAGCATTCTTATAAAAAGTTTTCTCGAAGTAACCTAATTGAATCGCGTATTGTTCTGCTAATTCTGGTATTTCTTTCATTTGTTCTGCCATTTCTTCAATTAAATTAAAATTGGTTAATAATTTTAGCAAATCATAAAGGGTTGGAATTGTATTGTTATGTAAAAGCGGATACATTTCTTTTAATAAAATGGTGATATTTTCAACCGCTTGTGTAACGATATTATGATTATAGGCGATGTTAGCCGAAACATAAGCTTGATTATAATCTAAATTAGCATCATACATTCTTTTTAAAATAGAAGATATGGAAATTGCAGATTTCATTGGTTCTTTAAAAGCAAAAGGATTTAAACCAATGGAATTTGGGTCGTTTGGATCAATAACGTGGTAGGTTAATCCAAAATTATCAGCCACATCTTTCATATGAGAAAGAGATTCGTAATCTGGTGCTAAATAAGTAAGACCTAAATCTTTATAAACAGAATTTTCACCAGCATATGAAAAAGTAAGTTTTGAAACATAGGCTTTGAAGATTTTTTCTTTATTTGCAATAGGGGTTAACATATTTAATGAAAAATGTTCGTTAATATAGTCGTTGGCATAAGGGCAATTTAAATTTGCAATTCCTGTACGTAATGCAGTAAATCCAATTTCTTTGGAAGCTTCTTTCAGGAAAAATTTCTTTTCCATATCTCTTGCAATCATTGGTTCGAAAATCATAGAAGTTTTTCCAGAACCTGAAGTTCCTACAACTAACATAGATTCATATCTTCTATTTTCTGGAATTTTAACAATCTTAGAAGATGCATTATCTTTGCAAAGTATCATTTCACAGGTATATGGTCCAGTTCCTTCTTTTTTGTCGGATAAATCAATTCCTTGATAATCGAAAATAGAATCTCTAACATCTTTCATATCATTTACTTTAAAGTAAAAATATTTAAAGATTGGATAGAATGAGCAAATTGGAACGTACCACGCAAAAGCAGAAAAGGCAGGACGAATTAGGTCCATAAACTGAGAAATGACATAGCTGTAATTTGGTACAGAAAACAACAGCAACCAACCAAGTTGATTTACCCATTGAATCAGCATAGAAATGCCTACAATATACAATACGGTTGTGTACAAATAAAGAAAGGCTAATTTTATGGTTGAGTGTGTAATAAATTTTGAAGCGAACGAAAAATAAAAAGCAAATATTGGGCAAGCTAAAGCTAAAGTATATTTAATAGGTCCCCAATAAGAAACAGACACACCTGAAAATCCAATCAGTAAAATTTCTGCAACACGATCGACTACAATATAAATAGAAATAAGAGTCAAAATATAGGTGACAAAAGTATTTCGATCGGTTTTTAATTTTTTTAGTAATTTATCAATATATTTCACAAGTTTTCACCACTTTCTAAATTCTAATTTTTACTTTTATAATTAGTTTTACATACTTATCTATATTATCTAACAAAATTGGAAAAAAAACAAGGGGTTTGGCGAAAAAAATAGAGAATTTTATGAAAAAATATAGAAAAATACGTCTTAAATGATTTTTTTTCGAATATTTATAAAAAGGTATTGAAAGATTCAGATAAAAACAATATAATTGAAATAGCTTTTTAAGCGAAGAAAGTTAGAGATATCTAGTTAATATTTCTGTCTAAGAAATATTAACTACATTATAAAAAGATAAAAGAGGTAAGATTTATGACAAAAAATAAAAAAGAAGGATTCATGCAAGGCGTTTTGGCGTTAATGTGTTCACAAGTAATTATTAAAATATTAGGCTTGATTTATAGCATGTATCTGACCAATCGTGAAGGGTTTGGTGACAATGGAAATGCGATTTATATGAGTGGCTATCAAGTGTATGCACTTCTTCTTACATTGTCCTCAATTGGTGTGCCAAATGCCATTTCAAAATTAGTTTCGGAAAAATTGGCACTACGGAGACCGAAAAGGGGCAGATCGAATTTTCAAAATAGCATTTGTTGCTTTTGCGATGATTGGATTTTGTGGAACATTAATGCTATATTTAGGAGCAGGTGTAATTGCAAACAGTTGGTTACAAATTCCAGAAGCAGAATATACTTTAATGACTTTATCACCAGCCATTTTCTTTGTCTCGATTTCATCAGTAATTCGAGGATATTTTAATGGTAGACAAAAAATGTCGGCTACGGCTAAATCGCAAACGGTTGAACAAGTATTTAAAACAATACTTACTATTTTAATTGTAGAAATCGTTGCAATTTGCACCAGTGTGAATACAGAATTAATGGCAGCGGGAGCCAATTTGGCAACAACGTTTGCTACCTTTTTAAGTTTTTCTTATATTTTTGCTTTATATAAAATGAATCGAAAAGAGGAATATAAAAATTTAAGTGAACGTGCAAAACCAACCACGAAAGAAAGTGCAAAATCAATTATCAAAAAAATTTTGGCAGTTTCGATTCCGATTTCACTTAGTTCACTCATTTCTGCCGTTAATAAAAATATTGATTCTGTTACAGTAGTAAGGATTTTAAAGCCATTAATTGGAGAAGCAACTGCCAAAGCAAAATATGGAATTTTGAGTTCCAAAGTAGATATTTTAACTTCTATGCCACTTGCTTTTAATATTGCCTTTGCGACAGCGCTTGTACCAACCATATCAGGAGCTAGAGTCAAAAATGATACAGATACGATTAACAAAAGATTACGCCTATCTTTATTAATTACAATTTTAATTGGATTGCCCTGTACTTTTGGGATGTTTCTTTATGCAAGACAAATTTTAGAATTACTATTTCCAAATGCAAGTTCAGGAGGAACGTTGCTTGCGATTTCTGCTTTTACCATTATTTTTACATCACTTGCCCAAACCATTAATGGAGCCTTGCAAGGATTAGGTAAGATAAAAGTACCAGCCATTGCTTTAGGATGTGGCGTAATTGTCAAATTTATTGCCAATTTGTTATTAATTCCAATGGAAGGAATTTATGAAAATGGAGCTGCAATTGGGTCTGTACTTTGCCATATTGTATCGTTTTCGATTGTGTATCAGGTATTAAAAAGAACAATTCAATTGGATTTTAGTGTCAGTCAGTTAATCGTAAAACCACTCATTGTTACAATATTGATGTCAGCTATTTCTTATGGAGTTTATCGAACAGTATTTCTTTTGGGAATTGGTTCGATGATTGCAACCGTAATTGGTATCTTAGTTGCTGTAATGGTGTATTTTATATTCGTAATTGTATTTAAAATTTTGTCAAAAGAAGATATTTATATGTTGCCGAATGGAGAGAAAATTTATCGATTTTTGCAGAAAATTAAAATTTATAAGGAACCCTAAAAAGCCTGAAAAATAAGGAATAAAATTTTAGATTTGGGTGAAAATATTGAAAAATAGATAAAAAAATAAAATTCTTTTAAAAAAAGAAGGATTTTGACTAACTTTGGCGAATAATGATATTAGTAGAATAAAAAAATCTACGCAACTTAAAATCTATTAGGAGGTATATGAAATGAACAAAGCTGAATTAATCGCAGCAGTAGCTGCAAAAACAGGAGCAACAAAAAAGAATGCTGAGGAGTTAGTTAATGCATTTGTAGATGTAGTTACTGAAACATTAAAAAAAGGAGACAAAGTTCAATTAGTTGGATTTGGTTCTTTTGAAGTAATTAAAAGAGCAGCTAGAAAAGGAAGAAACCCTCAAACAAAAGAAGAAATCAAAATACCAGCATCTAAAGCTCCAAAATTCAAACCTGGTAAAGCTTTAAAAGATATAGTTAATAAAAAATAATTAAAAAATGATAAACATAAAAAAGCAAATCGTTTTTCGATTTGCTTTTTCAAATTTTCTAAAAAAATAAAATGAAATGCGATAAAAAATTAAATTTAGGTATTGACAATTTAAGATGATTCTGTTATGATATTACTATTCCAAACACAAATGCGGGAATAGCTCAGTTGATAGAGCGTCGCCTTGCCAAGGCGAAGGTCGCGGGTTTGAGCCCCGTTTCCCGCTCCAAATTTAAAATTAAGAAAAAGCAAAGAATGGTTCTTTGTTTTTTTTATACTAAAAATAAAATATTTTACATTAATTTCGAAAAAAATGTTACAAATCTTCTAATTTGTGATATAATAATTCATAATTAAAATTAAAAGAGGTAAAAACATGAATCCACTAATTAAAACCATGCCCAATGTAAAAAAATTCAATGATTATATGTTTGATGTAAAACAAAATAAAACTCCAATTATGCTATCAGGCCTTACCGATATTGGTAAGGTCCATATGGCATATTCTACAAGATTTTATGGGGAAAAGCCAATTTGTATTATAACGTATAATGAAATTCAAGCAAAAAAAATCATGAAAGATTTGGCTTTTTTTGGAGAAAAGGTAGAATTTTTTCCGAAAAGAGAAATTATCACCTTTGATTATTTAGCAGAAAGTAAAGATAAACTTTTTGAAAGAATTGCGGTATTAAACAATTTGCAACAAAACAAAAGCAAGATTATTGTAACAACCATTGAGGCAGTGATGCAAAAAATGATAACCAAAGAAAAACTTTATCAATTTATTATGAAATTAAAAGTAGGGGACACAATTCAGTTAAGCGATTTAAAAGAAAGATTAGTATCACTTGGCTATGAACGATATGATTTAATTGAAGGCAAAGGACAATTTAGCGTACGTGGTGGAATAGTTGATATTGCAACCTCAGAGTCACATGGCATTCGAATTGAATTTTGGGGAGATGAAGTTGATTCCATTCGAAAATTTAGTATCATGAGTCAAAGAACGACAGAAATGCTAGAAACAGCTGAAATTTTTCCAGCTTACGAATTTTTATTAGAAACAGATATTTCTACGATTTGCGAAAGAATTGAGAATAAATCCTATACGAAATCAGTATATGAAAAAGTACAAGAAGATATTGGACAAATGAAAAATGGAGAATATATCAATAAGATTGACAAATATTTTGATTCCTTTTATGAGCAAACCAATACGTTATTGGATTATTTGAATGACGATTTTGTTCTATTTCTAGACGAAATCGAAAAAATAAAAAATAGAGCAGAAGCAATTACAAAAGATAATGAAAATTTAGTACAAGATTTAATTGAAAAAAATAAGATTGTTCCAACAGGATTGGTGAACAAACAAGATTATTTAGATTTTTCTGATAAAACCAAAAATAGACAAACGATTTACTTAGAGAAACAAGATATTGGTTTTGTGGATAAACAAAGTATGCATGCAAAAAGAAACGGATATAGCTTTAGCTATAGGGAGGTCAACTTTTTTCGTAGTTCAATGGATTTACTGTTTCAGAAATTACAAAAAGCAATTAACAGCTCTAAACAAACAGTAATCCTACGGCGGAAACGTCGACAATTGCAAAAGATTAACAGGAATTTTAGCGGAAAAAGAAATTCCAAGTACGATATTAGAAAAAAAGGAAGATGAAATCACATTAGGAATTGTAAATATTGTGCCAGGTTATCTGTCTGGTGGGTTTGAGTGTGACGAATTTGATTTGGTTGTGATTTCCACAGCAGAAGTGTTTGAGGTGAAAGCAAAAAGAAAGAAGTCTTCGTCTGCGTTTAAAGAGGGCGAGAAAATTGTTTTTGCAGATTTAAAGGAAAATGACTTTATTGTTCACAAAACACACGGAATTGGGCAATATATAGGTGTAAATACCATAAAAGCAGATGGTGTGACCAAAGACTATATTAAATTGAAATATAAAGGGGACGATATTTTATATGTTCCTACAGATTCCTTAGATAATGTACGAAAATATATTGGTCCAGAAATTACAAATTTGAGTTTAAATAAATTAGGTTCGAATGAATGGAAACGAGCTAAAGAAAGAGTTAAAAAGAATTTACGAGAAGTCGCAGAAGAACTGATCAAATTATATGCCAAAAGACAGAAAATGCAAGGTTTTGCTTTTTCCAAAGATACACCATGGCAACACGAATTTGAAGAAAGTTTTGAATATACAGAAACTGATGACCAATTGCGTTGCATTCAAGAAATCAAAAAAGACATGGAAGCTATGCGTCCTATGGATAGACTTCTGTGTGGAGATGTTGGATATGGAAAAACAGAAGTTGCAATTCGTGCTGCTTTTAAATCATGTATGGATCAAAAACAAGTAGCGTATTTGGTACCAACGACTATTTTAGCAGAACAGCAATATGCAAGTTTTAAAGAAAGATTAAAAGAATATCCCATTCGAGTTGAAGGGTTGAGCCGATTTCGAACGCCAAAGGAACAAAAGGAAATTTTACAAAAACTAGAAACAGGCGAAGTTGATATTATTGTTGGGACCCATAGAATTTTGAGTAAAGATGTTAAATTCAAAAATTTGGGATTACTTATCATTGATGAAGAACATCGTTTTGGTGTAAAGGCCAAAGAAGCCATTAAGCAAATGAAAGAAAGTATTGACGTTTTGACCATGACAGCAACACCGATTCCAAGAACGCTTCATATGTCGGTTGTTGGAATGCGTGATATGTCTGTAATTTATGAACCACCACAAAATCGAAAACCAGTTCAAACTTACGTCTTAGAATATGATGCAGAAGTTATTCGAGAAGCGATTTTGAAAGAGTTGGAACGAGGTGGACAAGTTTTTTATTTGTATAATAATGTACAAAATATTGTCAAAAAGGCAAGCGATATTTCGAATCTTGTGCCAGAAGCAAAAGTTGATTTGGCACATGGGCAAATGAGTGGCTCAGAGCTGGAAAATATCATGCAAGATTTTGTTGACCAAAAAACAAATGTGCTGGTTTGTACCACAATTTTAGAATCTGGAATCGATATTCCAAATGCGAACACAATTATTGTGGAAAATGCGGACAGACTAGGTTTGGCACAATTGTATCAAATTCGTGGACGTGTGGGACGTTCAGAAACGCAGAGCTATGCCTACATTACGTATCGCAGGGATAAAATGCTTTCCGAAGATGCCGATAAACGATTAAAAGCGATTAAAGAATTTACAGAGTTTGGCTCAGGTTTTAAAATTGCGATGCGTGATTTGGAAATTCGTGGAGCAGGAAGCGTTATGGGAGAAATTCAGCATGGACACATGGAACAAGTTGGATATGATATGTATTGTAAATTACTAGACGAAGTGGTAAAAGAAATGCAAGGCGAAACGATTGAAGAAGAGATTGAAATTCAAATTGATTTGAATGTTTCGAGTTTTATTCCAGATGAATTTGTAGAAAGTCCGAGTCAAAAAATTGAAATTTACCAAAATATTTCGGCTTGTAAAAAGGAAGAAGATATCGAAAATGTGATGGATGAAATCATTGACCGATATGGGCAATTTCCAAAAGAAATTGAGAATTTATTAGAAATTGCAAGAATTAAAAATTTAGCACGTGAAAAATTTGTACTAAAAATCGTTCAACGAGGAAATAATATCATATATTACTTTGACGAGAAAAAATTTAATGTGGGTATTGTGGAAAAATTAATGCAGATTTACAAAGCGAAAATTAAATTTTCACCATCTAAAGTAAGCCCTTATATTACAGTTCAGATTTCAAATGATTTTGAAATTTTAAAAGAATGCAAAGAATTTCTAGAAAGGATTTAAAAATGGTAATTACAAGCAAAGACAATGATTTAATTAAACATATTCGAAAGTTAAAAGAGAAAAAATACCGAGATGAATTTGGCGAATTTGTTGTAGAAGGCGCCAAGATGATTGAAGAGGCCATTCATGAACAGGCTGAAATAAAATACATTGTTGTGTGTGATGATTGTAGAACAGAAAGTTCTATGACACAAGAGCAATTATATGATATTGCAAAATATGAATGCATTTATGTAAGTGAAAAGATTTTTTCTCTTATTACAGATGTTGTTGCACCACAAGGAATTATGGCAATTGTGGCAAAACCAATGAAAACGGAGAATAAGATTGATTATAAAGCAGACAATTTTTTGCTTTTGGATAATATTCAAGACCCGGGCAATATGGGGACGATTTTACGAACAGCGGATAGTTTAAATATGAAACAAATTATTGTATCTAACGGAACGGCAGATTGTTATAATTCAAAAGTTGTACGTTCCACGATGGGAGCGATTTTTCGCGTGAATGTGATTGAACGTGATTTAGAAAAAGTTATCAAGGAAATGAACAAACGTCAAATTAAAATATATGGAACGGATTTAAAAACAGATAAAACAATTTATGATGTTGATTATCAAAAAACAGCGGTCATAATTGGAAATGAAGCAAATGGCGTATCGGAAAATATTTTGAATTTGGTAAATGAGAAAATTAAAATACCGATGTCCGGAAAAACAGAGAGTTTGAATGCAGCAGTTGCAACAGGAATTATACTGTATGAAATCCAGCGAAGGAGTTTGTAAAAATTTAAATAAAAAATAAGTCAAAAAAGAGGGGGCAAAATACTTTTTTGGCTTAGTTGCATATACATTTTTTGAGAATAATGGGAAAGATAAGTAGTAAGTTATCGTTTAAATAATTACTAATAGCGAAGGAAAAATAAAGTTAAAGTTATATTAAATTGAAAGTGAATATATATATTTGACAAAATGGGGAAAAAGTGGTATAATTATAATAGACTTACTAATATATGTAAGGTTGAAGAAACTCTAAAATTTTGAATAATAAGATTAAGGAGGAAATATTATGACTATGCCTGTTGACACAAATAAGTGGGAGTTGCTGGGAAATGAGGGCTATGACAGTAATGCGACAGCATGGGAGAAGCTAAAGGAGCGTTATTCTGATATGGAAGCTCAAACACATCGTGGAAAAGACGGAAAGTGGTATATTGTTCAAAGCAAAGCTAGCATGTTTAAAGCGGAGGGATATATCCTATTGGAAGAGATTTCCTATGACAGCAAACCTGAAGCGTATGAGATAATACAGGCGAGATACTCTCATATGAGAGGTGTTACAGCATACTGCAGTTACGAAAAGTGGTATATTGTTCAAAGAAAAAGTCTTATGTACTAACATGTAATGATAATGAGATGAAGAGAACAGAGGGGACAAGCAATTGCGAGTCCTCTTTGTTCTTGTACAGAAGAAATAAAAGAAATTGGAAGTAAATATCTTGCTTTAGTGATATAGAATATCAGAAGAAACAAAAAGGGATTCAAAAACATTTAAAGACCAATGGAATGGCTAAAAAGTTACAATCAAATATTAAATAAGATAAAACTTTAAAACAAGCTAATTCAGAAATTTCTCATTTAGTGGACTTTTTACAATTTTTATGATATAATATAAATAAGAATAAACTTAGAAGGGAGCTTAAATGATGCGGAAGATTTTAAAACGTTTAATGATATTGTTAGTCATTTTGTTTTTAATAATAATTATTCCCAGCCTTTTGATGCAAGCCATTATTTTGGGGCTTACGCACTTGGCGAATTAAGCGAAAAAGGAATCCGATTGAACAGTAAAGCGGATTCCTTTTTTTATTTTGCCAAAAGATTTAAAATTTGAGGATAAATCTCAGAAGCATTTTTATTCCAATTGTTTACGATTTGACTGGCTTGTTCTTTTGAGCCAACATAGGTTTCTAATTTGAAAATATCAATATGATTTTCAATGATTTTACAAGTGACAATCAATTCTTTTTCTGAAAGAGGAGTATATTCTGCGGAAATTGAAAACTTATCTTGAATAGAATCAAAACTTTCTTTGAAGTGACTGTCAATTTTTAATTTTGTAATGCCAGGGATTAAATCTAAAGTTAAACTTAAACTTTTGGAGCCTTCTTCGGTTAATTCATATAAATTAGGATTTTTAGGAGATTTTGCAATATAATGGTCTTCTAATAAATCACTTAAAAATTGTTCAAAATAAAAGTAATTGATGTCAGCGACAGCTAAAATTAATTCTAACAGTTCTTTGTGGGAGAGTGGTTTACCAACTTTTTTTAAGATGTATAAAATTAAGATTTTATCTTCTGCGAAAGTGAGTGGTTGTTCTGAATCTTGTTTCAAATTTCTTGCACCTCCTAATCAATTTTTTTGATTATATCATATAAATTGATAAATGTAAAATAAAATTTTTTAAAAAATATCACAAAAATCTTGAAATTCGATTAAGATATAGATATAATAGAAAAGATAAAAAAGAGATAACACAAGGAGGAGCGTATGAGAAAATATTTTGGAACAGATGGAATTCGAAGAATTGCCAATTTGGAATTGACACCAGATTTAGTATTTCGTGTTGCAAAGGCAGGTGCCTATGTTTTAACCAAACATTCCAAACATGTGCCAACCATTTTAATTGGTAGAGATACCAGAATTTCAGGCACACTTATTGAAAGTGCAATGACGGCTGGCTTTTTAAGTTATGGGGCTAATGTAAAATTATTAGGTGTTATGCCAACACCAGCAGTTGCGTATTTGACCAAAAAATTAAAGGCTGATGCAAGTGTTGTCATTTCTGCATCTCATAATACATTTGAATTTAATGGGATAAAATATTTTAGCAACAAAGGCATGAAAATTCCTGATGAAATTGAAGAAGAAATTGAAGAAATTATTGATTCTGAAAAATTATCAACCTTAATGGCAGTTGGAGATAAAATCGGAATTTCGGAAGATAACAGCAAATATATAGTGGAATATATCCAATTTTTCAAAGATATTTTTGGGGATGAGTTGAAAAACAAAAATCTAAAAGTTGCAATTGACACAGCCAATGGAGCAACTTCGCAAGTAGCGGAAATGATTTTTTCGGAATTAGGAATTAATTTTGAAATTGTTAATCATCATCCAAATGGTGTAAATATCAATGAAAAATGTGGTTCTACTTGTTTAGAAACCATTTCTGAATATGTTGAAAAAAATGGTTTTGATTTAGGAATTGCTTATGATGGTGATGGAGATCGATGTTTAGCCGTTGACGAAAATGGTGACACAATGGATGGAGACATTATTATGGCGATTTTAGCAGAATATTTGAAAGAGAAAAATCAGCTAAATCAAAATGCTTTGGTTGCTACGGTTATGAGTAATTTGGGATTGAAAAAATATGGTGAAAAAAATGAGATTCAAATGATTTCGACGAAAGTGGGTGACCGATATGTTTTAGAGGAAATGTTGAAAAATGGCTATAATTTAGGAGGAGAGCAATCGGGTCATGTGATTATGTTAGATTATAATCCAACAGGTGATGGAATTTTGACTTCGCTTATGTTAATACGTGCGATTTTGCATAAAAATCAAAAAGCATCCGAAATGAGAAACATGGTAAAAATATATCCACAAGTATTAATAAATGCCCAAGTTTCGAGCGAGAAAAAGTATGATTATGAAATCGATGAAGAAATTAGGCAAAATATAGAAACTTTAGAAAAAGAATTTTCAGGCAATGGTAGAGTTTTGATTCGTCCTTCTGGAACGGAGCCGAAAGTAAGAGTGATGATTGAAGGCGAAGACCAAGAATATATCACTAAAAGAGCGCAAGAATTGGCGAATTTGATTGAACAAAAATTAAAATAAAAGATAAAAGGGGAAGATATGGATAAAAATTATGAAAGGAATCCAGAAAAAGCAAAATACATAAAAGAGCAATTATATGACAAATATCAAGAAGATGTATTTCAGAAATATGAAATAAGTGAGGCTTCACTATCACGTATGCAAGTTTGCAATTTAGCTGAGTTTTTAATGGCACAGCAAGATAAATATGAAAGAAATCGTGCAATTTATGAAAGAGACGAAAATCTAACCAGAATTTATGTTGTAGCGGATCCGCAAAAAGATAGAGCAATTCTGATTAATACCAATGAAAAAGGAAAAGTTCCAGAAGGTGAATTTGGTACGTATTATTTCCAAAATGATTTTCAAAAAGAACATTTTGAAATATCTGGCAAAGTGAAAGATGAAATTGTCAAGCATCTTGGTATTGGAGCATTGCCGATTGAAAAACAAGATGAAATGATAAATGAAATTTTATATCAAAAATTAAAACTAAATGAATTATCTGCAATGGATCAATTGGCGACTATGGATTTAGAAAAAGTAATTGACAATCGAATTCCCAAAAAGGAAATAGAAGACGTGAAAGACAAATATATTGATGGTGAAAATGAGAGAAATGGGAAAACAAGTGAAGAAAGAGATAACATTGAAAAAGAGGTTAATGGGAAAAAAGATGTTACATTAGAACAAGAAAGTAAGAAAGAAATTCCAGAGGATGTTAAAAAGTTTTGTCAAAAATTAGGTGTGAAAACAATTAAAGGATTTTTTTATGTCAAAGCAAATCAATTATTAGATCAAATTGATGACACGTTAGTAGAAGAAAATGGAAATGATGTTTTAGTGGTACAAATTGCAGGAGATGGGGTAGAAGGACCGGATAAATATTATGGTACACAAGATGAAAATTTAGTATTAGCTGGAAATGTCAATAAAGAAATACAAGACGTAACAGGAAATCGAGTGAAATATGGACAAGTTTTAGAACCATTTAAACCAGCTGAAAAACAATATCTAGAATATGCAGATAGCAATGGATTAGTGATTCGTGAAGAGCTAGAAGACAATTTAGAAAACTCTATCCAAGATATTAGCAATTATGCAAGAGAAACGGAAGAAGAACTAGAAAAATATAGTCAAAATGTTGCCAAAATAAAAGCCATGGGATTGGATACAGAACAAGAAATAGCTTTACTAAAAGATGCAAGAAAAACTTGTAATGAAAATACAACTAAGATAGCAAACAAATACAATATGAGTAAAAGTGATGATCAAAATATTGATGCAGAAGTTACAGAGCAAAATCAAGAAAAAATAGAAGAAGCAGAAGAAAATGAGTACGATGATGAGCAAGCTGAACATATGGCTAGAGTTAATAGAAATAAAAAATAAATTTAGAAGAGGAGAATAAAAATGGAAACCGTATTTTTTACATCAGAGCCAATAATTTTATTGATTCTAACATTAATTACAGTTGCTTTGATTATTTTAGGAAGAAAATTAGAATTACCACAATTGCCAATTATCATTGTTGTTTATAGTTTAGGATTACTAATTTATCACACCATTGGTGTGAATTATAACCCAAGCAATGTCTCACCTTATTATTATTCAATTGGTGCAGATTTGATTTTACTATTTTTAGGATTTATTACTTATTTATGGATAGATGATATTGTGGCTAAAAATAAAAATTTAAAAAGTTATAGTGATATACTTTCCTGGTTTTGGGATAAGCTATAAAATAAGAAAGAAGGATCTAAAACATGGAAAACAAAAAATTTTATATTACAACACCGATTTATTACCCAAGTGGCAAATTTCACATTGGAACAGCCTATACTACTACTTTAGCAGATACCATAAAACGTTACAAAAAATTAAGAGGCTATGATGCCTATCTTTTAACTGGCTTAGATGAACATGGGCAAAAAATCCAATCTGTTGCCGAAAAGAGTGGTAAAACTCCACAAGAGCATGTGGATTTAATGGCAACAGAAGCCAAGAAATTATGGAAATTAATGGAAATTGAATACGACGATTTTATTCGAACCACCGAAGAACGTCACGAAAAAGCTGTGAAAAAAATTGTCAACCAATTTTTAGAAAATGGCGATATTTACAAAGACCAATACGAAGGTTGGTATTGTATGCCTTGTGAAACGTATTTTACGGAAACACAATTGGTGGATGGAAAATGTCCAGATTGTGGCAGAGAAGTGAAAAAAATGAAGGAAGAATCCTACTTTTTTAATATGAAAAAATATCAAGAACGTTTGATTGCGTTTTACGATAAAAATCCTGATTTTATTCAACCTGCATTTCGCAAAAACGAAATATTTGGCAATTTCATTAAACCTGGTTTGGAAGATTTATGCATTAGCCGAACGACTTTTGATTGGGGAATTAAAATGCCAAATGACCCAAAACATGTTTTATATGTTTGGGTTGATGCCTTAACCAACTATATTACAGCACTTGGCTATTTATCAGAGGATGATGCATTATTTCAAAAATATTGGCCAGCCGATTTTCAAATTGTGGGAAAAGATATTATCCGATTTCATGGTATTTATTGGCCAATTTTCTTAATGGCATTGGGATTGGAAATGCCAAAACAAATTTATGCGCATGGCTATATTGTAATGAAAGATGGGAAAATGTCAAAATCCAAGGGAAATGTCATTTATCCAGAAACTTTGATTGAACGTTATGGATTAGACGCTACGAAATATTATTTGTTAAGAGAATTGTCTTTTGGACAAGATTCGATGTTCACACCAGAATCTTTTATTGAACGATTCAATTATGATTTGTGTAATGATTTGGGAAATCTTTTGAATCGAACCATTGGAATGATCAACAAATATTTTAATGGAAAAATTGTAGCCGATGTATCTGCTGAAAACGAGCTAGAAAAAATACTGCATGAATATACAAAATCACAAATCAAAATAATCGAAAATAAAATGGACGAATACAAAGTATGTGAAGCGATTCCAGAAATTTGGAATGTGATTGCTAGAACCAATAAATACATTGATGAAACAGCGCCTTGGACTTTAGCAAAAGAAGAACAAACCGAACGTTTGGCGGTTGTGATGTATCATTTGGTAGAAAATTTGAGAAAAATTGCGATTTTGATTAGACCATTTATGAAAAATACATCAGATAGCATCTTTCAGCAATTAGGCATCAAAGAAGAAAATTTGAAACAATGGGATACACTAAAAGAAGAACATGGTTTACCAAATGGCATCAAAGTGATTGAAAAAGGAGAACCTCTTTTTATGAGATTAGACGCAGAAACAGAAATAGAATATATCAAAAATGCAATGAAAGTATAGGAGAAAATTATGGGAAAATTATTTGTAATCGATGGAACAGATGGAAGTGGCAAACAAACGCAATTTGAAAAATTACAAAATCGTTTAACAGAAGATAATGTAAAATATAAAGTTGTTTCGTTTCCCAATTATGAAAGTCCGTCTTCTAGTTTGGTGAAAATGTATTTGTCTGGCGAATTTGGAGAAGATCCAAAACAGATAAGTCCGTATATTGCTTCCACTTTTTATGCAGCAGATCGTTATGCAACGTATAAAAAAGAGTTTGAAGAATATTACCAAAATGGCGGAATTATACTAGCTGACCGTTATACAACCGCCAATATGGTTCACCAAGCAGGGAAAATAGAAAAAGAAGAAGAAAGAGAAAAATTCATCAATTGGTTATTTGATTTGGAATTTAATTTATATGGCATTCCAAAACCAACCGAAGTTTTTTTCTTAAACATGCCAACGCCAATTGCGCAAGAATTAATGAAAACCAGAGAAAATAAATTTTCACATACCCAAGAAAAAGATATTCACGAAAGAAATAGTAAACACCTAGAAGAAAGCTATAGAGCCGCTTGTAGCGTTTCCCAGAAATATGGATGGTATGAAATCGAGTGTGCTCCAAATGGAAAGTTAAAAACAGTAGAAGAAATTCATGAAGAAATTTATAAAGAAGTAAAGAGGTCTATCGTTTAAGTGAGTAATCGAATTGGTTTTTTTGGTGGATGTTTTAATCCTGTTACAAATGCGCATTTAGAGTTGATTAAGCAAGTAATAGAAAAAGAAAATTTAGAAAAAGTTTATTTTGTGCCAATGGGAGATTTGTATGAAAAGAAAGATTTAATTGCTTTAGAGCATCGAATCAGAATGCTAGAATTGGCATTTGAAGCAGAAGAGAAAATGGAAATTTTAAATATTTCCAACCAAGACAGAAAAATGTGTGCGATTGATACATTTCAAATCATTGATAAAACATTTCCAAATGCAGAAAGATTTTTTATCATGGGGAGTGATAATTATCATCAAATGAGTCAATGGAAAAATGCAGAAGAATTGTTAAAAAAATATCATTATATTGTATTAGACAGAGAAAAAGGCGATTTGAAAAATATTAGTTCTAGTAAAATAAGAGAAAAAATAAAAAAAGGGGAAGCAATCGAAGATTTAATTCCAAAGCAAATTATAAACTATATTAGACAAAAGAATTTATATAAATAAAGGGGAACAAATGAGGGGAAAAATTATTAATTTATGTATTGGAGGAATGAATATCCTTTTTGGGATATTATTGCTGGTTTATACGCTTTACATACCAAAAGAAGTAATCGAATTTACAGTACAAGAATTGTCAGTCATAAGTATTGTAAAAAAAGCAATTTATGGATTGTTGATTTTGGTTGTATTTATCGATGTTTTTCAATATCGTAATAATCGAGATAATAGTAAAATGAAAACAGGATATTTGTTCGGCTTTTTTGCTTTAAGTTTTGTTTTAATAAAGGAACCAATGATTTGTATTTTTTCTATCCTATGTGGTATTGTAGTTAGCATTGAAACCTGGAAAGATACTGTGGTTGAAATTGATAGCACAACAGGAATATCAATTGTTGCCCTAATTATGGTTGCAACTTTATTGGTAACTGGCACAACTATTTTTTATAAAAATATTGCACAATCGATAAAAAATAAAGAAAACGAAGGCAGTCGAGAATATGAGCAAAATTATTTTAAATATATAACAGAACTGGACATAACAGAACCGTATATTAATGTAAAAAAAGACGGAAAATATGGATATATTAACCCGAAAGGTGATGTTGTGATTGATTTTGTGTATGATTATGCAAGTCCGTTTGTAAATATCACAGTTTACAATAAGGATTTTCAAGTGGCATTAGTTTCACAAGATGGAACGTCGCAAATTATTCTGAAAAATCAAAGAGAAGTAATGTCCTATCGCTCGGAATCGGCAGATGGTAATTATGAAGCCAAGAAAAAAGAACTAGAACATATTTATAAAAACATATTAGGGCAAGGCGGACAAATGCAGACGGAAATCGAAAAAAGAACGGATGCTATGGAACGAGCACCGAGATATGAAGAAACTTCAGATGAATATACGTATCGATATGATTATAATGACAAATATGATATCATCATTACACAATCTAATTTAGGATTAGGAGACACGTTTGAACTTGCTAAAAAAGAAAATCTCAATATTCGATTTGGTTTAAATGCTAACAATTTGGATTATGATGAAGACTATGTGTATCTATATAGCAATCGCAATATTCCATTTTTCAATCTAGCATCTAAGGAGCAAGGCTGGTTTACAGGATATGGCAAGAAAAATGTAATGTCAGGCAAAGCCCAGATTTTAGACTTTATCGAAGACAAAATGTTAATTAAAAATTACAATAACAACACAATTTATTTTATTAATACCGCAGGGGATATTTTATCCGATGTTTATAAAAATATTTATATTTTGCAAGAAAAATATATTGTGAAAAATAACAATTATAAATATATGGTAATTGACCAAGAATTTAAAAAAATATTCGAAGAAGAATTTGATGCGGTCGACCCTTATTTAGCCGATTATGGTTTGTATATTTGTTGCAATACAGACCAAGTAATTGAATTTAATGATTATGGATTTGCCAAAATGAATTGGAAATTGGTAAATGAGCAAGGACAAACGATATTAGATGGAATTGAGCAAATTTATGGAAATAATTACCAAATTTCAAATGACAAAGAAATTCCATATGTTGACCGATACGAGCAATTTTTAGAGCAGTTAAAAAGTATGGAGTTTCATTTTGTAGGAGATAAATTTTATGATATTTATCGAAAGTAAAACCCAAATTACCAGTTTAAAAATTAAAAAAATGTTTATACTAAATACTATAAAGCAAAAAATGCTAAAATTAAATTGCGGAGGTTTTATGATATGGATGAGAAAAATCAAAAAATTAATTGTACAGTAGAAAGTTGCAAATATCATAATTGCAATCATAATGTATGTCAATTGAATCAAATTAAAGTGCAAGCTTGTCCCGATTGTCAAGATGGACGAGCACAAGATGAATCAATGTGTGGAAGTTATAGTTGTAAATGTCATGAATAAAAATAAAATTTTTCCCTCACTTCAATTTTTGAAGTGGGGATTTTTTTATTAAAATACAAATCCAAACATGGTTCGACACTAGCTGACAAAAACCGTCAAAGATACTGAAAATACTGTCGAAAATGCACATACGAAACTGCAAAAAATTGCTTGTCTCCTATAGACATGAGAAAAATTTTAAGATAAGATTAGATTGTTCAAATTGAGCAGAAAAAAATTTTAGTTCATAAAATTTTTAAATCAAACGGAAAAGTTTGTTATGGCCAGCAAAATTTTTCATACTTAAAAACACAAGAAAAATTAAAATAATAGGAGGAAAAAATGGAAGTTTTAAAGATTTCATCAAAATCAAATCCAAATTCAGTTGCAGGAGCAATTGCTGGATTGGTAA